>JANYDC010000038.1 GCA_025359965.1 Pedosphaera sp.
TGGCTATGCGTTCAGCGGTTGGAGCGGTGACCTGTCCGGCGTCTCAAACCCGGCAGCAGTGGTGATGACCACCAATAAAAACATCACCGCTAATTTCACCAGCGTCTATCAACTCTCCGCAACAGCACTTACTGGCGGCACTTTGGCTTGGTCACCGACCGGCACGAATTTCAATTCAGGATCCACGGTGACTCTAACCGCGACACCCTCTGCCGGTTATGCCTTCAGTGGTTGGAGCGGTGAACTGTCCGGCGTCTCAAACCCGGCAGCCGTGGTGATGGCCACCAATAAAAACATCACCGCCAATTTCACCAGAGTCTATCAACTCTCTGCAACTGCTCTCGCGGGTGGCAGCCTGGCTTGGTCACCCACAGGCACAAATTTCAATGCAGGGTCCACGGTGACTCTGACCGCGACACCCTCTGCCGGTTATGCCTTCAGTGGTTGGAGCGGTGATCTGTCCGGCGTCTCAAACCCGGCAGCCGTGGTGATGGCTACCAATAAAAACATCACCGCCAATTTCACCAGAGTCTATCAACTCTCCGCGACTGCTCTCGCTGGTGGCAGCCTGGCTTGGTCACCCACAGGCACAAATTTCAATGCAGGGTCCACAGTGACTCTGACGGCAACACCTGCCGCGGGTTATGCCTTCAGCGGCTGGAGTGGTGATGTGACCGGCACACAAAACCCCGTCCCCGTGGTCATGGCTGCGAATAAGGTTATCACCGCTAATTTCGCGCTATTTTCCCAACTCAATCTCACATCCACTTCCGGTGGCTCAGCTTCTTCAAATCCAGGTGGAACGAATTTTACTCCCGGCACTTCGGTCATTCTGACGGCCGCAGCAAGCACAGGGTATGCTTTTACGGGGTGGAGCGGCGACCTCACCGGATCTTCGAACCCGGCGACGGTAGTGATGGACGCGAGTAAAAATATTGCGGCTACGTTCGTGCCTGTATACCAGTTAACAGCAGTAGCACCTACTGGCGGCACTCTGGCTTGGTCACCCACCGGCACAAACTTTAACTCAGGGTCCACCGTAACCCTAACCGCGACACCCTCAGCCGGTTATGCGTTCAGTGGTTGGGGTGGTGATCTCAGCGGAAGCTTGAATCCGGCATTAGTGACGATGACCACTAACAAGAGCATCACCGCCGCTTTTGTCCGGGTGTATCAACTCTCTGCAAGTGCACTTGCCGGCGGCAGCTTGGCATGGTTGCCCACCGGCACGAATTTCAACTCAGGATCCACGGTGACTCTCATTCCAACGCCTGCTGCTGGTTATGCGTTCAGCGGTTGGAGCGGTGATCTGTCCGGCGCCTCAAATCCCGCTGCCGTGGTGATGACTACCAACAAGAACATCATCGCCAATTTCACCAAGGTGTATCAACTCTCCGCAACAGCACTTACTGGCGGCACTTTGGCATGGTCACCCACCGGCACAAACTTCAACTCAGGTTCCATCGTCACTCTGACCGCGACACCCTCCGCCGGTTATGCCTTCAGCGGTTGGAGCGGTGATCTCAACGGGACTTTGAACCCGGCGTCAGTTGCGATGACTACCAACAAAATCATCACCGCCAGTTTTGTTCGGGTGTATCAACTCTCCGCAACCGCTCTCGCTGGTGGAAGTTTGGCTTGGTCACCGACCGGCACGAATTTCAATTCGGGATCCAGTGTGACTCTGACCGCGACACCCTCTGCCGGTTATGCCTTCAGCGGTTGGAGCGGTGATCTGTCCGGCGTCTCAAACCCGGCAGCCGTGGTGATGACCACCAATAAAAACATCACCGCCAATTTCACCAGAGTCTATCAACTCTCCGCAACTGCTCTCGCGGGTGGCAGCCTGGCTTGGTCACCCACAGGCACAAATTTCAATTCAGGGTCCACGGTGACTCTGACCGCAACTCCTGCTGCTGGTTATGCGTTTAGCGGTTGGAGCGGTGATCTCAACGGGACTTTGAACCCGGCACTAGTGACGATGACTACCAACAAAATCATCACCGCCAGTTTTGTTCGGGTGTATCAACTCTCCGCGACTGCTCCCGTTGGTGGCAGCTTGTCCTGGTCGCCGACAGGCACGAATTTCAATGCAGGGTCCATTGTGACTCTGACTGCAACGCCTCTGGCGGGTTATGTTTTTACTGGTTATGTTTTTACTGGATGGACGGGAGATTTGGTCTCAACCAATAACCCTGCCGATTTGGTAATGACCACCAACCAAACGATCACCGCCAATTTCCTTCCAATCTATCAACTTAACCTAAGCGGTTCATCTGGCGGTTGGGTCGGCTCCCTTCCCTCGGGTTCCAGCTTCGTTTCTGGGTCTGCCGTGACGCTCACGGCCACCAGCAGCACTGGTTTTGCTTTCGTGGGTTGGACTGGGGATTTTACCGGCACAGCCAACCCTGCTTTGATCACATTGACCTCGAATCGGACCATCGCCGCAATCTTCAAACCACTGCGGACAGTGACGGTCAACTCTTATGGTGCAGGGCAGGTAATCCCCAACGGAGGGTCATTCCCTGAGGGCAGCGTCGTGACTCTTGAGGCTCGCCCCAGCCCTGGCAACACGCTCTGGTTTTGGTTTGGCACCGCCAGCGGTTCAGCCACTAACTTCACCTTCACCGTCAGCTCCAACATCACCGTCGGCGCCTATTTTGTTCCGTTGTATAATTTCATGCTCAGCAACTCGTTTGGCGGCACTGTATCAGCCGTTGTCAGTGGCGTGACACTCGCGAACGATGTCACGAACAGCCTCCGGGGCTACTCATCGATTGCTCTCACTGCAACTCCATCGGCCGGCTATTCATTTCAAACATGGACGGGCAGCCTCACCAACACCAATGCCACAGCCACGATCAGCCTCAATGCAAATACAAGCCTGAGAGGGGTATTCACTGCCATTCCCAGTGGTCTGGCCACCCGCACCCAACTATCTGGCGCAATTCCAGTGAGCATTTCTGTGGAAGGCGGCGTCCTACGAGTGGACTGGAAGAATGATGGATCGCGTTCTGTCAGGCTTTTAGAGTCTGGCGATTTTCAAAATTGGATCCTCAGCACCACCAGCTCCCCCCCCTATTTTGTTTCGACCAGTCAGTCGAACAAGAGATTCTACCGTGTTGAGGCTGGGGGTACAGTCTCTGGTTCTGCCAAATAATCCTAAGCATTCGGCATCCCAATTCTTAACTGAAAGGGCAGAGTCTCCTTGCGTCGCCGCTACGGCCGCTGTCATTATTTGGCAATGAAGCTGCCGAACATGAATCCTTTCGATTTACCCGCGCTAGCGCCGTCGCTAATCGCCCTTGCGCTATCCTCCACGGTGTATGCCGAACACGAAGTGGGAGGCCCATCCAAATCCCCCCAGATTGCAATGGCTTCCGACGAAGGCGGGAAAATGGCCAAAGGCATCAAGATACCGGCTGGCCTAAAGATAGACCTTTTCGCCGCCGAACCAAACCTCGCGAGCCCGGTGTCATTCACCTTCGACGAGAAGGGCCGTTGCTACGTCGTGGAAACGTTTCGACTGCATCAGGGAGTAACGGATATCCGCGGCCACATGGATTGGCTTGATGAGGATCTCGCCTGCCGCACCGTGGATGATCGTCTCGCCATGATGAAGCGTCACGAAGGCGACAAAATAGGCGCCTACTCTCAATGGTCGGACCGAATTCGTCTGCTCGAGGACCGCAATGGTGATGGCAAAGTCGATTATTCCAGTGTTTTTGCTGATGGGTTTAACCACCCTCTCGACGGGATCGCGGCCGGTGTTCTTGCCAGCAAGGGTCAAGTTTGGTTCGCCAACATCCCCCACGTTTGGTCCCTAAAAGACACCAATAACGATGGAGTGGCAGACCTGCGCAAATCCATCAGCTACGGCTACGGTGTTCGCGTTGGTTTTCTTGGACATGATCTTCATGGTCTTACCCTTGGGCCGGACGGTCGACTTTATTTCAGCATTGGAGATCGTGGATCGAGTGTGACACAAAATGGACGCCAGATCGGACATACCGACACCGGGTCCGTTTTCCGCTGCAATCAGGACGGCTCAGATCTTGAGGAATTCGCCTTTGGGTTGCGTAACCCGCAGGAACTGGTATTTGACGAACTCGGCAATCTGTTCACTGGCGACAATAATTCTGACGGGGGCGATCGCGCCCGCTGGGTTTACATCGTAGAGGGCGGTGACAGCGGTTGGCGTGTAGGCTGGCAGTTTATCGAGTACCCAAACTCGCGCGGGCCATGGAATGCAGAAAAGATGTGGCACCCCCAATGGGATGGACAGGCCGCGCATCTGCTCCCTCCCATTGCCTGGATCGGCAACGGTCCTTCCGGGGTTGCTTACCATCCCGGCACTGGATTCAGTCCCAAGTACAAAAACCATTTCTTCATGGTCGACTTCCGTGGAAGTCGCGGGAGCGGCGTTTATTCCTTCACTCTTAAGCCCAAGGGTGCGGCCTATGAATTACAAAATGCTGAGGAAACCATCTGGAATTGCCTACCCACCGATGTGGGGTTTGGTCCTGATGGCGGCCTGTACATCAGCGATTGGGTCGAAGGCTGGGGCCTGAACGGCAAAGGCCGTATCTACCGCATCTCGGATCCTGCCGTCGATAAGGCACCGGAAACGATAGGGACCAAAACCCTGCTCGCCGCAGGCGGCGACAATCGCAGTGAGAAAGAACTCCTGCGCCTGCTCTCACATGCCGACCAACGCGTGCGTCAGATGGCACAATTCGAACTCGCCTCCCGCGGCCCCGCGTCCATCAAATCACTTTCCAAAACTGCTTCCAGCAACTCAACCCTGTTGGCTCGCATCCATGCCATATGGGCTTTGGGACAGCTCGCCCAAGAGAAAACGCCTGGAGCCCTCGACGCAGTTGCTCCGCTTCTGAGCGATGGCGATGCCGAAATTGTCGCGCAGGCCTGCCGCGTAGTAGGTGATGCCCGCCTCAAAATTGCGACCTCCAGCCTAATTCCGTTACTCGGTCACCCAGTGCCCAGAGTCCAGTTCTTGGCCGCACAAGCTCTGGCTCGCATAGGCGATCGCGCGGCTGTCGCTCCGGCGGTTGCCATGCTGGTGGCCAATCAAGATAAGGATCCTTACCTGCGACATGCCGGGGTCATGATTCTGGCTTCATGCGCCGAACTCACGGATCTTCTTGAGTGCGCCAAACACCAGTCAGCCAGCGCCCGCCTTGGCTCGCTGTTGACCATGCGTCGATTGGGATTAGCCGAAGTCGGTCTTTTCCTAAAAGATATCGAGCCGCGTTTGGTTCTCGAAGCCGCGCGCGCCATCAATGACGGCCCCATCAGCGGTGCCATCCCCGAACTCGCCGAGCTTGGAACTATCGCCGGAGCCAATCATCCCCCCGAACTCCTGCGTCGGATCGTCAACGCCAATTTTCGGTATGGCCGCTCTGACACCGTTAAAACACTCGCTGATCTGGCTCTCCGGAAAACCCTTCCCGAGGGTATCCGCGCCGAAGCGCTGCTCGACATCCAGGAATGGGCTCAGCCCAACGGCAAAGATCGCGTGAGTGGTTTATGGCGGCCCACCGCCGGGGCCCGTTCGGCAGCCGACGCCGTCGGTGCACTCCAGCCCGCCGTGGAAGATCTGCTAGGTGATCAACCTGAATCGGTCCGCATCGCCGCCATACGAGCCTCCACGGCTCTCCACCTATCGGGCACTGCGCCTTTGCTCCTGGCGATCATCCAGAAGCAACAGGGTGGCGGATCGGTTCGCGTCGAAGCCCTGAGAGCATTGGCGCAGCTGCACGATGACCACCTGACTGACGCCCTCGGCGTGGCTCAGAAAGACCCTTCTGAGGATGTCCGCAAAGAAGCCCTTAAACTCGCCTCACAAGTCAAACCCTCCGGTGCTCTCGCGCAAATCGCCGAGAAACTCGAAGTCGGCTCCATGGGTGAAAAGCAAACAGCGCTCACGGCACTTGGCACCGTGTCAGGAGCAGGGGCCGATGCCCTTCTTGTATCCCAACTCGACCTACTCATCGGCGGCAAGCTGCCCAAGGAACTTACACTCGACCTTACCGAGGCAGCCCGGCTGCGCTTGGACCCAGCCGTGAAAACCAAGCTCGCCGCCTACGAAGCCGGGCTGCCTCAGGACGACCTCAAGGAATTTCGCGCCACCCTCTTTGGTGGCAACGCAGCAGAGGGACGAAAAATATTTTACGAAAAAGCGGAGGTTGCCTGCAATCGCTGCCACAAAGAAAACGGTGACGGCGGCGAAGTGGGTCCTGAGCTGACCGGACTGATCAGCCGCCAAAAGCGCGAGTACATGCTGGAATCAATTATCACGCCCAACAAACAAATCGCCGCAGGCTTTGAAAGCGTGCTGATCAGTCTCAATAGCGGTCTCTCCTACGCTGGCATCATCAAGAGCGAAACGCCAACCGAAATTGTCATCAACTCCCCCGAAGACGGCCTCATGACCATCAAAAAATCTGAGATCAAGGGACGGGACCGTGGAGCCTCAGGCATGCCTGAAGGTTTTGGCGCGATTCTATCGAAAAATGATTTGAGGAATCTTATCGAATATCTCAGCTCCACCAAATAGCCCCTGTATTCATGAGCATCGACTTGGTTGACAACATTTTATAGCTGGTTAGGTTGGCAGCCGGAAGTTGCGCGGGACGAGAGATCACAACTCACCAAATTTATTTACACTGTGGCTTCGTGGTCATGCGACACCAAGCCCAATGAAGAGCAGAATCCATTATGAATATGATGACCAAACGCGGGTTTATGATGACGGTGGCAGTCGCGGTTTTGCTGCTGGGAATACTGCCCTCTGAGGCGGCAAAATCTAAAACAGAGGACGAACTTATCGCCGAATTGTCCGGAACCAATGCGGACAAGGTTGCTCACGCCATGCAAGAATTGGAGAAACAATTTCCAACAACGACCAAGGCGCTGCCGGAACTCAAAAAAATGTTGACGGACTCGAGGGAAAAAGTCCGTCGCAAGGCGGGTCGCGTGCTAGGGGTGCTCCATGCTGAGGTTAGTGCGGAAGACCTGAAGAACATCACTGCGATGTTCAAGGCTGCTGATCCGCAGGAAGTGATGGACGCGCTGAAGTCACTGCGGGGACTCAAGGCGACTAGCGTTTTGCCCGAGATTTTATCTCAGCTCAAAAGCACTGACATTGGCGTCATCCGCGATGCCTGCCGCACTGTTGCAGCGTTGGGCAGCAAGGCTAACGTTCAAGACATTGAGCCACTTTTGACTCATCCGGACGCAAAGGTGCAGAAGGATGCTAAGGACGCCATTTTTGCGTTGCAGGCGAGATCATGACTTGGAATTAGAGAGTGACAGCCGTCTGATCCGGAATGTCGATTGGAACTGAGGTGCAAAACCTTTTACCGTCACGCCGGCACAATATCTGAATTACTTGCCGCCCGGAATAGAGGCTCGGCGGGACACCTCCGCCGGGCATTACCCATTGACCGGCCATGTAGAAATTTTCCAGGCCGGGCAGCATTTTATTCACCTGCGCACGCATGGCTTTGGGGGTGGGCAACCAGCCCATGAACGCACCTTGGTGATTCAACGTGTAACGCCACGTGGTATACGGCGTGGCGATATCGGTTAGTTCGACCTGCGCGGTAATTCCGGGATAATGCGCCTCCAACCGCGTCAAAACCTCGCTGGTCACGCGGAGTTTCTCGGCATTATAGCGTTCGCGGTCACCGCGCAGGGAATCCCAATAATTCCAATCGGCGTGCAGCAGCACTTGGACGACTGTTTTGCCTGATGGTGAGAAATGGGTTCCGTAATTGAACAGGCGCAGAGGAAAACCCGTGATGGTTACGCCACCCAACTCCAAAGGTTCCTTCAGCATCACAAAGTTCAACGGAGGCACATCAGGAAACTCCCTCGTCACGCCAAAACTGATCGTGATAATTGGGCTGAGCATTTCCCAGGTTGCGAAACGTTCCGTGATTTTTTTGTCAACGTACCGACCGCCCAGAAGTTCAAAAATAGTGCGCCGCCCATCCCCTGCCCCAACCACGATGTCCGCACGGCTCTCAGTGCCGTCGGCCATCCGAACGCCCACTGCGCGGTGGTTTTCCACCAGGATCTCCTTCACTGTTGCGCTGTATAGAATCGCACCGCCAAGACCCTCGTAGCGAGTGACCATGCTGGCGACGAAGTCGGAGCAACTCCCCGCAAGCAAGCCCATTTGTTTGTTCGCTAGAAGACCAAGTATCAACAACACAAACCACACGGGCACTTCGGGAAGAAAAAGATTCACCAGCAGCCGCCGCAATTCCTCGCTCTTCACGGCTTTGGCGTACTGTGCCATCGATTGGTTAAACTCCGGCCCAAAATAACGGAGCACACGCCGCATGCCCCAGAGCTGCTTGAGGGGTCCAAACGTTCCCATTAGTTCCGGCGGAGTTTCCATCAGGGCAAATAAATCCGCGCGCCGCATGGCCTGTGCTCCGGCGATAAATGAATCAATGATTTTAGTGTCGGCCGGGGAGAGCTTCCTTAAATCACGGGCTAACCGTTCAAGATCATGGCCGAAACTGATTTGGTTGCCGGTGATCTCATCCGAGAAACGCACAAAAGTGCCAAGGTCGGGATAGTGACGGTGGTGCAGAATGCCCAGTTGGCGGTACATCTCATGGCAAGCCTGGCCGGGCTTGTGGCCCATTAAGTAATGGATGCCGCCATCAATAAGATAATTTCCATTGGCCCATGCTGTCGCGACACCGCCCGGTTCGCTATGGTGCTCAACGATCCGAGTACGATAGCCGTTCATCTGCCCGTAACTTCCGGCGGCCAGGCCTGCGATACCGGCACCGATGATGATGATTGATTTCTCGGCCATTCCTGTGGTTACCAAATCGGGACTAAAAAAGTTTAGTCCGTGATATTGCGCGGAATCAAACATGGCGGTTCTTGCTTCCGCAAGCGGTTTATCGTAGAAACCCACTCCACTTAATCAGCACCATGATCCCAATCAACGGCCACAGACTGTCTCTTCCCGAGGTGTGGGAGGTCGCCACGCACCGCGCAGACTGCGAGCTTGCAGACGAGGCACGCCCTCTGATTCGACGAAGCCGAGAGCTGGTGGAGTCGCTCGCGGCCGAGCCCAGAGCCATTTACGGCATCAATACCGGGTTTGGCCCGCTCAGCGGCTTTCGAGTGAATGATGAGGATTTGGCGCAGCACCAGCTCAACCTGATTCACCACCTCACAGTAGGGCAAGGCGCACTTTTTTCGCAGACGGAAACACGCGCCATCATGCTTGCGCGCGCCAATGCTCTTGCCCGCGGTTACTCAGGTATCCGGGAAGAGTTGATCCAGTTATTGATCAAATGCCTCAATGCAGGGGTGCTTCCCGAAATTCCCAGCGAAGGCTCCGTCGGAGCAAGCGGCGACTTGGTTCCCCTTGCCCATATGGCAGGGCTGCTGGTCGGTGTTGGGTATGCGCGATTAAAAGACGAAAGACTTCGGTCAGCCGAGGCATTAGGCCGGGTAGGCCTGAAACCAGTGACTCTGCAATGCAAGGAGGGGCTGGCCCTCGTCAATGGGACTTCCGTAATGACCGGGCTGGCGGCATTGGCCACGCAGGAGGGGGGCCAGATTTTACACTGGATGGAGCTCCTTACCGCCTGCCTCTTTCAAGCACTTGATGGCGAGCCAGAGGTGTTGTGCCAACAAATCCATATGGCACGCGGTTTTCGCGGCCAATCGCTCGTCGCCCAACGAATCAGCGATTCGCTTAGCACCCACCCTGATTTCGCGAAGCGCATTGAGGAGCACCAGTGGGGATCCAAGCCCAAACCGGTGGAAGGTGGGGCTGAAATACAAGACCCGTATTCTTTGCGTTGCGCGCCACAAATCCTGGGGGCATTTCAGGAGGCACATTGGCACGTCTGCGATGTCGTCACTCGCGAACTCAACGCCAGCACCGACAATCCTTTGATTTTTCCGGACACTGGAATGGTAATTCACGGTGGAAATTTTTACGGCCAACAGATTGCGATGGTCAGCGATTACCACCGCATTGGACTTATTAAATTGGCTCTGTTGGCCGAACGACAAATTGAGAGGCTGGTGAATTGGCGATATAGCCGAGGGCTTCCGCCGATGCTGGCTGGTGGTGCGCCCGGGTTGAACTCTGGACTCTCCGGGGCTCAACTGCTGGCCACTTCGCTTGCCGCAGAGGCACGGTTACTAGGAACTGCGGCTTCGATCCAAACCATCTCCACCAACGCAAATAACCAGGACGTGGTCAGCATGGGCTGCATTGCCGCAAAAATGACCCGCACGGCGATGCCATTGCTTTGGAAAATTCTGGCCATCGAAGCCATCGCTCTCGCGCAGGCGGCGGACGCGCGCGGTTGCGATAAGGTGTTGGGCGGGGATTACCGCAAACTTTACGAAACAGTTCGAGGAGTATCGCCGCGACTCGAGGGAGACCGCCCGCTCAACGAGGACATCCAACGCGTGACGGCATTGCTCCAATCGTTGGAGGCACAACAACATTGTCTGGTTCAAGAGACTTAAAATTGTGAAAACCGAAGTCGACGTATTGATCATCGGTGCCGGGCCGGCTGGTTCGACAGCGGCTGCATTGCTCCAAAAACAGGGCATGCGTTTGCTTGTTGTCGAGAAGCAGGTGTTTCCCCGCTTTGTCATTGGAGAAAGCCTGCTGCCGCACTGCATGGATTTGCTTTCAGAAGCCGGGCTGTTGGAAGCGGTCGAAGCGCGGGGGTTCATGCACAAGTGCGGGGCGAAATTTCTGCGGGGCACCGAGAACTGTAATTTTGATTTCTCCGATCAATTCACCGAAGGCTGGAAACATACCTTCCAAGTCCCCAGGGCTGACTTCGACAAAACGCTCGCTGATGCAGTGGCCGAGCGCGGGGTGGAGATTGTGTACGGCCAGAGTGTGACTGCCATCGAATTTGATAAGAGCGGCGCGATGGTCACCATCGATTCCCCCGATATAATCACCCGCACGATTTCCGCCAGATTTGTGCTGGATTGCAGCGGCTATGGAAGGGTGTTGCCCAGACTGTTGGATCTGGAAAAGCCCACGACATTTCCGGCACGCGAAGCTTTGTTCACCCATGTCACTGGTGACAGGCGGCCGCCCGATCGTGAGGGCGGGAAAATTTGGGCATGCATCCATCCGGCCGGTGCGTGGGTTTGGATTATTCCATTTTCCGACGGCCGGACCAGTGTGGGAGTGGTGGCAACAGCGGAGTTTTTCCGAGATTTTCCCGGCGAACCATCGGTCCAACTCCACTCCATCCTAATGGCTGATCCCAATGTGGCCGCGCGCCTGGGGGATATGAAATTTGTATTCCCCCCTCAGCGGATTAGCGGGTACGCCTGCGCCATTAAGCAACTTTACGGGCAACATTATGCGCTGGCTGGCAATGCCACCGAGTTTCTGGACCCAATATTCAGCTCAGGTGTGACGCTGGCACTGGCATCGGCCAATCGCGCAGCCAAGGTGGTGGCACGCCAGTTGAACGGCGAAAAAGTGGACTGGCAGGTTGAATACGCCGATCACGTCATGCAAGGCATCAACACCTTTCGCGCCTACGTTACCGCGTGGTATGACAAAACTCTGCCGGACATCATTTTCAGCGCCCAGGCCAACCCCGCCATCATGAGGCAAATCTGCTCGGTGCTGGCAGGATACGTCTGGGACACCGCCAACCCCTATGTCATGCAGGCGGATAGGGCGCTGCCCTTATTGGCCAAAATTGTTCGCAGCAAAATGCAAAGGGAACTGTTGTGAGCATGTTTAACGTGGACACAAGGAGCGCGTACGAGGCAAAGCTTGAAGCTCAACGGATCGCCTTCGCTCCCGTAATGTTTCAGGCGTGCCGGATTTTGCGGGATGCCGGAATCTTGGAATTGATTCAAAAAAGTCGCGAAACGGGCATGACTTTGAATGATGTGGTTTCAAAAATCAGCCTGCCACGCTATGGAATCAAGGTTCTGTTGGAATCTGGCTTGGGCATCGGGTTGTTTTGCCTCAATGACGGCCGGTATACGATTACCAAGCTGGGGTATTTCATGTTCCGCGACAGCATGACACGCGTCAACATGGACGTGGTGCATGACGTTTGTTACCGGGGACTATTCGACCTCGATAAATCCATCGAGCAAGAAAAACCAGTCGGCCTTGCAACGCTGGGCGATTGGAGCACGCTTTACGAGGGACTTTCGTCCTTCACCCCCAAGCAGCGTGAAAGCTGGCTGGCCTTTGATCACTATTATTCCGACGCGGCTTTCCCGGCCGCCCTGCCCCTCGTGTTCGCGGACAAACCCAAACGATTGCTGGATGTGGGCGGTAACACCGGCAGATGGGCCATCCAATGCGCCCAATTTGATACGGAAGTGCAAATCACCATTGCGGATTTGCCACAGCAACTTGGTTTCGCGACGGGGACAGTCAATAAAAACAACCTGCAAAGCCGCGTGGACTTTTTCCCGACCAATCTGCTGGATGATTCAATACCGCTCCCTGGAGGCCATGACGCCATTTGGATGAGCCAGTTTTTGGATTGTTTTTCAGAAAGGGAAATCGTCTCCATCCTCCGCCGCGCCGCGCAGGCCATGACCCCGCAAAGCAAATTGTATATCCTTGAACTTTTTTGGGACCGCCAGCCCAACGAGACCGCGGCGTTTTGCCTTCAGCAAACCTCCCTTTATTTCACCTGTATCGCCAATGGCAACAGCCAGATGTACCACTCTGCGGACCTGCTGCGATGTCTGGCGGAAAGCGGACTAAAGGTGATTGAAGACCACAACGAAGTCGGTCAGTACCACACCCTGCTCAAGTGCCGAATGGCGTGATTAGGCCAAGAAAATCGACACTAAAAACAGGACCGATTGAAGCCGAACGCGGACGGTCCTGCCAGGATCCGAAATAGAAGGGTCACCGGGCACATAGTCGCGGCGGTTCAGGCGAAAGATGAACCAACAGGGATAAACGAACGTGCTCCAAAATATTCGATGTACCGAGCAGACCAATGGCTCCATTGGCGTGCCTGATCAATTTTCCACGCGTGGTAAAAGCGCACACAACTTTCGTATAGCTCTTGGGAGACAACTAGATCCTCGCCGGAAAGCTCGGATTTCTCCAAGGCAAAGTGGGTTTTGCCATTCTGGTATTCCGACCAGGGACAGATGTAAAACCGAATACGGTCAAGACGGCCGTCTACGCGGCCTTCTCTGCGTCGGTCTTCCAGGATCAGGTCAAGGCGATCGCGCTTGCTAGGATCAGCCTCAATTTTTCGACCAAAGGAAAGCGTGAGGCCCTCATGTTGAAGCCCGTCAAGATCGTGATTGTGGTAAAAAGTGAAAGACATCATCGCCGGATCGGCAAGCAACTCCGATGCAAAGCTTTGGTATTGCGGGGGCGCCAAAGGAAGCAATCGGGCAATAAGGGGATCAACCAGTCTTAAATAATCCGCGTCGTTCTCCTTGGTTTGCACATGCGCGCGGAAAACGTTCAGACCCTTCTTGTTCCAAGCGCGGGACCAGCCCATTCCTTTTTCCTGCCGCTTCGCTTCAAGGGCATGCATAAGGCATCGAAGCAGCCAATTGGGGCGCTTTTGGAGGTTGATCTCCCACATCAGAGCGGGAAGGGATAAATCCTCGACAGGAAGTGATTCGGCGTCCAATAGGAGTGTGGCTGTGCTCATTCTCTTGGGTTTTTTCAAATTCCGTTTGGACAAGGCTGATCAATGACTCCCAGAATTTGCAACTTGTCGCGGATCATTTCCTCCGTCATCGGTTTCATGAGAAAATCGGCGGCTCCTGCCATTAAAACTTCGCCCATATCTTCAAGAGTGTTGTGGGAGGTCACCATCAATCTCTTCATCTCCGCGTAGGATGGGTTGGCGCGAACAGCTTCGACAAATTCGAGGCCGTTCATACGAGGCATATCCCAATCAACCAGAGCCAAATCCAACGGAGCGTTCTTTTCCAACTGCTCAAGCCCAACCATGCCGTCCTCTGCCTCAACAATATCGCTGGCAAATTCCGCAATATAGTTCGAAAGCAGTCGACGCATGGTGCGCGAGTCGTCAAGGATAATTGCTTTCATGCTGGCAAAGGTGGCTCCACGACTGGTTTTGGCGTAAGGCTGGTTAAAAACACTTCAAAGTAAAGTATCGGCATGTTGGCGGCTGGGTTGAGCTTTCCTGCGAACCACGAACAAACTCCTCTTTTGAATCACAACCAACTCATCTGGCTTGGCAGGAGTGTGATGTTTCAACAGAATCAGTGTTGGATGACTCACGAGTTCACACTTTGCAAGTTTCCAATGCTTCGTGCCCGGGGGGAAACTCGAACAAAAAATCCCCAGCAACGGCGTTGACAACCGATATTGACCCGCTATTATCCACACTCTGGTCGGGGTCGTAGCTCAGTTGGTAGAGCACCACAATGGCATTGTGGGGGTCAGGGGTTCGAGACCCCTCGGCTCCACCATCTCTCCAAGATGGATTCCAGAAGTAAAACAGGCCTAAATCGAAAGATTTAGGCCTGTTTTATTCAACCCAAGTACCTTTCCTCTGACAAAGTTTGTTTTAGGCACAGATGAAAATACTCGGTTGGAGCTTGAATTTTCGACCTACCCTGAACTCTCGGGACTTTGAAGGTCGATTGACACCATCTGCTGTTTGCCTTATCAAAAACATTAGGATGCTCGCACACCCCGCCTGTACCGCACCTCCTGATTCTCAGGGATTTGATATTCCATCGAAAGCCTCTGCTTTTACCCTAATTGAGCTTCTCGTCGTGGTGGCAATTATTGCGATTTTGGCTTCCCTCATTTTACCGGCAGCCGCGCGGGCTCATTATTCGGGAAAGAAAATGGCCTGCATCAATAATATCCGGCAACAGTACCTGGCTCAAATCATGTACGGCGATGATAACCAGGGACGATTTCCTTTTCACGATGATGGCAGTCCTGATTACCACCGCACGCCGACCACAGGCAAGCAGAGCATAGTAAACTCGTTGAAAGGCACCTACCTCAAAAATCCTTGGGTCACGATTTGCCCCATCACCAAAGTCTTTGGCAAATTGTGGCCCAGTTACGATCGGCCCGATGGAGGAGATCCCGGCTACGGCGGCTGGGGCACGGATGCAGCCAATGTTTATGTGCCGTACATGTATTTCGCAAATTTCCCCAGCATGAAATTTGTTGATGCCGACGGCAAAGTCAATCCCAACTCCGGAGCCAACGAACCGGCCTGGCCAACCAAAGTCTCTGAGTGCGACAGCCGCCGAGCTTTCATTACCCATCGCATTAGCGACACGCCAGGAGTTGCGGTGTGGGATGTGGGCCATTTGGGGAAACACTCGGCCGGTACGGTCAGCAAGCCGTTCCTGTCGTTCTCTCTCTCTCCAGACCAGCCAGTCGGCCAAGCGGATGGAAGCGTGATTATCCGCAAAAAGGCGCTGGTCAAAGCCAGAGCCAAAGGCGGGCCCTCTCCCGACACCACCTACTATTATTGAGGTTGACGATTTTGTTGAGGCCGGGTGGAATTAAGGCATGAACCAGCCACAATCGCCGTTGTCGCGTCGTCGTTTTCTTTCTAACACCTCCATGCTGGCCACGGGAGCCGCGTTGCTGCCAAATATCTGGCTTTCCAAGACCGGTGCAGCTCCGCGCAAGGTCTCGGCCAACGAAAAACTCAATATCGCAATCATCGGCGCGGGCGGACGCGGTGCCGGGGATACCGATGGGGTAAAGGGCGAGAACATCGTCGCCTTGTGCGACGTGGATTGGGATCACGCCGCCGGTCAGTTCAAGAAATATCCTAATGCCAAACGGTTCAAGGATTTCCGCAAGATGCTGGAGGAGATGAAGGAAATCGATGCGGTCGTTGTGGCAACGCCCGATCATACGCATGCGGTGGCCAGCGTCATGGCCATGCGCATGGGCAAGCATTGCTATTGCGAAAAGCCGCTGACTCATTCGATTTACGAGGCACGGGTCATGCACGAGGTGGCGAAGGAGATGGGGGTCGCCACACAGATGGGCAATCAAGGGACGGCGAGTGCCGGGCTGCGCAAGGGAGTGGAGGTGATCCAATCGGGAGCCATCGGTCCGGTGCGCGAGGTGCATGTCTGGACGAATCGGCCGCAATGGCCGCAAGGGGTGATGAAACGTCCCACGGATCAACCAGGCGTCCCCGATACAATGGCTTGGGATCTCTGGCTCGGACCAGCGGCGGCGCGTCCCTATCATCCTGCCTATGCACCTTTCAAATGGCGCGGCTGGTGCGACTTCGGCACGGGAGCGATTGGCGATATGACCTGTCACACTGCCAACGTCGCTTTCATGGCGCTCAAGCTGGGCTTCCCCATCAGCGCGGAGGCCATGGTTTCGACCGATGTGAATGGCGAGACGTATCCCAGCAAATCGATCATTCGCTATGAATTCCCGCCGCGCGGCGATATGCCTGCGGTCTCCTATTTTTGGTATGACGGCGGGAACCGTCCCCCGCGCTACGTCGGCAATGGCGTCAAGCTCCCTGACAACATTGCAGACAGCGGCTTATTGCTCGTAGGCGATAAAGGCGTATTTTTCTCGCCCAACGATTACGGCTCGGAATTCACGCTGCTGCCTGAAATGGATTTCAAAGATTACGTGGCGCCCGCGCAAACCCTGCCACGTTCCCCCGGTCACCATATTGAATGGATCAATGCCTGCAAAGGCGGACCGGCCGCAATGTCCAATTTCGATTACTCCGGGCCATTCACCGAAGCAATCCTGCTCGGAACGCTCGCCGTTCGCTCTCCAGGAAAGGTGCTGTGGGACGGAGCGGGCATGCGCGTGACCAATAACGAGGACCTTAACCGACTGGTCAAACCCGAGTTCCGCGCGGGGTGGACGCTATAAGACCAACGTCCGGCGCATACCAAATTGCGAAAACACGCTTGCCGGGAGTGGTGTCCGTGTTAGCCTCCGCCTTTCGATGAACTACAAGATTTCACGAAGAGCGGCATCCCTGTCTCCATCCATGACCTTGGTGATTGATTCCAAGGCCAAAGCGATGAAGGCAGAGGGTTTGGACGTGGTTGGATTTGGGGCCGGCGAGCCTGATTTTGACACCCCGCAGCACATTAAGGATGCGGCGATCAAAGCGTTGAACGATGGGTTCACCAAATACACCCCGAGCAGCGGCATACCCGAGCTGAGGTCGGCCATCGCCGACAAGTTTCAGCGCGAAAACGGCCTCACCTACAAGCCGAGCCAGGTGATCGTATCGTGCGGCGGGAAGCACTCCTGTTACAACGTGATCATGGCTACCTGTGAAGAGGGCGATGAGGTCATCATCCCCGCCCCATATTGGTTGAGCTATCCTGAGATGGTGAAACTGGCCGGGGCCACGCCGGTAATCATTACCACGACTGATGCCACTGAATTCAAGGTGACTCCGTCGCAGTTACGTGCGGCCATCACTCCTAACACGCGTCTTTTCGTTTTGACCACCCCCAGCAATCCGACTGGCAGCGTTTACACTCCGGACGAGATCAAGGCTCTAGGCGATATCTGTGTCGAAAAGGGCGTATTGATCATGAGCGACGAAATTTACGAACACTTGCTCTATGATGGGGCGACGCATCGTTCCGTGGCCAGCTTCAGTCAGGCTCACTATGACCACACCATCATTGTTCATGGTTTCGCCAAAGCCTGGAGCATGACGGGTTGGCGGTTGGGTTTCCTTGCGGCGCCGGAGCCGATTGCCAAAGCCATCGACGCCATTCAAAGCCACAGCACCAGCAACCCCACCTCATTTGCCCAAAAGGGCGGCGTGGCGGCGTTGACAGGATCGCAGGCGCATCTACCTCTTTGGTTGGCCGAATATGCCAAACGCCGTACGGTTGCCTGGCAACGTTTGAACGCCATGCCGGGGGTTTCCTGCGTGAATTCCAAGGGCGCATTTTATCTGTTCCCCAACATTTCCAAACTGGGCCTGAAGTCGGCTGATTTCTGCGCACGACTGCTCGAAACCGAAAAGGTAGCCGCTGTTCCAGGCATCGCCTTTGGGGCGGAAGGTTATCTCCGCATCAGCTATGCAACAGGCCTGGCCAATATTGAAAAGGGGCTGGACCGGATGGACCGCTTTGTGCGAAGCCTGAACGGATAGTGGGTATTGAAGACTGGTGAGTGATTGGCCTGGGTGAACTTAGGCCAACACTTCATTGATGACGTGGCCATGGACGTCGGTGAGGCGGCGGTCGATGCCGTTTTGACGCACGGTGAGTTTTTCGTGGTCGATGCCGAGGAGGTGGAGGACGGTGGCGTGGAGGTCGTAGCAGTAAGTCTTGTTTTCCACGGCCTGATAGCCCCAGTCATCGCTCTGGCCGTGCGCAATGCCGGCCTTGATGCCGGCGCCCCACAGCCATGTTACAAAACTCCCCCCGTTGTGATCGCGCCCCTGCCCTGCTTGGGCAAATGGGGTGCGGCCAAATTCAGTGGTCCAGATGACAAGTGTGTCCTTATCGAGTCCGCGCGATTTTAGATCCCGGAGTAGTGCTGCGATGGGCTGATCCACACTGACGGCCATGGGCGGGAGTTCAGTTAGAATATTGGCGTGGTTGTCCCAATTGCCTGTCGCTCCCTGCGGCCCGCTCCAGACCTGCACAAAACGCACGCCCCTTTCGACCAGCCGCGTGGCTAGTAGGCATCTGCGTCCAAAATCTTCCGTCACCTTATTACCCAGTCCGTAGTTGTTGCGGACTGACTCGGGTTCCCGCATGACATCAAAAGCTTCGGGTGCGGACAGTTGCATTTTGGCGGCCAGCTCATAACTGGCTATACGCGCTTCCAGCCGTGAATCACCGGGGTGTTGGGCGGCGTGGGCCCGGTTCATTTTATCAAGCATGGCCAGACTGGCCGCATCGTTTTCACGTTTGGCGAAAGCAAACTTGTCGCTGGCAAAAAGATCAGGAACAGGTCGGGGGCTGGCCGCATTAATCACAGTGCCCTGATGCACGACCGGCAGGAACCCAGACGAGAAACATCCGCGCTGGTTGTAGGGCAGGCCTTTGGTGTCGGGCAGAACAACGAAGGTCGGAAGGTTGTCAGTCAGGTTGCCGAGCGCGTACGAGATCCATGCGCCCATGCACGGAAAACCAGGCAGGAGAAAACCGCTGTTCATCATGTAGGTGCCAGGACCGTGGACATTGGTCTTGGTGGTCATGGCCATGAGGAAGGCCATTTCATCGACGAGCTTGGCCTGTTCGGGAAACACATTGCTGACCCATCGCCCGCTTTGGCCATGCCGGGCAAATTCAAAGGGGCTCTTCATCATTGCCCCAACCGCAGCCGTAAAACCTTCGGGCTTCTCCTTGGGCCCGAGCATTTGTCCGTGGAGTTTTTCAAGGACAGGTTTGTAATCATAAGTGTCCATGGGGCTCGCGCCGCCGGTCATGAACAGTTGAATGATGCGTTTGACCTTGGCTGGAAGGTGAGGCGTCACCACCGCCGAGGCATCGCGCGACATGAGTTGCACCAAGGCCATGCCGCCAAACCCGCCGCCTAAGGTCCCTAAAAAGTGACGACGAGAGATGGAAGGTGATGTGCTGGTGTTCATGGGGTGGTCAGCGGAGCAGCCCTCCCTGGGTGGGGTCGATCAATGTGTCGAGCACTTGAATCTGATTAACGGTTTTGAACTGCGCATGGTCGGTAAATTCCCAGACCACTTTTTTATCGCGAGTCACCTCAAAGGCTTGCGGTTGTTTACCCAAAAATCCGCCGCCGAGATAATTGCCGATGATCGTGTTTCCATTGGGCAGTCGCTGGCAGGCGGCGGGGAGGCGCAACGGATTGCCAGGCAGTTCGTTTTCCCCTATCTGCCAAACGACCTTTAGCTGTTGATCAAGTTCGATCACGCGCTTGGCCATTCCAAGTGTGATCAGCAGATTCCCGTTGGGCAATTTGATGGCTTCATGGGGAAAGCCCTGCACCGGAATTTCTTTGAGCATGCCGCCTTCCGGAGAGATCTCGACGACTTTTTGTTCGTCCATAAGGCAGACCCAGTAATGGCCGTCGGCGGTTTTGCGTGTGCCGCGAAACTGGTGTGAGAGATTTTTCGCAGCGGATGCAATTCTAATTTCCTTGGCGATCTTACCGTCACGATCCACCTCTACGATGCGCCCCAATGAACACTCCGCCACCAACACACGGCCATCCGGCAAGGGCTGGCATGAGTGGCACTGCGCGGTTGGCGGCGCATCGTATCTCCAAACAATCTCCTTGTTGCGGGAGACTTCCTTGGCACCCCCTTGCTCGCAGAAAAGGACGTTCCCATTGCTCAAAAGCCAGCAATCCTGAGGGGATGTGGCGGGGAATTCCCATTCCACGGTTCCGTCGGTGGTGATGATAGCCACTTTGTTGCCGACATAATCGGCACAGAGAAACCGATGCTTTACCAGGGAGACCTCGACACCACTCAGCTGGGTGGTCATGAGAATCCAAAGAAAAAAGAGCGAGCTAAGAAGGCGGTACGGCTTGTTCATTCCACAAAAAGAAATTCGTTACTGTTAAGTAGGAGTCGGCAGAGTGAAGACAGGCTCTCGCTTCGGGCAAAGGCGTTAAATTGGCGATGTTCGCTGGCTGTGGGTTGACGCAGCCAAAGGAGTTGAACGGCACGATTGACTTGGGAATCGAGGGTTTTGGCTTCTCTCTCCGCACGCTTGGCCAGCACTTCGCTGCTGTGAAGGACAAAGTCATTATTGTAAAGCGTGAGTGCTTGCAGCGAGGACGCAGAGAAACCGCGCACAGGCGAAAGCAGCCCGAGATCCGGGAAATCAAGCGCCTCCATAAACGGATCGGCCATGCCGCGCCAGACATAACGATAAATACTGCGGCGGCCCGCACCGGGCTGAGACCAGTCAAAGGCCTTATAATCAAGCGCCGGGGTGAGTTGAGGCCCAGGCCCCTGGGTGAAATGCTTGAGGGCCGGACCGCCCATCTTGAGATCAAGCGCGCCGGAGGCTGAAAGAATGAAATCGCGGAAAGCATCCGCGTCGAGGCGATGGCGGTTCTGCCGCCAGAGCAAGCGATTGTCACCATCGCGTTGCGCATTCCCCTCGCGGTACTCCGAAGATTGTCGATAAGTGGCGCTGGTCACGATCAGCCGGTGCAACTCTTTTAGCGAACCCTTGGCGTCATCACGGAACCAAACAGCGAGCCAGTCGATCAATTCAGGATGCGAAGGGGTGCCGCCCATTTGACCAAAGTCGCTTGGGGTATCGCATAGACCGCGGCCAAAGTGATAGTGCCAGACACGATTCACAATACTGCGCCAAGTGAGCACGTTATCCCGATGGGCCAGCCAGTCGGCAAGAGCGGCACGGCGTGAACCTTCGTTCTTGGGGTTCTTCAGATCGAAACGAGCAGACAGATGAGTGAGAGCGGAGAGCGCGCCCGGTTCCACGACGGCGCGCGGTTTGTCAAAATCGCCCCGGTGCAAAAGATTCACCACTTTGGGTTCGGGAATCGAGCTGGCGAGTCCTGAGGCAGTGGCGTCAGGGATAACGACAGCGGACGAAGCCGCGTAAACAATGGATTGAACCGGCAGTTTGGCCAGTGCTTCATTCGCAGCGACCCGTAGGGCATACGCGGCCAGGACCACACGATTTGCCTCAGTGCGTTCGGCAGGCGGAACGGCAAGAACAGCCTCCACTTCCAATGGGACCACGCTGGTGAGATTGGTGTTGGCTGATGTCACATGCAGGGCAAACGCGCCGATGATGTGGCCTCCGCCGTGAGCTTGCTTAAGTGCAACGGCAAGACGTGCGCCGGGCTTAATCGCCAGCGGATTGGCGAGCTCAAACACCGCGCGATGCGATTTCCCCACCGAGGGGTGGATGCCCCACGCGGTTTTGAGATCGCCATCGATCGCACGTTGGACCCCCCAGCCCTCCTGATTAAAATCAGCAGTGGCGCGCTGAAATTTCACACTTTGTGAGTTGGTGCTCTCGCCCTTAAAAACGCGCAGTTCAATTTCGGACAGATGCAAATTCCCATTTTCATTTCGGCCGGGACCGCGCATGGGCAGGGAATCGTGGTCGAGAAGATCAAGTCGCAGTGCGGTTAGATTAGTCAACTCGGTGGTGCCGGTAATGGTGTAGGTGTCTTTGTCAGGACGCGTTCCGCCTGAAAGAATCCCTCCGTTGGTCATGCGAGTGAGTGTTGCTCCTTCGGCAGAGAGAAAAAATTTGACCTCCAGCGGCCGCCAAACCACTCCTTCAACCTGCTTGGAAAGCCACGCTTCCACGAGTGGCATGTTATTGGACGAAAGAAGAACGGCGGTGTCCTTTCTGTCCACTGCGGCAAGCAATGATTGCCAACGGAGCCGCTCGCTTTTGACGGCTGGGTCCTCATCGTAGTATATATCGCCCTTGAGCACTCCGGAGAACACCGCCTGCAGGGCGTAATAATCCTCCTGTGGAATGGGGTCGAACTTGTGGGCATGACAGCGCGCGCAGTTCGCGGTGGTGCTGACAAAAGCGGACATGGTCTGCGTCACCATGTCATCACGGTCCAGGTAAACAAAGGTGACCGGCCCGGTGATGTAAGTGCTAAGATCAAATGTGCCCGCACCCAAATAACCCAATGCCGGGATGAGCTTGGGTTGATCCGGATAGAAGACGTCCGCAGCAAGCTGTTCTCTAATAAAACGCGGCCAGGGAGTGTCCTGGTTAAATGCTTGGATGACGTAATCGCGGAATCGCCAGGCGTTATCGCGACCAATGTCGTGCTCATATCCGTGTGAATCAGCGAAATGAATGGTGTCGAGCCAATGACGGGCCCAGCATTCGCCGTAACGGGGCGAATCCAAAAGTCGGCTAACAAGCTTATCGTAGGCATGACGATCCGTGTCCTTGACGAACGCGGCGGTTTCCTCTGGCGTGGGAGGCAATCCAGTGAGGTCGTAAGAGACGCGCCGGATGAGCGAGCGGCGATCCGCCTCAGGGGAGGGACGAAGCTGCTTCTCGGCAAGTTTGGCGAGGATAAAACCATCAATGGGGTTACCTTTTTTCAGGGGCGGAGCGGGACGCGCCAAAGAGCCCAGAGACCAATGAGGTTTGGAGTTTGCTGGCGATCCGGAAAAAGCGTCAGGCCAGGACGGACCGGCATTGATCCAATCTCGAAGCATTTGAACTTCGACGGCAGTCAGTCTGGGCGCGTCGCTCTTTTGGGGAGGCATCACCACCTCCTCATCCCCACCGCTAACGTAGCGGATTATGGGGCTGGCCTGGGCGTTGTGGGGAATTATGGGTGTTTTGCCAATATCTCCGCCCTTAAGCGCAATATCCCGTACATCGAGGCGGTAGTTGCTTTTCTGTTTGTCCGGACCGTGACAGCCGAAGCAACTGCGCTCCAAGACCGGACGGACATCACGCGCGAAGTCCGGTGCGGCCATCGAGGTGTTGTAAATCGAAAGGAATGCAGCGAATAGAAACCCTAGTCCGTGCCTTGCGGCCCGGTGCGCTAAGCAGAGCCAGATCGATGATCCAGGCGCGCTGCGTGGCTTAAGTGGTATTTCCATGGGGCTGGAACATTCTGTACTGGATAAACATGCTGGCAACTTCAATTCGACGGCATTGGGCCATCGATGATCGTTTGTTGGCGCTCAATATTTCGACTAGGATTGAGTGTGAAGATATTCACCGGAACAATGCCAAAAGCTCCTGATGAGTCGCAACGTCTGGCCGCGCGAATTCCGCCTGCGCAAAAGCCTGTGATGCACCAAAGGTGGACTGACCTGCTGTTCTTGCACTGGGAGTACCCGCTCGAGGCGCTTCAGTCGACGCTGCCGGCTGGATTGTTTGTGGATACATTTAGGGGCAAGGCGTATTTGGGAATCGTTCCGTTCTTCATGCGAAATATCCGTCCCCGCTTTCTGCCCGCCCTGCCCGGCATTTCCAACTTCATGGAGATGAATCTGCGGACCTACGTTCATGACCGCTCCGGAGTGCCGGGAGTATGGTTTTACTCGTTGGAGGCGAATCAGCGGCTAGCAGTGGAGGTGGCCCGCCGTTTTTTTATCTTCCTTACGAACGCGCCAGGATGAAATCGAGTCGGACCGCCACGGGTGCCATCCGCTACGATTCCCTGCGTTTGGATGAGCCAGCTGATAGCGCAGGGTGCTCTTTTGAATATGTTCCCACTGTTGAGCTGCCTGAATCCGCCCCTGAATCATTGGAATTCTTTTTGATCGAGAGGTACCGGCTGTATGCATCCTCGGGCGGCCGACTCTGGCGCGGTGCGGTGTTTCACAATCCGTATCCGCTGGCTCGCGCAGAGGTTCCAGTTTGGAACGACCACTTGCTGGCACTGAACGGTTTTGCGTCCACCGGACGTCGTCCGGATCATGTCGGCACGTCCCCAGGCGTGGACGTGTCCGTCTTCTCTTTGGAGAGTTGTTTGACTTCGGCGAAAGGGCAGGACAACGTCCGGCATGACCACTCAATTCGCCTGGTTCGTGGTATTGCTCGCAATTTTTTTCAAGCCTCACAACGCGGTGTCCGCGCCCCTGGCCCTTCACCCTGACAATCCGCACTATTTTATCTTTCAAGGAAAGCCCTTAATCCTGATCACCTCAGGGGAACATTATGGGGCAGTGTTGAATCTGGATTTCAATTACGAGGTGTATCTGGATACACTCAAGGCCGACGGCCTCAACATAACGCGACTATTCCCCGGGGCTTACGTCGAACCACTTGGCGCATTCAACATCGACCACAACACCTTGGCCCCAAAACCTGAAAGGTTCATTTGTCCTTGGGCGCGCAGTGACACTCCGGAGTACGCAAACGGCGGAAATAAATTTGATCTTTCGAAGTGGGACGAATCCTTCTTTACGCGGCTCAAAGATTTTATGGCGGCGGCCAGGTCACGAGGAATTATCGTGGAACTTAACTTCTTCACCCCGTTTTACGAAGAGAACATCTGGGCGCTAAGTCCCATGAATGCCGGGAATAATGTGAATGGAATTGGCGCATTGGCCCGCACCAATGTTTATACCCTGGATCGGAACGGCGGGCTGCTTGAGGTGCAGGATTCGATGGTGAGAAAAATCGTCGCGGAGCTGAAGGATTTCGACAACCTGTACTACGAGATTTGCAACGAACCGTACTTCGGGGGAGTTACTTTGGATTGGCAGCAGCACATTTCCCAAACGATTGCGAAGACTGAGAAAGACTTTAGCCACAAGCATCTCATCTCGCAGAACATCGCCAACGACAAAGCCAAGGCGGAAAACCCGAATCCCCTTATCTCAATTTTTAATTTCCACTATGCCTCGCCTCCCGAGACTGTTGGGATGAACTACGGTTTGAACAAGGTGATTGGTGAGAATGAGACCGGATTTAAGGGAACCAACGATACCCATTACCGCATGGAGGGATGGCAGTTTATTTTGGCCGGGGGCGCCCTATTCAACAACCTCGATTATTCCTTTGTCGCCGGACATGAACGAGGGGATTTCGTTTATCCAAGCAAGCAGCCGGGCGGAGGCAACCCAGTATATCGCTCGCAGATGAGGTTCCTGCGGGATTTCATCAACCGTTTCGACTTCGTCCGAATGAAACCCGACATTTCGATGATCAAGGGCGGACTTCCTGCGGAAGCCAAGCCCTATGCACTCGTCGAACAAGGCAAACAATACGCCATTTATCTTTTTGGCGGAAAGCAGGTGACTCTGATTCTCGAACTGCCGAAGGGTGATTACGAGATGGAATGGTTGGACCCTGTCACCGGGCACATCGAGAAAGCGGCAAAGCTGGAACATGCTGGTGGACCTGCCAGTTTGACTTCCCCGAATTACTCGGAGGACATTGCTCTGAGAATCGTGAAGTGAGCGGATTCCGAATTCTCATCAGACCAGCACCCTGCGCACAAACTCCAAACTTCGCTTGTGATTCTCGACTGCGGAACGGGTGATCTTGGTCCCGTTTTCCAAGGCCAGTTCGACGGTGTAATATGGAGGGTATCCACGTTCGCGCGCGGTTCGGGCGATTGCCGTATAATCGACATCGCCGGTGTCGAGGTCTTCCCACCAGATTCCCTCACGACTTTGGCGGAGATGCCAAGAGACAATGCGGGAGCCGTAGTCCTTCAAGGCTGCATCCGGCTTGACCCCACCGCGAAAGACCCAGTGAACATCGTAGCAAAAACCCACTGAGGCTGAAGATGTTCGCTTAAAGTTGGAGTGATATTCACGTCCGCCATTAACCATCTCAGGTGTATGGTTGTGGACGCCGAATTTCATGCCGATCTTGCTCAATTCGCTCCCAAGCAAATCCAAACTTTTTGCCTGAGTTTCCAGTTCCGCATCCGTCTTCTCGCGCCCGATTGGATCTGGGTTTAGATTGAGTATGGTAAAGCCACTTTGGGCGGCCACCTTCGCAGCCGTAACGATGGATTCAACGTTTTTGACGGATGCTGCCTCATGTAGATGACCTCCGCTGTAAAGGCTAACAGGCTTAAGACCCCGCGCTTTCATCTGCTCTGCCATCTCATGATTGGCACCGGGCATTCCCACATCCAATGAGCCCTCGGCATAGTCATAACCGGAATCGCGCAGCGCGGAATATATCTCCCCAAGATGTGCTCCAAAATCCTGCTTGTCCCGTTGGTAATACTGCCCCCATCCGTAAAGTTGTGAGCCTATCAAGGGTTTGATAACTACGGCGCGGGCGGTTAGCACGGAGGCGGCCCCAACTGCTGCGAAAGCGGCCGAGGCCACAAATTTACGCCGCGAAATCGTCTTGGAAGTCATGTCTCACATAAAGTACCGAACAAGGCCTCCTGTCAACCGCCTCTTGCGTTGTTGCGCTTCCCCGTCATCTGAGTAATTTACGCCCATGGCCGATTTAGACCAAACGTATCCACCTCCCCGCGCGCATCGCGCCCGCTTCTGGCCGCTGATACTGATTCTCCTGCTCGATCTCACTCTTTGGATCCTGATTTGGCAAAATGTCGAATTGGATCGCCAAGTTAAGATCATGAAAACGGGCGCGCTAATTCTGGCGAGCTGCGTTCTTGCTTTTCTCTGGTTGGTTGCCTTCTCCCGCTTGCCATGGCGACGGCGGTTCGCGAGTATTGGCCTCCTTGCCGCGTTACTGGGAGGGTTTTTGGCATTGTTCCGACTACGCGAAGTCAGTGGCGATTTTGTGCCGATCTGGGAGCCGCGATGGAAAACGGCTGGAGTTCGTCCTGCGGGACTGGGGTCAAACGCAAAAACGCCTGGAATGCCCAACCCCACCAATCGATTTTGGTTTCCTCAATACCTTGGACCAGGCCGGGACGGAATTCTATCCGGACCAACCGTGTTGGATGATTGGAAAGCTTCGCCTCCGAAAGAGATTTGGCGCAGACCTATTGCGCCGTCGTGGTGCGGTTTTGCCATCGCAGGACGGTACGCGGTTACGATGGAACAGTTTGGGGAAATGGAAGCTGTGACCGCCTACGAGCTAATGGACGGCCAGCCGCTTTGGACTAATTCATACGCGGCGAAATACAATACAACCATAGGTGGAGAAGGTCCGCGCGCCACCCCAACGGTGGTGGGAAACGTCGTGTATGCGTTTGGTGGATCGGGTGTTTTGTCAGCCACGCACCTCAGCGATGGCAAACCCCTTTGGTCGCACGATGTGCTGAAAGATAGTGGGGTTGCCAAGCTGCCTGATTGGGGACAAACAGGTGCGCCGTTGGTGGTCGACGACCTTGTGGTTGTTCCGACGGGAGCGCGAAACGGCAAATCGTTACAGGCGTTCGACACGCAAACCGGGGCGCTGCGCTGGAGCGGAGGAGATGATGAAATGAGTTACGGATCTCCCACTCTGCTCAAGATCTTGGGTCAAGGGCAGATCCTCATGTTCAACAATAATGAGATGACTGCTCATAACCCAACCAACGGAGCTGTCCTGTGGAGACATCCATGGCAGGGGCAATACCCCAAAGTGACCCTGCCGGTCTCGCTCGGAGAAGCCAAAATCCTGCTGAGCTCAGGCTATGGAGCTGGAGCTGAGCTTCTCGAACTAACTCAAGAAGCAGGTTTGTGGAAAGTCCGAAGCGTTTGGAAAACCAACCAACTCAAATCCAAATTTGCCAACATCATAAACTACGATGGTTCGATCTACGGTTTGGATGATGGCATCATGGTTTGCCTGGATCCCGCCAACGGCCAGCGCCGCTGGAAGGATGGACGATATGGTCACGGCCAGATGCTGTTGCTAAAGGATCGTTTGCTCATCACATCAGAGACAGGTGATCTTGTACTGGTTATTCCCTCTCCTGAAGCCTGGCGTGAAATGGCCAAGCTCAAAGTCTTCGGCGATAAATCCTGGAATCCTCCCGCCGTGGCAGGCGAATTCGTCCTGATGCGCAACCACCGGGAGGCCGCCTTATACCAACTCCCTATCCGCCCATGAACCTTGACTACGACCCGCCAATGCCTCGACTGAGAAACGCCCGCATCGGCGAGATCGGCAGCGGCTTCATCGTGAGTGATTGCCATTTGCCGGCGTATGTCAAAGCCGGTTTCAACCCGGTGGCGATTGCTTCACGCACCAGAGTCCGCGCGGCTGAAGCAGCCCAAAGACACGGTATTGCGACAGTCCACAAGGATGTCGAATCCCTTTTGGACGATGCTTCGATTGAGGTTTTGGATGTGGCTGTTCCGCCCGCAGCCCAGGCTGATATAATTATGGCCGCGTGCGCACGAAAAACGGTGCGCGGCATACTCGCGCAAAAACCGCTGGGTGTTGATTACGCCGAGGCGGTTCGATTGGTCGACGCGTGCGAGGACGCAGGCATAGTTCTGGCGGTGAACCAAAACATGCGCTTTGATCCTTCAGTCTTCGCAGCCACCCGGCTCCTGCGCGAGTGTCAACTCGGTGAACCGGTGGTGGCCAGCATCGACATGCGCGGCGTGCCCCATTGGATGCCCTGGCAAAAGGAATTGGGGTGGGTCACTCTGCGCATTATGTCCATCCACCACATGGACACGTTGCGCTGCTGGTTTGGGGATCCCGAGCGAATTTATTGCAGCGTGAGGACCGATCCTCGAACCTCCTTCCCCCACACCGACGGGATTTGCGCATACATTTTGGAATACGCCAGCGGCCTCAGAGCGGTCGTTCTGGATGACACTTGGACAGGTCCCGCTAAAGAGGGCTGCCCCTCCGACATGCGCATTCAATGGCGCATTGAGGGCATGGATGGCCTTGCCATGGGTGATATAGGGTGGTGTAAGGATCCGCATACTACTCCCAGCACAATGAAATGGGCGCGCAAAGGAGACACAGGTTTCCACGAGCCGCGCTGGTCGGCCAGCTGGTTCCCTGACGCATTCGCCGGAACGATGGGCGATCTTCTGGTGGCACTGGAGAACGGCACTCCCCCAACGTTGAACGGTCGAGACAACCTTAAAACCATGGCCTTGGTGGAAGCCGCGTACCTAAGCGCCAAAACCCATCGCGCCGTGACTCTGGATGAAATCATTAATCCGCAGCCTGCAGCGGTAATCGGTATTGGTTGAATGCTGCGCGCCGAGGAGGAACCGCAACCGCCATGGATGCCGGTGCTCCCAAGGTCGAACACATCCGCGCCCGAGCTGTGACCACTCATGAGGACAGTTTGTTGATGGAGAAGGCAAATTCTTCAAGCACACGTCCGCCAATAAGGTGCTCCTGAATGATGCGTTCCAACACCAAAGGGGTGCAGGAGTGGTACCAGACACCCTCCGGGTACACCACAGCGATGGGGCCTTGCACGCAAACCCGGAGACAATTGGCTTTCGTCCTTAAAATTGGGGCCGGACCGTCTGCGAGGCCCAATTCCTTGAGCCGGTGCTTGAGAAAATTCCATGATTCAAGCCCTACCTCCTTGGAACAACATTTTGCCTCGGTCTGATCTGCACAAAGAAAGATGTGTCTCCGTGCATTCGGAATTCCCAAAGTCTCGGCAACTCTGCTGGCTTCTGCGGAACAATTGTTCATGAACCTATACTGCCCCAGTTAGAGCAGTCATCGCAACATTGTCGCAGGCTCAGCCTTGGGCGACCTCCGCCAAAACGCCTTCCACCGGCTCCATCAGCCGCGCGGTCACCTGGCGGCAGGTTGCAAGAAACGTTTCCTCTGCCATTCCGAGTCTCCGCTCCTTGAAATGCAGAATGCCCCAGCGACGACGGAGTTTGCGGCGCCCCAATGAAATAGGCAGCAAAGACCCGTTCTGGATTTCATCACGGGCAATCCATGGCGCGACGATGCTGATTCCGATATTCACTCGGACAAGCTCCTTGATGGCCTCCATGCTGCCGAGCTCAATGAATGTGTTGAGCACCATATTTTCCTCCCTGAAGTATTGCTCAATTAGGTGGAAAGTGATGCTGTTTCGATCGTAGAGAATGTAATTCTGCCGCGGAATTTGTTCACGCACCGGACGTCCGTGAGCTGCCCAAGGATGTTGTCGGCCCACAATAAAGCAAAGCTCATCCTCAAAAAGAGGATGGAAGTCCAGCGGCTGTTCGGTGCGTGGCTCCAAGCCAATGGCGAGATCAATGCGATTTTCCATGACGCCTTCCACCATCTGGTGACTGTCGCCCGGTTCAATAGTCAGCGTGCAATCCGGATAGTGCCTTTTGAATTCCAACAACACCGCAGGAATGATGTGCTGACAAGCGGTGGTACTGGCGCCAACCCGCAGCCGACTCTTGCCCCATTTGCCTAGTTGAAGAAGCGAAGCGCGGGCTGTGTTCATTTCTTTCAAGACTTTTTCAGCATGAATCTGCAATTGTTCACCTGCCTGCGTTAAAAAAACCTTTTTGCCCACTCTGTCAAAAAGACGACAGCCAATATCTTCCTCCAACGCCCTCATGGAATGGCTGACGGCGGATTGAGATAAAAATAGTTCCTTTGCAGCAACGGTAAAACTTCCCAGACGGGCAAGGGCGGCAAAGGCCTTAAGCTGACGGCTATCGATTGGATTATTCATTTATGAACATGCTTCATTCTGTCCAGTGATTCGTTGCAGCAAAAGGCGAGCCAGAGAGTTTTTCATGTTTGGCACGCTGCTCGCTTACGAGGTGCCGACAGAGCGGAACAATCCATAAATTTAATTTGCTCCTCAACATGATCAAAAAGATGCATCCGAAGATGATTGACTCAAAACTCACACGCCGAGGCTTTCTGCGGAACGCTTCACGAGTGGTTGGAGCCGCCACAGTATTAGCTGGGCTTCCCAAAGGATGGATCGGAAGCGTCTACGCGGATGACAGCCCCGAAACCAAGACGGTCCGGTTCGGCATGATCGCCCTGACAGATTGTTCACCCATCGTGATGGCGCATGAAAAAGGGCTTTTTAAGAAGTTCGGTTTGGAATCGGTTGTTTCAAAAGGAGCCAACTGGGCCGCAATCAGGGATTCACTCTCCAGTGGCGACATACAAGGAACCCACATGTTGTTGGGCATGCCGCTGGCATCGACGATGGGAATTGGCGGGTCGGCCAAAAAGCCAATGATCATTCCTTGGATTTTGAATCGCAACGGTCAGGCCATCACCCTAAAAAACTCGTTCAAGGGTAAGGTGGCGGATGATCCCAAGGCGCTCAAACCCTTGGTGGACAAAGCCAAAAGCCTGGGAGAACCATTGACATTTGCGATGACATTTCCCACAGGGACACACGCCATGTGGATGCGCTACTACCTTGCTGCGGGCGGCATCAATCCGGACAAGGATATCTCACTCATTACCATCCCGCCTCCTCAAATGATCGCAAACATGAAGGTGGGAAAGATGGACGGGTTCTGTGTGGGTGAACCATGGAATGCGCGGGCGGTGGTGGACAACATCGGCTACACCTCCTTGGGAACACAAGATATCTGGAAGGATCACCCCGAGAAGGTTTGCGCGTTTTTGGCGGAGTTTGCCGACAAGAACCCCAAAACCGTTAAAGCCATTCTGAAAGCGTTGCATGAAGCTAGCGTTTGGCTGGATACGATGGAGAACCGAGGCGAGCTTTCACAAGTGGTTTCCAAACCCACCTATATTAACTGTGCTTCGGAAACAATTCTCGGGCGACTTAAAGGCGAGATGAGCTACGGGGACGGCCGCACCAAGCAGGATCCCAATTACATGATCTTCTCCAATCGGAACTGCAATTACCCGCAGCTAAAATACGCCAAATGGTTCCTGTCGCAGTACCGCCGCTGGGGAATGGTGGACGGCACAGTTGATTACGAGGGAATAGCCAAAAAAGTGATGCGCCCAGACATCTACGAGGAAGCCATGAAAGAGATCGGTTATGCGCATGGTGGTTCCGATGTCAGTGCCGAAACACTCTTCGATGGAGTGAAGTACGATCCCTCCAATCCCGAAGCTTACGCGAAAGGGTTCGCTGTCCACAATCTCAAAGCCTAATGAAAAACGGATTCAAACTCGATTGGCTGGTCCTTCCGATGATCGGCGTTGTTGCGGTTTTGGTTCTCTGGATGATCACCAGCAGCACCATCAGCAAGGAACTGCCTTCACCAGGGAAGACATGGGAGTCAAGCAAACCCTACTTGCAGCAGCCATTTGAGAAACGCGGTGAAATGGATCAGGGAATCCTGCGGTTCACTTGGTATTCTCTAGTGCTGGTGGCCAAGGGATATGCCATCGCGCTAATCCTTGGAACACCGCTAGGTTTCATGCTGGGACTGTCCAAGGTCTTCACCAAGGCATTTGATCCGATCATTCAGGTCTTACGACCCGTATCGCCCCTTGCTTGGCTTCCATTGGGTATGGTGTTGTTCGCCGGTGCAAAGAGCGGTGTATCTGAAATGGCCGCGCTTTTCACTATTGCCGTCTGTTCAATGTGGCCCACCGTTCTCAACACCGCAGTGGGAGTAAGAGCCGTGCCGCAGGATTTTTTAAATGTGGCAAAAGTACTTAAACTCTCACGCACCAAAACGTTATTTAAGGTACTCATCCCCGCCACCATGCCCTATATGTTCACTGGCTTCAGGTTAAGCCTCGGCATCGCCTGGCTGGTCATTGTTGCAGCTGAAATGCTAACAGGCCGTCCTGGCATCGGCGGATTCCTCTGGCAGGAGTATAACGCGCTTGTTTACGAGCACATCATCCTCTGTATTCTCACCATCGGTATTGTTGGATTCATCCTCGATCGTTTGATGAGTGTGGTTGAGAAACGTTTCAAGGTCGCCTGAGCTTCATACAGCACACTATGCCATTTCTCCAACTCAAAGGGGTCAATAAGGGATTCGGTTCCGGCTCGGGTCGCATGGAAATTCTACGTGACATCAACCTTCAAATGGAGAAGGGGGAGTTTGTGGCCATCGTAGGATATTCCGGAGCCGGAAAAACCACCCTGATCTCCATGATCGCCGGCCTCTCCCGTCCTGATTCCGGCTCGGTTACTCTGAATGATTTGGAAATCACGGAACCGGGCCCGGACCGTGGGATAGTCTTTCAAAACTATTCACTGCTGCCATGGCTGACCGTGTATGAAAACATCTACCTTGCGGTGGATCAGGTTTTCCCCAATTGGGCTCCTGCCAAAAAGCAACAGCACACCGAGACTTACATAGCCATGGTCAGCCTCACCCCGGCGAGGGACAAGCGTCCGTCCGAATTGTCCGGGGGCATGCGGCAGCGCGTGTCGGTGGCTCGCGCACTCTCCATGAATCCCCAAATCCTTCTGCTGGATGAGCCCTTGGGGGCGCTCGATGCGCTCACACGCGCCACACTTCAGGAAGAGATCAACCGAATCTGGCAACAGGACAAGAAAACAGTCATTCTCATCACCAATGATGTTGATGAGGGAATCCTTCTCGCCGATCGGATCATCCCGCTCAGTGCCGGCCCCTCCGCCACGCTGGGGCCCAGCATCATGGTGGATATCCCACGCCCGCGAGACCGCCGAGCCATTAACCACGATCCGCGCTACAAGGAAATCCGCCGCGAAGTCATCGACTATCTGTTGGGGGCAGGAGGCCGCCCCAAAACGGCTGTGACGCGCAAACTAATGCTTCCGGACATAGAACCCGAAGATCTCTCTGTTCCAAGAAATGTCCTCTCCCCGCGACGCAGCCCGATCCGGCGCAGTGAAATCAAAAAAGAAACCGTGGAGCTAGGCTCATGAGCGATTACCTGATTTTATCCAAAGTGGGAAAGGTCTATCCGAGCCCTAAAGGACCGGCAATCGTGGTCAAGAATTTTGATCTTTCGATTAAAAAGGGTGAATTCGTGACTCTGATTGGCCACTCAGGCTGCGGAAAAAGCACTGTACTCTCCATGGTGGCCGGGCTAACCAACGTGACTTCAGGAGGCATCATCCTTGCAGGCAAGGAACTGGTGGGACCGGGGCCTGACCGGGGAGTGGTCTTTCAATCACCCTGCCTCCTCCCATGGCTGACCGCATACGAGAATGTAATGCTCGGGGTGGATCAGGTATTTTATACAGCCAGCAAAGAGGAGCGGCACCAAATCGTTGAATTTTACCTCTCGGTGGTGGGACTTTCCGAGAGCATGCAAAAACGTCCGTCGGAACTTTCACAGGGGATGAGACAACGGGTGGGTATCGCCCGGGCCTTCGCGCTGTCGCCGAAGATGCTGCTGCTTGATGAGCCGTTTGGCATGCTGGATTCTCTCACTCGGTTTGAGCTGCAGCAGGTGCTGATCGAACTATGGCGCCGTGATAAAAAAACCGCACTCATGGTGACGCACGATGTGGATGAGGCATTGTTCCTTTCGGACCGCATTGTGATGATGACCAATGGTCCGGAGGCCGAGGTTGGGGACATTCTCGAAGTTAATTTTCCACGTCCTCGCGAACGTAAAGCGGTCATGGAACACCCTGATTATTACAAATTGCGCGAGCACCTGATCGAATTCCTGGAAGTGCATGCCCACAAAAAGCAAAAACATAGCCATGCTGAAGGGTCCAACAATTCTGGCGTCGGTCAGACACCCGTCCCTGTTTCACGCATGGAACTGCCAGTGAACACATGATTCAACCGAATTTGCCAACCATCATCTGTTCTGAGCCAAAAAAGGTTGAGTCAAAATGGAACCAATATAAAAATATGGACTTGATGTCGAAAGCCAATCTTTCCACGCATGAATGATTCCGAATCATGCACACCAGAGAGGACACGTCTGACGCCACACCCTGCGGCCACAATTTATGCGTTTGTTGGAAGTTTGCTCAGGTTACAGGCTGGGCTTTCAATCTCTCCAAACTTTCCTCATCAAAGCACGTCAACAAACCTAAACATTCCACCAACGACAAGCACCTCGGTTTTGCCAACTGCCCAATGAAAACACCATCACGGCTCACCACCACCGCCATCCTCACCACATTGGTTTCCATGACCGCCTCCGCCACAGCGGGCGATTACTCCCCAACAGCGGCGGCGCGGCCCAGCCCAGGCTACCTCAACGACTACATGAGGACGCAGGACCCCTACAACGCGGCCTGGGATATTGGAGCCCAAGTTCGCCTGAGGTACGAAGTAAAAGACAACTATGGAATCGTTGGTAATGGAGCGGCATCCATGGACTTCCGCAAGGACGGTGCTGATGTGGACAATGCCTACCTTTTGTACCGGATCAAACCCCGCATTGGCTACACTGCTGAGTGGTGGAATGCGATGGTTGAAGCTCGTCATTCCGACCAATCCGGCGACGAGCGCCGCCCAACCCAAACATCAAAACACGGCAGCCCAGAGGAGGATCAACTCGATTTACACCAGGCCTATGTCACAGTGGGTAACCATAAAGAGTTTCCCCTCTCCCTCAAAGTGGGCCGCCAGGAATTGAGCTATGGCGATGAACGGTTGATCGGATCCTTTGCCTGGAACAACCTCCAACGGACCTTCGAAGGTGCGAAAGCGCGGTGGCAGAATTCATGGTTTGCCGCAGATTTCTTCGGCACCCGACTCGTTGTTCCCAGGGACAACGTGCTAAACACAGTCAACGACTACGACTATTTTTCGGGGGCCTACGCCACCACCAAGAAAATCCCTCATCAGACCTCGGAATTCTATTTTCTGGCCCGCAACGCCGGCGCCGACTCGCCCAAAGCCTTTGCATCACAGGGAACCGTGCTTGTTCCTCTGGCAGGGCCGCGTGATATCTACACCATCGGTGCCCGTGGAAAATCCACCCCCGGCGACTTGGGCAAGTGGGATTACTACTACGAAGGAGCCTACCAATTCGGCCACTTTAATGATTCGGCAACCAGTAAAAGCCTTGAGCACAGCGCCTACGCAGGAATGGCGGGAGCGGGCTACACGTTCTCCGATTCATTCGGCACACCCCGACTTGGCATTGAATACAATTATGGTTCGGGTGACAGCAATCCGAATGACAATAAGCACGAGACATTTGAAAATCTATTTCCCACAAATCACAAGTTTTATGGGTTCATGGATATGGCCTCCTGGCAGAATCTGAGCAACCTGCGCTTCCTCAGTTCAATCAAACCTCTGCCACGCCTGACACTCCTCGCCGAGGGGCACCTCTTTTGGCTCGCCGACACGCATGATAATTTTTACAACGTCGCAGGCGCAAGACGTGGAGGCGTGGCATCCACAGGAGGAAAAGGGTACGGGATCAACTCGGGTTACTCTGATTCTCTCGGCAGCGAAATCGACCTTATCGCCACGTATGTCATATCGCCTCAGGCCACAGTGGAAGCCGGTTTCGGCCACTTCTTCGCAGGTGAATACATCAAACAATCGCTGGAAAACATTGGCGGCAGCGATGACGCCAATTTCTTCTACCTACAATTGACCGTCAATTTTTGACGAACGAACCCCTTTTGGAGTGCGGTGGCAGAGCGCAGCGCCGACACCACTTTGGACTACAACGGCCAACCAAGGAAAAGCGGTGTCGCCGCTCGGCGCTCTGCCACCGCACTCCAAAGTCCGCCACGCTGAAGCGATGAATCCCGAAACGGAAATTCAGGAGCCAACCTTAATCGACCAACTTTTGGACGAGCAGAGGAGCCTGTCCGCTGTCGAACGATTCTCGCAGCGGCATGGAGACATGGACCAGCCTTTGCAGCAAAAATATTACCGGGACCTGCTGCCTGCCAATCCTCCTGGACCCGGCCAGCAGTACGCTTTTGAAGTCAACCTCGACACCTGTTCTGGCTGCAAGGCATGCGTGGCCGCCTGCCACAGCCTCAATGGACTCGACGAGGGTGAAAGCTGGCGCAATGTCGGTCTCCTTCTGACAACCAACGGGGAAGGCTATCAGCGCACCGTCACAACGGCCTGTCATCACTGCGTGGATCCAGCCTGCATGAACGGTTGCCCGGTGCTGGCTTACGACAAGGATCCCTCTACCGGCATCGTACGACATCTGGATGACCAGTGTATCGGTTGCCAGTACTGCGTCTTGAAATGTCCCTACGACGTACCCAAGTATTCCGAGCGTCTCGGCATCGTGCGCAAGTGCGACATGTGCTCGAACCGGCTCGCCGCCTCGGAAGCGCCGGCCTGCGTACAATCCTGCCCCAACGAGGCCATTCGCATCACGGTCGTGGATCAGCAGGCTGCTCGCGATCAATATCAAACCTCCGGCACCAAAAATCAGGACGCAAACTCTTTTCTGCCCACTTCCCCCGCTCCTGAATATACCTTGCCCACAACCCTCTATCACACACGTTCTGCAATGCCAGCCGGAGTTGTGGCGGGAGATGATGGATCACTCACTCCACAACATGCCCACTGGCCGCTGATCTTCATGCTGGTGCTTCTTCAGGCCGGAACAGGTTGCTTTCTGGTGGCTGCCGCGCTGGTTTATGGTGCTCAATCCGAAAATATTTGGCTTCTGACTGTGGCTGGAGCGGCATGGACTCTCACTGGGCTGTTTGCCAGCGTGTTCCATCTGGGACGCCCCATGGGGGCATGGAGGATTTTCCTTGGCTGGAAAAAATCGTGGCTGAGCCGCGAGGCCATGGTGTTCGGGATGTTCGGTGGCCTGGCTGCAACCGTTCCCGCCATTCCTTTTATTAAAAAATTGTCCTTTCTCCCGCCCATACCTCCAATCATCGAGGCAAACCTTTTGGCGATGGCTGCCATGGCCGGGCTGGCGGGCACATTCGCCTCCATTATGCTTTACCACGACACACGGCGCGCGTACTGGCAATTCATCCTGACATTCACACGATTCAGCTCAACCATGCTAGTGCTGGGGCTCGCCACAGCCCTGGCAGTAAACGCCAGCCCCGAACACACCCGATCAATGGCAACCCTCCTCGGGCTTTGCTCCATCGGCAAACTGATTTGGGAATTGTCGCTGACCCGCCGCTGGCTGGGTAAAAACCGTGGCGCGCTCTATCGGAGTGCCCGTCTTTTAAGCGAACCTCTTGGAGTGCAGTACCGGTCACGAGTGGCTCTGTTAATAATGGGCGGCGCAGTGATTCCTTCTCTGATGCTTTTAGGCAATATCCACCCTGCCCTCGGAGCTTTGGCTGTTTTGCTTCTAACCGGTTCGGAACTGATTGAGCGGTATCTATTTTTTACGGCTGTGTCGCCGGATAAAATGCCCGGAGGTCCTTGGTGAGCACACGAGAAAAAAAGGCTCCTTCTCGAAAATCAAACATCTTCCGCCGTTGGGATGGAAAGCTGACGACTGAATTGGTGTTGGAACCCTCAAAGTTCGGCCTTGGTCACGTCCCAAAAAAGCTGACACCCAACGGAGCCACCACCTCGGTCTGCGGATTCTGTTCAACCGGCTGCGGATTGACCGTACACCTCCGCGATGGCGCAGCCGTCAACCTGACACCCGACACCAATTATCCCGTGAACCTTGGCATGGCCTGCCCCAAGGGATGGGAAGCCCTGACCCCTTTGCAGGCCGACGACCGCGCCACAATCCCATACCTGCGCGATGCCAGCGGCAAATTGCAACCCGTGGAATGGGCGGTGGCTCTTGACGTTTTCTGCAAGCGATTCAAGGAAATCCAACAAGCCCATGGAGCTGATTCAGTAGCCTTCATCAGCACCGGCCAGATGGTGACTGAGGAAATGGCGCTATTGGGTGCCCTGGCAAAATTCGGCATGGGGATGTTGCACGGGGATGGCAACACGCGCCAATGCATGGCCACAGCGGTTGCAGCGTACAAGCAGTCCTTTGGCTTCGATGCCCCCCCTTACACCTATGCTGATTTTGAGGAATCCGATGTGATCGTTCTGGTGGGCGCCAATCTTTGCATTGCCCATCCCATCATGTGGCAGAGGGTTTTGCGAAACCGTCGCAATCCGAAAATTGTGGTCATCGATCCGCGCCGGACCGAGACCGCAATGAATGCAACACATCATTTCCCGATCCTTCCTAAATCCGACCTCTCATTTTTCTACGCGATAGCCCACGTTCTTCTGCGCGAATCCTGGGTGGACGCCGCTTTCCTCGAAAAATCTACGGAGGGTTTCAGCGATTTTGCCGCTCACTTGTCAGAATTCAGTCCCGCAGCCGTTTCAGAACTCTGCGGCATTCCTGTTGAAGGAATGGAGGAGTTGGCGCGATTGATCCACGAGGGAAAGCGCGTTTCATTTTGGTGGACCATGGGAGTCAACCAAAGCCATGAAGGAACCCGCGTGGCCCAAGCCATCATCAACCTGGCGCTAATGACCGGCAATATTGGAAAGCCGGGCACAGGTGCCAACTCCATCACAGGCCAGTGCAATGCAATGGGGTCTCGATTATTCAGCAACACCACCGGACTGCTGGGTGGCCATGAGTTTACCAAGGAAGAGCACCGCGCCAAAGTGGCGGGGATTCTGAACATCCCGGTGGAGCGCATTCCCACAGTCAACAGTCTTGCCTACGACCAGATATTGGAAGCCGTCCGAACTGGGAAAATTCGGGGATTATGGATCATCGCCACCAACACCGCCCATTCATGGATGCACCAGAATGATGCCATCGAAATCCTGGGGAAACTTGATTTTCTCGTGGTGCAGGACATGTACCACACCACTGAAACCGCTCAGGCCGCGCACCTGGTTCTGCCTGCCGCAGGCTGGGGTGAGAAGGATGGCACCTTTATTAATTCGGAGCGAAGGTTCGGTCTCGCCAAAAAAGTATCGCGAGCACCCGGGGTTGCCTTGGCGGATTTCAACATCTTCAAACTAATCGCCAATCACTGGGGCTGCGGGGGGATGTTCTCACAATGGACCTCACCGGAGGCCACCCTTCAACTTTTGGGGCGGATATCAAAAGGCCAACCCTGCGACATCAGCGGCATTGCTGACTACCGCATGATTGATAATGCCGGAGGCATCCAGTGGCCGCTTCCAGAGGGAACCCCTCTTCTTGAAACCGAGCGTCGGCTTTTTTCAGATGGATGCTTCTATCATCCAGGCGGCAAGGCAAAATTCATCTTCGCCAAAAGCACACCTCCACCCGAGGTGCCAGACGCCGCCTACCCGTTCATTCTACTCACCGGGCGTGGCACCTCCGCACAGTGGCACACCCAGACCCGCACGGCGAAATCGGCCGTTCTGCAACAGCTCTACCCCAAGGAATTGTACATCGAAATCAATCCGGCAGATGCTGCCAGACTTGGGCTTTCGTCCGGGCAAAAGGCCAAGGTCACTTCACGCCGCGGACGGGCCGAAGCCAACGTCGTAGTCACGGCGTGTGTAAATCCAGGCCAAGTTTTTCTTCCAATGCATTATGCTGAGACCAACCGGCTCACCTATCCAATGGTTGATCCTTATTCAAGACAGCCCTCCTACAAATATTGCGCCGTGAGAGTACAGCCCTGCAAAAAATAGGGAGGCGTGGCGTTTTTTGTACAAACAGGGCAAATCGGCAACAAATCATTCACTCGGTAAATGACTTGTTTCGCTCATGCGTTTCATGTGTGAAATTTATTCCAATCGCGTTTCCTCAAATTCCCCTTTCCACCACAGAATTCGAGCGTTGTTGGACTTGTACCACCGAAAATGGCACCTGCCCTGCTTAGCAGCCATAGGATGCCATAACAAAATCCGATTGACCGCAACTGAGTAAATGCCGCCCATCCCTTTTATTCCCAATAATGCCCCGTTCACCGCCGACCAAAGAGCATGGCTAAATGGTTATCTGGCTGGATTTTTTTCCGATGCCGGGACGGCTGAAATCGTTGCGGTTGCTGAATCCGCTCCTGCGGAACCCCTGCTGGTACTTTACGGTAGCCAGACCGGCACCGCCGAAGGGATTGCCAAGCGCCTGGCCAAAGAGGCGGCCCAGCGTGGTTTCCAGCCAAAGGTCATGGAAGCCAATGCCTGCCCTGCAACTCAATTGGCCCATGAATCCAAATTGATCCTCGTCACCAGCACCTGGGGGGATGGCGAACCCCCGGACAATGCCACCAACCTTTGGGCGCAACTCCAAAGCCCGGAACTCCCGCGTTTGGAAAACCTGTCGTTCTCAGTACTGGCCTTAGGAGATAAGAATTACGCTGACTTTTGTGGGGCGGGTAAAAAATTTGATGAGCGTCTCGCCGCATTGGGCGCAAAACGAGTCATGGATCGGACCGATTGTGATACCGATTATGAGACCGCTGCCAAGACATGGATAGCCAGCCTGTGGACAGCCATGGTCCCAGCTGGCGCAAGCTCCACATCCCAAGCCGCCGTATCACCCGTAGCCCAGGAGCCCGAACCAGTCGGCTTTGGCCGCAACAACCCCTTCCCTGCCCGCCTCATCACCAATCGCCGTTTGAATGCCCCCGGTTCCGCCAAGGATACCCGGCACTTCGAGATTTCATTGGAAGGATCCGGTTTGACCTACGAAGTGGGAGACGCCTTGGGGGTAATACCCACCAATTGTCCCGGCCTCGTCCAAGAGATCGTGCTTGCCCTGGGGTGCGATGGGGAAGAAGCCGTTCCCGATCCGGACGGAAAAGAGACTTCACTGCGTCACAGCCTCCTCACCAAATACAGCATCACTCAGGCACCTGCCGCTTTTCTCGAACAGCTTGCTGCCCGGGCAGGCGATGAAAAGCTGAGCCAACTCCTTAAACCCGAATCGAAGGCCGATCTGGATAAGTATTTACATGGTCGCGAAATCATTGATTTTCTTCTGCAATACCCTTCCGTAAAATGGTCGTCCGTCGCTTTTGTCGCGACTCTCCGGCGTTTGCAAACCCGGCTTTACTCCATTTCCTCCAGTCCCAAAGCCCACCCTGGCCAAGTGCATCTCACCATCGCGGCCGTGCGTTACGAATCTCTCGGACGCGCCCGTCGCGGAGTGTGCTCCACCTGGCTCGCTGACCGAGTCGAAGCCGAGACCCATGTGCCCGTGTATGTTCAGACCTCACACGGGTTCAGATTGCCCGAGGATCTCAGCCGCCCCGTCATCATGGTCGGACCTGGCACTGGAGTAGCTCCTTTTCGCGCATTCCTTGAGGAACGACGCGCCACGGCCGCCAAAGGTCCGAACTGGCTTTTTTTTGGCGATCAGCAGGCTGCCTGCGATTTTCTTTACCGTGAGGAGCTTGAGTCCATGCAAAAGGACGGCACCCTTACCAGGCTCGATACTGCCTTCTCCCGTGATCAAAAAGAAAAAGTCTACGTCCAAACCCGCATGCTGGAACATGCCGCCGAATTGTATCGATGGCTCGAAAGCGGCGCTCATTTTTACGTTTGCGGAGATGCCAAGCGCATGGCCAAGGACGTCGATGAGGCCTTGCATCAGATCATCGGGAGAATCGGCGGCAAAACACGCGATGAGGCGACTGCCTACGTCGCCGCCCTCAAACAGGCCAAGCGCTATCAGCGTGATGTCTATTGAGCGAATTCCGAACGACTTTCATTCATGACAGCACCCTCCCCCTTTGAATCCATCGCCGGCCAGACGCTCAATAGCGAACAACGCGCCTATCTGGATGGCTTGTTTGCCGGGTTGAAAAACCGTGGCTTGAGCTTTGCTGACGTTGCGCCCGATGCTTCGTCAAATGTTTCCTCAGCCCCCACCCGCGATGTTGAAAGCCTGATTTTTGAGGAGCGCGTCAAATTCGAGCTCCACCCCCTTGATGCCTATCCACTGCTTCTTGAGGATGCATTGGCCAACCGCGCCCCTGAAAAGGAGAATATCTTTCGCTACAAATGGAACGGCCTGTTTTACCTCGCCCCACACAAGGAAGGCTACATGGCCCGCCTTCGCATACCAGGGGGTCAGTTAAAAACCTTCCAATTCCGCGAAATTGCAAAAGTCGCCGACGAACTGACCACGGGCTACGTTCAAATCACCACCCGAGCTAATTTTCAGCTTCGACTGATTGAGCCGAAGGACACGCCCGAGTTCCTTCGACGCATTCAAAGTGTTGGCCTGCATTCCCGCGGCTCTGGCGCGGACAACATTCGCAATCTAACCGCCAATCCCACGGCCGGCATTGATCCCTACGAATTGTTCGACACCATGCCCCTCTGCCATCAGATGGGTCAGATTATCCTGAATAATCGCGAGTTCTATGACATGCCTCGCAAATTCAACATCGCCTTTGATGGGGGGGGATTGATAGGCACAGTGGAAGATACCAATGACATCGGGGTGAGTGCGGTCAATGTGATTGATGGACAGCCCGGCATCGCTGCGGGGATATACTTTCGCATCAAACTTGGCGGGGCCACCGGCCACAAAGCTTTCGCGCACGATCTGGGGGTTCTGGTCAAACCGGAGCAGGTTCTCAAAGTCACTGCTGACCTCGTTCGCGTCTATGTGGCGAACGGCAACAGAGGTGACCGCAAAAAAGCCCGCCTCAAGCATCTGCTTGAAACTTGGTCACTCGAAAAATACCTCGCTGAGACAGAAAAACTTCTCGGCTATCAACTCCTTCGTTCCCCACTAAACGAGCACGGGAAGAGTCCTTTCGAGGCACCTGAAACAATACCGGAAACACCGCATTCACACGTCGGTGTTTTCGCCCAAAAACAAAAAGGGTTGAATTACATCGGCGTTGCCATTCCCGTGGGGCAGATCACCCCCAAACAAATGCTGCGCTTGGCCGATATCGCCGACAACTACGGCTCTGGGGAAATCCGCCTTACAGTCTGGCAGAATCTAATCATTCCGAATATTGCGGATTCCATGGTTGAAACGGTCAAGAAAGCCCTGGTTAAACTGGGATTCGATTGGCGGCAGTCCAATGTCCGTTCCGGCATCATTGCCTGCACGGGAAACAGTTACTGCAAATTTGCCTCCTCCAACACCAAAGGCCACGCACTCCAATTGTCTGACTACTTGGATAAGCGTTTCAACCTCGACCAGCCTATTAACATTCACCTAACCGGCTGCCCCAACTCTTGCGCGCAACATTACATGGGCGATATCGGCTTGCTGGCCACCAAAGTCAAAGTCTCAGGCGAAACACTCGAAGGCTATCACATTTTTGTGGGGGGTGGTTTCGGCAAAAATCAGGCTGTGGGCCGGCAAGTCTTCAACGGCCTCTCCGTGGAAGACACTAAATCAACCATTGCCAAAATGTTGAGTGCCTTCCAGAAGTCCCGCACCCCCGGTGAGACCTTCCAACAATTCACCACCCGCCACGACCTCAACGCCCTCCAAACCCTCTTCAGTGAAACCGCTTCAGTCTAAGCATTCCACCCCGGCCCTTCTTGTCGGCAACTAGTCCCAACCACTTTTTGGCGCTAAAACCGACCCACAAACCCGCCCCTTGCCAAGGATTGTGGCTATGTCAGAATTACGGAGTGTTGAGCGGTAAAGCTCAACTGCCTGATATGAAGAGACTTGTCACCTGTTTGAGTGCTGCCGCCCTGATGTTTTCTGCCCTGTCGACGGTCAGAGCCTCCAATTCCGTCACCAATATCCTTAGCCAACCACTTTCGCTGGTGGAAGCAGTCAATATTGCCCTCGACCGAAACCCCGCCGTTCTGAAATCCCAAAAGGAATTGCAAGCTTCACACGGAATTTCGGTCCAAACGCGGGCCATTGCCCTTCCTGCCGTAAGATTAACAGGCCAATACCAGATTCAAGACCAAGCACTGGTCGAATCTTTCACCAACCTTCGGCAGGACCAGAACTGGGGGGTGGGCGTGCGCCTCGTTCAATCGTTTTACGAAGGCGGGCGTATTAAATCGTCTTTGCGCAGCGCAAAGCTCACCTTGCAACAAGCCGAGCTGCGCCATCAGGACGTGCTACTCGAAACGGTTCTACTGACTGAGACCACCTATTTTGACATCCTTCTGGCCGCCGAACAGATCGAAGTGCAGCAAGCTTCAGTGAAATTGTTGGAGCAGCAGCTGAATGACACGAAGCGGCGGTTTGAAGCAGGGGTCGTCCCGCAGTTCAACGTTTTGAGGGCGGAAGTGGAAGTCGCCAACACCCGGCCTCGCCTAATTCGCGCCCGGAACAGCTATCGCATTGCCAAGAATAATTTAGCCAATACGCTGGGCTACGACCTCCCTTCAACCGTGTGGGAGGATATCCCGCTCAAGCTGACCACACCCTTGGCGGAAACGCCTTACAAGATTGACCTTCAAGAGGCGTTGAATCAGGCACTAACCAACCGAACCGACCTTGCAGCCAACCGTAAAGCGTTGTCGGCCAGGGAAGAGGATATCAAATTTGCGAAAGCAGCTAACTATCCCAGCCTGCAGGGATTCGTAGGGTACGACGTTCGGAATTCCATCCTTACCGATGACCTAAGTGTGGAAAAAAACGGATGGGTTGCAGGAGCTCAACTCAGTTGGGACCTATTTGACGGGCTTCGCACTCAAGGTAAAGTTGAGGAAGCTCGAGCCCGATTTGACCAGGCTGAGATTGCCGTCGACGAACTAAGGAGAGAGATTGAATTGAATGTTCGGACCGCATTTTCAAACTTCAACGAGGCACGAGAAGTGCTTGAATCAAACCGTAAAGTGCTCGAACAGGCTGCGGAAGCATTGCGACTGGCCACCTCGCGCTATAGCGCTGGCACGGGAACGCAGCTTGATGTGTTGAGTGCCCAAACAGCCTTGACCGATGCCCGGTCGACGCAGGTTCAAGCCTTGCGTGATTATCAGGTCTCCGTAGCCCGGTTTGAACGGGTGGTCGGGCTGAGCAGGCAGGTTCCTGCCAGAAAATAGAAAAACACAAGGGCGTCAAACGACTTGCCTACGAACAGATTATGCGATCATTGATCCTGGGATTCATTCTAGCCGTCAGCCTTGCTTTGCCGAGGGTTCAAGCCCAAACCCATGTTGAATTCAACACCACGCTTGGGCCACTTTTAGTTGAACTTTACGATACTGAAAAACCTCAAACGGTGCAAAATTTTTTGGGATTGGTGGCGAATCCAGCATTCAGCGAACTTTTTTTCCATATCTGGGGCCCAGGCAGCTCGCTCAGCGGCGGCGAGTTTGCATTATACTCCAATTGGGCCACAAACCCAGTCTATACGAATTCGAGTTATCCCGTTTTAAACTTTAACGCAAGTATCACGAATGAGATCCACGTCGGGAAGTTCTTCAGCAACACATTCGGAACCATCGCAAAAGACAACCTTACCACTAACATCACTCGGCCAACTTTTTTCATTAACCTGACCAACAACACCCACTTGGATACCCTTTTTGGCGGATACAACGTCTTTGGCAAAGTAATTGGCAACACCAACCTGCTGGGGCTTTTCAATTTTGCCCCAGGAACACATGGTATTTGGGTGACCAACTACTACGGCAGTGGCAAGCCCGGCCCGTTCTTTGCGTTTCCCTCGTTGTTTGAGGGTAGCCTCGCCCCGAAAAATTTGATCTTCATTCATCCCCACGTAGTTAACCCCACCATTCGCGCCAGCTACAACAGGGGGACTTCGTCGGTGAATTTTAATACATTGAGCAACTACACTCATGTGGTGGAGGTTGCCACCAACCTGCCCCCAGATTGGAAACTGGTCACCTTCACCTTGGGCACTGGCACCCCCATGTCCATCCCTGATAATAACACCAATGATCCGGTCCGCATCTACCGCGTACGGATCGAGTAGCTATTTCGGGGCGGGAATCGCCTTAATTTTGGCGCGGAGAGCGGCGATTTGTTCGGAGATTTCGCTCTTGGCCGGGCTCAGGGGGAGCAATTTTCCCAGTAAAAGCTCTGCCCTTACATAATTGCCCTTTTTCTCCTCAATCCGCGCTATTCGCCCTAGAAGCTGTTCCACAATCGTATCCTCATAATCCGCCTCCGTGGGATGTGGGTGCTGGCGCATCCACTTTGTGAGGGCCGCCTCGTAAAGATTGTGCGCACGCTCCTCGTCTTTGCGATCTGCTTCCAGCAGCTTTGCAAGCTCCAGCATGATTTCCACGCTATTGGGATTGATGCGCCAGCCTTGACGCAAAAAAGCCTCGGCTTCGTCAACTTTGCGCAACTCCTTTCGGAGCCAATAGGAGGTCAGCACAAAGGCATCAGGTCGGGTTGAATCCATTTCGGCGGCGAGCTTCAACCATGGCAACAATTCCTTAATTTCCTGTTCTGATTCCAGATGACTGTGTGTCGAGGCAAAGAAATGCCGTCCGAAAGCCTCAATGAAATCCCGGGGCTTGCCTAGGAAATCTGCCTCTTCATGTTCTTCATGCACGCCTTCGTGATGGTCGTCATGTCCATGGTGATCATCCTTCCCTTCGGGCTTTGAAAATGCAGATCGTTCATCGGCGCGAATCTCCTCCGACATTACGCCCGACTTGTTCTTGGGCTGATCAAAGATTGAGGGATAGTAGCCGCTATGGAAATATTCATCGGCCTTGAGCATGAATTGATTCGCCATCAGTTGACGGAAATCACCCAGAATCACCTCGGAAACCGATCTATTCCCGGAGTAGGAACTGCTAAGAACCTCAAGGCGGGGCTGGACCCAGCTGGCGGCCGTGGCACAGGCAAACACACCGACCAACAATCCAAAACGCACCCGCGCCGCAACATGATCTTCGCTGGAGTTCATCGGGGCATCAGGTGCTGAGACGTTTTTTGCGGAAAATCAGCCAAGTGGCTCCCAGGAACATGGCCACATAAGCCAAACCATAAACAACGGCTACCGACCAGGCCCACCATGGAATGGCAGCCCGATGGTGAATAATCAGATCGCGGACATCAAAAAACTCCAGATGAGGAATGATAAAATAAAGGGCGTAAATCAAACTGGAGAGCGGTTCCGGTTGTTGAAGGGCGATCTTGTTGAGGTATCGCGCCAAAAACATAAGGCCCACAATACTCACCACCGAGATGGTGGCATTGGAGGAAGGAGCGGCAAAGACCAGGCTGCCCAACATGACCATTGCGATGATGATCCCTAGAAGAACCCAATGAAGGGTCGCGGCCTGTAGATAAGAAGCCAGCGGCCATTCATGCTCACGAGTGCCGGAAAGGATCACAAAAAACACATAAAAACTCATCAAAGCCAGTCCAGTGCTCCACCAGCAGCCAAGAAATTTCCCGAAGATTAATTGCCATCTGGATACCGGTTTTGCCAATAGCGGAAAAATGGTGCGCTGCTCGCGCTCTGCCGGCAGTTGCCGTGCGGCCGCACCCACAGAAATAAATAAAAGTGACACCCATACCAGAAACAGGCACAGCTCCTTGAGGTACCTCGCCATACTGGAATCATTGAAAAAACTGATCGACCCCATCATTAGCGTGATGAGCGCGGTCAGCACAAAGACCACATAAAAATCCTTGCGCCGATAAAGCTCCTTCACCACCAGCGCGCTAATACAAAAAACAACATTCATGCAGCAAGGGAGTGCTGGTAGCCGATCATTTTGAGAAAGATATGCTCCAGGTTCAAACCGTGCTCCTGAACTAGATCAGCAACCTTGCCCTCCACTCTAAGCTTTCCTTGGTGCATGATTCCCACCCGGTCGCACACCGTTTCAACCTCGCCTAATTCATGCGACGAGAAAAACACGGTCTTACCCTCGTGCTTGAGTCGCTGGATAATTTCGCGAACTTTCATCCGACCTACTGGATCGAGACCGCTGGTAGGCTCATCCAATATCAGCAGGTCCGGGTTATTGATCAACGCCTGGGCCAATCCCACACGCTGCTGCATTCCCTTGCTGTACGTCTTAATCAACTTTTTGCGCGCGTCCTGCATCTCCACTAGTTTCAACACGTCATCAATTCGCTTTTCCAGCACTGCTGAAGGGATGCCAAAAATTTTCCCGTAAAATCGCAACAATTCCTCGGCACTGAGAAACTTGTAGTAGTAGGTCATCTCCGGCAAATAGCCGATCCGCTGGCGGGAAATGGGGAGTGAAACATCATTGCCAAAAAGCCGGGCCATCCCTCCGGTAGGCGGCACAAACCCGAGCAAAACATTCATGGTCGATGTTTTGCCCGCGCCATTCGGCCCCAAAAAACCAAAAACCTCGCCGGGCTGAATTGCCAGATTCAAACCATCGACGGCGACTTTCACCGCCGTGCGTCGGTCCGCGCCGGGGTATTCAACCCGCAGATTTTGAAATTCGATGATTGGTTCCATAAAGGCCAGATCTCCTCGTGTTAGTCGGGCTGCCACGGAAAAACTTTAGCCCGGCTGCCCGGTTTTATCCAGGGCAGCAGGCATGGAACCACCAGACCGTAACCCTTACAGGGCCAATTTCTTGGAGATGACGACCTCGAGCTTCCGGCTGTCAGCCGCGAAAAGGCGTATGCCATCAGACAATTTCTCCGTGGCCATCTGGTTTTCGTTGAACATCCAGCGGTAAGCCTTCTCATCCAAGCTCATCTTGGGAAGGTTGCACGGCATGCCTGGTTGAAGCTTGCGGGTCAAAGTATCGGTGTTCTTTTGCAACTCCTCAAGCAGTTGGGGACTGATGGTGAGCAGATCGCAACCGGCCAGCTCGACGATTTCGCCCACATTGCGGAAGCTCGCGCCCATCACTTCGGTCGCATACCCATACTGCTTGTAGTAACTGTAAATCTCACTCACCGAAACGACCCCAGGATCAGTTGCGCCCGGATACGCGTCTTTGCCCGTGGATTTCTTGTACCAATCAAGGATGCGCCCCACGAAAGGCGAGATCAGTTGCACGCCAGCCTCGGCGCACGCAATTGCCTGGGCCAAAGAGAACAGCAGGGTAAGGTTGCAGTTAATGCCTTCCACCTTTAGCTCGCGGGCAGCCTGAATGCCCTCCCAAGTGCTGGCGATTTTGATGAGGATACGCTCACGAGGAATGCCTGCTTTTTCATAAAGTCCCATCAAAAGGCGGGCTTTGGCCAAAGTGGCAGCCTTATCGAAACTAAGCCGGGCATCCACCTCCGTGGAAACGCGCTGGGGAACGATTTTGAGAATTTCCGTGCCGAAGGCCACAGCGAGGCGGTCCATGGCGGCGTCAAGAAGGGCCGCACCGGCCAACCCGCTCTGGCGCGTATCGGCCAGCACTTTGTCAATTAATCCGGCGTATTCCGGCATCTCCGCTGCTTTGAGCAGGAGGCTGGGATTCGTAGTCGCATCGCGGGGCTGGTATTTTTTAATGGAGGCGAAGTCGCCGGTATCGGCCACGACAACACTAAACTGCTTTAACTGGCTGAGGAGATCCGTCATAATTGCATGGTTCGTCAAGTTTATGCTGTTGAAGACGATAAAGACAGATATGAGTTGCTGCAATCGAGAACTGGCAGTGGCGGACGGGCTCCATGCGACGTATGGATAAACCTTCGCCCTCAATGGATTTTAAGACTTTGTTTAGCCCTGAACGCAAACCCCGTGTTCTCGCTGTGGACGACCAGCGAGACGCCCTGCGACTTCTGCAAATCCGCTTGCAGAACGCCGGTATTGACTGCACCACGTGCGGCGATGGGCCCTCAGCCCTCGCCTTCCTTTCCCGCGATATGGTGGATCTGGTCATCCTCGATGTGATGATGCCGCAGATGGACGGCTTCGAGGTCTGCCGACGTCTCAAGGCGGATGAGCGTACCCGCGATATCCCGGTCCTCTTTTTGACGGCCAAATTCGAGATGGAAGATAAAGTGAGGGGCTTGGATGTGGGTGGGCACGATTATCTGAGCAAGCCGGTGGAGCAGTCTGAACTCTTGGCGCGCACCAAATCCGCTCTGCGAGTCAAAAGCCTTCAAGATCAGTTGAAGCAACAGCTTCACCTCCAGCAGCAGTTAAACGAGTTGCACCAGGGAATGCTGACCGAGCATTGGCAGAAAACGCTGGGGCAACTGGCGGCCAGTCTAGCCCACGAAATTAACAACCCACTCGCAGCCGCACTTGGCAGCACCCAGTTGCTGACCATGGATGAGAATCTGGATAATTCAGTTCAAGATCGGCTGCAAATTATTGATCGAAGCCTTCAACGCGCGGGTCAGAAGCTGCGCAGCCTTTTGCTGATCGCCCAGAATTCCAAACACCACCAAACAATTTCCCTGGCGCATTTGGTGGAAGATATCTCGACGATTATCAATTTTCAGATCGTCGTCAACAAGGTGACCTTGAAATGTGACCTTGATGACGCGTGCACATGGCAGGGAGCCCCAAGCGAACTCGCCCGGGCGCTTCTGTACGTGATCAACAACGGCATCGAAGCGGTGACGGGCCAGCCCCAGCCCACTCTGAACCTTCGTATCGAGTCGGTGGAGCAGCATTGCATCATCCACGTGGTCGATAACGGGCCGGGAGTAAAGCCTGAGGTTAAAGACCGCATTTTTGAAGCATTCGTGACCACCAAGTCGCGCCCCCCTCACAACGGGATCGGTCTTTATTTGGCGAAGGAAATTATTCAGGCTGCCGATGGCCAGATTTCCGTCCAACCCGGCCCAGGCGGGGTGGGCACCGACGTTGCCATCACCCTGCCCGCTTACAGCAGACGCGGGTGCATCCCAAAATTGTGAAAGCTGTAATTTCCTGGGTTTTTTGGCTTGAAGGGTGACTAGTGTCTAGGCATGTTTCCTGGCATGAACCTCTTCGCTCATAAACGTCAGCAGATAC
>JANYDC010000045.1 GCA_025359965.1 Pedosphaera sp.
ATGCAGCACCGACGCCTCGCCCGGGACTACGAGAGGACGGAATCCAGTGCCGAAGCATGGGTTTATCTCGCCATGATACGAATCCAACTCCGCAGACTCGCTTGATTCACCCTCTAACGTGAGTTTTCAGACAGGCTCTTAGAATTGATCGTGGAATTTTTTTCCCCGTCCTCGAGACATCGGTCCAGAAACCGGGCGAAGGCTGGATCGCGGTTCTGCCGGGTGTCCAGCCATACGCTACTCGGAATGGGCAGCGTGAAGAAAGCCTGCACGTCCCTCGTTAAGGCCTCAAGCGAAAGAAGTGCCCCTTCTCTAGCCATGAGCCACGAAGTGTTGAAATGGATAATGACCCGATTCAGAAATTTCTCTTCCTCAGAAGTGACTGGGGTGCGAATGAGGTCAGGGTCTTTTCGGCCAATTCTTTGCATCTCAGGCTCGTTCTGAGTACGGCCCCAAAGATCGCGATAATGCTCCGCCACGGTCAGCAAATCTGAAATGCGCCTTGTCTTTGTGTTTTGGCGTACTGCCTTTATGGCCAAACTTTTCCGGCGCAATGTCAAAACGGTCGCCACCCGGCGGCAATCCCTCGGGCTTCCCCCTTTTCGGCTCCAGCGCGTCCGCTGGTCCGTTCGAAATTGAGATGCTCGGGCAAACGCCCGGACCATATCGTGGCTAGCATGCTCGGCCGCACGAAGTACGCAGTGCAGTGGAAGCGGTTTTCGCTAAGTATCGGTCCGTGCTGGGAGCGGGCCAAACAGTGGACAAAAAAGGAGGATGCCCTGCTGGGTACAGCCCGTGACTAGGAGGTGGCCCGTAAACTGCGGCGCACCATTGGCTCCGTGCGCAGCCGCAGGCATGCTGTTACAACTGTAAAATTTATACGCTCTACCCGTCGCTGGACCGCCGCCGAGCTGGGCCTGCTTGGGAAACTCACAGACGTTGAAGTGGCCCGTCGAACAAAACGTTTTCTCGCGGTGGTTCGGATCAAGCGGGTTCAGAGCGGAATTCCCCGCATTATGTCAGCAAAAAATCCTGAAGGCGGCACTCCGAATGCCGTCTTCAGGGGTGATCCCCGTTAAGCAACCTCTGCTGCTGGAGAAGGAAGTGTGACCACTTTGGCTTCTACATGGCTTCTCTCGAAACTTTCGAGCGAAAGCAAGACGACCTGGGCTTTTCGCGCGTAGGTCCGATGGACTGCGTTGCTGTTGTGTCCAAGGGCAATTTGGGCGAAACATTCAGGATACCCAACCGTCTTGGCCCGCTCAGCCCACGCATAGCGATAACTGTGCAAAGTGACCCCTTCCACTCCTACTGACTGACAACGTTGCTTGAACAGGGTGGCACGATCCCCTGCCTTTAGCCGCCGCAGAGTAGGAAAAGAGTGCCCCCGCCTGCGGCAACGTACGCAGGATTGCAGCAAGCTCTTCTCCGAAATGAACGAAAGCCAGCTCATTGCTTTTCATGCCTGCATAGCTGACGACGTTGGTCTGCCAGTAGATGTTATCTGCGTTCAAGTCGGCAACATCAGACTGGGAGGGTCCCAGATGCCAAGCCAGTAGGTAGAATGCCTTGCGCTCGGGATGGCGTTCAAGAGCCACTAGGGCTTGATGCTCCGCCAGCGTCATGGCGCGTTTTTGCTGATACCGCACCGCCGGCCATTGTGCTTTGGGAATCACAGGGACCATCAGCCAGTTCATGGCCAAGGCAAAATTCTGGATGCGCCTCAAAAATACGTTAGTCGAAACCTTCCTTGGCGAGAGCGCCCGCACGAAGTGTTTGGAATTGGTTTGCAGCAACGCAAGATTGCGCAGTTGATCCAAGACGTGATCCTTGATGGCCACCTCCCAGCGGGTTTTGGTGACACCATGTTTCAATTTCACCAACTCCTTCATGACGCACTGCCAATTGCGGGTGGGCGCGTCGGGATCGCTCACCATTAGATAGGCGATCGCAATGTGACGGTTGATGCTCGGTTGAAGATGTGCCTCGTTTTTGGCATGAAGAAAACGCTCGGCGGTGAGCCGGTCTTTCGTTTTAAGCGTGGATTGCTTGCCAGTTTCGTTGTCCTAGCACCAGAAGATTTGGCCGCGCCGGAAGAGACGGAATTTGTTTCTCTTAACTCGTTCGGAAACGAGCCTAAGAGAATCACTCACGACGTGTTACCGAGCAGTCATTGAGCGTTGGCGGAAGGCTCACCGCACAACGGAGGAGCAGCTTTCCCTGCTGACGTTTTCAGCTGACAGTCGGACTTTGAGTTTTCTTAAATCCTTGCTGTACATGCGGTAGGGAATGGAGCCAACAGTCGGAATTGGTCGTCTAGCACTCAATTACAAGGATAAAATACCGCAATTCTAGCGTTTATCAAGCCTTGCCTTCCCCTACTCTTCCACTGCTCAGAACCACACTGTTAAGCACAGTTTTGGACACACCTGAGACATGTGAGTCTGAAGAAATGGAGCGAGTGAAGAGAGCAGCTTTGGTGCGGTGTGTTGACTATTCTATTGGAGCACTGTTTGCCCTCGGACTGAGGCTCACCTCAACTTCTATTTCCATTCTCCGGGTTTCAAAATTAGCCAGCCCAGGCAGATCACTCTCACCGATGACGGCGATATGCTGATTACGGAGAATGATACCGGGTATATTCGAAGAATTCGCTTCGGACGGCTTGCACCCTAATATGCTGTCCATGTGCGACATGCAAGGACTCCTGATAGGGCAGGCGTGATCCAAACACTTAAATCAAGGTTGTATGGGGGAGACCACCCTGTAAAATGTCGGAAGTCCGGGAGTTACGTTCGCACCTCGGACCGTCACAAAACCACCGCTCACTTGGGCTGTAATATTGGTCAATGTCTTCCAAGCACGGCTTGCGTCGAGCGACGAGCAAAACTGAACCGTGTATGTTTTGTTGGGGACTGCGAAAACTTGCAGGTTGAACAATTGTCCCTGGTGGAACGAATACGTTAGACGGAGAAGACTGGAGGCGTCTTTGGGATCGGTTCCGGCGCGAAATTCGTCCAAGTTCGTCATGCCGTCGTGATCCGAGTCGAGCAGAGCGTCCGCCGCGTTGCGAGGGTCAAGGCCGAATTGCGTCTCCCAGAAATCGGGCATGTGATCACCATCGCTGTCCGGCAACACAGTAATCTGGGCGCTCGCACTGGTTTTACCTGGATAGGGAGACGCTGGATTTTTTACGACAACTCGAACATTTAAGTTTGATTGGACGTTCGCTATCACGATTGCATCGCTAAAGGATCCAAGAATGTTGGTCCGGTAGGGAGCCGCCTGCACTTGCCACTCATAGGTAATCGGCAGGGTGGCTGTATCCGCGACATCTATTGTAAGGTACGCGTTGTCGCCCTGAACAATAGTTTGCGATGATGGTGGGCGATTGATGGTCGGGTTGACGAGAATGGTAAGGTTTGCGTAGGACGTGGCAGTAACAGATCCATCACCAATCATGACTTCGTAGGTTCCGGCAAGAGGGGATTGGGCGTTCGCAATCACCAGGTTCGAGCTGTTAACCCCAGCAAATGGACCTTCATTCAAGAGGTTCGTGCCGTTGAACATCCACTGGTACATCAGCGGCCCACCGCCAGTCGCGTACACAGAAAACGCGATGGTGGTGCCGGGCCGCGCAGAGGCATCCTCTGGTGGTGTCCACACCACAAGCGGCGTCTGGGCGGTCCAATTGGTCGGGTCATTGCCATAAGCCCTGGGCATGATTCGCTGCAATGCTGCACCCATCCCATTTGCAGCGAAAGGCCAGGGACTCGATGAGGAATAATCGAGGCGATCAGCGCGCATATACGGAACAACGCCTGCAACCGGCGGAAGAGGCTGTTCGAGTTCGACAGTCCCGCCAGCATTTCCCAACGAAACGGCAAACGGACCAAAGACCGGCGCAGCTATCGAAAATTTGGCGCGGAATTTTCGGAGTGCGATGGGATCAACGGGATCAAAGTGAGCGATTTGTATTGTGGCACCTGGTAGGAGCACCACGTTAGGTGGAAAGTCGAATGTGAGTGTGCCGCGAAGTCGCCACGTATTGGTCGGGCTTGCGGGATCGAAAAGCAAAACCGCCTCAGGGCTGGTGTTCAGCAATTCTATGAACTCGTCATTGGTGTTGTCGCTCTCGCCAAAATCGAGCGGATGGTACATCAAGCGTGTAATGACAACAGACCCGACGATTGGTTGGTCATTCGTTGCGCCAAGAGTGGGATGCGCAAGCAGTTCAAATTTCTCTGCGCCTACACTGTTGAGATACCTTCCGATGGTTGCGCCACCATGGGATGCGGAGAATTTAAAGCCATGGCTGTAACCGGTTAGAGCCGTTCCGGCGTCAACTGCAAAGAGGTATACTTGATCGCCGTCTGCGCTCAGGGCAAAATTGCCGGGGCTTCCTGGAGAGCGATTAAAATCGGTCTCGGTAAACACTCGGTATTCACCCGGCGCAAGTATCGTCCCCTCGGGTATGCGAAACTTTAATGGTGTGTTGGGGTCATCAGTCAACGACCAATGGCTGACATTGACCGATTCGTTCGAGGGGTTGAAAAGCTCAATCGCATCAGTCTGGGGTGGATTGGAATTGGCCAGGATCTCGTTTACGACGACTCCGCCAGGAGGCGGAGGCGAATCTTCCCTGCCGGGCGACCCGCCGTGTACCGCGCTCGCCCGCCATGAAGCAGGGTCGTTCAAATCCAAACCAAAGTCTTTCGGAACCAATGAGAAACCATGTCCGTCCGGCGTGATAGGCCACTGCCCCTTGTTGTTATATGAGAACGAGAAAATGGTCCCCCCCAGTGCATCGACGAGCGTCACGGCGTCCCCCTTATTGCTCAGCTTCCCGGTATATTCTGCGTCGACAGTTATGGCAGGATATTTGATCTTGAAGGAAGCGACGTCTCGCGCCATTAGAAAGAACTGGCCCGGGCTGAGCCGTGTTCCGGGCGGGAAACTAAATTTGATGCCCGAGGTGAAATGGGCGCCCGAAATATCCAATGGGCTCTGGGAGGTGTTTTGGAGCTCCAAGAATTCAAGGTTATCGCTCAAAATGGAACCCAAGGCAGGAGGATTGTACATCAATTCAGTGATGGCCAATTTTGCATAATCCTGTTCTGGATAGAAATATGGATCGATTTCAGCGCTCCAATTATTGCCGCTGAGGACTCGGGCACGGAAACGCGTTTGAAAGTAAAGCGGTATACTGGCACCGAGAACATACGTGGAAGCCGTCGGATTTAGTCCTCCTCCGATCAAACGCGCCTCGGTTCCATCCAGGGTATAGTAAATGGTCCCGGCTGGATTAGGATTGCTTAAGGTAATGCCGAAACCGCCCATCACTTTACCGCCAAACTGGTTAATCACGGGTGCGCTGATCGAGGGGAATAGGTTCTTGCTCCTGAGCTGGGCAACCATCGTTGGCACGCGGCCTGGAATGAACGTTGCCATAATGAATCGGACTGCCGCCAGCCAATCGGATCGCGTGTAAGAGGGGGAATGGTTTGCGTTGCCCCATCGGGCACTCTCCGCGTTGATCGCATGCGCAAGGTGATTGCTACGCACAGTGATTCTGGCAAGGCAGTTGGAAGCCACCAGCGCACCTCCATTGAACAAGCGCTTCTGGGCATGATCAGCAACTTTGATCCTAAATTCCGGATTCCCCCACATCTGCTGCCAAAAATACTGCGGATTGCTTTTCGCCAAGCCTCCTGTGCCCGGGCTGCCCGCTGGAAATGGTCCGATCCGGTTGGCACTTGTGTCCAAAAGTGTGTGCTCGCTGTCGTGGGCCATGAAGCGAAACCCGCCGTGTGCGCCAGTGCGATCACGCACCGCGAAAAAATTGTTCGGTGAGGTATTCCCAAGGAATGATGATATGGGTGCATCAAGATTTCCTCCGTAAAGGATCACCAGCATGTAGTCAATTAGGTTGTCAACATCGATCAGATTCTCGTACAGGGGATTAAGGGTGCCATCCGGATTCAATCCTTGGACTTTGAAATAATTTGCGTTGCTTGAGAACCCATTGGTCGCCTGCATCCATAACCGTGTCCATGCCCCCATATCGCCATCTGTCGCGTAGATGACATACCCATCTTCCGGTGAAACCTTAATAGTGTCGTAATTGGTGGAGCTGCCGCCAAGATAACTGGCGGCAAAATTTGCCTCGGCCCGCTCATCAATATTGTAGATGCCCCAGTAAGTTCCATTAAGATAAAGGTGATAGTACTCACCACGAGTGGCTGGCACTCCCATGGCAAGCTGGGTGTCCCGGCTGAAGACATCGCGCAGTCCGGTGAAGCGGCTGTCTCCATCAAAACTCCACGAATAGTTTTGGAACGTGCGCAGGTCGAATTTTTGCAGGATACCGGCCCCGCCCTGGCTGGCCAAAAGGGGGAACTTTAAGGATCCCTGCCCGTATTCGCTTCTGAAAAAGAACCGCAGACCATGCTTGGGGTTATCCGGGCTGCGGCTGTAGCCACCGCGTACGCGAATGCCGCAATTGACCTGGAAATCCGGAGTTCCATCCGGTTCAACCAATTCAAGTGAGCAGGGCCGCTCCCAAGCAATGGTGTCGCCGTACGGATTGGCGTAAAAACCGGTTTGGGCATCGAACAAATCTCTCAAATCCATGACCACTGAAAACGTCGGGATCGATTTCAAATCCTCCGCAATGGTCTGCGACACAGCGGCGTTGTTCACCACAGTTGGGTCCATCCCGTAGTCATAGGTTTGCGAGCCTGTTCCGCGTACCCGAGGAACTGGCCACGCAGGACTCGGCGCCACCCTCTCAGGTTGTCGAATTACGTCCTTTAAAAAGAAGTAACTCGCTGTGGCATCCGCTGCCGGGTAATAGCCTTTCTTGTAAGCCCCAGCTCTCAGCGTCGTAGTCCTATCAACAAAGATGGGACTTGTATAAAGAGACCCGTTTGCCTCAGAAGGCATGCTCCCGTCTGTTGTGTAGTAGATCGCCGCTGCTGAATCATCACAGCTGAGCTCGACAGGGAAGGCAACGTCGTAAAAGCCATGTTTGACGCTAAAATGAACGTCACCCAAAAACCCTGCGCTAGGCGGTTCGGAATTGGGTGAATTGGGCGTGGCAACTTTGTAAAACCGATAGCCTGTTCCGGCTGGCGTCACTTTTAGTTCATTCAGCTCCGCTTGGATCAGGAAAGCCGCGCTGTTCAGGGCGTCGTTCAACCCTTGAATCGCAAGAAGATTTTGGCCGTTGTGAAGCAGGCCCACCCGGTCACCCAGATAAATCAACTCAGATTGGCCTCCAGAGTGATTCGTCGTGGCTGTTGAGTTCCAATCAAGCACTTCCGGGGCGTTCCGGCGCGCGATTTCCGTCCCATTTAGATAGGCCACAAATCCGTCGTCATAGCGGACTGACAACGCGATCTCGCTAAGTGCAGAGCCGTTTGGGATTGAAAACGGCATGCGCACGTAAGCAGAGCCACTCTTGTTAAACATTGCGGCTTGCACATCCGTCATGATCAACCTGGCATAGCCCCCTGAGCTCCCTAAAATCGGCTGCGAACGCACGGACAATCCCGATTGCTCACTGTCGCCTACCAGCCGGAATGATGGATCCCAAGTGGCCGCAGCTCCGGCTACCGCAAAAACCTCTACCTCGGATCCGCCTCCCCGTTCGAAAAAAACCACGCGGGCCGGGTACTCTCCCGCTATTGGAAAATCGAACGTTTGCAACGTATCACCCGGCCCTCTCAGGCAATCACAAGCCTCAGCGAAATCGCCAACCGTAAGTTTGAACCCGTCATCACTGCTCACCCCAAAAGTCCATTTTCCCGCAGCCGGGATAGCCACGTATCCGGTCGCTTCAATGACGTAATCGTCAACATCCGTTGTCCCAAAGCCTGGCACACGTTGATCGTTGGGATAATGGCCCGTGCCTCCAGAATTAAAATAATTAAGTGTCAATGCGTTCTCCCCGTAGACCGCGCTTTGCAAACTCGAATTGGTAATGACTTGTTCGGCTTGGCTGATCGTATCAACAAGCACATTCGCCTTGTAGACACGCACGGCCCAGCCCGGCGTTGTCTCTTCATAGCCAATGCCGTTGACGCCTACCCCCCACCCGCTGTCATCGAACGACGGGGAAACCCACTCCTGATTCACTGCTCCATTCGTGGGGATAAAAAACCGGGTGACTGCCTTGGAAGCGATCAGAGAGGTGATTTCTACTTGTTGAGGCAAGCCGTACGAAAACCCGGAGTGCTGCGGAGGGTAAGCGGGCGCAAACTCAGAAGAAAC
>JANYDC010000077.1 GCA_025359965.1 Pedosphaera sp.
GACGCTCGGTCAGGGAGAAGAAGGAAAGCTCAGCGGGGCGGATGATTTCAGGCATGCATTCTTTGACGAAATCCACAACCCATCTACTCAAAATCCACACCGGATTTTTAACATTATTTCAGTTTCTGGAAGTGCCCTTAAGTGTTCAACGGCATTCATGATTTGTTCAATGGCTGTCATCACGGCAAATGGGTCCTTATCCCGTTCCGCTAGCCATAAAATCCGATGAATCGACCGTGCGCGATCTGTGAGGACTTGCCCGTCGTCCGTTTCTATTCCGCTCCATGAATGCCTATATGGCTGATTCTGAAACACACCTGCAACCAACTTGTGGGGAAGTTTTTTTGCAGCCTTTTTCTTCACGCCGCGCCTTTCTCGCCAAAGCTCACCTTGGAAGCCATCGCCCGGCTATGTTCGCGCCGGATGTTGGTATAGGTCTTGAGGATTAAGGCTCCCCTGTCGGCATGTCCTGCCCACTCGGCAATGGTGGAAACATCGACGCCACTTTCAACGCATACCGTGACAAAAAATGTCTGAGATCATGATGGGTCACTCGCTTCATTCCTACCGCCGCCGCTGCCCTGTCCATCGACTTTTGACATTCCCGCGCATGCATGACCGGGTCTGATGGTCGCACTTCGCCTGCCTCAGTTTTGAGCTTCGCCAGCAGCTTCGCCATGGGTTCGATGATTGGAACCTCGCGTTCTGCCGCCGTGGTCTTGCCGCTCCGCACATGGATGACGCCTTTGTCCGAGTCCACGTCGCCCCACAAGATAGCCGCCGCCTCTGATTTGCGAAACCCACCAAAGGCGAGAAACTGAACCAATTTTGAAGCCGATTGCGAAAACCTACCGCCGCCCTGCTCTAGCTCCTTGACAAAGGCCGCAAATTGCGCCGGGGATGGAAGCACGGGCTTCTTGGCCACTTCGGTCTTGCCTTCAAGATCGGCAAAAGGGTCCGCATACCGCAAACCGTCCTTGATCAAGCCGCGCATGATCCGACGCAACAAGCCAAGGGTGTGATTGTACGCGCTTGCCGCCATGGCTGGGCGGGTCCGTTTTGCCCACTCATCAACTTGGCTGGGGCTCAACTTGGCCGCGTCGATGGTGTCGATGGCAGGCCAAAGTTTTCGCAGGGCGATGACGCGCTCGTGGTAGTAGGCGCGAGTTCTGGGTTTCAACTCTTCGTCTGCCTGAATCTGTTTTAGGTAGGCATCGACGGCTTGCCCCAAGGTGAGTTTACCCGCTGCCGCGTCAACCTGCCGGGAAGCCGCACCCCTTAAAAGTTTCTCGTGGTCCGCCAGCCTTGCTTTGCCGACGGTGATAACGTCCGTGCCGAGACTCTTCGTGTGCAGCTTGCCTCGCACACTGATTCTGGCGTACAGTGTGTTTGATGGAACGTACCGCCAGAGTTTTGCGTGTGGAGTTTTGCGCCAGTCTTTCGCTGGTTTTGTCTCACTTGGGCTCTTTTTCATGCCTAGGCGATACAAAAGCGCGATACAAAGCGCAAGCCACATGTTTGAAACGCGTTGCAAGTCGTTCACTATCAACGATGTGCCTGTAGCTCAGTTGGATAGAGCATCTGCCTTCTAAGCAGATTGTCGCGCGTTCGATCCGCGCCAGGCACACCACCTCTTTTTCCCTGCGGGTTGTGGATCAGTAAGAAGGTTTTCGACCTGATTTTGACCTGACGTTTTCCTGCTCCATCAATTCAACCCCTTTGGGCATGAGGCGGATTTTCCGGGCTTTGTACAATGCGCCCAAGGCTTGTTTGAACGATTTTTTACTGACTCCGAAGGCAGCCCTGATGGCATCGGGTGGGCTTTCGTCGTTCAGTGCCATGCTACCGCCGTTTGTTTTGAGTTTGGCCAGAATTTGGTCCCGTACGGAACCGACTCGCTGATAGCCCGCTTCGTCCAGGCTTAGATCAATTTTACCGGAATCGGTGATGCTGCGAATGAAGCCTTCCATGCGCTGGCCCACTTCAACCGGGGTCTGAAGTGAGTCGTGGTAGAGCAGGCCTTCGTAGGCGTTATCGACTACGGTTCGATAGCCCAGCGCGGTTTTTTCCGCGATGAACAAGCCGACGCGCTGGCCTTTTCGGTAGGTTAAAGGCGGTTTGCTGAGATGGCGGTGGAGACGCATGGTGGCAACGATGCGGTTGGATTTTTCATCTACCAGCAGAAAGACTACCACTTTATCCCCCACGCGGACGACGCCGACCTGTTCACGGAAGGGCAAAAGCAAATCCTTGCCGAGGCCCCAAGCCAAGAAAGCGCCCGCCTGCTGATGGATGTCCACCACTTCCAACCGCGCGAACTCGCCCACCATGGCGAGAGGAGTCTCGGTGGTGGCAACCAGACGGTCCTCCGAATCAAGGCAGACAAACACATCGACCAGCACGCCTGGTTTCATGATGGGTTTCTTGTATTTGCCGGGCAGTAAAATCTCACCGAGATTTTCGCCGTCCAAATACAAACCCGGGGGTGCCTCACGCACGACCGATAATAAATTCCGTTGTCCGATCAGAGCCATCAACGGAGAGACTACTCGTCATCCTCCCAAAACCACAAACGCGAAATGGCGCTGGGTGCACGAGATCAGTTCAGGGCAATACCCCGGCGAACGTAAGTGGGAATGTCCAAGTCTTCACCTTCATGGATGGTGGGCTCGCTTTTTTCGAAGCGACCACGCGAGGTAATTTGGAAATTGAGCTGCCCCTGTTGCATGGCGGGCCCGCGTTTTTTGCGGCGTGTGGGAGCGAGGTCAGGGCGGCTCTGCATCAATTTTTCCGCGCCTTCGATGGTTGTCTCGGGCGGAGGGGCAATGTAACGGGAAACAGGGCGCTGACCGCCTTGAGCGGGGTTCAAAAGTGAATTTTCGATTTCACCGCAGCGGTTGGTTAACCCATCGGCCGTTTCATCGGCTGAGGATTTGGTGAGGGCGTTAATGGCGGGGGCACGCTTTGAGACCACCACGGTGAGGGAGATGCGGCCGGTGAGGGACGGATCCAACGCGGCGCCCATGATCACCTGACCATTGGGAACGAGGCGCGTGAGCTGCTCCATGACCTTCTCGACTTCGCTGATGGAAAGATCATCGCCGCCCACCAAACTGACTAGAACATCGGTGGCTTGTTCGAGAGCGCGGCCCTGATCAAGGAGCGGGCTTGCAGCAAGTTTTTCAACCACGTCGCGCGTACGGGCCTCGCCACGGGCCTCGGCGGAGGCAAAACTACTCTCGGCATTCTGTCCGCCCACGACGGAGCGAAGGTAGGCAAAATCCAAGGGGATAAGGCTCTTGCGAGTCAGCATCTGCCAGATGCCCACGACACCCTGGGACATCAGCTCATTGCTCAGGCGGAAGGTGTCGGCCACGCCGGTCTTCTCATCGATCATGGAGAAGAATTTCTGGTTGGGCAGGCAGATGACGGCATCCGCGCTGCGGCGAAGTTTGTGAAGGCCTTCCTGAGCCTGCTTCAAACGGCGACTGCCCTCGAATTGGAATGGCAGAGTGACAAGACCAAGAACCAGCGCGCCTTGGGCCCGGGCGAGACGTGCGATAACCGGAGCGGCCCCTGTGCCTGTCCCACCGCCGAGTCCGGCCACCACAAACACCAGGTCGGCTCCTTGGAGAAACTTGGTTAAGCAGGTTTCCTCATCCTCGGCGGCGGCCCGGGCAATATCAGGATCGCCACCCGTGCCGAGACCGTGCATGCGCTGCTTGCCAAGGATCATTTTTTCGGCATCGGCCTGCAAGGCGTTGACCTTGGCATTGGTGTGGAGAAGCAGTGCGGGAATGCCGCTGATTGGCCCTGCGAGCATCTGGGCAACCGCTTGAGAACCAGCGCCACCCACACCCACCAGTTTAATAACGAGCGACCGTGGGGAACTTTCAAAGCCTGCGATATTCATAAGGTTGATAGTTGGGACGCCTCAGTTCATGCGGAGAAGATTGGCCAGTTTGCCGCTGAGTCGGGAGGCAAAGCCCTGGTTGGAAGCGGTTCGTTTTTTCACTTCAAAGGACGCAAAACGAACCAAGCCGAACGCGGCCGCGAATTCGGGCTGGTCCAGCTGGGATTTATCACCGCTGATCCACGTGGTGCGTCCTCGGGAGACGGGCATCTCGAACACCTGCGCCGCCAATTTCTCAACGTTGGGCACACGGGAACCGCCGCCGGTTAAAACCACTCCCCTCGCCTCGTGCAGAACACCGGCGCGGTCAAGATCCTGTAGGATCAACTGGAATACTTCCTCAAGGCGAAGCGCCATGATTCGGCGAAGGTGCTCCAGGTTGATGGTGCGGTCGGGCAATCCGTGATCATTGGTCAGGGCGATGGTATGCCCGCGAATCTCAGCCTCCACAACCGCTCCACCATGATCAAGCTTCAGCTGCTCGGCCCGGCCCAGTGGAACCTTGAGTCCGTAAGCCAAATCGTTGGAAATATGGTCTCCGCCCACAGCGATGACGCCACTGTGTCGGGCCACACCGCCGGAATAGAGCAGGTATTCGGTTGAGCCGGCCCCCATGTCGATAACAATGGTGCCGAGTTCCTTTTGGTAGCTGTTAAGACAGGCAAGAGCCGAGCCCAGGCCGCTGAACACGACGTCCTCGACTTCAATTTGAAGACTCTTAACCACGCGAATCGGGGTCTGGAGGCGGTTCAAGCTTCCGTGGATGACATGAAAATCAACTTCAAGCCGCGCGCCAAAACGGCCAATGGGCTGCGCCTGGGTGGATTCGCCATCCACTAAAAATTGCTGGCGGATCAAATGGAGGACTTTGTTCTCACCGGGGAGATTGAGCGCACGGGCGTTCTTCAAAACATCCTGCACATCATCCGCCATGATTTCACGATCCACCGAGGCCACGGGATGAAAGCCGCGATTATTGAAACTGCGAACATGCCCGCCTGTCACGCCGAGGTAGACGGATTGAATCTCGCGGTCGGACATTTCCTCGGCGGCGGCGAGAGCGTCCCGGATATCCTGCATGGTGTCCTCGACATTCACGATCTCACCTTTGCGCACGCCGCGTGACTTGGCCTGGCCGAGGCCAATGACATTGAGTGCGCCGCCTTCGGTGATTTCGACCACGACAGCGCAGACCTTGGAGGTGCCAATATCCAGACCGACAACGATGCGGGAGGAATCAAACATTGCGTTTCCGAATGGGTTGGGATTTTTGGGATTTGGGAAGGTTGGCCGGCGAGGTTTGGCCGGGTGGCTCCTGCCAGCGAACGGGGACGTAATTTTCCACGGCGAGATCGATTGTAGCGGGGATCTGGCTGTTGCCCATGGCTTCGAGCTGGATCGCATGCCAGCGCTGCAACTGGGTGGGAATATCGGAAAAACCAAAAGTCAAAACAGTGCCGGTGGAAGTGTTCACGCGAATGCTGCGAGGATCAGAAAGGTCAATTGACTGGAGTTGCACGAGGCTGGAGATGGCCGAGCGTTGAAACCCGAGCACCCATTGAAGTGTGGCGTCAATCTGAGGGGAACGAAGGGGTACACCAAGCTTGAGGGATTCCGGAGCCAATCCAATCACGCTGGGCAGTGAATTGGCGCGAGCCTCGGCGGCCAGAATTGAGGTGGAAGTTCCGGCTCTCGGCAGCCATGGGAGCACATAACCTTGAGCATCAAGATAAACGGTGGCAGGCTCCAAGTTGGCTGAGTCCTCAACGCGTTTCAAGAGGCAGACGCGTGCGACAGGCACGCGTTCGGTAACACTCAATTGAAGAGTGTCCGGCGGGCGCCTGATTACAGCCGCTGTTTTGATGAGCGGGACCAGCGCCAGGTTTCTCTGCACCAGAGCCAGATCAACCGCCATTAAATTATCCCCCTCCTTAACGCCCGCCCAACGTTGAATCTGGGCGGATGAAAGCAGACCATCGGACTCGGCGAGCAGGTGCTTAATCTCGAAGGCAGGATTGGAATAGAGGAGCTGATCCAAGGCGAAGCCTCCGCCTTTCCAAAGAGCGGCGCAAAGCACAATAATGGCGAAAGAGATCCCCAAAGCGATGCCTGTGGCCTTCATGCGCACTGAGCGAAGATGGCGTGAACGCACCTTAACGTCGAGGATCTGCGCTCGTTCACCACCCCGGCGGCGTTTGTTCTGCCATGGCCACTTCATGTCCGTGCCCTCCGCAACGCCAATGAAACCATTGATTGGCAAAGTTCGTCGTAGCTCAAGCCTTGGGCCGCAGCCGCCTTGGGAAGCAGGCTTGTCTCGGTCATTCCGGGGAGAGTGTTGACTTCCAAAACGACCGGGCTGCCATCGGGGCGCACCATGATATCAACTCGGGCGTAATCGCGACCACCGACGGCATGGAACGCTTTCAACGCGGCATCCTGAATAGCGGATGTCACAGCGGGCGAGAATTCCGCCGGGCAAAAATATTCTGTGGCTCCGCGGGTATATTTATTGCGGTAATCGTAATGACCGTCCTTGGGGCGAACCTCAACCACCGGCAGGGCCTTGCCGTCGAGAATCCCCACGGTGGTCTCGCGACCCACCACTCGCTCCTCAACGAGGACACGAGAATCAAACTTTAAGGCCTCGGTCAGGGCGGCTGGAAAATCTTCAAATCGATCAACGAAATGCAAGCCGACGCTTGATCCCTGCCGTGTCGGTTTGATCACTACGGGCAAGCTCAAAGTTGCTGGAAATTCAGAGCAGGTTTCAACCACCACCGAACGGGCCAGGGGAACGCCTGCGGCTGCGCAGGCCCTTTTAGTGAAGTCCTTATCGAAGGCCAACCGGCTCGATTCGACATCACAACCTGTGTATGGAATCCCGAGAGAATCCAACTCGCTTTGGACTTGTCCGTCCTCGCCATATGTCCCGTGCAGAGCCAAAAAAACGACTTCGGTTCCAGTTGGCAAGGTCCACCGGCCAGGTTCAGGATCGAGCTCAAGCACAGTGTGCCCACTTCGTCTGAGAGAAGCGGCCACTGCGGCTCCACTGCGAAGGGATACCTCGCGCTCGGCGGAAGGCCCGCCCAACATGAGAGTGATCACATGCGCACTCATAATTGATCCACCCCCACGATTTGAACCTCGGTTTCCAGAACCAGTCCCCGCTCGGCCAAGGCCCGAGCCTTGATCATGCTGATAAGTCCCAAAACATCCGAAGCGCTTGCGCCGCCATCGTTCACGATAAAATTGCCGTGAACATCAGAGATGGATGCTCCGCCCAGTTTGCTGCCTTTCAAACCCATTTCATCAATCAGACGACCTGACGGAATCGTCGGCGGATTTTTAAAAATGCAACCGGCACTGGGTGCGGCCGGTTGAGAGCTCCAACGTTTCTGGCTGCTCACTTTCATCTTGTGTTCAATCAAGGCGCGCTCGCCGGGAAACCCCTTCAAAACTGCAGAAACTGCGATGTGCGATTCAAGGATTTTACAGTGGCGATAACCGACCCCCATTGAGCTGGGCTCAATCTCGACAGCCTCGCCGGTGCGCGTCAAACAACGCACTGATTGCACAATCTCAAAAGTCCAGCCTCCCATGGCCCCGGCATTCATGCGCAAAGCGCCTCCGACGGAGCCGGGAATCCCCTCTAAAAACTCAAGCCCGGCAATCCCGGCCCGCTTGGCTTCGACCGCCACGTTCTTCAAACGCGCCCCTGCGCCACAAAAAATTTCCTGACCGGAGAAATTGATGCGGCTGAAGTCCGGCTGGCTAAGGGAAACCACGAGACCGCGAATGCCGCCGTCGCGAACCAATAAATTTGACCCACGCCCAAGAACCATCACAGGCAGATGTTCGTCATCTGCCCACTGAAGCAGACGAGATAGCTCCAATTCATCACCCGGTTCAACGTAAAAATCTGCCGGACCTCCCACCCTAAGGGTGGTGCGGCGCGCCATGGGTTCATCGAGAAGCAATGGGGTTGCAGGGGACAAGAGTGAGGTCAGGCTGGCAATGAGTGAATCTTTCGATTTCATGCAACCTCCTCCTCAAGGGGTGGGAGAGGGTCCAATTTGAGATTAGGAAGCCGCTCCACGATCACTTCCTGCATGGCAATGGCTATTGCCTTTGCGGCATAGGGCGAATGCCACGCGCCCATGGCCTCCGCCAATGCAGTCCGACGCGGCAGATCCAAAAGCAATCCCACTACCAATTCCAAGGTTGTCAGACGACCCAACTCTGATTGCCTCACGACGATCGCGGCACCGGTGTGGGCATATTCGGCCGCATTGTAGGTTTGGTGATCGTCGGCAGCGGCAGGATAAGGAACAAGTATCGTGGGCACCCGCATGGCGGCATACTCTGCCGAAGACGAGGCCCCGGCGCGGCTAATAACCAGAGTAGCGGCCCCCAAGGCGAGATCCATCTCGGTCAGAAATGGTTTTACGAGCGCAGCCACCCCTAATTCAGCGTAGCGACTAAGAGTGCTTTCAAAATCCAGAGAACCGGTAAGATGCAGAATTTGAATCTCCGGGACTCGATGCACCAATTGGACCACCCAGCTCAGAATCCCTTGATTCAAACCGCGCGCTCCCTGGCTTCCGCCAGTAACCAGCAAGACCGGTCGGTTGGATTTGAGGCCCAAAGACAATCTCGCCGCAGTTTGATCCATCGGACGAAAATGTGGCCGAACCGGCGTGCCCGTAACTTGCACGGACTGCGAAGCCAGACGCGCGGCGGCCGATGGAAAGCCAGAAAAAGCGACATCCACCCAAGGCGCAAACCAGCGGTTGGCGCGGCCCGGGAAAGCATTTGCTTCATGAATGAAAGTGGAGATTTTTGCGAACCTGCCGGCTAGAAGAGGCGCGGCGCTGGTGAAACCACCCATAGCCAAAACCGCAGCAGGCCGGTAGGCGCGACACCATCCGCGCATCATTTTGAATGATTGAAGAAATCCGGTAACAAAGCCGGCAATCGGCATACCAGCCAATCCCACAGAAGGCAGAGTATGAACGAGAAAATCGTTCTGTCCCTCCAAAGCCCTATGGTCAATTTCCTTGGCGGACACCAGTAAAGCGCAATCAAAACCCAGCTCACGCAAAGCCTCTGCCACTGCCATTCCTGGGAATAAATGACCCCCTGTGCCACCGCAGGCGATTGCAACCAGAGGATTCTCGGCACGTTTTTTCAAGATGCCTCCGAAATTTGAAAAGGGTTGCTCGAACGGCCCAGTAAGTCGCTATCGGCCATCTCCTCAGCTTCCTCATCCTCTTCGGCAACGGAATGGCGTGCGATGCTGATAAGCAGCCCCACTGCCGCCATCATGAAAAGCAGGCTTGAGCCGCCATAGCTTATGAAGGGAAGCGCCAGCCCTTTGTTGGGCAAGGCGCTGGTCACCACGCCAATGTTTATGAAAGCCTGGAAACCAATGAGGAATGTCAGCCCGACGGCAAGTAAATATCCAAACGTGTCACGGGCGCGCAAGGCGATACGTATTCCGCAGGCCACAAACACCATGAACCCCAGAATCACTCCAAGTGAAGCGACCAAACCCAATTCCTCACCAATGATGGAGAGGATGAAATCGGTGTGGTGCTCCGGCACAAAACCGAGCTTTTGGCGGCTATTGCCCAAACCCAAACCCGTTACACCACCTGAACCAAAGGCGAGCTGTGCCTGCCAAGCCTGATACCCCGCCTGGGATTTTGTTTCTTCAGGGTGCATGTAACTGTTGATGCGCCGCATGCGGACGGGATCGTGCATGATCGACAGCACAAATACCAAACCCACTAAAAGCACAGGCGCCACCAAGTATCTCAACTTCGCGCCCGCCAGAATCAGCATCACGCTGGTCACTGCACACAATAGAATGGTAGTGCCACGGTCTGGCTCCACGAAAATCAGAACCAGCACGGGTGCCGCGATCAACCCAGGCACCACAAGTCCACGCACGAATTGGCCCATCTGACGCGAAAACCTCGCACCATAAGCGGCCAAGGCCACAATAAGCGCCAGTTTCGCCGGTTCGGACGGCTGGAATAACGCAATTTTAAGATTGAACCAACGTCGGCTCCCGCCTCGCATGGATCCCACATGCGGAATGAGAACCAATCCGAGCAACACGACAGCAAGCACTAGAATAGTCCAGGCATGTCGCTGGAGCCAGGAGTAGTCAACGCGGCTTACGGCGGCCGCCATCACAATGGCAGCGACAGCCCAGATGCCTTGCATGAGAGCAATGTGATTGCCCACATCCGGTGCCGCCATGCTGTAAAGCATCACCATGCTCAGTGATAAAAACGATCCCACAACAAGGACCAGTAGTGTTGTGGCTGTCTTCATCTTATTGAGCTGGTTTAGGTGGACTGGAGTCGTTGAGTTAACGGGCTGCGCTGGCCTGAACCCCAGATTTAGCCGCAACCGGAATCTTCAATTCCTTGTTGATGACCAAGCGCGTGGTCTTCATTCCATTGGCTTCGCGGATTTTGGCGGTGGTGGTTCCATATTGATGGGCCAGTTTGGTCAGGGTATCACCGGCTTTGACTTTGTGAGTAATGGTCTTGCCAGTCCCAGCAACCGGGGCCGCATCCAGTTTCGCCGATTTTGCGACGGCTGTGGTGGAAGCGCGCGTGGCAGCCGCAGGAATGGTCACAGGCTGACCCACCTTGAGCTTGCTGGGATCAAGATTAGGATTCGCCTCGGAAAGGGCTTTTAGGCTCACTCCATTTGCTTTGGCGATCTTGGAGAGCGTGTCACCCTTTTTAATTTTGTAATCGCTGCTGGCTGACGAAGCAACGGCGGTGCGCTCGCCAATGGGCTCATACGCATTGGTAGGTGGCACGGTCGATCCGGGGTAGTTGCTGGCGGCTGGCAGATAACCGTAATCGCGAGATGCAAGAGTGTTGGTGCCTCGAGGCGCAAACGCGGTGTTGGTGGACAGCAATGAATCGGCGAGCGCATTAGCATTAGTACTGGAGGCGTAGTACGGCGCATTGGTGTCGGATGATCCAAAAGGCGGGAGACCGTTCGTTTCAGCGAGATTGGTGTCAGCAAGCTTTTTGCTGCGCCCGCAGCCTTGCATCAGCACCAAACCGAAAACCAGCACATGGACCGCCACGATACTGGCAAAGACAATGCGCACGTTGGAACCTCCTTTGGCGGCATTCTTGGAAAGCGCGCCTTGGGGCAAGAGTGGACTGGGTGTGTTCATGGGTAGTTGGGCGGCCTCATGCCGCGGATAGGTTGGGTTGAGGGTGGGTCGTTTTTAATAGTGTCGTCGTGCGGCCCGTCCTCGGCAGGCTGCGCGACAAAGTGTTGATGGGAATAAGCTCAGAATTCATCCTTCTCCTCCGGTTGAATCAGCGTGCGCAGGAGTTCTGGTGCTCATCCATTTCTGGGCGGCGGCGCGGAAGATTTCTCCGCGATGCTGATAATTTTGAAACATATCGAGGCTTGAGCAGGCTGGGGACAGCAGCACAACATCCCCTGCGACCGCATCCGCAGTGGCCAGACCAACCGCTTCCTCGAGACTGTCCACCGAAGTGCAAGGTGTGAATAGACTCCAGGCGGCGCGCAATTTATCCCGCGTCTGCCCCAGAAGAAAAGTCCCCTTCACCCGCTGGGCGATCAAAGGCCCGAGATCATGGTAATCCAAGCCCTTGTCCTTTCCACCTGCAATCAGCCAAAGATTGGGCTCGCCGATGCGTCCGCCCGGCATTGACTCGATTGCTCTTCGCAAGGCTTCGACATTCATGGCCTTGGAATCATTAACAAAGGTCACGCCACCTGCCTCGCCCACGATCTCACAACGATGTGGCCCGCCTTCATGGGTTTGCAACGCCTCGACCATTTCCTCCAAACGCAACCGTAAAACATGTCCAACTGCCAAAGCTGCCAGCATGTTCTCGGCTTGGTGGGGCCCCTGCAACCGACAGTTGCCCATATTTAGCAGGGGTCCCGACCAATCGGGCAGGCGTCCGACCAGTAAGCCGCGATCGAGCACCAGGTCGGCTCGGGGATTCGCAGCACTGAAAGTGATGACCTTGCATGGAATTTCCACGCCGAGGGAATGCAACAAGGCCAGGGCCTCACTCTGAACGATGGCCCAATCAAAGGGCTGTTGATTCTGAAACAGCCTCGCGACCGTGCGGGCGTAATTGGCCATCCGGTCGTAGTGATCCATGTGGTCCGGCTTCAGATTCAGCAGGACGGCAATGCTGGGCCGGAAAAGTTCGACGGATTCCAGTTCGAAGGAATTTACCTCAAGAATCGCGTAGTCCAAATTCTTGGAGTCAGGCACCAGGCCGCAAGCAGCCAATCCACTGCCACCCGCTTTGCGAACGTTGCGATGGGAAAGGGTGAGCATCCGCTCGATCAACTCTGCCGTGGTAGTCTTCCCATTGGTTCCGGCCACGACAATAGGCATGCAGGAATAATGGCATGCGGCCAGCTCAAGCTCGCTCACTACTTTTATTCCGGTGGCAATCAGTGACGCCAGCACAGGTTCGGAGCGCGGAACGTTGGCCCCCAGCACCACAATTTCAGGGGAGATGCCAGCAATATCTCCCGCCCCGTCCAAAACCCTGATCCCCACCTCCTCAAGATCAGATATTTCAGCGGCAGGGGGTATGCTCCCAGAAACTGCCAGCGCCCATACTTCGGTTCCGCGCGAGCGCAGAAAATGGCACGCGGCAATCCCGCCGCTGTCAAGACCCACCACCAACGCTCGTTTATGCAATCGATCAGGCATGTCAGCGAAGCTTCAAACTGCTTAACGCCACAACGGCGCAAAGAATACACATGATATAAAACCGGGTGACGATCTGTGACTCGTACATCCCCTTCTTCTCAAAATGATGATGCAACGGAGCCATCAGAAAAACCCTCCTGCCCACACCGGTCCGATGCCGGGTCCATTTGAACCACGACCGCTGCATGATCACTGACAAGGCCTCCACGACAAAAACTCCGCCTGCAATGACCAGCACAAAAGGCTGATGAATCAGCACGGCCATAATTCCCAGCGCGCCGCCGAGGGCGAGGGAGCCGGTGTCTCCCATAAAAACCTGGGCGGGATGACAATTAAACCAGAGAAAGCCAAGACCAGCGCCGATCATCGCAGCGCAAAAGACCGCAAGCTCACCCGCACCCGCCACATGGGGCACCTGAAGGTACGCGGCAAACTTGGCGTTGCCGGCGATGTAGGTCATCACCAGAAAAACCGTGGCCACAATGAGTGTGCAACCAATGGCCAGACCATCCAAACCATCGGTTAAATTCACCGCATTGGAACTTCCAACAATCACCAGTGTGGTCAGAACGATGCCAACAACGCCGGCACCGGTAAGCACAGGATGCTTCAGAAACGGGAGTGTTATATCGGTGACGAGAGGCCTGGTTTCGGGCGTTGCGTAAAGGTAGAATCCAATAAATGCCGCCAGTGACAGTTGCACTAAAAGTTTCAATCGTTCGGCCGAGCCCAAATTATTCTGCTGGGTAATCTTGGCATAATCATCGTAGAAGCCCAGCGCTGCGAGAATGACTAGGGATAGCAGAGTCAGGATGATGAACTCATTCCACTGCGCCCAGAGCATGGCAGAGATATCCATGGTCAGCACGATCAACACGCCGCCCATGGTGGGAGTGCCCTTCTTGCTCAAAAGGCGCGCCTTGAGGTCGCCCCCTTCCTCCGCTTTGTCGACGTAATCCTGCCCAAATTTCAAGGCTTTCAGCCAGGCGATAACTTTGGGCCCAAGCCAAAGACTCAGGAACAGTGCCGTGATTGCGGCTCCGGCACTTCGAAAAGTAATGTAACGAAAAACCCGCAAGGCAGAGAACCAGTCGTCGTAACCCGCCGTCTTGGCCCAATCCAGGAGGTATATGGAAAGTTCGTAAAGCATTCCTTCAGCTTTCCTCCCTTACAAGTCGACTGACGACACGCTCCAAACGGGCCGACCGCGATGCCTTGACCAGAACCACATCTCCCTCCCGCAATAAATCTCGCACTGCACTCCCAGCGGTTTCAGCTTCAGCGAATTCTTGCACGCTTTTGAGTCCGGCTCGCCGCGCGCCTTCGGCAAGAATTGAGGCCGACGGACCCACCGTGATCAGAAAATCAACTAAGCCTGCCGCAGCGCAACGGCCGACTTCAGCATGATCCGCAGCAGAAGAGGCCCCCAGCTCACCCATCTCACCCAGAACGGCCACGCGTCGTCCAGGACAAGGATAACTCTTCAGCACCCCCAAGGCGGCGATCATGGAATCGGCATTGGCATTGTACGCGTCGTTCAGAACGGTCCACCCGTTGCCAAGTGTAACTTCGAGCCGCATTTTAGCGGCTTTGCAAGCAGCCAGGCCGCGCTGGCTCTCAGCGCGACCCAGCCCCAGTTCTCTCCCAACCCATAGAGCCAGCGATGCATTTAGGACTTGGTGCTGGCCCAAAAGATTGACTCGGTAGGCGCCATCCCATTGCACATCCCCGGTTGAAAGACTAAAATTGCTGCCACCGGCATCGGCACGAACATCGTAAATCTGCCAGTCGTTAAAATCGTTGTAGCCGATTCTCGTCACGTCCGCCGAACAACGCCTCAGAATACAATCGATTCCTGGCGCATCTCCATTCACAACCATTGAGGCCGAGTCCGGCAGCAACTCAGCCAGCCAACCCTCCTCCTGGGCCACTCCGGACAAATCACCAAAAAATTCAATATGCTCGCGCCCAATGCTGGTCAGCACTCCAATGGTGGGTGCGGCCATGCGCACTAGAGGTTCGAGTTCACCGGGATGATTGGTTCCCAACTCGATCACAGCGGAGTGATGCTCAGCGGCAAGCCGCAGCAAGGTGGCGGGCACCCCCACGTCATTGTTGAAACTGCCCTCGCTGGCAACACATGGGCCGCCGACTGCCATTACTGATGAGACTAAATCTTTGGTTGATGTCTTGCCATTCGACCCGGCCACCCCAATAACCGGAATGGAAAATCTGCGGCGATGCCATGCCGCCAACGCCCCGTAAGCGCCGCGAGTCGTACCGCTCACCACCACGCGCGGAATGGTGGAGGAACTCTCATTAAAACGGGCTGCAGAAACAAGGACCGCAACAGCACCCATTGCAATGGCCTGTTGCAAATAATCGTGTCCGTCGAACCTCTCGCCGTCGAGTGCCACAAAAAAATCACCCGCATTCACTGTCCGGGAATCAGTCCAAACCCGATCCACCAACCGCGAATGATCCGCACCATAAATAGTGCCGCCGGTCGCTTCAGCGATTTGTTGGAGGGTTAAGGTTGGCATGACGACAGTTCAGTTGTTATGGAGAACAAGCGGCGCAAACCCAGAGACTTTGGAGGCGGCGATCATCCGTGGAGCTGCTGCCGGCGCCGGAAGGGGAGGCAACTCCGCCAATGCGTCCCGGACCACTTCAAAATCATCAAAAGGCACCACTGTATGGTCAATTTCCTGATAAGTGCGGATGCCCTTGCCGGCGATCAACACCACATCTCCAGAGCGCGCACATTCGATGGCCGAATAAATGGCGATGCGACGGTCCAACACCACCGTGGCACCCTCGTTACGATGGCGCGCATAACCGCTCACTACAGAGCGGGCCAAAATGTGAGGAGCAATCTCCCCTGGATCATTTGAGGTGACGAAGGTGCGCGTGGCAAATCGCGCCGCCAACTCTCCAAGGGCGGCAGCGTCACTCACTGGCAGATCCGCTGAAGCTCCAGTGACAACCAGGAGCTGCCCTGAACAAAGCTCGCGCAAGCTCTGCAACGATTCCTGAAACTGTCGGGGAGACCGGGCTCCATCCACAAAAATGGTGCGTCCCAACGCACGCCGCACCGGCTGCAAAACGCCGGGCGCGGAGAACCGGCTTGCTGCCTTCATCAACACCGGCAGCGAAACCCCGCAGGCCACTCCGGCGGCCATTGCTGCCAGCGAGTCCGTGACCAAACACCTTCCCACCAAAGGAGAGAGGATGGATTGCCGTCCGCCGTCGCTCTCGATCACAAACTTGGTGGAATCGCGCAGCAACTCCAGATGGATGGCCCGGCATTGGGCGACCCGGCCCAGCCCATAGGTGTTTGCCACGCCAAAGCGCTCAAGCCCCAGCAAGCCTGCCCCTAAATCGTCATCTGTGTGCAATACCACTGGGGTTTGATCAGTCTGCCAGCGATGCTCCAGGTGGCTTCCCAATGAACCAACAATTTCGTCGTCCAACACTGCTCCTCGCGCCACCACCATCAGCCCAATTTTGAGAGAATCCGCTCCCCGCTCAGTGAGAAATTCAGGCGACAGCTCGACCACTGCAGTACCGCAGCCGAATCGCGCGGCTGAGGCAAGCATTTGATCGTAATCCAAAGATTCAGCATCAGGCGGCAATCCCGGGAAAACGCGCGTTCCGATCTCGCAACGCACGCTTCCCACCAAAGCAGTAAGATGCCCGGCTTGTTCCAAAATTTGACGTAAAAAAATCGCCACGGTTGAGCGCGTCCAGCCGCCGGTGACTCCAATGACCCTCATACTTCGGCTGGGATCCCCGTGAAAACGGGAGGAAAGCCTTGATAGTGTTTCCCGTGCGTTGGCCACACGGATGGCCGTGGCCTGTGAACCACAAGCGAGCGGCTGCTCACTCACCACCACCACTGCCCCACGGTCCAAAGCCTCTATCACACCCTTGTCGTGGGCTTCCTCACCATCCGGCAAGGCCACGTAGATTCCTCTGGGCGGGACTCTTCGCGAATCACAGGCGATGGCAGAAACCTCGCGTGAAAGACTTCCTTGCACACCCAGTGTTGGCAATCCTCGGAGTAATTCCTCAAGTATTCTCACCTCGAACCTCCATTCGACGCCAAACGTGGTGCGGCCTCAGGTTCCGGAGGGATCGCCAAATACTGGGCCACTCTTTCACCAATACGACGAAACACGGGAGCGGCCACGTCACCGCCAAAATGACCATGCTTTGGTTCATCCAACATGACGATCAGGCACACCTCGGGCTCATCCGCCGGAAAGAAACCGACAAAAGAAGTGTAGTACTTCCCTGGGAGATATCCCGCGCGACCTGTTCTTGGATCCCGACCTGCCTTTTCCGCAGTTCCTGTTTTGCCAGCAACAGTATATCCCGGGATGGCCGCTTTAATCGCCGTGCCATTGGTTGTGACCACCTTCTTTAAAGCCTGAAGCATCAGAGCAGAAGCCTGCTCGGAAATCACCCTTCGCACCACTTGCGGCTCATATGTCACCGCCCTGCCTCCGTGATCATCCTGCAACCGGCTGACCAGCATCGGTTTCATCAGCACCCCTTTATTGGCAATGGCGCTCATGGCCATCACGATTTGCATGGGGGTCACGGCAATCTCGTGGCCCATGGTCACCCGACTGATGGAGATTTCCTGCCAGTTGGTCAGCGGATGGACAATCCCGGAAGACTCGCCCGGCAGGCCAAGCCCCGTCCTGTCGCCCATCCCGAATGCTTTGACATAATGGTAGAGGCCCTCGTTATGCAAATATTCGTTGCCCACCTTAAACGCACCGATGTTCGAGGATTTCGCAATGATGTCCTCAATAGTCAAATCCCCATGCGAACCGTGGTCCCGCAAAATCCGTCCGGCAAAAATGGTTTGGCCATGGTCACAGGAGAAAACCCGCGACAGGGGCGCTCCCTGATTGAGTGCCCCTGAGACGACCACGATCTTAAAGGTTGAACCCGGCTCGTAGACCTGGCTGATGACACGATTAAACCGATTCTCATCAGGCACTTTGGTGAACAAATTGGGGTCGAACGTAGGCCAACTGGCCAAAGCCAGTACTTCCCCTGTCCGTGGGCGAACCGCCACCACGCAAGCTCCTGTGGGAGAGTGCTTGGCCACAGCGGAAGCCAGCTCTTCCTCCACGATCATCTGGATTCGACCGTCTATTGTGAGCACCGCGTTTAGACCGGGTTGAGCCTCAACTTCCTGCTCTCTAAAAACCACCACTTCCCGTGCGCGCTTGTCTGTTTCAGTTTTGCGCCAGCCATACACACCTGAAAGGGCTTTGTTCAGCGCCAGCTCCATCCCGGCCAGGCCGGTCGAACGCATTGCGACAGTGGAATTTGTTGAAACTGCGGCAACCCCGACATATCCCAACACATGCGAAGCCAGGGGGCCATTGGGATAAATGCGCAATTGATCGGGTTCGGCAGATAGGGCGCGCCGCCGCATGAATGCCAATTCCGTCCGTGCCGATTTAGTCAGGGACTTTTCATTCGGCACGCTGATATTGGTCATGGCGACTTTCAATTGACGCCAGGTGTCCTCCTCCACCAAATGCTTCAGAACTACGTAACGATCCGGTGTTTCCGTGCCGTCCTTCTTCTTGAGCATGGGGAAGTTCAGCTGTCTCGCCACGCTGTCCACATCCAATTTGAGAACTGGGGCGATGGCCTGCGCCACCAGCAGGAAATTGGTTTTGATGGCCGTGGGATCAGCGGTGATGGTGTAAACCACCTTGCTCGTGGCAAGCACACTGCCACGGGCGTCAAGGAGATCACCCCTCTTTGGTTCAAGCAGAAGCCGCCGCTTAGTGTTATTGCCTGCTTCCTTGCTCAAGGAATCCTGCCTCAAAACCTGCAGGTCAACCAGCCGGGCACCCAACAAAATGAAGGCAGCGGCGAGCAGGGTTGCCATAAAAAGCAACCGTCCTCCCTTCCGTTCCACAGCCACAGTCATTTCGTATCCTCCGCACCACATGATTTCATGCCCGAGCCCGCACCACCAGCCGTTGCATGATTTAACGGCTGGCGATCAACTGTTTTTCCGGTCGTTTCTCCCCTGGTTGGACAGGCAGCCCCAGCCGACGAGTCAGCAATGGTTTTACAAGCCCCAGATCCTTCGATTTTTCTTCCAACCGCGTTGTTGACGTCAGTGCGGCCTCCGCCTCCTGCAATTGCTTGAATCGGCTTCGCAACTCAAAGCGGGCCGATTCCAGTTGGAGCTTGGTCGCTCCCAGGCGCACGATTTCTTTCTTCTGATAAACATAACCCAGCCCGGCGGCCATCAACATGGCGCAAACCACCACGGCCAGAGCCACGTCAAAGACGTTCGACTCACCTGTCCGCACTTGTTGGCGTTTTCTCTTTTTCATCCCACCGTGGTCACTTGTTCAATTTTTCCAAAACTCTTAATTGCGCACTTCGCGCACGCGGATTTTCCTGCAATTCAATCTGACCTGACACCACCGCCTTTCGGCTCAGCCATCTGGCCTCCGGCTTTTTAGGAATGCGCAACTCCGGCACATCTACTCCCCCGGGCGATTCGTACTCCCGCTCCAATCTACGTCCGAATTCCTTCATCAGCCGGTCCTCGAGCGAATGAAACGTAATCACCGCCAGTCTTCCACCCGGTTTCAACAAACTCCAGACACTCTCCAGCCCTCTTCTGAGGCCGCCCAATTCATCATTGACCTCAATCCTGAGCGCTTGAAACACCTGTGTGGCCGGATGCGTTTTCGCCCCTCCCCGCCCCCCTTTCGCCCGTCCCACCACGTCGGCCAGTTGAAGTGTGGTTTGCAACGCGGCTCCTGTTCTTGCAGCTTCAATGGCCCTGGCCACTCGCCGCGATTCGCGCTCCCCACCCAATTCAAAAAACAAATTCGCCAGACTCTCCGTATCCCAACCGTTGACTATGTCTGCCGCAGTCAATCCCTGTCGTTGATCCATCCGCATATCCAAGGGGCCGTCCTGCATAAAACTAAACCCCCGTTCGGCCTCATCCAACTGGGGCGAACTAACCCCCAGATCCATCGTGGCCCCGTCCGCCCACCCCGCTTCCACCCACTCAGGCATAGAAGCAAATTCTCCCTTGCGAAGCTCCCAACACCCCTCAAACTCCGCCAATCTCCCCGCTGCTGCTTCCAGCGCCCGATCATCCCGGTCGCAACCCTTCAGAAACCCGCTGGGCCCGCTTGCAGCCAATATCGCTGCTGCGTGCCCTCCTCCGCCGACCGTTCCATCTAGAAAATTTCCTCCCGGCCCCCTAACGAGGCTTTCTACAACCTCCTGCAAAAGCACTGAACGGTGGCTGAATGGCTTCACCGTCCTGAACCCACTTCCAGAAATCTGGCAGCCATGCGCGTCCAGCCGGTTCCACGTTCGGGCGAACGAATAATGGAAGCACCACTCGCCCCCTCTCGCGCAAGTTCCCGACGGGGCTTCGCCTCAACCAACTCCAAATCAGCGTCACGAAGGTCGTTGCGCACCACCCGCACATTCTCCAACCCCAACTCTCCCTGCACCACGCGAGGCTGGCGGTCCTCGGAGTGCCTGGGTACAAAACTAGTCCTAAACCGCCCGCGCGCTTTCGCTGGCGCATCAGCCCCCTGCACCAGGGAGGAATTACCGCCACCTGCGCCAAACTTGGGCAGCAAACACTCCTCCGTCATGGCGTAGGTGGGTTTTCCACCCTTCGCTCCAAAAAAACTCCGACTCACCGCCAGTAAGCTTTTAAGGTTCATAACTTAAATCAGTCCGTAAGCTTTGGACGAAAACGCCTCGTCCACAGCAATGGTTTCGTCGTACCGCTCGGGGCTCCAAATTTCAAAACGATCAATCAATCCCTGCAACACCGCCTCACGTTGAATTCCAACCGCTTTGGCCATCGCTTCAGGCAGGCAAATTCTCCCCCCCTTATCCACGATCACTTGGTCGGAATTTTTCCCTAACAGTCGCCTCAAGGTTTCAGCGGTTGGATCGCTGTACGGCATGGCTTTCAACTTGGCCACTAGTGCCGCCATGGGTTCAGGGGGCAGCACAAGCAGATGTCCTGCCTGTTTGCCTCCGCTGGGCCACAAAATTAACGTGAAAGACTCGTCCTCGCCCGTCCTCCATTTCGCCGGAATTTGTACGCGCCTCTTCTCGTCCACTACCGGGCGGTAGCAGGCATTGTAATAGACTGGCGGTTTGATCTCGGCGACAGACATTAAAGGTGCAAACAATCGACACTATCCCCCACAACGACTCATTCTTACCCACTCAGACCCATAATGGTCAATGGTTATTGCTCCGAAACCTCCGTTTTCCTCCCTCTTTTCCCAGTTCCCAGCCTCTCCCAAGGGTTCTTGGTCGCATTTTCATCCCCGAACCCTTAATTTTAAGCAGTGCTTGTCTCTGAATTTGAATATGAACTGCCCGAATACCTCATCGCCCAACAACCAGCGGTAAGGAGGGAGGAATCTCGCATGCTGGTTCACCACCGCACGATTGGAGCGACTTCTCACCATTACTTTCACGAAATCGTTAACTTTCTTCAAAAAGACGATCTTTTGGTCCTAAACGACTCAAAAGTGTTCCCGGCCCGCCTCCGCGGTATCCGCTCGCCCTCTGGCGGCAAGGTGGAAATGCTTTTGTTGGAAGAGGTTAAAACCAATGAATGGTGGGCCATGGTTAAACCGGGCAAGCGACTCCGGGAAGGGGAGCACTTTGATCTACTTGACCGCAATGGCGAAAAGGTCGGCTGCCCGGTGTGGGTCATGGCGAAAAACGCCGATGGGCATGCGTTTCTATCGTTTCAAACACCCACCAATCTTTGGAATCTGCTTCCTGACTTGGGAGAAATCCCCCTACCCCCTTACATCAACCGGACGGACCAATCGTCCCGAATCGAAGACATGCTCCGCTACCAAACCACCTATGCCACCCATCCCGGCTCAGTGGCCGCCCCCACGGCGGGACTTCATTTTACCCCAGAGATATTGGAACACCTCACCCAAAAGGGCGTAGGCATTAGCCACGTCACCCTCCACGTGGGAGCAGGCACCTTTCAGCCAATTAAAACGGAGGACACCTCAGACCACATCATGCACGAGGAACGATACCATCTGCCTCGCCTGACTCTGGAGAAGATCCGCGCTGCGAAAGCCGTCGGGGGGCGAATCATTGCCGCAGGCACTACTTCCCTGCGCGTTTTGGAATCAGCGGCGGCGGCGGGGCTGGATCAAGTCGCAGGAACGTGGCAACGGACGCGCCTCTTCGTGCAGCCACCCCACTCCTTCGCCGTGACCGACGCTCTTCTCACTAACTTCCACCTGCCACGCTCGACTTTGCTGATGCTGGTGAGCGCCTTTCTGTCACCAGGACAACCATCAGGGAGGGAGCAATGCCTCCAGCTTTATCAGCTGGCCATCCGCGAACAATATCGTTTCTTCAGCTATGGAGACGCCATGTTGATCCTATAAACTTCAAAATTGCTACTTGCACAGTTGTTTGACGTCAGTCCCAATCCCTCCTATGGTCCCTTAAGAAAAGCCATGTTCACTGACACCCATGCTCATTTGGATTACCCGGAATTTGCCTGGGAAATTCCAGCCCTCTTGGAACGGGCGGCGGAGGCAGGGATCCACCGGATCATCAGCATAGGCACCTCTCTTGAAAGTAGCGCAAGGGCCGTTGATCTGGCCTCGCGCCACGATAACATCTATGCGGCAGTCGGCTGGCATCCGTCGCACGTTCTCGAAGCCCCTGATGATATAAGGGCCGATCTTAGAGTGCTGGCCAGACATCCTAAAGTGGTGGCCATTGGCGAAACAGGCCTCGATTACTACCGGCTTCCCTCCACCCAAAACCAACCTTCCCCCGTGAGTGATGCCGAATACAAACGGCGGCAGTCTAATTTATTTGAACAACAGATCGAAGTGGCAAGAGAGTTGGGATTGAATTGCGTCATCCATCAGCGGGCAGCCTCCGAAGCCGCATTGGAGCAATGGCGTCCACATGCCGATAGGATACGCGGCGTGTTTCACTGTTTTATCGAATCGGCTGAAGTAATGACGCAAATTATTGCCGTGAACTCATTGGTAAGTTTTACCGGCATTGTGACCTTCAAGAATGCGGAAGGAGTAAAAGCCACTCTGGCCGCTACGCCTCTGGACAAACTAATGCTGGAAACAGACTGCCCGTACCTCGCCCCCGTGCCGTTTCGGGGTAAAAGGAGCGAGCCAGCCCATGTTCAGCAGGTGGCCACTGAGGCGGCCCGTATCAAAGGGATCACTGTAGAGGCGCTATCCCAAGCGACGGAGCGGACAGTCCGCGAATTTTTCCCGGCAATAAAATGAAAGGCAAACTGATCAATCCCGGAGAATTCCGGCCAATTCGTCTTTGTTTGGCTGTACTGGCCATAATCTTCTTCTCAGCTGGGGCTGCGCTCGGAGGCGCTCATGAATCCAACACCCTGAAACAGTTTGTCCATGCCAACTGGGAAGCCAACAGCGATCTGCCGGTAACAACCATCCATGCCTTGGCGCAGGATCTAAACGGATACCTTTGGCTGGGCACACTTGACGGGTTGATTCGTTTTGATGGGGTAAAATTCACCCTGTTTCGCAATGAAACACACCCTGGCCTTGTAAGCAACAATATACGAAAACTTATATCAGGCAGTGATGGAAGCATCTGGATAGGCACAGAGGAGGCCGGACTGGTCCGAATGAAGAACGGCGTGTTCACGCATTACGGACGGGAGCAGAACCTGAAGGATCATCATATTTTTTGTCTTGGCGAGGCACCGGATGGTTCCATCTACATCGGCACTCGTTCAGAAGGGCTTTTTCGCCTTGCCAAAAATTTGATTGAAAAAGTGCCCCGACCCGTTGACGCGCCGCCGGACATCCACGCACTTCACATCACCAAGTCCGGTACTGTGTACGTGGGGAGCTTGGACGGGACACTCGCACAAATAAGCCCCGGAGGCTACCGGAAAATCTACGCGGATTGGCCAAGGAGGGGCATTTACTCAATCATCGATAACAAAAAAGGTGGGATCTTGATTGGGTCGGAAAGCATTGGTATTTCGGAACTACTCAAAGAAGAGGATGAAGAGACCCATTTATGGAACATCGGGATGCCGAAAATTTCCATTACCACCACAATGGCCTTTGATCGCGAAGGCGGATTATGGCTTGCCGATTCCACTTTTGGACTTGCCCGTTTTGCAGGAGGAGAGTGGTCGACCTACAAGTCATCCGACGGACTTTCGTATGACGCGGTGACCAGCTTATTACTCGACAAGGAGGGGAACATGTGGGCCGGTACAAAAGCGGGGTTGGATCGTTTTTATAAAGGTCCATTTACACCTTGGGTTCTCAGCTCAACACTACCCAACAGGATGGTCACGTCCCTGACTTTGGATATTAAGGGCGATTTGTGGGCGGCCACGTATATGGGCAATTTGGTTACAAAACACAATAACGAGATCACGATCATTCCGGCCAACGAGGCCCTAACCACCACCATCACAGCGGTGGCAAAACGTGCGGCCGGTGGCGTTTGGGTGGGAAGTTATTTAGGCTTGGGTTGGGCTGATGAATCCGGGTATAATCCGATTAATCCCGTTTCACCCGACCTTTACAACAGCCTGATATCAATATACGAGGACGAGTCCGGCACCCTTTGGCTGGGCACCGATAATCGGGCGTTGATTCGCCTTCAAACCAACGGAGTAGCCACAGTAATCGGTGAGTCTGAAGGATTGGGCAGAAGCAGCGTCCGCCACATAGCCATGGACCCTTTCGGCGGATTGTGGCTCGCAACTCAGGACAAAGGAGTGGCCCACTTGAACGTGGATGGAAAAATTGATCGACTCATCTCAGAAAAGGAGGGGTTGGGCGACGATTCGGTGCGCCATGTTTTTGTTGAACCCAGAGGAGTGGTATGGGCGGGTCTCCGCGACGGCGGCTTGACCCGCATCGAAGGAACCAACATTTATAACTTCAACAACTCAAACGGCTTTCCAACAGATCGGGTATCAGGCATCATTAATGACGATCTGGGCAATCTGTGGATGACCACCCATCGGGGAGTTCTCAGAGCAAGCATTCAACGACTTGATCGAATCGCCAAAGGAGACAATCGTGAACCGCCTGACTTCAGAATCTTCAATCAACTGGATGGTTTGAGCACGACTGAATGTGAATTGAATTACGGCCCCACCGTGGTTCGCGGGAGCGGCGGTAAAATTTATATCGCCAACCGGCTCGGCTTCTGCGCGCTTGCACCTGAAATCGTGGACAATTCGCGCCCTAAGGCGCCACAGGTGCAAATCGAGTCTGTTTTGATTGACTCCAAAGAGATCCCCCTTGAAAAAGCCAAACTGATCCCACCTTCTCAGGGAAGAGTCACCATTATTTATAACGTACCCATTTTGAGGTACGCCAAGCAAGTACGCTTTGAGCATAGACTGCTTGGATTTGAAACAGATTGGACCAGCGGGCAGTCCGCAACTCGTGAGGTAACCTACAGTGCTTTGCAGCCCGGTTCCTATCAATTTGAAGTCCGGGCCGCCATGCCCGATCAAAAATGGCCGGACATCGCCACTCAATTCGCATTCACGCTTCGCCCCCATTTTTATCAGACCGTTTATTTCTATCTGGCCATTGCCGCCGGAATTGCCTGCATGGGTTTGCTGGCCTATTGGATAAGGCTAAGGTCAATCACTCAACGCTCCCGCCAGTTGGAATCCGAGGTTTCAGTTCGCACCTCCGAGCTTCGGGCCGAGATTGTGGAACGCAAAAAAGCCGAGGAAGCCCTGCGTGAATTGCCGGGGAAAATTATCGAAGCCCAGGAAGGCGAGCGTCAGCGTGTTTCAATGGAGTTGCACGACTCGGTCAACCAATTATTGGCCTCCATCCGATTCAGGGTACAATACATCATGGCCGCCCTGCCGCCGGAAGGCGCCCTGTTTGATGCCGCCAGCAAGACCAACGAGCACCTCAAACACGCCTTGGATGAAGTGCGCCGCATTTCCCGGAATCTGCGCCCCAGCGAGTTGGACGATTTCGGCCTGAACTCCGCCACCATTAGCGCCGCCAAGGATTTCAGGGAACGCAACACAGGCGTCCGTCTCGACATGGAATTGACGGATCTTCCCGAACGCCTGCCGCGGGACATTGAGCTGGTCGTGTACCGTATTGTCCAAGAGGCCCTGACGAATATTGAAAAACATTCCAAAGCCTCAAACGTCAAGATTAGCCTTGGCTGCAACGAGCCTAGCCTTCATCTCGAAATATGCGATAACGGCAGGGGGTTCAACTCCAAGCTTTCCACGAGTCGGGGTCACTCCAACAATGCAACAGGAATTGGACTCTCCAGCATTCAACAGCGCGCAGCCTCAGTAGGAGGAAAATGCTCCATCTGGTCCGCTCCCGAACAGGGCACTATTATCCGCATTGAGATTCCCATAACACTCGCAACCCCGGCAATCAATGCATAAGGCAGAGGCAAACAAGCCGCTCAGAATTGTGCTGATTGACGACCACGCCGTGGTGCGCGAAGGCATTCGATCTTTTCTCCAGTTAAACCCCGGCCTCTTGGTTGTTGCCGAATTCGATCACCCTGTGGCGGCCATAAGTGGAATAAGGCCCCACCGGCCTGATATCATTCTGCTGGATCTTCACTTCGGCCCCACAACCTCTATCCCAAAACTGCCACTATTGCGACGCGAGGCTCCCCTGGCCGGCATCTTGATAGTCAGTTGCAATAACGAAACCGAAGTCGTCGAAGATGCCTTCAGAGCGGGGGTGGACGGATACCTTGGCAAAGATGCCCCGCCCGATGAGTATCTTGAGGCCATCCATACCGTGCTAGGCCGCCAACGCTACGTTTCACCCGATATCCACTCCAGAATAAAAAAGCGGGCCTCAGAAAACCCTTTCAAGGCACTTGCCCCTCAGCAAAAAAAATACGCCGAACTGGCGGCCAGTGGTTTATCTCCCAGCCAGATCGCTCAGATTATGGGTGTTTCTTTGGCCACTGTGGCAAGCCACAGAACCGAAGTCCTTGGCAATTTGGGCCTTCCAGACAACACCGCGATTGCACGGTTGCGAAAAGATTAATCCGGCAAATTATTTTTGACCGAACGGAAAAAGCCTATTAGTTTTCATTTCCAATTCATCACGTCTACTAATTCACAAACAAGCACACACACTCGCCTGACACATTCTATCTATTTACCGCTCAACGATTAACAGATCACACACGGAGCCTCTCAAAAAAAACTTACCTGCAAAGCGTCCACACGTATCAGATGAGCCTCACCATTTTTACGTATGCCTCAGTACGTAATCTTTCCTTTTGCGGCGAACTCCGCTTGCCACCAGAATCTACGCGTTCCTCAGGATATGATCCGCGACTCCACCGGGAACAGAAATTTTTTGGGCATAGGAAGAAGAATGAAACGGTCAGTGAGCAGCAGGGGGGCGGCATCGGTGAAGAGTGTCTTTTGACAATCAGTCAGTGGGAGGGCGGTTCACGGCCCGCGGGCGCGCGGTGGGTTATCCCTCAGGGTTTGTGGGTTGGGTTTTATGCTAGAACGACGTTTCCCGATCCAAGGAACGTAAAGCCGTGAACCGCCCCCCTGCTGGTTTGGTGTTATAAACAATTGAATTTTTGCCGTACCACAAAGGGGTCGAGCCGACCAAGTTAGCGAGAATCGCATCCAGAACCTTGGGTTGCCTTAATCAGGATAAATCGAAAAAAGAAATGGGCGGATGGAATTCCATCCGCCCATTTTGCTTACTGAGCGATCAGCTCACCTGCTACTTCAGGACCGCCGCATGGAATTCGCTCCAATCATCCAGATTGTTCAGATTGATCGCGTCCGGCAGAATGGATCCGTCATCAGGAAGATTGTTCGCAGCCAGAATCGATTGCCTCGTGCTGTCTGTATGAATGTACCCTTGGATCGAAAGATTCAATTTTTGAACGGAAGCCTTGTCCAGCTTCACCCCCGGCTGGGTGCGAATCCAGGCCTCGAATTGAGGATAACTGGGGCGTGAGGTCTTTAGGTAATCAATTGTCGCGGTCCGGTCCAGCCCGAGGCCGTCCAACACCATCTGGTCGTAGCCCTTGCCGCAGCCTGGATATCCCGCCGCAAGTTTGCCCGCTGCCTCCAACGAGGACTTAAGCCAAAAACGAGGCAGGTGCAAAACCCCGAGTGGGCCGGACACGCCTGAACTGATCAATGGAACGTAGGTGCTCATAATTTTCTTGGGTTTGTTAACGACGCTGAAATTAGAGGCAGGGGGCACGCGGGTCAACTATTCTGAAAACGGAGTTTCAGGCAATTTGGACCCCGCCGGCCAAAGCCTGGGGCCCGTGTTTCGCTCGATAAACATCATCCACCAACGACATCGTTCGCCGCCCGTACTCCACGAAGGAATCGAACATGACAGCGTCATCCGTCCGCGCGGTGGCATCGTGAAACACTGCTGCGACATGGGGTTCAATACTTAAGCCGCCTTCATAATTTCGCCCCATCAGATCCGCAACGATTCTCCGCACATCCCCATCGCCCTCACCGGGCATGGTGTAATCCGCGTCGTTTCGGGATGGATTCCATCGCGCATCCTTGAGGTGGACATGCAAAATGTGTTCGCGAACCTTGCTGTAAAACTCCCAGGCATTCTGTTTGGGAAAGGGCGCGGATTTGGAACGGTCGTCGTTAAAAATCGGATTGCCAGTATCGAACACCAGTTTTAATCCGGGCACTTCACCCAACAATTCCAAAGTATAATTCCATCCCATCCCCCCGTAATTCATGCAATTTTCGTGCAAAGGCTGCAGCCCCTCACCTCGAAACAAGCCGACCAACTCCCGCAGCCTGCGAAAACGCTCTTTCGCCATTTGATCACCGTCGGCGCTCACCGCGAAACTCATGATCCGGACAAACGGGGTCCCAAGCTTCTTCATACGCGGGATAGCCCGCCTGGCCTCGGCCAGTGAGGAATCGAAAGGTTCATCAATTTTTTTCCCCCAGTTGGCAATCGCCGAACCAAAGCAACACACCTTCACCCCGGCCTCGTCCAGCATTCCCACCACTCGATCAAACGCAGCCTCGGGCAAGTCGTGAATATTGGCCTTCGGCACGTCTTCAAGCTCAACCATCCGCGCCTCAAGCTGGTTCCAGCCCAGCGTCTTGAGTGCTTTCAACTGCTGCTCTAGTCGTGGTCCTGCCTCGTCGCCAATTCCGGTGTAATACATGCGCTGTTATCGGGTAAATGATTTGGTAAAATCGTCCTGTGTGATGGCGATCGTCGGCGCTTTGGTGAAGGTTGACTCCTCAACCTTCTTCTTCAACGCCTCAGCATAAGCCCCAGCATCCAGCGGCGGCCGCACATCTGCTCCCGTCCAACTGGAATACAAGGCCGCATTGGCCAGGTGAACCGAGCCCACCGCATCCGCGCCAGTGGCAATCAAAGGCACGCCATCCAAAATGGAATCCACAAAATTTTGTGTCACCGCCGCATGCGGAGCCGCATGAGGCTCCGCGGGGATTTCAACATTCCAAACGCCGGGCCGCGCAAATCCACTGGCGGCAGTGCGGCTAAAATCACTCATCGCAACCTCGTTGCGCGTAAAGAGAAGCTTCCCGTTTTCCAGAACGATCTTCCCTTTCTCCCCCGCGATCTCGCAGCGATTGGTGCCCGGCGCTTCACCGGTGCTGGTAATAAAAACACCCGATGCCCCCGAGTCGTAATCAAAATAGACAGTCACATTGTCCTCAACCTCAATCTGGTGATACCGCCCAAACTGGCAGAATCCGCGCACTCTTTGAGGCAACCCCAGCCACCAACAGAGCAAATCGAGCTGGTGCGGACATTGATTAAGCAGCGCTCCCCCACCCTCTCCCCTCCACGTCGCACGCCAACCGCCGCTACCATAGTACGCCTCGGTCCTAAACCAATCGGTGATAATCCAATTGAAACGCACAATCGCGCCCAACTCACCGGATTCAATGAGTTGTTTCACCTTGAGATAGCGGGGTTCAACGCGGAGTTGGAACATGGCTGCAAGACGTCGATCCGCCTTGAGCGAAGCGTCAATAAGTCGGTCAGCGTCTGCAAGATGGACGGCAATCGGTTTTTCGACCAGCACGTGCAACCCACGCTCAAAGGCCGCTACGCCCAGAGTGGTGTGTTGATAATGCGGCGTGCAGATCAGCACGGCATCGACCAAGCCGCTGGCAATCAATTCCTGACCGGAGCTGAAATGACGAAGCGCAGGAAAAGCCGCCAACTTCTCTGGAGAAGAACTGGCCACGGAGGTCAACTCGCAACGCTGCACTTTTCCCTGCATGAGGTAAGCAGCATGGAACTTTCCCATATTGCCCAGCCCAATCAATCCCAAGCGAACTTTGTGCATAGCCGGTCAGCGGCGATGGCCCGTTTTCAACTCCGAAACCAACCATGGCGCACGATAAACTTTGCCAATGGCTTCGGTGATCCCTTTGGAATGAACGGACACAGCGCGAGCCACTTCATCGGTATAGGCGAAATCAAGCACCAGTGATTGAATATTGCCGTCAAAGATAATTCCAACCACTTCGCCAGCCCGGTTGATCACCGGACTCCCGGAATTGCCGCCTATGATGTCCGCGTCAGAGATAAAATTGAAGGGTGTGCTGAGATCAACACTTCGTTTGCGCTTCTGCCATGCCGCCGGCAGATCGAACGGCGGGCGATTCTCCTGCGCCACCGCGCGCTCGTACAAACCACCAAACACCGTCTGGTGAGGAATGGCCTTGCCGCCCTCCTCGTAACCACGCACCCGTCCGAAAGCGAGACGCAGGGTAAAGGTGGCATCCGGGTAGCCCGAAGCGCCCTCAATGGCAAAACGCGCACGGGCGATCTTGGCGTGGGCCTGCTGCTTCCGTTCGTCCTGCGCTTCAACAATTTTGCGAACGCGCCGGGCCTCGACATCCACAATCTTGACCAACTGAATTAATGGGTCACTGATTGCATCCATGGCCGCCGGGCTCATGGCGTAGGCACTCTTACGGAACTCAACATTTGCCACTTTGGTTCCAGAGATCAATTCGGCGGCACGTGCGCTTGGGGACTTGCCCGCCAAAACCTTCACTACCAACCCATTGTTAAAACCTAGCTGCTGCACCAAATACTCAAGGCCGCTGGCCAGCTGAACTTGTTCAAAATCGTCATAGATAGGCTTCGCCGAAAAAAGATCGAACTCCAACGACTCGCGGGCCGACTCGCGAAACTCCCGCAGCTTCTCTCCATTTGGCTTTGGCCTCTCATGGGCAGCACGATACAGAGTGTGCGCGATATCATAAGCCTCGCAGCGGAAACCAAGCCCAGCCTCAAGCAATCGGTAAGCCACAGCCTGCTCACGAATCAAACGCTGGGCATCGGCGATCTCATCCCATGCCCCGTGCGCCTCGGCCAGTTCGGGACGCGCATCAACAACCGCCCGTAGTTTGGCCTCGGCTTCCGCCTTGGCCGCAAACAACTTGGGATCAAGCAATCCGGAGAATCCCCCCTGCCGTGCTTTGCGGCTGTTTTGAACGCTGAACAAATTCTTTTTTGCGCGCCGCGCATTTTCGCCGCTGCGTCCGCTGTAGACATTCAACATCACCTCATTGCGATTCAGATAGGAAAGCAGCATCGGGAACTGAACATCGCGAGCATATTCTAGCTCCGTCATGGTGAATTTGCGGCTGGTGCGACCGGGGTGGCCCGAAACAAAAATCAACTCGTCCTGATCCGCCCCGTGATCGCTCCATTTTAAGTAATGCTGCAACTTGACCGGCTTGTTATTCTCGTAAACGCGGAAAAAGCAAACGTCCAGATCGAAGCGCGGATACTCAAAATTGTCCGGATCACCGCCATAAAACGCGCTCTGGAATTCGGGGGCAAAAACCAAGCGGACATCGGTGTATTTTTTGAGCCTGTACAGATGATACTGACCGCCTTGGAAAAGCGTCACCACATCACTGCGCAATCCAGTCTTAGCCAGACTCTCTTTTTCAATCTCGGCCATAATAGCTCGCCGTGCCGCGAAAGCTTGATCAGCAGTCATGCCGGTCTTGACCGCCGCATTCACCCGTTCGGTCACGTTCTCAATGCTCATCAGCACGTTGAGCTCAAGGTCAGGACATTGCCGTTCCTCAGCAGTGGTTCGAGCCGCAAAACCATCCCGATAAAAATTGTGTTTATCGTCGCTCAGCTTCTGCAAGGCGTCCGCTCCGACGTGATGATTCGACATCACAAGGCCGTCCTCAGAGACAAACGAACCCGATCCCCCGCTATTAAACCGCACGCTCGATTTCTGAACGTGCTCCATCCACTCGGCGGTGGGCTCGAATTGATAGGAGGATTTTAACTTCGCTTTCGGCGGGTCACTAAAGAGCCACATGCCCTCATCAGCCCTAACGTTGAGCAGGCTGGCCCCCAGAGTGAGGCCGGCGACCAGAACAAAACCGCGTTTGATCAATTGCATATCCCTTGTAATTCACCCCGAATGTGAACCAAACCCGATCAAACGCCAACAAAAGTTTAACGCAAGAATTTGCCTGAGTTTCAGCTCCAGCCATTGCTAAGGCTTCGCCAAACGGAAGTATCTGGCTGCATCCTGCGGAGGCAGGGATGCGCTGTTCACCCCATTGGTCGTGGTTATGGTCGCGGATGATTTAATCCAGAGAGCGCCTTCCCCGATAGCGACCGAAGTCTCCAGACGGAAACCACTTGAATCCGCTGGCCACGACAGGATGACAGCATCGCTCGTGATCAAAGCAGTGAGCCTCAACCCCTCAGTGACCTTAACCCTATAAGCCATTCGCACCGAGTTGATCAGTCCATCGTTGTCCACCAGATTCAATCGCGCATCGTAGATTCCTCCTCGAAGATAAGTGTGTGACACCACAGCGCCCGCAGCGGTTGCTCCGTCTCCAAAGTCCCAATTATAGCTGACTATGGTGCCGTCTGGATCTGAGGAGGCCCTACCGTCGAATGAAACCTGCAACGGAGCCTTGCCGGAGCGGGGAGAAAACCGAGCATCATCCGTCGGCTCGTGTAGTTGCGCCTCAAACAAACCGGGAGGAACGATATTGAGGATTTCCTGCATACTCGCTTCTCGATACGGAGTGGCGGGGGGGATGGCGGAATCAACTCCTCCCTGGGTTCCACCGATGCTGCCGCCTCCGCCGAACACTAAGTTGGTCCAGTCGGTCGCCCCTGATAGAATTTGGAAGATTGGAGTAACCTCATCTGGGGCGGTGCCGCCGCTGATTCTGATGCTGACTAATCCGGATGTGTTGGTGCCATTGCAATCCCAATCCAATGCCGGCAATCCAAGCGAGATATTGTAGCTGTTGTTGGTGAGACATTTATTGGAGACCATCCAGAGAGTGCGGTGCCCATCCGGGTCGGAAATACCAGCCGTCTCGGAAAGATGGGTCTCATCCAGAGTAGGTAATATCCGAGTGGAGTAATCAAAACTGCGGTGGTTGTCAGCCTCAATCAAACCAATGGTTTGGAACGAGTAGTTCATGATGCTGAGGTAATTGGGCTTAAAGTTGACGTGGTCCCGCCCGCCATGGCGGAGGCCAAGGTTATGGCCAAATTCGTGCATCATTGTTCCCGCACGTTGATTGGGGGTTCCACCGGGGACTCTCCACCTGCCGAGAGTGACCAAAAAATCAGAAGCCGGGACTCCTCGCGAGATTCCGCTGGAATGATTAACCGGCTCGTAATCGTTGGCAAAAAGACAATAATGAAAGACGAGGCTGCGGCCCGATGGAATAAAGAAATTCGTCTTTGCCGCATCCACCTCTGACCAAATGTACTCCCCTGCCCCATTGAACGCTCCGATTACTTCTTTGAAGGCGATTTCGCCAGCGTGCGAGTTGGTGCCCCAATCATCGATCTGAAGACTCCCAAGCGGGCTGTTGGGTCCGCTATCAATGTGAAGATTAATGCCGTCGCTTCCATCCGGGTTGTTGACCGGGGCCATCATGAAAGCATCAGTTACCAAAATGGAATCCCTCCTGCTAGGTCGGAAATCAATATTGTTGGTGTTCACCATCCAATCCGCATGAATAAACAAGTCCTTATGCCGAGCATCGGCGCCCAGGGCGGGGAGATTGATGAACTGACCATTGACGGTGATCCCGTCACGCTCCCAATGGTCGGGCAAGCAGTCGCCGTCTGTATCCAGATACGAAGCGCGTATAATTGCATTGCCGGAGGCAAATCCCGCCCAAAACGCAATTAGATGTTCCCCAGGGAGAGGAGTCCGAGGGCTGCCATTGGTTTCCTGGGCTGGCAAGGCAATAGGGTCATACAGAGTCAGACTCGTCACAGTGTTCGATCCGAAAGCATCTCCAATCTGGGCGACAGGCATCGCCCCTCCGTACTCCAGACTGAGCTTGGCATTCTCCGCACGCAACGTTGCCCGCACCGACCATATCCCCAACTGCTGAGTGTATAGTCCCTCAGTGCTTGCCGCACTATTGGTTCCCATGAAACAAACAACGATGCTATCGTCAGCCAAGCCTGCTGCCCCTGAGGCAAGATGGGTCACTCCCACCCGCGTATTCGCTTGGAATGAAGCGAACCCCACTGAACGGACAGCAGCTCCAACAGTGTCCGAACCAAGCACGCCAGAAAGGCTCGCAAGACGAAACACCGACCTATTCCCGCCGCCGATATCGACGCTCACAAAAATGCCGGCACCTCCTGCAAGCTGGTTTACCACGTTGGTTTGGGCCGTGTTCAGAGCAACGGCGCCTGCGTCCGAAAGCTCACCGTAAAATGCCACCACAAGGCCATCGCTGCTAATGCCGGAGCTTTGGCCAAGACCGGCGTAACCTGGGGCGGCGGCGATGGTCAAGACTCCCCGTGGTCCATCAATGAGCTGGATCGGGTCGTTCGGGGTGTTGCCAGCGCGCACCACGATTCTCCCTCCATCGCCCATTTGGGGGCGCAGGACTGCATTGGTAAAAGTTGCCACCCTCGTCGCAGCCGTTCCATCGTGCAGGTTGATATAAGTCAACGAGGGAGTGGAGAGAGTGTCCAATTCCACGTAGGAGAAAAGGCCATCGTTGCTGATACCGGGCAAAGTGACAGGATTGCCACCAAAAATGTAAGCCAGTGTTTTGAAGCTGCCTGCCGAATTCCAAGTCCGAACCAAATAACTCGGAGGCGCCCCAGGAACTCGGTCACGGCACACCACCAGCCCAGAATTATTGATCTGAGGGAAAACAAACTCCCTTTTGGATGTGCTGAAGTTGGTGCTGTAATTGGTCAATGGGGCTCCGGCCCCTGAGGCGACGTACACACTTTCAAACGAGGTGGTGCTTGCCGTTTCCTGGCCGATAAACGCCACCTGCCCGAGATCGTTGATGGAGGTTTCAGGGCTGATTCCCACAATCCCGCCCATACCTGATTGCGCCATCACCTCAAATTCGTAAAACACCGAGTTGGCGTGAACCAACGAGATGGTGAAGGCGAGTCCGAGGAAGCCGATCAATAGTTTCAATTGGCAGTAATTCTTAAACCTCATTTCGATTCTCCATTCTCCGCGATAAGCCACAGGCCGGATGAAAAAAACAAAACAGAAACCCATCAATCGATTTTTCATGACCTTAAGAACTAAGTGATTGTTATTTTTCAACCGGATGGCCATCAAAGGAACGACACGGCAAGTCCCCCCCTTAAATTGGCTACTCACCGGCTTATTAGCCGCCACATGCCGTTAACACAAGGAGGAATGCTGGCTGCGCAAAGCCTGACTCCACACGACTTGGTCAACCGCCTCGCGAAACCCTGTTTTTGGCTTCCTTTTCAGAACAAATAATAAGACAAAACAGGGGCAACAATCAGGCTGGGAAGATAATTGGCCAAAGGCACGCGTTGAACATCCAACACCACCATCGAAATGCACACCACCAGCAACCCGCCTGTGGCGTTGACAGAACTCATCAGCTCCGGGTGATCCACCCACGGCTTGATGACTTGCGCCGAGAGAGTAATCGTCCCTTGATAGGCCAGCACCGGCAGAGCTGAAAGGAGGACGCTCCAGCCGAAGGTTCGCGCGAAAACCAAGGAGGCCAATCCATCCAGCAGGGCCTTTGAGGCCAGCGTCTTGAAATTGCCTGTCAGTCCATCCTGCAACGAACCCAGAATAGCCATCGGACCCACGCAAAATAAAAGCGTACAGGTCACAAAGCCCTCACTGAACCGCCGACCGCCCTCAGCGTCAGACTGGGCTTTGGAAAACTTCTCCCTCGCCACCTCCCCCACCCGGTTCAAACGCTTCTGCAGTTTTAGCGCTCGACCGATAAGATTGCCTAAAATGAGGGAGAGAAAAATGACCACCAACTGTTTAATAAAATGGGAAAATGGCGCACGCAAGGCATCCCAAGTAGTCATCAATCCCACATAAATGATCAGCACGCCGAGGATCATGCGGATGCGGTGCTGCACAGCGTTGGAAAGTCCTTTGTGAAAGAGTAGGCCCAACGTCCCTCCCACTAGGATGGCCCCCACATTGATCCATGTTCCAATCATCATCGTCGCAACACTCCCAGAATCCACCCTCACCCCAAAGACAAATGTACAACCTACAAACTCGGTTGGCAGGACTCAATAGCATGAGCAGGCTTGTTGCTTCGGCCAAATTGTTGGAGTGTGGGGGGTATGCACTCACTATTCCGCTCGGCAGGCCAGGTCAGGCTGATTGGGCTCGTCGTAATCGCCATTTTATTCTCGGTGATAGTCGGAAAGGCGGATGACAGTTGGCCGCAATTTCGCGGGGCGGGATCGTTGGGAGTGGCAGATCATCCCGGTCTGCCAGAGCGTTGGGGCACTAACCAAAATGTGGCTTGGAAGGCGGGCATTGAGGGGCGCGGATGGTCCTCGCCGATTGTATGGGGCAACCGGGCGTTTTTGACCACTGTCTCCACCGATGCCCAGGTGGAAGCGCCCAAGAAAGGGCTCTACTTCGGAGGCGACCGCAAGGACATCCCTGAAGGCACCTTTCATTGGGTGGTGTTATGCCTGGATCTGGCCACTGGCAAGGAATTGTGGAGGCGCGAGGCGCATGCGGGGATTCCAGCCAACCAACTGCACGTCAAGAATAGCTATGCCTCGGAAACGCCTGTTACCGATGGGGAACGCGTCTACGCCTATTTCGGAAATGTGGGGCTGTTCTGTTACGACATGGAAGGCAAACCGCTCTGGTCCACCAACTGGCCGACGGTGAAGATGCGTTACGGATGGGGCTCGGCCGCTTCGCCTGTGGTCCACAAGGGCAAAATTTTTGTGGTCAATGACAATGAGGATAAGTCGTTTGTCACCGCGTTGGACGCCAAGACGGGGCGAATGCTCTGGAGAACGGAGCGCGATGAAAAAAGCAACTGGGCCACACCTTACGTCTGGGAAAACGAATCCCGCACAGAACTAATCACACCAGGGACTGGACGGGTGCGCTCCTACGATCTCGACGGGCGCTTGCTGTGGGAATTCGGTGGAATGTCGACCATCGCCATACCGACCCCGTTCTCCAAATTCGGCCTGCTCTACGTTGCCTCGGGTTACGTCGGCGATAAGGTGCGCCCATTCTTCGCCATCAAACCCGGGGCCTCGGGCGACATCAGTTTGAAACAGGGCGAAACCAACGGCGCATTTATGGCGTGGTCCATGCCCACCGCCGCCCCTTACAATCCGTCGCCTCTTGTTTATGGAGATTACATTTACGTCCTATTTGATTTCGGTTTCTTGAGCTGTCACGATGCGCGCACCGGCGCGGTGGTCTATGAAAAACAACGCGTCCGCACCGCCCCCACCGGCTTCACCGCATCCCCGTGGGCCGCCAACGGAAAAATCTACGCCCTTAGCGAGGACGGAGACACCTTCGTGTTTCAGGCAGGCCCTGAGTACAAGCTGCTGCATACGAATTCGCTGGAAGAAATGTGCATGTCCACACCAGCCATTGCTGGCGACCGCATTCTGATCCGCACCTTTGGTAACCTCTACTGCATCAAGGCCGGAGCTGGAGGTTCACTATGAGGGGTGCAGTACCCGATAACGCCCTCTTCAAACGATTCGAATTGATCACCCACATAATTCGTCTGAATACCGTGTATTCTTCCCTGCCCATCCGCCGTTTCGTGGCGACTATTCTCCTATGCATGGTCATCCACACCGTGATCGCGGACGACTTTTTCAAAGGTGTCCACCGCGTGGTTTTTCTTGGTGACAGCATTACCCACGGCGGTCAGTACGTGTCAGATGTTGAGCTGTTTTCCATCGCTCGGTTTCCTCAACAGAAAATCGAGTTTTTAAATCTCGGCCTGCCCAGCGAAACAGTATCAGGCCTCTCGGAAGCCGGCCACGCAGGAGGAGCTTTTCCCAGGCCTGATCTGGACGAGCGTTTGGACCGGGTTCTGGCCCTGACCAAACCCGATCTCGTTATTGCCAGCTACGGGATGAATGACGGAATTTATTTTCCTTTCAACAAGAAACGTTTCGCACGGTTTAAGGAGGGGATTACCCGCTTGCACAAAAAAGTGATCAAATCAGGGGCAAAGATCATTCATCTCACTCCCAGCCCATTCGATTCCCTTCCCTTAAAAGGCCGGGCTCTCCCCGCGGGTCTCGACAGTTATCCTCAACCTTTTGAAGGTTACGATGGTGTGCTAAATCAATACTCAGAATGGTTATTGGCCAGACGTTCCAAAGGTTGGGAGGTGGTTGACATCCACGGAGCGATAAACGCTTATTTAGCCGAGCATCGAAAAACCAACTCGAACCTGACTTTTGCCGGAGATGGCATCCACATCAACGACCATGGCAACTGGCTCGTCGCCCGGGAAATTTTGAAGTACGTTGGCGCGCCAACAGGAATTCGGCAGTTCGACGATGTGAATGCCTTTCTAGCCACAGTTACGAATGGCGAAGAGATTTATCCGCTCATTCAAAAGCGGCAGGCCTTGCTCAAGGACTCCCTGCTCGCCACTGCCGGTCACCGTCGTCCTGGCATGGGCAAAGGCCTGCCGTTGGCTGAAGCCAGGCAGCAGGCATCGGTCATTGGCGAACGTTTACAAACGCTGGCACTGCCATTTCCAGGCAAGCGCGCTCAATGGAATGGTTACGACCGATATGACTACGAAGTTGACGGCAAACCCGTACAGGTCGTTGTCCCACGCGAAAGTGTTTCAGCCAAACCTTGGGTCTGGCACGGTGAATTCTTCGGCCACAAACCCGAGCCTGAAATTGCACTATTGGAAAAAGGATTTCACGTCGTTTACATGAGTCTGCCTGACATGCTCGGCAGCCCAGAAGCAGTGCAGCATTGGAACGCGTTCTACGAGGACCTCACTCAAAAGCGCGGGCTCGGCAAAAAAGCCGCTTTGGTCGGGCTAAGCCGTGGTGGCCTGTATTGCTATAACTGGGCCTCCGCGAACCCTGAAAAAGTATCGTGCATTTACGCAGATGCGCCCGTGTGCGATTTCAAAAGCTGGCCCGGCGGCAAGGGCAAAGGCAAGGGCAGTCCCGGCGACTGGCAATTGGTCCTCAAGCGTTATGGTTTTAAAAACGAAGCGGAAGCCTTGGCTTATGACAAAAACCCCGTCGACAACCTTGCGCCCTTGGCGGCGGCTCATGTGCCGTTGCTCCACGTTTACGGAGACGCGGACGACGTTGTGCCGTGGGAAGAGAACACCGGCCTGATCGCCAAGCGTTATCGTAAATTGGGCGGAAGCATCACCCTCATAGCCAAACCCGGCGTAGGTCATCATCCACACGGACTTGAGGATTCGGCACCCATCGTGGATTTCATTCTGAAAGCGGCCGCTCAATAGCCTTGTTGGTTGGTTTCTAGCAGCTTCAGCAGAACAAAAAAAGTATCAGCTCGCCGTTGCCCTTTACGCCTTTTCCGGCCTATTTTACCTGAGATGACACCTGCCAACAAACCATTCAACCGCTGGCTCACCTTAAGCGCGTGGATGCTTTCTTTGGCGGGCGCGTTGGCCGCGTCCCCCGTACCGATTGATTTCAACCGTGATATACGCCCTATTTTTTCCGAGCATTGTTATGCCTGCCATGGCCCGGACGAAGGCAAACGCAAGGCTGGCTTGAGGCTCGATGTTGAACAGGATGTCTTCAAAAAATTGAAATCCGGTGAGCGGGCCGTCGTTCCGGGCGACCTGACCCACAGCTCCCTCATCTCGCGCATCAATTCCACCGATCCCGATGAATTGATGCCGCCGACCAAACATGGCAAACCCATCTCGCGGCAGCAAATTGATCTTCTCACCAAATGGGTGGCCCAGGGGGCGCATTGGCAGAGTCACTGGTCATTCATCGTCCCACAGCGCCCTCCCTTGCCGAAGGTGAGGGACAAAGCTTGGGTCCGGAATCCTGTCGACCAATTTATCCTGCAACGATTGGAGGCAGCCGGTTTGAAGCCCAATCCCGAAGCAGACAAAACCTCCATCCTCCGCCGGGTGACCTTCGACCTGACCGGCCTGCCGCCCACCATCGAGGAGGTGGATGCCTTTCTGGCCGACCATTCCGAAAACGCCTACGAGAAGGTCGTTGATCGCCTGATCGCCTCCCCCCACTACGGCGAGCGCATGGCCCAACAGTGGCTCGATCTTGCGCGCTACGCCGACACCAGTGGTTATCATTTTGACGGAGTCCGTTTCATGTGGCTGTGGCGGGATTGGGTGATCGACTCGTTCAACGCCAACAAACCCTTCGACGAGTTCACAGTCGAGCAGTTGGCCGGTGATCAACTCCCCAAGCCCACCCAAAACCAGCGCATCGCCACCGGTTTCGTTCGCAACAACATGACCAACGACGAGGGTGGCGCGGACCCCGACGAATATCTCAACAAATACGTGGCCGACCGGGTCACCACCATGGGCTCCGTCTGGCTCGGCCTCACCGTAGGCTGTGCCGAGTGCCACGACCACAAATACGACCCGCTTAAAACCAAGGAATTTTACCAGTTCTACGCGTTCTTCCACAACGTGCCGGAGAAAGGTTTGGACCGCATCCGAACCGACAATCCTCCTCCGCGCCTGCCGGTACCCACCCCCGAACAGGCCATGAAATTTGTGGAAATGGATTTCACTTTGAAGGATGCCGAGAAAACCCTTCAAGACAAAATCAACGAACTCGGCGAAACCCAGGAAAAATGGGAGCGCGAAACCATCGAGTACCCTCCCGGCAAACCTAACGCCTCCGGTCTGTTGGGCGAGATCGGACTTCAAGATTCCACGACCTGGGTTTCAGCCCAAGGCAAAAATGAAGCGAAGCAGGCCACCACCAACTCGCTGATATTTGTGGACGGAACTCCGGGACGCGCCCTCAAACTGGAGGCCGCCAATCATCTTGAATTTGAGGTCAACCCCGCCTTTGATCGAACCAACAGTTTCAGCTACGGCGCTTGGATAAACATCCAATCCGCCAATGGCACAATCATCTCCAAAATGGAGAAGGAACCGTCCTTCAAAGGCTTTGACCTCATCGTGGGAGACGGCCGATTCAATGTTCACCTCGTGGACGCATGGCCAGCCAATGCCCTCAAAGTCAAAACCAAGGAACAATTCCCGCAAAATCAGTGGACTCATGTGCTGGTTACGTATGATGGATCCGGCAAAGCCTCTGGCGTTCGTATTTACGTCAACGGTCGCAACCGTGATCTTGAGGTCGAAAAAGATCAGCTCACCGGCTCGCTGGCAAATGCCGAACCGCTGCGAGTCGGCGCTCGCCACGCCAAGTCGGATTTCACAGGCCTGATAAGCCAGGTGCGCCTCTACACCCGCGCCTTGTCGGCTGAGGACGCCCGACTCTCCACCTACGAGACTTACTTCGCCATCATCAGCAAATCCCGAGGGAAGAGAAACGACACAGAGCGCGCCGATCTCGCCCGCTTCTACAAAGAAAATCACGCCATTGATTACCTGCGTGCCGAAACCGCTTTGGCCAAGGCGCGCCGCGAAAAGGAAGCCTCCTACGCCGCGATCCCAACCACCATGATCATGGAGGAGATGGACCCGCCGCGTGACACCTTCGTCCTGACTCGTGGTGATTTCCGCACGAAGGGCGAGAAGGTCGGACCCGCCACTCCGGCGTTCTTGCCCCCGCTGCCGAGTGGCCCAACCAATCGATTGAACCTCGCACGCTGGCTGGTATCTCGTGAGCAACCCCTCACTGCTCGTGTCACCGTCAACCGCTATTGGACCACCTTCTTCGGCACCGGTCTGGTAAAAACCGTCAACGACTTCGGTTCGCAGGGCGAATGGCCCAGCCACCCCGCGCTGCTCGATTGGCTGGCCACACAATTCCGTGATGGTGGCCCAATCGAAACTCGCCGGAGCAAACTCGAAATCGCACGCGCATGGGATGTGAAGGCCATCGTCCGACTACTAGTCACCAGTGCGAGCTATCGCCAATCTGGCGCGGTGAGTCCGGAAAAATTGGAGCGCGATCCTTACAACCGGCTGCTCACACGTGGCCCCCATCTCCGCCTCGACGCCGAGTTCGTGCGCGACAACGCACTGGCCGTGGCCGGCCTGCTGAATCTTCAAGTGGGCGGAGCCAGTGTCAAACCCTACCAACCCGCGGGCATTTGGGACGGCACCGATTCCACCTACACCCAGGACCACGGCGAGCCCATCTACCGCCGAGGCATGTACGTCTTTTGGCGGCGATCAGCTCACTACCCGTCGTTCGCTACCTTCGACGCCCCCAACCGCGAAGTCTGCACCTTCCTGCGCCAGCGCACCCAGACTCCTCTCCAATCGCTGGTCATGATGAACGATCCCGTCTACGTCGAAGCCGCACGCGGTCTGGCCCAACGCGTCCTCACCGAGGAACCGGTTGATCTGCAAAAACGTTTGATCAAAGCTTTCCGTCACACACTGGGACGACCGCCAGCCGCCTCGGAAATCCAAGTGCTCAACCGCTCTTATGATCAACAACTGGCCAACTTCAAAGAAGACCCCGCCGCCGCCGAAGCTTTTCTTAAAGTGGGCGAGTTAAAGCTTCCCGAAGGCATCAATAAAGTGGATTTCGCCGCCCTCTCAGCCACCGCCAGCGTGCTGCTAAATTTGAACGAGACCATCACCAAATAACGCGCACCACTATGAATCTCGATACCGAAATCCAACGGATCCTCTCGCGCCGCGCCTTCCTGACCCGCAGCACCACTGGCCTCGGAGCCATCGCTTTGGGCTCCCTCCTCCGCACGCAACAAGCCCAGTCTGCCCTGTCTAAACCCGTCGGCGAGCTCAAGGCCCTCCACTTTGCTCCCAGAGCCAAACGCGTCATCTACATGTTCCAATCCGGTGCGCCGTCGCATCTCGATCTGTTCGACCACAAACAAAAACTCCGCGACATGACCGGCGAGGAACTCCCTCCCAGCGTGCGCATGGGCCAGCGCATCACCGGCATGACGGCCGGCCAAAGCGTCCTGAAATGCGTCGGCCCAGCCTTTGATTTCCAGCGTTATGGAAAGTCCGGCGTGGAACTGAGTTCGATGATCCCTCACATCGGCTCCATCGTGGATGAGATCGCCCTAATCCGCTCCATGCACACCGAGCCGATTAACCACGATCCCGCCGTGACCTTTTTCGGTACTGGCAACCAACAACCCGGTCGCCCCACCATGGGTGCGTGGCTCGCTTACGGTCTCGGCACCGAAAACGAAAACCTCCCCGCCTATGTGGTGCTCACCAGCGGCGCGGGCGGCCAAGCCTTGCAGGCTCGCTATTGGGGCAATGGTTTTCTCTCAGGCAACTTCCAAGGCGTGCAGCTCCGCAGCCAGGGCGACCCCGTCCTCTACGTCTCCAACCCGCCCGGACTCAGTTCCAAAGCCCGCCGTCAGATGCTCGATTCCATGCAGGAGCTGAACAAACGCCAGCTTGGCATGCTGGGCCAGCCCGATATTGCCACCCACATCGACAACTACGAGCTCGCCTTTCGCATGCAATCCAGCGTTCCGGAACTTATGGATATTTCGAAGGAACCCAAAGCCGTTTTGGAAATGTACGGTGCCGAGCCCGGCAAAGCCTCCTACGCCAATAATTGCCTCCTGGCTCGCCGCCTGACCGAAAGTGGCGTCCGTTTCGTCCAACTCTGCCACCGCGATTGGGATCACCACGGCGGCCTGCCCGATGGCATCAAAGCCCAGACCAAAGCCACCGATCAAGGCAGCGCCGCGTTGATCAAGGATCTTAAACAACGCGGCCTGCTCGATGAAACCCTCGTCATCTGGGGCGGCGAATTCGGCCGCACCGCCTACAGCCAGGGCGATATCAGCAAAACCAGCTTCGGCCGCGATCATCACCCCCGCTGCTTCTCCATCTGGATGGCTGGCGGCGGCATCAAACCTGGCCTCGTCCTGGGCGAAACCGACGACTTCGGCTACAACATTGTCAAAGACCCTGTCAACGTCCACGACCTCCACACCACCATCCTCCACCTCCTCGGCATCGATCACGAAAAATTCACCTACCGCTCCGAAGGCCGCGATTTCCGCCTAACTGACACCAGCGGCGAATTGGTCAGGCCCTTGTTGGCCTAGGCAGTTTTCATCCCTGTCCCGCCTAAAGAGGTAAACTCCAATACGGCATCCCCGCGCAGGCGGGTATCTAGACACTTAACCTGCGGTTCAACCTCAATAGCCATGAGACCATCTTATACTGGCTGGCCAAATGCACGAAACTGGAGCCTGAAGACAGGAACGGAAAGCGCATAAACCAAACCGGGCGACCCAATTGGCAGGTCAGCAATTAGGGCTTGCGTGGATATTCAGGGCAATTCGTTCCAAAATCTGTTTTTAAATGCCCCTTAGGAAGATGGTAAATCTGCCGATTTACAAGTTCGAGTCAATCCAGGTGAGCTGGAGAGGAGGAGTTGCTATTACGATATGACAAGGAATTTTCGGACGACAAGATTTGCCCGTCTCTTTGATTCGTCCAGAAGGTGTTTTTCCTCACGCTGGGCGGGACTGTTTTTTGCTGCCTGGGTTTGTGCCGAGGTTGGATCCGTATCAGCACAGGAAGTGTTGACTTTCAATACGAGCAGCGCGACCTCAACCGAGGACAGATTGATGACCATCGATCAAACAGGTGGTGCTCCGACAACCTTGGTGAACAGCAGCAGTTTTACATCCACTCCAGGCAAAATGGCTGTGGATCGGGCAACCCACCGAATTTATTTTAATGATCAGCTCACCGGCGGAGGCGGGGTTTACCGTGTCAATGCGGATGGAACCGGGAAAACGACGATCTATTCCAACACCACATCCGGCTCCCAATGTTTGGGCATCGCCGTCGACTCGACACACGGCATCCTTTATATAGTCACTTCCAATGGCACTTCTTCTGAGGATAAACTGATGAAATGCGGATTGGATGGCAGCAACCTCACGGTGTTGACTTCCGGATCTTCCTTCACCACATTCCCAGGAGCTTGCTCGGTTGATGAAGCCAATCAGAAGATCTATGTCTGCGACATTTTGTCAGGAGGAGGAGGGGTTTTCCGATTCGATTCGGATGGCAGCAATAAGACCACCATTTACGCCAACAGCACCAGCGGCAGCCAAACCTTCAGTGTGGCGGTGGACTCATCCAGAGGCATTGTCTATATCATCACGTCCAATGCCTCTTCCGCAGAAGACAAGTTGATTAAGTGTGGATTGAGCGGAAGCAGCCCCACTGTTCTTGTTTCAAGCTCGTCCCTTACGACTTTCCCCAATCAGGTTGCCGTGGATATGTCAGCCAACCGGATTTACGTCACGGATTCCCAAACGGCAGGCGGTGGAATATTTCGGTTTGATTCAGCGGGAAGCAGCAAAACGCAGGTTTATACCAACAGCACGTCGGGTGCAACTATGATAGGTATTGCCCTGAACTCCGCAGCATCCACCACGATAAGTTCCCTCAATCGAGTGGATGCAACCCCTTCGAGTGGTTCGACTGTTCGTTGGCAGGCGACGTTTGCAGCGGCTGTTTTTAATGTGGCGGCGGCAAACTTTTCACTGTCCGGAACGGCTACTTCCGGCGCAACCGTGGGCACTCCCACCACCTCTGATGCAGGATTCAACTGGATTATTCCCGTAACTACCGGCCCAAACCCTGGCACGCTGCAATTAAATCTGGCTAATTCCACCAGCATGTCAGCCTCAATTTCCACCTCCCTTCCATTCTCCGGTCAGTCTTACACCATGAGCTTTGACTCAACCCCTCCGACAATCACCATTGGCTCACCATCTGCATCGACGACAAAAACGGGGCCTGTAACTTTTACTGTGACCTATGCCGACGCCAACTTCAGTTCAAGCACCTTGGCGGTCGGCAATATTACTTTGCATTCCACCGGCTCAGCCTCGGGCAACTTGGCGGTCAGCGGTTCCGGCACCACCAGAACAGTCACCATTTCCAGCATTACTGGCAATGGCATCCTGGGTATTTCGATTGCATCGGGAACAGCATCTGATACCTCAGGCAATCTGGCGCCGGCGGCGGGACTAAGCACAACTTTCACGGTGGATAACACTGCCCCCACCATTTCGATAGGCTCCCCGTCTGCCTCGACGACAAAAACGGGGCCCATAACTTTTACTGTGACCTAAGCCGATGCCAACTTCAATTCAAGCACTTTGGCGGCGGGCAATATTACTCTGAACTCCACAGGCACAGCTTCGGCGGGCAGTGTAGGCGTCACCGGTTCCGGCACGACCCGAACCGTCACCATTTCCAGCATCACCGGCGATGGCACCCTCGGTATTTCCATTGCATCGGGAACAGCGACGGATACAGCGGGCAACACCGCCCATAGTGCCGGGCCAAGCACGACCTTCGCTGTGGATAACACCTCCCCCACCATTTCGATCGGTGCGCCCTCCCTCTCGGCAACCGGCAGCGGTCCGGTAACTTACACCGTCACTTACTCCGACGCCCATTTCAATTCCAGCACTCTGGCGGCCGGAGATATCACCTTGAATTCCACCGGCACAGCCTCGGCGGGCAGCGTAGGCGTCACCGGTTCCGGCACGACCCGAACCGTCACCATTTCCAGCATCACCGGCGATGGCACCCTCGGTATTTCCATTGCATCGGGAACAGCGACGGATACAGCGGGTAACAGTGCTCCGGCGGCGGGGCCGAGTACAACCTTCGCGGTTGATAACACCAACGACGCCCCCACCATTACCGGCGCAGTTGCGGGCCAACCGGTCAATGACAATGCCACCCTTTCCCCGTTTGCCGGGGTAACCGTGGGCGACACCGATCTGCCTGCCCAAACTCTCGCGGTCACCGTGGCACTGGACAGTGCGGCCAAAGGAATCTTTTCCACACTCAACGGTTTCACAGATGCGGGAAGCGGCTCCTATACTTTCAGCGGAACGGCCACCGCAGTCACCACAGCTATTCGCGGTTTGATATTTGACCCTTCAGACAACCGCGGACTGCCGAGCACGACTGAGACCACCACCTTCACTATCGTGGTAAGCGACAGCCAGGCCACCCCGGCCACAAACGATACCACTACCGTCGTCTCCGCCTCAATCAACGACGCTCCCCTTGCCACGGCCGATTCGGTACAACGACGCCCGGGAAAAAACGTAAAAGTGTCCGTTGCCCAGCTCCTGGCCAACGATTCGGACCCCGAAAATGAAACTCTCAGCTTGTCTCTGCCCTCCGCACTAAGCGTGAACGGGGCGTCTGTCACTCGTGAAGGACTTTGGATTATCTACTCCTCTCCCGTCAGCGATGCCACGGACACCTTCGAATATACAGTGAGTGACGGCTCGGGAGGCAGCACCCCCGGCACTGTAACGGTGACGGTTCAGGCCGATACCACGCAAAGCGTGAATATTGTGAGCATCGTGGCCGATGGCAATGATAGCGTCCTGACTTTTGTTGGGATTCCGGGCATCGGGTACGAAATCCAGTACACCACCGACCTGAGTGGAACGCCGACTTGGACCACCCTAACGACCCAAACGGCCGGTGCCGCCGGGATGTTTGCATACCGGGATGTCAATCCGCCTCCGCCCGGGCGATTCTACCGGACTCTCGCGCCCTAACCCCCCGCACTGCACATTTATGAAACGGTTTTATCTTTCCACCCTGCTGGTTGCCGGATTCGGAACGCTCTCGCACGGGCAAATCTTCAGCTTTAACAGCATCAACTCCGATATCCCGGATGGAAACCTCTCCGGCCTGGTCAATTCCCAGACCATCAGCGGCCTGGGGGCGCACATTGATAAAGTCACCGTGACACTGAATATCAGCGGCACCGGCGCGGGGGCAGTCAACGGCGACTATTACGTGGCCCTTGAGCACAATGGCAGCTCTGCCGTGCTGCTGAACCGTGCGGGCATCCGGTCAGGCAGCTTAATTGGATATGACGACAACGGTTTCAATAACGTCACCTTTGATGACGCAGCCGCCAATGGGGATGTGCATTCCTATCGCATGACCCTGGCCGGGGATCATTCAGTGGCCATTAGTCCTGCCCCAAGCCCGTTGACCGGAAACTGGGCCCCGGACGGGCGCAACATCAGCCCTCTCAGTGTTCAGGACACTGATTTGCGCACGCGGCCCCTCTCCGTCTTCAATGGCACGGATGGTAATGGAACTTGGAACCTTTACCTGGTGGATGCACAAAGCGGAGGCACGGCCCGGCTTAACAATTGGTCCATGCAAGTCGCGGTCCCTGAACCGGCTACCATTGGATTCTGGGCCGCCCTACCCCTGCTCGGGTTTGGCGTTTGGCGCAAATATCGGAAATGTAAACCGCAGTGACTGGACTATCACCGCTGACGGCACATACCGAGATGAGACAACGATGAAATAGCCGGGTGCGCTTTTACTAATTTCAAAGTTATGCATCTATAACTGAAGGATCAGTGCCCAATTTCAACCGCCTCCATTCCCTGTCGGCCTCCAAAGCTCGTTCAAATACATCAGCTTGCCGCTTCGACAATTGCGCGCGCTTTAACAACTTGATGAACTTCGTCCTCATATACCCTGACCAAAAGAAGTAGGGTCGAATTTCCACAAATGCCAACGCATTTGAAATGGCAACACCGTCCCCAGCTTTAATCTTTTCCAAGCCAGCTTCGTACCCGCCGGGAAACGCCAGGGCATCTTTCTGATTACGAAAATCAAGACATGCCTGCAAATGTTCTGCACGGGCCTCCGGACCGCTATCCTTACGATCATAAGTCTCATGAACGCGGGCATGAAGTTCCGCAGAACGTTTCGCGCATTCCAAAATCAAACACCGTGGATCAGTCTCAACATTCAAAATCTGTCACAACGCCACCTTCAAGCCCTCCGCTTTGGCCAGTTTTTTTTGATTGGCATCGAATGTGAGGAATTCTTTCACCCCAAGATGCAGTGCGGTGGCGACATGTAAAACATCAAACCCCCGATAACCTTCCGTCCATGTGTATTGGGCTGAAAGCCGTTCTGCCATGCTTACAACGTCCGGCCAATCAACAGGCTGAACCACGACAGCACCAGCGGCGATATTGGCTTGGAGCTTGGCAAGTACCGCTTGGGCCGTCGCACGATCAAACCCTTTAGTGGGGTCCTTCATGTGCAACCAAGCCTGCCAGCGAGTTGACTGCCTGAATTCATAGAGCAAAGGGGATGAAATATGCAGTGGCTCCAACATCAGCGCGGCATGGCGCGCCGCCTGGGCAGAATTCATTTGCGGACGGTAGAGCGCGCAGAGAAAAGAGGTGTCGGGATACCCATTCATCCCCTATCCCCCTCCAACTCCGCCTCCCGCATGGCCTTAACTTCCTTGGCCGAGAAAACTCGCCCCCCCCACACTTCCCTAAGTTGCGCCATAAAATCCACCTTGGGCACACCCAGCGGCTTGAAATAAGATTCCGCAGTGAGCCGGGCAAAAGCCTTTCCGCGTCTTAAGATTTGCACCGTCTCTCCGTGCTCCACCCATGTGGACACACGGCGAAAATGGTTTCGAAGATCTGCCACTGTCGCAGTTTTCATGATAGATAATATCTATCACCCATAGCGTCACCTGTCAAACAAAGCCATTGTCTTTGCCCTCATAAGCTTGAAGCCCACACCGGGATTCAAACCAATGGCCATGGCGAGGCCGCTACGGATTGCCTTCGGTGACTTTAAAAAATGCGTTTGAAAGTGAGGGCGGAAGGATGGATTTGATTTCACCGTCGCCCAGGAAATTGGTGAAGGAGAGCCACTCGGCACCGAGTTCCTCGGTGAATTCAACCATATATGGGACGCTCTCAATCGTTGAGATACTGAGAGAGAAAGGATTCTCGGTGTCCCCTGTTGAATTCAGGAGCGTGATTGGGAGAGCTGGCTGCGAGACGATGAGTCGCACTTCGCGGCGTGCGGTGTCGTTAATAAGTTGGTAGCGGTAACCAGGCGGAACCGCGCCGAGAGAAAAGGGACCGGCATTGGCAACGATATAGTTGGCGAGAACATATTCGCCGGGACCAAAACCATCGCGGGCAATTAGGTCAAAGCGGCCCTTGAAGTTTCCTCCCTGCGCAAAAACCTGATCGTTGGTGCCAGCACCGATATCCATTTTAAAGACGGTGGAGGAAGCGATATTGAGGTTGGGAAACTTTTCACAAACCAGGGAGATTTTACCGAAAAAGCCGCTGAGACCGCCCGGTGCGATGACGCCAGAAACCTGTGCGACCAGGGATGTGATGGCTCCATTGCCAGTGATAAGCCCGACGGAATTGAATTGATTGGTGATGGTAAAGGTTCCATTCCTAAGCTGCAATTCGCCGGACTCCTCCTGTTTTAATGTGCCTTTTAGCAGCATGGTTTTTCCCGGGAGAGGGCCACGGATGACGCCCATGTTTACGAAGTTCCATTTCGGATCCTTCGCCACTCCGAGGTCCACGGTGGCCAGATTGTAATTAGTGATGGTTCCGGTGCCGGATGGAGCGATGTCAAAATTTTCGGCCACGGTGAGTAACGAGAGCGGGAGATTCGCCCACCAGATTCCGTCTGCCGGGTAAATACGATTGTCGGTGGCCGAGCCAAAATTAAGGATGTTGTGGGTTAGCAATCCCTTTCCGACGCTGGAATTAAAGAATACGAACGGTTCAAAGCCGATGCCGGTGAGATTGGTCCAAGTGAGTGGTGCCAGAAAGTTGATGCCGAATTGATCGAAGCTGGCCGTGTCGATTTCAACGGGGTTCGGAATGCTCAGCGTCGATTCGATAATGAAGGGTTTATGGGATTGATCCTTAAAACGAATGACGCCTGACCCGGTGAATGAGACATTTTCTCCGATGTGGGAGTCAGAAACCAAGGAGGTCCAAAGCACAAGTTTGGCACCGTCGTTCACGAACATGGGGCCATCGAGCTTGCCGACTTTCTCGATGTTCAAACTGCCTTGCTCGACACGAACCGTACCGGAGTTGGCGAAGGACCATTGGATATGAGAAATACCAGGGTTGGTTTTGATAATGAGCGCACCGACGCGGTTACTGAGCCATGGGTATTGGATGGCCAACGGGGCGGGGGCAGCGGGATCAATTGTAAAGTGCTTGAACGCGATGCTGTCGGACGATTCGAGAAGCCAGAGTTGGCAGGGATTTCCGTTCAAGCCTTTCTCATTGATCCAGCCCGGCACTTCGCCCTCAAGATATTCATTGGGGGCGTTGCGCCCCCCCACGATGGTGGCGAAATTAGTGACAACTCCGTTGTTAACGATGAGGCGGCCCGTGAAGATCGTTCCCCCAAATATTCCATATGAAGAAACAGTAACCCGTTTCGCAAAAGGAACGGCGGCTTGGGAGTCGATGGTGAATCCTGTGTTTATTGCAATAAGGGTTTCCGCGGTGATATCACCAATCCCGCGCACCTCGAATTTGCCCAAGCTCAAAAGCCGGACCGATATACCTCCGGGAAGGATTATATGCGCTGAAACCGGAGGGCTAAGATCATGGATGTAGGCCTCGTCAAACGTCGAAGGAACCCCTTCCGGAGACCAAGCTGTGGGGAGGGTCCAAACTCCACCGCCAGTGCCTTTCCAATTGTACGTCTCACCAAACACCGGTAACGACGCAGCCAATAATGAAAGGATGCACCAAAGGGCCATTTGAATTCGCCATTGAATTGGCGAGCCGTTGGAAAGCGAGGAGCCCATAAGTGTTTGAAGTAAAGATCTCTTTCGGATTACCATGCTCAAAATGGCGGAAATTGAAAGTAAAATACATCGCTTCCTGACGCCCTCGCGCGCTCTATTTTTGCCCGCCAACCCTAAATCTCCCCCCGAAATCCTCCAACAACCGGCGCGAGAAGGTTGGGAGGCTTTTGCCCAAATGAATCAGGACATCCTGCATCTCTTCACCGTGGTCGATGGCAATTTCCGCAATCTTGCTTATCACCACACCCGGGTTCATGGAATACAACGTCAGCAGATAATCCTGCGGATGGATCGCCGTGACCTTCCAAACCCGCATTGCCGATTCAGGAAAATCCCGCAAGTTGAACGTTACAATTACTGACACGCCACCTTGAATCGCTGCTGCCAGCACGTGGCGATCCTTCTCAGCATTCTCAAGTCGCGTGATCAGGTGCTCAAAGCCCTCGACCAGCGCCTCAGGAAAGGATCCCGTCACCTCCTGCCGCCAATAATCTGCCAAATATTCAGGAAAGGGCCGCCTCAACTTCGTCATCTGCGTGCGCTTGACCTCGTCCAAAATCATGTCTGACCATCGCGGCAAATACAGGCGCGGTGGCTCCGCCAACCGCAAATACAAATCGCACACGCCGGAATTGGCCAGTACGCAGGCATCGAGAATAATGGGAAAATCAGCCTGCATCGTCACCTGTGTACTCGGAGTCGTAAAGTCCCTCGTCCTTCACTTTCTTGAACAATCCGCCTAACCGGGTTCTGCGCGCGGCATCACGCCCTTTTGCATAATCGCGCAAATCCTTGAAAGTCACCCGCCGATGACTCCCCACCCGGTGAAACGGAATCTGTCCAGATTCCAAAAGAGTCACAAAATGCTGTCGCGACATGCCTAGGAAATTAGCGGCAGCTTGGGTTGTAAAAGTTTCCTCTTCGGGCAACAGCACAACCGCCCTTCCGTTTCGCATATCCTCTATCACCATAATCAACACTTGGAAAATGGCGTCCGGGATACGGATTTCCACTCCATCACCACTTTTAAGGCACGGATGCCGATCTCGCTGCGCCATGGCAAGCAACTGAGGCAACAGAGCCCGCTCCGTTTCCGTCAGAAGCGATGCATCCACTCGGTTGTCATTCATACTCATACCCTCACTATCGGTCCATTTCGAGATTCGTCAACGCCATAACCGCTACAACCATCACAACCGCAAGTCATGCATTGCGGAATTAAAACCACACTCAAGAGAAACGGTTAATAAAAAGCACTTTTTCACCAAATCCAACCAGCCCCAACCGAACAAAACTCACGGTAGCCAACTTCCTCTCCCCCTCCGCGCCTCTAAGGACCGCCATGCGATAAATAAAACTTCTGCGTGCGCTGACCGACCGCAAAGCAGTCGCCACGTTCGCTGCACCTGTAAAACCCACATGCAATTCCCCTCTACTTTTTCTCATCATCCGTTCCTTGCCTCATCCGGGAAATCCGAGAAATCTGCAGTTAAACACCCCTTCAATCTTGTAGTCCCCTCCTCCCTCCTTGGGAGCGCTGGCATTCTTGCCGGCGTTCCTCCTACTCCGGCTTATGGCTCTTGACCAAAGACTCAAGTGAATCCAGATACTTGCGAAAAGAGATTCTTCCCGGTGCGGTCAGCTCGATGGTGTTGAGCGGTTTGTGATCCACGAAGGCTTTGGTGACGGACACGTAGCCCGCCTCTTGCAATATTCGAAGATGAACGCTCAGGTTCCCATCGGTCAATTTCAACAAATCCCGCAACTCGCGAAAAGTCAGGCCCCTTGATGCCGCCAGCGACGACATGATGGCCAGCCGGGCGCGCTCATGGATCACCCGGTCGATCTGATTGAAGAGATCGTGGTTCACGCGCTCGGTCGGTTTTTATGGCTGAAATGAAACAGAACGCCCGCCACCAGATGCAGCCCGCCAAAATACGTCCCCATGGTCAGGTGCCCATAAATCACTTTTTGATGGTCAGGCAAATTGGGAGCCATTAGCGCCTCCACAAACCCAAAGATGATAAAGCACCAGCCCAGTCGGGCGAATCCGCGCGGTAGAGAGGGCGAAGCGGCAGAAAGCGCGCAGCCATAAAACCACATCCAAACAATGGGCATAATGCGAGCAAACCAAGGGTTGTCCACTTGGCTCCCAATTACTCCGAGCAATCCTCCAATCAGAACCCCGGGAAACATCGCGCCCGCAACTTTCCGGGTGGGCGGCGACCAGAAAGGCTCGCCCTGTTTCAACGCCTGATTGCGCACCAGCCAGAATGCACCCGCCACCGCAACCACCCCGGCACACAACCAGAACAATAAAAACTCACGCGCTCCAGCCACCGGTTTGTACCACCCCAACGCTGCCGTGACGATACCCACCGCCCCCAGCCAGGTCAGCACTGGTGACACGGCGCGCTCATAAAGAGCCGTGCGCTCCATGATGGTGCGGATGGTTTGAAGTTCCTCCTCTGCTTCGTTGGGACTCATGCAAGAACTTTGTCAGGCAAAGCAAAGGTGTCAACCTGATAGCGAAAATGAAAAAGCCCTTCCGGCGCAAACCGGAAGGGCCAAACCGTAACCTATCGAATTAACGTTTCTTGGCGGGTTCTTTCACAGCCAGATACCGCGTTCCGCCACGGCTCCAGACTTTCAGCAGGGCACGGCCATCCTTGGCCTCATCGCTAAGAGCCACTGCATCACCAGCGTCTTTGACTGGTTTGCGATTGATTTCGAGCACCACATCGCCCTCGCGCAACCCCGCTTCATACGAGGTGGAGTCCTCGTCGATCTTCACCACCAACGCTCCCTGCACATTCGAGGGAATGTTACCGGCCCGACGTTCGCTGGGACCAATATCTCCCACTGTCACGCCGTCCAGTGTGTCGCTCTTGCTCGATTCACGATCCGTACTGGCGACGTTCTCACTGCCGGGAAGCTCGCGCAGGGTAATGGTCATTTCCTTCTTCTTACCGTCGCGATAAACCTCCAGAGGCACTGTTTTTTCAGGGGCAGTCTGAGCCACCTGAAGCTTAAGGTGACGGCTGTCAGTAACGGGTTTTCCATCAAACTCCACAATCACATCACCGCTCTTAAGACCCGCTTTTTCGGCAGGGCCTTTGGCCGTCACATCTGACACCACGGCACCCTCTGACTTGCTGATCTTAAACTCCTTGGCCAAGCCAGGGGTAAGATCCTGAATATGGACGCCCATGAACCCGCGAACCACCCGACCGTTGGTGACCAAACTGTCCATGATGTTTCGGGCCATATTGCTGGGGATGGCAAAGCCGATTCCCTGATTTCCTCCGCTTCGACTAAGAATGGCAGTGTTGATGCCCACCAATCGGCCTTCAGCGTCGACAAGCGCACCACCCGAGTTGCCCGGATTGATGGCGGCATCCGTCTGGAGGAAATCCTCATACTCCATACCCATACTGGCGCGGCCCGTGGCGCTGATCATGCCCATGGTCACGGTCTGTCCGATACCGAAGGGATTGCCCACTGCCAGAACCACGTCGCCCACTTCGATCTTATCACTGTCGGCAAAGGTGATGGCAGGCAGATCCTTGGCATCGATTTTCAGTACGGCGATGTCTGATTTGGGATCGGTTCCAACAACTTTGGCCGTGTACTCATCGGCACCGTTGGGCAGGGTGACCTTGATCTCATCGGCATTCTCAACCACATGATTGTTGGTCAGGATGTAGCCGTCCTTGCTGATAATCACACCCGAACCCAAACCATTTTGCTTGGGCATACGTTGGGTGGGAGCATCCTCATCCGCACCCGGAGGGAATGGGAAGAAGCGCGGCATGCGGCCTTCGAGGGCACCCGGCATCCGCATTTTTGAGGTCGTAAAAACTTTAACCACGCTGGGGCCGACTTTTTTGACCACAGGGGAAAAGCTGCTGGTGAACTTGCCGTCCCGCTTTAAAGGGCTGTCCTCAGATTGAATTTTGACGGGAGGGAGTTTCGCCTCCTCACGGGCGTAAACCTTTCCACTAAGGTACATCTGCGTCCCGGCGGCGAGAACCGCGGCGATGACGACGCTCCGGCGCAGTTTGAGAATCAATTGATAAACCTGCTTCTTCATAAACTCTTTGATGATTATTGACTGTGTTTGCATCCAACTCGTGTGATCAATATGCACATGCGATGTGACCGGACCCTTTCTGCAACATTACAAATCTGTAAGGTGGCCCTGCTCTTTCTGGCGTTGAATTCCGTCGCAGAAAATTCGGTTTACCCCGCCGCACTCAATAAAAAGGGCCTTCAGGTGCAAATGGTGGATGACGCCTTGGCGCTGGGAATCCAGCATGCCGGTTTAAATGTGAACCTCTCCGCGCTTTGGCAGCCAGTGTCGATGGAAGGAATCGTCTTGTTTACCAACTTAGGCAAAGTCCATTCGTTCAGCCTGCCCGTCGTGCAGCACATGGACGCGACGATCAAGCCCCTTTCCGAACATGGCGTGCTGATTTCCCTGATTATTCTGGCCTACGAAAGCAGTGATCCTGCGGTGAACCGCGTACTTCTGCATCCCAAGTATGATCGAACCTGCCCCAACCACCTCGGCGCGTTTAACACCGTGACTGAGGAAGGACAGCAGGCTTATCAGGCATGCCTGGCTTTTCTGGCCAGCCGCTACAACGGGAACTCCATAAAGGGCGCACGCGTGGTGAACTACATTATCGGCAACGAGGTGAACTCACACTGGTTCTGGAGCAACCGGGGTCGAGTTTCAATGGAGGATTTCGCAGGAGATTACGCGATGGCTATCCGCCTTGCCCAAGAAGCCATTGTTCAGCATGACCCGGTGGCCCGGGTCTTTGTCTCTCTGGAACACCACTGGAACATCCACTATCCCGGTGGCGACGAACAACAGACCTTCGCGGCCCGCCCCTTTCTCCAATTGCTCGCACGATTGATCAGGGACAAGGGCGACATTCCCTGGCACGTGGCTTTTCATCCCTACCCAGAAAACCTTTTTGAACCTCGGTTCTGGGACGACACCTCAGCCACCAACAACAAAGACACTCCTCGTATCACCTTCAAAAACCTTGAACTGCTCTTGGATTTCCTGAGTCAGCCCGAAATGACTTATCAGGGAAAATCGCGCAGGGTCATCCTCAGCGAGCAGGGATTCCACGCCAAGCCTGGGTTGGAGGGGGAGCTCAATCAAGCCGCCGCCTATGCCTTTGCCTACAAACGAGTGGCATCGTTGGATGGCATTGATTCCTTTATCCTCCATCGCCACGTCGATCACTCTCAGGAAGGCGGCTTGAATCTGGGGCTGTGGGAAAGAAAAGAGGGAAGTATCAGCCAACCAAGTCGGCAGCGAAAAGCCTACGAAGTATTTAAAGCGGCAGGAACTCCCGGCGAAGACGAGGCCTTTCGTTTCGCCCTAACGATCGTAGGGCGCACCAACTGGCCGCCAGCCGCAATGACACGTTGAGTTCTTTAAGCTGGACTCGTCTCTGACTCATTCTCGCGCCAACGCACTTCGTAAATGCGCACGGGCTGGCTAATGCCTTTCACCGAAACAGACTCCAGTTCGGTACACAAGGCCGTGAGACTGGGGCTGAATTTTTGCAAATCCTCGAAGGTGGTCTGGCTAATAATGACACGACCACGACCCGACACGCCCTCCAAACGGCTGGCAAGGTTCACCTCGCGACCGAAAACGGTGTAATTCAGGATATGCTCATTGGAACCCATCAGGCCGACCACCGCCATGCCGGTGTTGATCCCGGTGCCGAGCGCCAGAACAGGCAGAAGCGGCAGCGGGGCTTCCCCTGCTTTTTCGCGCAGAACATTTTCAGCAGTTCGGCCCACGTTCTGTTTTTCGCGGTCAGCATTCAACGCGTGCATGCTGCGCTGGGCATCGAGCGCCGCGTTGACGCAGGCCACGGCGTGTTTTTCGTTCCCGACAGGAGCCCCCCAAAAGGCCATCACGCAATCACCAATGTATTTGTCCAGTGTGCCTGAGTGAGCTTTCACCTGATCGGCAATGGTGCTAAGGTACATGTTCACTGTGGCCAGTGTTTCCTTCGCTTGGAGGTCGAAATAATCCTCAGCATTCTTAGCGATAAGCTTATGGGTAAGGATGTAGTTCTCGGCGGCCACCTGGCTTGCATCCGTGAATTGGGTAAAGCCCCGAACGTCCGCGAAAAAAATGGTGATGCGCCGACGTTTGCCACCCAGAGCAAGCTCCCCACCCAGAAGCTCGTGAACAATGTCAGGGCTGACAATGCGCGAAAAGACCGCCTTAACCCGGCGCTGTTCGCGCTGTTCAAAAATGACGCGATAGGTCAGGAGCGCAAAGTGGGGGGCCGCCGCCCCCCCCAACAATGGCGTTACCAGAGGAAGCCAGTACCGATATTCAATGTAAACCCAGCAGGCGATAAAAACGTACAGAATGAACAGTACCGCCATACTCAGGGTGGCGGTTAAAACGCGCCAATGCCAGGTGACCCAAATGGAAATGATGCCGAAGGCCAGAAGCAAAATGGTTTCAACATTGGTGGAGGCACGCCTGACAAAACGGTTCATCAGCAACGAATTGGCTATATTTAAGTGCTTGGTGACCAGTGGAGTCGTCGAAGAAAGCGGGGTGGACCCCATATCTGTCAGATTGTTGCCTGTGACGACTGAGCCAATCACCACGACTTTGTTGGTAAATGGAGCTTCCACATCGTTGGACCCACGCTGCCTGCCAAAATCCTGCACCAACAAGGGAAACATATTTCCATAGTAGACGGGGGTGAGATGCTTGCTGAGGTCCTCAAAACGAAGGTTCCAATCGATGTACAAGCTGTGGTCAAGCTCGGTGGGAATCACCAATAACTCTCCGGATTTCTTTTGAAGAATAATTTCATGATCCTTGATAACCGCCACTTTGAGATCAATCCCCAACTGCAACGAGGCCAGCACGATGCCAAGATTCCACACTCTTTCCTGAGTGAATGGCCGCGTGTTGGCAGGCCCTTGCTCCGCAGCATCCTCTTCGACATTAATTGAACCATCCTTTTTCAAGTTGAGGGTGCCATTGGCATTCAAAGGAATGTCAATGGGCTGACCGTCCCGATCATTGGAGTCTGGAAGTTTGAAAAAAGTAATCTTGTTGGAGTGAATTACAGCCGATTCGAGCTCGAATTCTACCGCCTTTCGCAGCTCTAAGATGGTGGGTTGCCAGATGTTTCTATAGGAAAACGCTTGGACTTTGCGCAAAACACCATTATCGGACTGAGAGAAAATATTGCCCAAGCCCAAAGAATTGGTCAGAAAGAGCTCATTGGGCATCAGCTCACCCTGAGTGGCGAGAACGGCATTGGAGGAGTTGCGCAAAGCGTCCGCAAAAAAATCATCCGATGAAATAGCCCCTCCGATTGGAAGAGGGACATCCGTGTTGTCTCGAGAGGGATCAGCGTCAGGCATGAGGATATCAAACCCGACCGCAGTAGCGCCTTGAGCCGATAACTCACGAATTAATTGGCCATAAATGAACCGGGGCCAAGGGGGGACGTAACGAAGTATTCCGTAATTGGTGGGAAAGGCTGGGGCGGGAGCAAGGGCGTAGGCGTAGGTGCCGCGATTGATCCGCTGAACGGCGATGTCGTCGATAAAAAGCGTGGCCAGATTAGTTGAAATCTGGTTGGTATTGAGAAATTTCGTCGCCAGCCGAACGCGAGCATCGTAGGTGATGGTCTCGAAACGCTCAATCAAATCCCCCCCTTTTGAATTACTCGATTCAGTAGTGTTTCTCGAATCGCTGAAGCGGGAGATCAAACACATCAAAATCAGAACCCCTGCACCAATCCATGGTGAAAGCGAACGGGTTGAGCGCGTTTTCAAGGACATTAAATCTGAGAATGTGGGTACTCTTTGGATTGGAAAAGAAAAATCCCAGAGTGGCTCGCGCCAGTCTGGGATGTTGAAATATTGACGGTGGCTAAAGGCTATTCTCCGCCGCCGGTAGGAGGAGGATTCACCGGACCAGCAGGCTTTGTGGGCGAGTTGGAATTGTCAGGATTAATTGGGATAGTAATCACGGGAAGATTTGGTTGGCCTTCAGGAGTAGGAATGACCACGGTTAGAGGAGGAAATTCATAGCCGGGAGGTGTAGGTCCAACAGATGCAGGGGTATTCCCATTAGGGGGAGTAGCTGTCATGCCTGGCCCAACGGTGACAGTCTGGATTTGACCACCAGGCAGGACGTAAACCACGACCACAGTACCTGATTTGACGTGGACCGTGCCGTTGGCACTGATGTCATATTCAGTTCCGCGGATACCGGCGACACCAGTAGGAGTCTTGACCTCGTACTTCGAGGCAGCGGCCATTTTCTTGACGTTACCTAAAATGCGACCGCTACGGAGGTCGAGTTGAGTATCAATGACGGTCTCGACGCCGGTGTTCTCGTAATCAAGCTTCTCTATGCTGATGGAGGTGTCCGCGGTCACCCGCAGAACAGGACCGTTTTGGTCGAGGAACAGATCAACGGTGGATTCAGGAGCAGTTTTGATGGTGGACATGGGCGAGATGGTCTGACCAACCCTAACTGGTTTCCATGTTGCCCCTTTGTCGCTCGTTACAGTAGCTGATCCACGGACAGCACGAACGGTCGCTTTACTGACCGATGCCTGTACGCTGGTGACCAGCAAGCCTGCTGCAACTGCTACGCAAATACCGAGATATTTGGAAAAACTCGCACCAAATTTCATAAGTTATACTCCTACTTTAAGCCGTCGTCTGTTGATACTCCTGATACTGTAAAAACTTGCGGCTGAATGTCAATCGGATATTTACCAGAATTCTGGAGTCTCGACGACAATCAAGGCAAGACCCTGGAGTTTGCATCCGGATCAATTCCCTTGTCCCTTAATCGGTTGGCAGCCGCTTTTAGGTAAGTCCAAGCCATGGGATTGTCCAAACTATTGCGACTGACGGAGCGATATCCCCAATCAACCGCCTTTTGGTATTGGCCGATTTGGCAATAAAACCACGCAAAATGTGCAGAGACATAATAGCTCTGGGGGTCGCGATAGTGAGCCTCGAATAAATTGTGGAGCGCAGGGCCCGGATTCTTCAGCCAGCCTTGAACCAAGCCTTCACCGACGAAACCGTAGGGAGAAAGGGGATTAAGCTGTTGAGCCAATTTGAACCAGCGGATTGATTCAGCGGCCTGCTTCTCGAACCCGTCAGTGCTGTCCCAGATGCGCAGACGCAGCAATTCACCGATTTTTTGGCAGGTCTCACCGTTGAGCGGCTCCCAAGCATTAGCTTTTTTGAGCCCGTCTAAGCGTTCCTCTGATAGCGTGGAATTCAGCTCGGCTGAGTTTAAAAGACGATCCTCACCGTGGAGGTGCCAACCCCGGGAGCAGATTAGCCACGCCCCGCCCAAGGCAGCCACACTTAGAATGATGCGCCCAGCCCAGCCTGGTTTGAACCAAAATCGTTCCGTGGCATGCCGATAGTGGGAGTTGAGGAGTGCGGCGATGACCAGGGCAGTCCAAGAGTTGGCAGGGATATGAGCGTTAAAATCAAAAATTGAGTGTATGGCAAAAGCGAGCAAGCCAAACATGGCCCCCAGCACGAAAGCAGCACGATTACCCGGTTTTGCGCTTAGATCACTGCTTCTTTGCACGTATTTCCAGACTCGAACCGCCGACAAAGCCAGACAACCCAACGCGGCCATGAACAGGGTAAAACCGATTATTCCCTGTTCCGCCAATAGCTCCAAATAATCGTTATGGGCGTGGTCGGGGCGACCCAAGGACCAACGTGGACGAAACATGCGGAAATCGAGGTCGTAATGGCCGGAACCCGCACCCGTCCAATAGTTTTCACGCCAGATGGATACCGCCGCAGGCCAGTAGGCGCCGCGTCCAGGCCGCTTGATGGCGTCCCCCACCAAGGTATTGACCTGTTGGTATTTTGAGAATGTTTTGAATGAAACAAAAGCCCCCGCACCAAGCAGCAAGGTAAGACAAACCAAGGCCGGGAACCGGTAATTTCGATCCCTGAGCAGGAAGGCGAAAAAGCCCACCAAAGAAATCGCAATGGAAACCCAGCCTCCGCGGGAACCGCTAACTACGATGCCCGCGAGAATCACGGTGGCAGCGTAGCCGGTGAGAATTTTCACCACAGGTTTGACCTTGCCGCAGAGAGTTACCGCCAATGCCAGGGGCAGGATCAATTCGAGGTAACCCGCCAAGTGGTTTGGACAGACGTAAGTGCCTGAACCCCTGCCGCGATACTGGAGAGGCTGAGGATGCCCCAGAACAGAACGCGAATCGGAAACATATTGATAAATGGCATAGGCGGCAATGATCGTTGCCACGGTGATCATGGTTAAAGTGATCCACTGGATGGCATCGGAGCCTGAAAGCGCATCAAGGGCTAAAAAGAAGAGGAGGAACCCGGCCAACCAAGGCAGCCAAACCGTCCAGGCAACGAGAGAAACGGCTGCGTGCTGGTTATTCCATGTAATAAACCCAAAGAAGAGAGATCCAGCCCATGCCGCCGGTGGCAGCAGCAGCTTGAAGTTGCGACACACGAGGGATTTTACCGACCATAGCACCAGAGCGCATCCAATCGCCGTGTAGAGCCAGAATTGCTCGGAGATTCGCACGGCACCAAAACTAAGAGGAGCAGCGACCAAGACCAACAACACCAGCGCGAGCATTCCCCTGTTGCACCAAGACTCAATGCGTTCGCTGTTCATGCCAATTCAGAGCCAGAGGGCCACCATATGGTTCCTTTGCGCGATAAAGAAGGCAGGCAAAAGCCAATTACTTCTGGCAAGGGATGGAATGCTGCTAATTCCGCGTGGCGCGGAACACAGCCGCACCCCTGCAGACTTGCACTTTTAATCACACCCGTATGAGAAAACCCGGCTTTAGACAGTAATAAATTCACGCGGATCGGTGATCCGCCCAGTGAGAGCGCTGGCTGCGACGGTGGCTGGAGAAGCGAGGAACACTTGCGATTCCTTATGCCCCATGCGACCAGGAAAGTTGCGGTTGGTGGCACTAATGCACTTCATCGGGGTGTTCATGCGGCCGAAGGTGTCGACCGGGCCGCCCAAACAGGCGGAGCATCCGGCGTTTTCGGTCATCTGGACACCAGCACTGATCAGGATGTCCCAAACGGTCTTGTCGCCCCAATGGTTAGTCTGAAGATCACGGACAATTTCAGGGGTGGCAGGCACGCCAAAGGTATCGATGGCTACATGTTTACCATTAAGAATGCGCGCAAACTCCAGAAAATCGCTGGTTTTGCCGCCGGTGCAGGAACCGATGTAGGCGCGGTCCAGCTTGACGTTCATTTCTTTGGCAAGCTTGCGCTGGCCGGGGTCTGGGTGGCAGGCTACGGTGGGCTCGAGCTTTGACAAATCAAGAGTATATTCGTAAACGAATTTTTCGCCTGAATCACGCTCTACGGGCTGGTACTCAGCCTTGGTGTTGTTGAGCTTACATCGATAATCGACAAAAGCCTGTGTCTGCGCGTCGAACTCGAAAATGCCGTTCTTGCCGCCGGCCTCGATAGCCATGTTGGCCACGGTCATGCGGTCGTCCATACTGAGCGAGGCCACTCCAGGGCCGTCGAACTGCATAGCACGGTAAGTGGCACCGTCGAATCCGATCTCACCGATGCATTGAAGGATGATATCTTTGGCCATCACGCCGGGCTGAAGTTTGCCCTCCAAACGGAAGTGCATGGATTCAGGGACTTTAAGCAAAAGTTTGCCGGTACCGAGGACGAAGGCGGCGTCAGTGTTACCGATGCCGGTGGCAAATTGGTTGAAAGCGCCAGCCATGCAGGTATGGGAATCGGTGCCAAACAGCACTTCGCCAGGGCGGGTGTGGCCCTTTTGAGGAAGAGCAGCATGACAAACGCCCGCATAATTGGAGCCATACTGCTTCTTGAGCAAGCCCTTCGACGCATCAAACACCCAATGTCCATTGGGATCATCGATCACGTCGTAAAAATAGGGAAGATCTTGTTCGCGTACGAAATCACGAAGGATGTCGACGTTTCGATTGGAACGCGAATCAGAGGTAAAAATGTAATGATCCGGAATGATCACCACTTTCTTACGATCCCAAACCTTGGCGGTTTGTCCGAATTCACGTTTGAAAACACCAATCGTGCCGGGTCCACAGACATCATGAGTCATCAGCACGTCGGCTTGAACCCAGATGTTGTCACCAGCCTGTACCCGGGCCTTACCAGACGCCCGGGCGAGTAATTTTTCGGTCAGCGTCATAAATCAGACCAACAACTTAACAGGCGGCACCCGTGAGTGCAACAACGCCATGACTTGGAAAGTAAGTTTGAGGAGAGGCGGGGGGGGCATCCCCCCCTAAGTGCAGATGGACGTGCTCAGCGTTTGCTGCTGGTGTGTTCGAGAAGCCACTGGAAATCAGTCTTTGGCGAAGCATCAAACTTTGTACCATATCCGCCTTTCACAGGAGGACGGACGGTGCCCTTGTCGCTTGTAACTACCCACCTGTGAACTTCGGCATGTCCATCGACGAAAGAAAAATTGGCGGCTCCATTGTGATAAGAGCCCGGCAAGTTTCCCCAGGCATAGGTGTCAAGGTCATTGACGAAGAAGCCGTCGTTGATGGTGTCCGGGTGTTCGTCGATAAAAACGAACCGCTCGGTAGGCCGATCCACATCGCCGGATTTGAGAAACTGGCGATAGAGCGGGTTGAAGCGATTGGAAAGGATGCCGGTATCACCGATCATGGCATTCATGGCCATGCTACGAATGCGGGGGCCATTGTCCGCCACGGAACGATCGGAGGGGCACTTAAACACGCCGGCATTTTTGCTGCAATAGGGTGCGATTTTGCATTCCGTCAGGTAAATCAGGTTGGTATTGTCATCGGTGGTCCCCCAATCCTGCACATTATTGACCCAATTCTGGCGCTTCTCTTTCGTTTCCCCAATGCCGTGGTTGTTGATGAATTTATCATTTTCATCGCCGTACATTTGCCATGCCGTCTGGAGTTGCTTTTGATTGGCCAGACAAAGAATACTCTGAGCCTTTCCCTTGGCCTTGCTCAATGCAGGCAGGAGCATGGAGGCGAGGATTGCAATAATGGCAATCACGACGAGCAACTCGATCAGAGTAAACCCTTTGGAAGAACTGGAGATGGCTCGTCGCATATTGGGGCGTTAGAAAAGAATTAAACCGGCAGTTTGCAAAGTGCTTGGACTCCGCTGCACTTGCGATTATTTAAACATCCTTATTATTTAATGAGGAAGAAGGTTGGCCGCCACGGATTTAAACGAAATTGCAGCCGGTCCATTTTGATAGGGTCGGCGTTGTCGGAACCCTGGACGAGCGTCGGCTCGGCAAGAGGAAGCGAGACTGAAATTTCATTCTCCAGCGGTTCGTTGCCACCTGCCTGAGTCAAAGCCTCGCTCATCTGGTAGTCCACCCCCCTCTCGAAGGCCACCAAAAGTCCACGCTTTGTGGAGAATCGGTGGGTACGCAGGCAAAGCTCTGGTGGAGTGAGAATGGGGATGTGGATGTTTGATAGCTGTCCCGCGATGAAACGGGTGAGCGGATGGTCCGCCCGAAGCCGCAATCGCTCTTGCGGATAAGCCGATGGATCAATCTTGAGCATTGAACCAGAAGAATTCAGAGAGTAGACAACCGAAGCTTCAACCTCGGATTTGCCAAGCAGCGATTGGAGGGCTGGTTTGGGTCGCAGTCGGGCATGCTCGTCGAACACCCCCGTCCAACCATCGGCCAGCACGATGTGGTTGGTCTCGACCGCGAACTTTGAGATGGCGATTGCCTCGGCATCGGAGATGGCGATTGAGCCGGGGAGGATCAGAGCCTTGAACCCATTTTTGACTAGAAGGCCTGCCTCAATTTGCTCGGTCGAAAGAAAGACCGGCGAATATCCCAAGTCCTGAAGAGCTTTGAGCCAACCGTTGCGTACGCGTAAGAGACGATTATTGGCGGCCTCGTAACTGGAAAACCGCCGAAGCCAGGTTGACCCATCGACCATTGATTCCAAAAGCCAATCCGCTTGGATGCTGGCTTGGGAGTAATGAATGGCAATGGGATCATGCTGGAGATCCGCTACGTCGAGTTGAGCAGCCTCGGGAGCGACCATGCGGGCCAGAGCCTTCTTCAACTCAGTGCCCTTTCTGGTTAGAGGGTACCCCGGGGATTTGAAGTCGATCACGTCTTCGCTCCACCAAACGATACAGCCCCGATCACCAAGCAGGCGAAGATGCCAAAGGCGGCGCAGGGCAGTCTCAAATCGATCCTCGCCCACGGTGGTAAGCATGGGCTTGCCAGACATGAACGAACCGAAAATCTCACGCGCGTTCCCAATGTCATAAGGCTCCACCCAATCCAACGACTGCGACAACCGCCACAGGTCGTACCCCCCGAAAGCACTGGGCATCTGAGTGCCTTCGATGCCCACGGGCGTTTGGGGATCATTTTCCCTGACGGCCGCACGAAACTTCCCCAGTGCGCGTGCGAGGCTTAAATCCATGTAAGAACGGAAGTCGGCCCAGGGCGCAAAATTCCACCGGGTGGCGTGAGTCAACGCGTCATCAGGTTTAAATTTCAGTGCCGCCAGAGCCTGCCAATCCGGATTTCCACGCGGATTGGCTTCGCCTGAGGCCATGCGATTTTTAATTTGATCGGTCGTAAACGGACGCACCTCATCCCACGAAACAAACGATGTTTCCCACTTGGTATTCAGAGCTTCGAGACTGATGTATTGAGTTTTCAGCCAAGCGCGAAAACCAGCGAGAGCGGATGCGCTAAAATCGTAGTCGAACGGATTGGCCGAAAGTGTGGTGGAAAGCTCGTCCCTCAGATCGTAGTAGAGTGGGTGGTCAGAGGCGCACTGACGGGCAAGTTGACGGACTTCATTGGAAACAGAGGCAAGCCAACCCGGATCATCAAGCCCGTACTCCCGGTGTAATGCACTGGCGGGACGCCCGTCTTTCGCCCAAGCAGTGATGAATTGGTCCCAATCCGAAACTTTTGACCTCCATTTAAGACACAGGCCGGTGCTCACCATGTTTTCGAGGTAGAAATTAAATCCGGCTTTGCGAAACACTTCTGAGTCACCTCCCGGACCAATGCTGACGGCCGTGATCCCCAACTCCCGCAGCCGGTCCATAAACAGCGGGATTTTTGCGGGCTGGTTCCAAACGGTGCCACCCACCCACAGGATGGATTGATAATTCGTGGGCGACCCGGCGGACGAGGCAACCTGTGTCAGCAACCAGATCACACATAGACAAATCAATTGCATTGGACATGTGAAAGCAGTGGAGGCCACGAAGCAACGCGAAAGTCCTGTGTCGAAACGGGCAGCACCAAGACATGTCGCGCATATGGAAGCCAGAGATGTGGGATAACCGTCGTATTTTTGCACGGAATGAGATCACGACGTTGGAGAGCCATTCAGTTGGGCTTGCGCTTTGGCGTAGGAAGTGCGAGGGAACGGGGGCGGGTTGACTGTTTGTATGCGTATTTTGGTCGTGGAAGATGATAAGAAAATCGCGTCCTTCATCGTGCGAGGATTGAAGGAGCAAGGGCATGCCGTCGATCATGCTGGCGAGGGGGAGGAAGGTTTGGCTCTTGCGCGAGCCACCCCATTTGATGCGGGGGTTTTCGACCTAATGCTGCCTAAACTTGATGGCCTCAGCTTGATCAAGACTCTCCGCGCAGAGAACATTCTTTGGCCGATCATCATTTTGAGCGCGCGAGCTTCGGTGGAAGACCGAGTGAAAGGGTTGCAGGCAGGAGCTGATGATTATCTGGTGAAGCCGTTTGCCTTTGCCGAATTATTGGCTCGCTTGCAGGCACTTTGGCGGCGGGCGGGCGGACAGGCCCAGCAAGTGGCAGAACCCACCAAACTCTCCGTTGCGGATTTGCAGATGGATCTTCTGTCACGAGAGGTCACGCGGGCGGGGCAGAAAATCGAGCTTCAGGCCCGCGAATTTGCGATGCTCGAATTTCTACTGCGCCACCGGGGCCGCGTCGTGACCAAGACGATGATCCTGGAACACATCTGGGACTATAGCTTTGATCCACAGACCAACGTGGTGGATGTACTAGTGCATCGGTTGCGGGCGAAGATCGACAAGGATTTTGAACCGAAGCTGATTCAGACCCAGCGTGGTGTCGGGTATATTCTGAAGGAAGCCTGATCCCAACCGACCATGAAAAGCACCATCGCATTCCGTTTAAATTTTTGGTACGCCACGCTTTTTGTGATCAGTGCCGCTGGGCTTTTTGGCGCAGTCTACTACCTATTGCAGGGCGCGGTGGAACGCAAGGATCGGGAGGTCGTGATGGCAAGGGCGGGAGAACTTTCAGCAGTGTACGCCAGTGCCGGGGTGCAAGGTTTGCGTTTGTATCTCCAGAACGAGTCCTCCGACAATACGACCCCCAGATACTTTGTCCGATTGTACAACAATGCAGGTCCTCACCTGCTGTTGAGCGTGCCGGAGGATTGGGTCACCTTCCGTGATCGGGATCTGGGAAGGACGCGGTTGCGGGAGACGGTGATCCGAATCCCTCACGACACAGAGAGGGATCTCATCCTGAGTAATACTGATCTTGGCCGCGGCTTGGTTTTGCAGGTGGGCCGGAGTGGGAACAACGCGCAATCGCTCCTGCGACCCATCCGGAACCTGTTTTTCCTGGTGACGGGAATCACGGTGGTCCTAGGGGTTTTGGGAGGCGCACTTTTTTCGAGGAGGGCGCTACAACCCATCCGGCAGATTGTGACAACGGCACAATCGATTGTGGATACGGGCAACCTCAGCGCGCGGGTGCCGGAGCGCGATGTGGAGGATGAACTCGACGAACTGGCCCGCCTGTTCAACCGAATGCTCAACCGAAACGAGGGATTGATTCGCAGCATGCGCGAGTCGCTGGACAATGTGGCGCATGATCTTCGCACGCCTTTAACACGCTGGCGGATGATGGCAGAGGAGGCTTTGCGCGGGGGGGATGACCCCCACATTTTACGGCTCGCGCTGGAGGATTGCCTTGAGGAATCAGAACAATTGCAAAAGATGCTGAAAAGCATGCTGGACGTGGCCGAAGCGGAAGCAGGGGTGATGAAGCTATCGCAAACGAGCTCATCGTTGAGCCAGTTGCTGGGTGAGGCGGCGGAATTGTACGAGGTTGTGGCGGAGGAGAAAGGCCAGCAGATCATCCGCAATTTTCAGGACGACGGTCTGGCCGAAGTGGATGTGGTGCGCATGAGGCAGGCCTTTGCCAACCTAATCGACAACGCCGTCAAATACACGCAACAGGGCGGCACCATCACCCTTAACCTGCTCACGCTTCTTAACGAGGTCCGCATCGAAGTGATCGACAACGGACCGGGCGTGCCCGAGGCCGAGCACGGACGCATTTGGGAACGACTTTATCGCGGGGACAAAAGCCGTTCGGAATATGGTCTTGGACTGGGGCTAAGCCTGGTGAAGGCGATTGTGCAGGCGCACGAGGGCCGGGCAGAGGTTAAGAGCCCTCCGGGGGAAGGAGCGTCGTTCATCCTCCATCTGCCGATTAAAGCACCTTCAAATAAATCGCTTTGAGATACTCGGCCTCGGCGAAAGTGGCGGCGTGATCTGATGGAAGGCCGGTCACCGCCAACTCTTGAAAAGCAAGCCTCTCACGATGCAGAGCCAGCCTCACGGCGGCGAAAAATTCATCCTTGCCAACATGAGCCGAGCAGGAAGCGGCCAGCAATACTCCGCCACGTTGAAGTCGGCGGGCACCTAGTTGCGCCAAACGCTCATACGCCTCAATCCCTTTCACGCGATCAACCTCGCGCCGGGCCAAGGCGGGAGGATCAAGAATCACCATGCTGAATTTGTCGGTGCATTTCTCAAGCCATTCGAAGGCCTCAGCCTGCACTTCAAGATGGCGCGTGGTGGCAACTCCCGGAACGCTCGCGTTTAAGGCGAAGTTGCGGCGTGAGCTTTCGAGCGCGTGCTGGCTAATATCAACATCGGTGACGGATCGTGCGCCGCCTTGGGCCGCGTAAAGGGAAAAACCACCCGAAAAGCTGAACGCGTTTAGGACAGTTGCGTCACGGGAGAACCCGCCCACCTTGGCGCGGTTCTCGCGTTGATCGAGGAAGAAACCCGTTTTCTGACCGCGCCAAATGTCCGCCTCAAAACGAAGACCGTTTTCAAGGAACACGACCGGAGTCCCCTCCTCCACCGAGGTGTCGCGCTGGAAAAGCACGCGATAAGGATGGACGTGATCGGCTGGGAAATTAGGAGCTGCCACGTTGCGGCTCCATCGGAGTACCAAGGTGGTGATTTCCGGCAGGGCTTCGCGGATCATGTTCTGCACCGGGCTAAGCCATGGCCACCAGGCGGAAGTGTAAACCTTCAACACTGCGGTGGAGCCATATCGGTCCAGCACCATGCCGGGAAGTCCGTCGCTTTCGCCATAGACCAAACGAAGGCCGGTTGTTTGTTTGCTGCTGAGCAGTCCGGCGCGGCGCGCAAGGCTCGCGTTGAGTCGCTCTCGCAGAAAGGTCTCATTGATGGGAACGGGTTTGTTGCACTGCAAGACCCGTACTCGAATCGGCGAATCAGGATCGTACAAGCCAGCGGCCAGGAATTTGTCGTTGCGGTCAAAAATGGCCGCAATTTCACCGGCCGTGCCGGGTCGATTCTGCTCGCGGATGCTTTGATCGAACACCCACGGGTGACCCGCGCGAACGCAGGTTTCGGCGGCTGTTTTAAGCCGGATGCGGAGGCGGGGGGTTTTGAGTGCGGATTTGGTCAAACGAGCTTTTTATGCGCCTTGCTCTCTGAGAGTTTCTTGACGAGGTCTTTGATTTTTTGGGCTTGGGATTTATGCGCGACCATGAAGCTGTCATCAGTGGCGACGACAATCGAATCGGTCACCGACACGAGCGTGATTGTGGTGCGGTTTTTAGTGCGGGCATCGAATACGATATTGCCCGAGGAATCGACTTCCATCACTTCGCCGACAATGCAGTTTCCAGCGGCGTCCGGCTTAAGATGGCGGGCAAGAGCGGTCCATGCACCGAGGTCATCCCATGTAAAATCACCTGCAGCAACGACCACGTTTCTGGCTTTTTCGAGCAGGGCAAAATCGATGGAGATTTTTTTGATGGCCGGATATTCCTTGGCCAAAACCTTGGCTAGTTTCGGAGTGCCAGCCACTTTACGCCAGCCTTCGGCGGCGGCGGCCATTTCCGGCACGTTTGCCTTCAGGCCCTCAGTGATGGTGGCAACGGACCAAATAAACATGCCGGCATTCCATTGATGCCTACCGGAAGCGACATATTCCTGAGCCTTCTCAAGGTTCGGCTTTTCCACAAAGCGAAGAACCTTGGAAATCTTGGTTTTGAGCGCCTTCTCACCTGCGGGCGTCGGCACAGGATCTCCGACTTGGATGTAACCATAACCAGTGGCGGGTTCAGTGGGCTTGATGCCGATGGTGACAATGACCTGATCCCTGGCGGCCGCTTCGAAGGCATCGCTAAGTGCTTGTTGAAATCTCTTTTCGTCAGGGATGACATGGTCGGCGGGCAGAACCGCCATAACGCCTTTGGCTGAACGAGCGCCGATGATGGCCGCTCCGAGGGCAACAGCCGCGCAGGTGTCGCGTCCGACTGGTTCGGCAACGACGTTGTCCTTTGGCAGCTTGGGCAATTGCTTGCGAACCGCCGGGGCCTGCACGGCGTTGGTGATGATGTAGATGTTTTTCAGCGGCACCAGCGGCAGCACGCGATCCACAGCCTGTTGCAGGAATGAGCGCTTACCCAAAAGGGTAATCAGCTGCTTGGGCGTCTTTTCACGGCTCACCGGCCAGAAACGCTCTCCGCGTCCGCCAGCCATGATAATCACAAAACGATCGTTCTTTTGAGGGTCTTTGCTCATGCGAATTCTTATCGACAATCTTTATAAACTCTTCACTGCGTCCACCATGGGTTTCACAAACGACTCAACGCGTGCCACCAGTTCAGGGATCGAGACGGACTTACCGGCCGCCGCGATTTGGTTGACTATGGCACTGCCAACCACCACCGCCTCGGCGGAAATAGCGACCTCCCTGGCCTGATCCGGATTCGAGATGCCAAATCCGACCGCAATGGGCAAGTCCGTATGGGTACGAATTTTGCGCGTCATCTCACCGATGTTCGAGGCAACCTTCTGCTGCATACCGGTGACCCCTTCCCGGGAGATGTAATAGATAAAACCGCTGGCGCGTTTGACGATGAGCTCGATCCGATCATCAGGCGTGGTCGGCGCGACGAGGTAAATCACCGCAAGCCCGGCAGAGGCCATGAGAGCTTCGTAGGTGCCCGACTCTTCCGGAGGGAGATCCAACACCAGCAATCCATCGACGCCCGCCTTGGCACAATCGACAATAAATCGTTCGACCCCGTAGCGGTGCAACAAATTGAAATAAACGTAGAAAACGATGGGCAACTGACTGTGTACGCGGATGGACCGCACCGTTTCGAACAGTTTGGGAGGGTTCGTGCCGGATTCAAGGCCTCGCTGCGCCGCAAGCTGGTTGACCAATCCGTCAGCCAGCGGATCACTGAAAGGAACGCCGATCTCAAGCACATCCACGCCAATGCGGTCAAAGCCCAAGGCAAGGGCCTCCGTGGCAGCCAAATTGGGGTCTCCGCCGCCAATGTAGACGACAAAACCCTTCTTCCCCTTGGCGCGCAGATCGCGAAAACGCTCGGTGATTCGATTCATCAATCCGCACATAGTGCCAGTCGCCTCGCTCAAGCTCAAGGTCAGGATGTGAGGATAGCGCCATTGCGCCTTTGCGGCAGCATATGGAGTGCGGTCGCAGTGCGCCGAGCAGAACTTGAAGCGGTCCTCTAATCCGAAGTTCCAGTTGCGACACTACATTCGCTTGAAGTTACAAATCTCACCACACGCCTGTGGTTACTCCAAACGCTCCCATCCCAAAGTGGTGTCGACGCTTCGCTCCGCCACCGCACTCCACATGCTTTACCTTGCCAAAATACTTGTCCGCGCCGTAGGTCTGACGAATGATTCGGCCATGATCCCGAAAGTCTTTCTTCTAGCGATTCTGCTGTATGTGGAGTCTGCCAGTCTGGGCCAAACGGCCGAATCGCTGTTTGCCCAAACCAATCTGGTGGCGTGGTGTATCGTTCCCTTCGATACCAAAAAACGGAACCCGTTCGAGCGGGCCGATATGCTGGTCAATCTTGGGATCAGCCAGTTTGCCTATGACTGGAGATCGGAGCATGTGCCGAGCTTTGAAACGGAAATCAAAACGTTGGCAGAGCATAAAATTGCGCTCACCGCATGGTGGATGCCCGCTCCGTTGAACGATGAATCTCGGCAGGCACTGGTTCTGTTTAAGAAATATCATCTTCACCCCCAACTTTGGGTGATGGCTCAAGGCGGGACCGATGGGCAGGCCGATGCAGATCGCGTGCAGGCGGCGGCGGACCAGATCAAGCAGGTGGCCGATGCGGCGGCGGAAATTGGCTCGATGGTCGGGTTGTACAACCACGGGGGTTGGTTCGGCGAACCGGAGAATCAGGTTAAAGTCCGAGAACGCCTCGCTGCGATGGGCCGGACCAATGTGGGGCACATTTTCAACCTGCATCACGCGCACGAATACATGCCGCGTTTGGAAGCGGTGCTGAAGCTTCTCAAGCCGCATCTGCTTTGCCTTAACCTCAACGGAATGGTGAAGGATGGGGATAAAATTGGCCGCAAGATCCTGCCCTTCGGCACTGGCGATGACGATTTAAGTATTCTCCGCCGTATCCGGCAGAGCGGCTATGCCGGACCCATCGGCATTTTAGGACACACCGAGGAGGACGCTAACGAGAAGCTGAAAAAAGAATTGAGTGGACTGAAATCCATATTGGAAAAGGAGGCCCAGCAAGTTTCCTTCGAACCGGGCAAGCCGCGCAATAGCGGGGTAGAACCTGGCAAGCAGACGGAGGCGGAATGGGTGGACGACCGTTGGGCACAGACAGATAAGGGACCGTTTCTGGCCTCTATCATCGCGTTGCCTGGCGGGGTCCGGATTGCTAAAGGTTTGTCGATTGCACTGGGTGGTTCGACAAACGCATCAGTCGCTTATGATACCTCCACCGCGCAATGGGTCGCAGGGTGGACCGGGGGCTTCCTGAAAATTAATCCACAACGCTACGGACTCATCGCCACACCGGAACCGGCGCAATTACCCATCATTTCATCGGCCCCGCAGCCCTGGGATGGACAGTCGGTTGATTGGGTTGGCTTGCACAAGGGCGCGTCAAACATCGTGGTGGAGTATCGCGTGGATGGAGTCTCCATTCTTGAAGTCCCGAGCGTTCAAATTGCGGCGGCAGGATTGGTATTCTGCAAAACCCTGGAAGTGGCAGCACATGAGAAGCCGCTGAAGCTGGTTACAGCCGCGCATCTGCGCGGCGCAAACGGGCAGCATCAACAATCAACTTTGGGCCACGCCATCCAAAGCACCGATTTCTTCACAGAGGACGGGGTTGTGACCGGTGTAGGAGTGGCGTCAGATTCTGAACTTCAAACAAGCGCCGTCGGCCCTGGTGGCCGCGCCGCTCACTGGGTGACTCTCCAGCCGTCATCCAAAGCGGTCATCTTGACCATTTACCTCTGGAAGGGTGCCGAAAAAACTCGCGACTCATTCCTAAAATTTGTCAACTCCACCGCCGTTCAGACTCAACCGAGCAATGTTATGAAGCCGGGCATCACGCATTCCGCTGAGGTCAAAACGGTGGGGCAACGTGGATTGGACAATGATTTTCTGTCTGTCGACACGCTCACTGTCCCTTACGAAAATCCCGCCAAAGCGCTGATGTTTTTGGCGGGGGTGGATTTCAACAGCAAGGGCGAGGCGTTTGTTTGCAGCATCCACGGTGATGTGTGGATGGTCTCCGGCATTGATGATTCGCTTCGAGAATTGCGGTGGAAACGTTATGCCTCGGGCCTATTTCAACCGTTGGGTCTGAAAGTGCGGGGCGATCTGGTTTACGTGTTGTGCCGGGACCGGATTGTGCGTTTGCACGATGAGAATAACGACGGGGAAGCTGATTTTTACGAAAGCTTTTTTGGGGGGATTGAAACGTCCACCGGTGGTCATGATTATGTGACCTGCCTGGAAACGGACGACGCGGGCAATTTCTACTATGTCGATCCCGTGGGTGTGCATCAATTGTCACCCGATGGGCGAGCCATGAAAACGCTCGCGCGAGGATTCCGAAATCCCAATGGCATGGGTGTCAGCCCGGATGGCAAGTTCATCACGGTTGCACCGCAGCAGGGGGAATGGACTCCATCCAGCGAGATTGATGAAATCCACGAGGGCGGTTGGTACGGGTATGGCGGGCCGAAACTGGACCACAACCCGCCGATGGGCCGGGACGTTCCGTTGTGCTGGATTCCTCACGGAGTAGACAATTCCAGCGGATCGCAGGTGTGGGTACCGAAGGGCACATGGGGACCGATGGGCGGACAAATGCTTCATCTCCTCTGGGGCCGGTGCAAATTGATGCTCGTGTTGCGAGACGAGAGTGGCCCCCTCACGCAGGGTGCTACTTTTACATTGCCGGCGAATTTCCTATCGGGTCCGAATCGTGGAACATTTCACAATGACGCGCTCTACGTCGCCGGAAGCACAGGTTGGCAAACCAGTGCGTCGCGTGACGGCAATTTTCAGCGCGTGCGATTGACCGGCAAGCCCGCGCCCATGCCGATTGCGTGGAAGGCCGTCGGCGACAACATCCAGATTTCCTTCAGCCTACCACTTCAACCTGCCACCGCGCAGGACATCGGGAGCTACAGTCTCAAGCAGTGGAATTATCGTTACACCGCAACCTACGGTTCCAAGGACTACTCGGTAACAAACCCAGATAAGGAAGGGCATGACGACATGACCATCGCGTCTGCCAAACTGGCTGATGATGGCAAGACGGTCACTTTGGAGGTGCCCCATCTCAAACCAGCCATGCAATTTGAGTTGAAATGGAATCTGGATTTAGTGGGTGGCAAAAGCTGGGCCAGCCAGATGTGGTTCACCATCCACGACCAAGGCCTATCCAAGCCAAGGTAACAAAAAAGCGGAAGGCTTTACGCCTCCCGCTTGGGTGAATCATTTGTCGGAGGCGTTAGTACACGCCTTCGATGATGGTCTTTTCCATCGCTCCGAAGGGGCGCACTTCAGCCACGCCATCCCAGGGATACAGATCGCAGGGCATACGGCGGATAGCCTCATCGCGCTCAAGGAAACGCGGCATGAAGAATTCCTTCGTCAGGGTCGTAAGCTCAACACGACCCCATTCGCCATAACCTTTTGTGACGGTGGTATCGTTCGGTTCAACCACCCGCAAAACCGCTCTTGGCTGAGGGGCATGGTAGGTGATTGAATAATTGTCGGCCGGTGTGAGAGGGCGGCTGGCGGCGAGACCCATTAGCGTATTGCCATACGTTGGCACGAACCCGATGCGGTTTTCCAGAACCTCTTCCACGATGAACCGGACATATTGTGGGGCCATGGTCGTACCGCCACAGAACACCCCGCGCACACCAGCGTCCCAGAGGTTGATCTTCTCACCCAGAGCTTCGAGCAACTTGGGCGTGGTGAACAGCGCGCTGACTTTGCGATTTTTAAGAATGGTCAGGGCCTGGTCGACCACGTGGTCCATGTAATCGCGAGCCACTTCAAATTGCTTTTTACCCAGGACCTTCTTAACCCAGCGAGGGTCCAGATCAATGAAATAGCAGGAACAGCCACGGACATTGGCCAAGTGTTCAATGGAAAGGCGCAACCGACGGGGGCCGGTGGGGCCGACCATCAGCCAGTACTCGTTGCGTGGGAACTGCGCATCGCTCAGAGTGTTGGAAAACTCGCTGTAATCGATCTTGTAATCATCCCAGCCAATGCGTTGCTTGGGCATGCCGGTGGTTCCACCGGTTTCAAAGATGTTGAAAGGGCGACCCTTATAGGCTTTGGGGGCCCATATTTCGTTGGGAAGGTCGCGCAGCCATTCGTCCTGGAAGTGGGGAAACCTTTGAATGTCAGCAAATGACTTAACTTCCACAGCAGGCTTCCAACCTGCCTTTTTGGCCCAATCAAGCCAGAAGGGGCAGCCGGTTTCTTCGGAGAAGTGCCACTGCACAATCTCGCGCGTATGGGCATCCAGTTTTTGTTGCGCGGCAGCGGCCGCTGCCTGGAGTTGGGGGGAAATGGTCTCGCTCATGGGGTTCGTCTTAAAGCTCAGGAGGATTGGTTACTTTTTCAAATCGGTGGCAGGCGGCGTATCCTTGTTGATCTTGGCCAAGGCAGTGTCTTGGAAAGCAAAGAGATGGGTGTTGCTTTGCAGGTAAATAACGCCGTTGGCGACAATGGGAGTCGAATAAACAGGGGCTCCCAGATTGCTCTCGCTGATGACTTTCTTCTCCTTGCTCGCGGCAAGAATGGTGAAATCGCCATCCTCGTCGCCCACATAAACTTTGCCGTCGGCTGCAAGGGTCGAACCCCACATGTGGGCCTTCATGTCATGAACCCAATACGGCTTGCCTGTTTCTGCATCAAGGCAATGCACAAACCCCGAGAAATCCCCGACGAACAACAGCCCGTCAGGCGTGATGGACACAGTGGAAATGCTCCGGTGGATTTTGTCGTAGGTCCAAACTTTGCCGGTTTTGGTGATGTCCCCGGTCTTCGTGGCATCAATGCAGGTGAGAATGCCGACACCTTCTCCGTGCTCTGGATCCTGACCCGTGGCCACATAGATGCGGTTTTTCCAAAAGACCGGAGTGGCGTTAATTTCGCTTGGCCCCTCGGCCAATGGATATTTGATGGGCTTTCCGTCCTTAACCTTGTATTCGGGGGGATTGCAATCAAACCACCAGACCTTTTTCAGGTAATTGACATCGCCTTCCTTGGTTGGCGTTGCGTCCAGCGCGTAGCACAGTCCGTCGCCACCGCCAAAAAAGACCAACTGTTTGCCGTTGACCACGCCGGTCGAAGGCGAAGTCCACTGTCCATGAAAAATGCGGGGACCAATTTCAGCGTTGTCCTCACCCATTAGCTCGCCGGTATTCTTATTCAGGGCGATGAAGCTGGGGGATTTAGGCGAAGGAATGTTGGAGTGCGTCCAGTCCTGCCCATTGGAGGTGCAGACATACACGAGGTCGCCCACGATGATGACCGAGCAATTGGAGGCGTTGTGAGGGAAAACTCCCAGTTCGTCCATCATGTCGTAACGCCAAATGATATCGGCATCCTTCGGGCCTGGTTCGATCTTCGGTTTGCCGGGACCAGCCATGTATTGACCTTCATCTTTGAATGGGCCTTCGTTGCCGGCAGCCAACCCTTTGGTGCTCAAACAAAGGACTTCGCAACGGCTCGTGACCACGTAAACGCGATCCCCTTCAATTTTTGGCGAGGACAACAGACCCAGGTTTTCCCAGTCGTTGACTTTGCCGGAGATCAGCTTGGGCACCACCAACTGCCATTGAAAATCGCCGGTCTTCTCATCAAAACACATCAGAACACTTCGGTCGCCCTGATGCTTTTTGTCACGAGGACTATCGTTGTTGGTACCAATAAACACGCGGCCGCCGGAGACAGTGACATTGCCGTAGCTTTGTGAGCCCAGTTTGGCCGCCCACCGCACATTTTTGGTGGTCGCCAAATCGACATCCTCGGTGCCTGATTTCATTTTGCCTGCGTCAAAGCGGTCAGGCAGCCCCGTGGCCGGAGAGTACATATTGCGGCCGGGATCATTGCCGCCCCACTGTGGCCAATCCGCCGCCAGTAAATGCCATCCGAGCAACGCCGCAGGCACCGCTGTCTTAATAAGGCTTTTCCAATTCATAAGTCGTGTGTCGTAGAGGCTGAAATTATTCGTTAGGTGTCACCATAACATTGTCTATCGCAATCCGCATATCCTGCGGGGAGAAACCATAAAGGCCGGGGCAACCGGTCTGATGGGCCGTCTTGTGGGGCACCTCGATGGTCCATGCAGCGGGCTCGGCTTCGTCACGTTTCCAAACTTTGGCGCGCACCACCCCGGTTCCATCGGGCTTCACATCCACGCGGGATTTCAGGGTGTACCAAGTATTGGGCGTCCATTTAAAATCAACTGAGACGCGCAAACGCTCAAGGTTGGAGCTGACGTCAAGCTTCTGGTCGTTGCCCTTCAAGGCAATCAAATAGCGTTGGTTGATGACGCCCACCTCCGACATTTTGCGGCGGTTGCCCTCGCTGAAAACATCAGCCTGGATGGTGTAGTTTTTCAGGTCAGGTGTCCCCATGAACACTGTGCCGCGTTGGAAAAATTTATTGTCGATGGTTTTCACCAGCGCCTTGGTCCCGCCGGAATCACGCACCTCAAATTTGAAGCGCGCGCCAATCCACGGCAGAGGCGGATAGGCAAAGGCAGTCGGAGCCTCTATGGTATTGGTGGTGGTTTCGCTTAGGGTGAACGATTCGAAATCCTGCTTGATGGGAAGCCCGGGTAGCACGCGACCGCGAATGTAGCCATGCGCCGCACCCAGCGTGGCCTGAAAAGCGCCCGCAGAATAGGTCTTCTCCGGCGCAGCGATCAATTCTCCAGCTTCGTTGAAAGCACCCTTCATGTTCGACTTCACGCGGGCGGTGGGCGGAATGTAGGACTCCCATTTAACTTCACGAGGCTCAATATTGTCTTTCGCCAACAGACCGTTGGCATCCAAAGCACGAATGTGGAAAGTGGCCTTCTGAGATGGGTTTAGCAACACTTCGGAAGGCACAATTTGCAGTTGAGTGATTTCTCCGGCAGCGGGCCATTTTTCAGCCGGCACCGCTTTGGCCAATCCGGGATTGTTTCCCTTTTTTCCAAATGCGTAGAGGTAACGTGTGGTCTGCATGTAGACCTTCCCGTTATAGGGCACAGGGGTGCCAAAGCAACGACCCTCGAGAGAGGTGTGCGACAGTTCCACAGGCTTTTCGTCGGTGGGCCGGAAGACATAAAAGCCGCCGGACGAGCCGGATTCACCGCCATCGGTCTTAGTTTTGGGATCGTCGAGGATTGGAACGAAGAGTTTTCCATCAGCGAACACCAAACATGAATTGCGCTGTTCGATACCAATTTGGTGCTTCCATAAAATCTTGCCGGTGGCTGCATCTATCGAGCACAAATTGCCTTTTTCGTTGACCACATAAATTCGGTCTCCCACCAGGATGGGCGAGCTGGTTGAGGTGGATAATTCATTGGCCCAGAGTTCAACCTGGGAGCGTTCAATGACGATCGGTCCGGCAGCGGCGTTCGTCAGAGTCACTTCGGGGATTTTCAACGCGACCATTTGGCCGGGTTCATAAGGGGTGCCGTAGATGGCGATCACCTTGTCATTATTATGAACCAACACGGTGGCATTGATACCGGCCTTGGCCAGCGGCACCCGCCAAAGGGCGTCGCCCGTGCGGGCGTTGACACAAACAATCGAGCCATCACCCGTGGCGGTGATAAAAACCCTTTTGCCCTGATACCACGTCAGATAGGGGTGGGAAAAGGAGTTGTCGCGAGGACGGTCGCCGGGGCTGGAACTCCAAACCAATTCACCATTTTTCTTATCGAACGCGTAGAAACGGTCTCCCGCCGCGCCGTTGCCGCCCCAGTTGGCCGTGATGCCGCGCGTGATCACCAAATCCTGATCGATCAACGGAGAGGCGGTCCGGCTGTTGGGGAAAGTCAGCCGCCCAAACTGCTCCATAAGAGAGTGCATCCAGAGGGGTTTGCCATCGCGGTCAAACCCGCCCAATAACCCCTGCGTGCCCTGCATGTACACATTTCCCGTCTCAGGATCAACCGCCGGACTGGAAGTGGCGTAGCGCAAATAAATGGTGTCGCTGATGAAATCGTTGTAGCGGCGCTCCCAAAGTTTTTGGCCGGTCTCGGCGTCGAAACAGGTCAGGCCCTCCTGCAAATCAGCTTCTTCTCCGAGATAACCCATGATGTAAACGCGCCCATCGGCCACCACGGGAGTCGATTGGCCCGGGAACGCCGCTCGCCAAAGATAGGACTGCCCGTCGATCTGTTCTGGCAATCCGGTTTCGCGCGAGACACCATTCTGCTCGGGGCCGCGCCACGCCAGCCATCCGGTGACGGGGGCAGCTTGTGCGGCTGCCGCGAGGATAACAGAGAGAAAAAGAGTTTGAATGTTCATGACAGAAAGATGGGATGCGCCGGAAATGAAACAATTCCGGCTTGTGTACAGCGACAACGGAAATCAAAGAATGATGGACGTGGACCGCGCGACATATTGAGAATAGTACCTGTACGTATGAATTTGGCAACCAGCTTTCATTGACGATCATGTCCCGAGAAAATTCATCTTCCCCTCACCTGCCCCCTTTGGACGCACCATCGCGCAAGCGTTTGCCCATCCTGCTGCGCCGAGCCTGGTTCAGCCTCAACCAAGCTTTCCGACGTCGCATTGCGCATCTGGGGCTGACTCCGGATCAGTTCACAGTGCTCCGAACGCTGACCGAACATCCCGATGATGCGCTCTCTCAACGGGAGTTGGCCGAGATTATGTCGAGCGATCCCAACACGGTGGCCTCGTTGCTGGAACGAATGGAAAGCCAAGGGTGGATTGGGAGGGAACGTGATGCTTCAGACCGCCGAGCACATGTGCTTCGGCTTCTGGAGGCCGGACGAGTGGTTTATGAGGAAGCGCGCGCCATTGCGGTGGGGCTTCAAGCCGAGACACTGGTGGCCATTCCCGAAAACGAGCGGGATCTATTTCTGGAACATCTCGCCAGCGTGGCCGAACACTGCCGCGATGCCGCTGAAGCTTCTCCGAGACAAAAGCGCGGAACGAAGGTTTGATTGCGCAGAGTGATCCCGGAACGAGGAAAGGCAGGGTCTCAAAGCAAAAAAGACATGCGGGCGCGCGTTAGCGTGCACCGCATGTCGTAGGGACAGGGACTTAGAACAGGTCGACTCTGGGAGTGATTTGAGCTGGTTTGAAGCTGAGAACAGGTTTTGAGATGTTTTGAAGTTAGAAGGGGGACAGAAAGCACGCTCAGAGTTGGCCTATTAAAATTGAAAGTTAGTGGACGAAGGAAGAAGGTGTTTTGAAGCTTACTTGGTCGGATAACGGCGAGGAGCGGGGATGGCCTGCTTTACGGAGAAGGCAGGGTTGTAGGGTGCGCGTTTCGGCGGCGGTATTGGCCAGGCGGGTTTGTTGGTTATCTGGCCAAAGCATTGACGGGGCATGGCTTCGGTTTGTTGATTATGTTGTATATTACTCCGTGATTTTGATCGATTATGTTGCATACCTGGATTTCGGATGGTTGCTGATTGGCGCGGGGTGACTTCGGATGGAATTGGCGCATTGGATAAGCTGGAGGAATAGGGGTTGAGCTGGGTATGTTCAGCTGGTTGGCTGAGATTTAGTGAATGGTTAGGTAGAGTGGAAGTGTCGTTATTTGTTTGTTCTATTTCATCTGAATGCTGGCATTTATCAGGTGTTTGTGCGTGTTTTTGGAGTTTGTTCACGCGTTCCTGAATCTGGGTTTCGAGTTCGAAGATGATTTGGAGTTCTTGCGGGGTTAGTCTGCCATTCTCCACAAGGTCGAGGGCCCTTCGGCGGATGCGGTTTAGGATGGTGGAGTGACTGGGGTCGTTCAGCTTCGTTTTATTTTTCGTTTCCATGAGAGCACCATAGCATACTTCACACACACAGCCACCTTTTAGTTGCTTTGTGTTTGAAAAAGATTGATTAACGGGAGCAGAAGTCTGAAATAATTGCCGACAGGAAGATGATTTTGAACATGGTGGATTCGCAGTACGCAAAAAGGAGAGACGGAAGATAAAAGGATAATACATGGTACGGATTGGCGAGAATCGTTTGAGTCAGCTTCTCCTTAGGCTCGTTTTTCTCTAGCCGAATCAGATTCATAATCATACGGTCAGTGCAACCCCTACTGAGGAACTAAACATCAGGCGTGGGTTCAAAGAAAATGTGATTAAAATGCGCAGTAAGAAAACGCTTGGCTATGAGTGGGATGAGTCATCTTGTGTTCCTGAAAGTGGCCGGTGAGCCTCTAACCGCTTGAAGACTATGTCGCTTGAAAGCACAATTGCAGATATCACCACACGCCTTCGCCAAGGCAGGTTCCCCAATGAGCAGTCAATTTCACAAGGTGTAGTTCTGCGTATTTTTCAGGAACTTGGATGGGACACTTGGGATACTAATGTCGTCTGGCCTGAATACCACACAGGGGAAGGCCGTGCGGATTTTGCACTTTGTCACCCACCCTCCAAACCATCTGTTTTTACAGAAGTCAAACAGCCCGGCAAAGCCGAGGATGCGGTTCGCCAAGCCCTTGAGTACGCCTTTCATGCGGGAGTTCCCTTTGTGGTTCTGACTGATGGTAGAACATGGAGTTTTTACCTACCGGCTGAGCAAGGCAGTTACGAGGATCGTCGCGTTTACAAGTTGGACCTTTACGAACGTCCATCTGCAGAAGCCGCCGCTGTGCTCAATCGCTACCTTGGTTGTGCGAGAGTTCAATGTGGGGAAGCACTTGAATCCGCCAGAACGGAATACCGAAGTCGCAACCGGCAATCACAGGCCAAAACTGCCATCCCTGAAGCATGGTGTGAGTTAGTGGAAAAGGGTGACGAACTCCTCGTGGAACTGCTTACGAACGCAGTGGAATCACGCGCAGGTATTCGACCGGACGCAGACGACGTGGCAGACTTTTTGGCGCGCCTTGGCAGAACCGCTGTTATTGAGTCGCAAAATCAAACCCCAACAAAACGCAGTACCGTTGTCAGTGCACCTCCCGCCACGTCATTGAGCGTGCCGCCCCGAAGTGGCAAACTAATCCTTCAGGGAAAAGCCTACCCCTACCAGAATGCCAAGGATGCAATGGTAATCATACTCCGTGAATTGGCTAAGTCTTCTCCTAGCTTTCTTGAGCGCTGCTCGCAGCATCCAGACGCTCAAGGCCGAAAACGCCGCTATATCGCCCGCACCGCTGAAGAACTCTATCCGGATCGCGAAGACCTCCGTGACATGCGTGCCACCCTGCCGGGAGGCTGGCTGGTTGCAACCAACATTAACAATCCTCAAGAAAACCATCGTCAGACTCGCCGCCGAAGTGGCAGGTTTGAAGATGGGCAAGGACATCGTCGTGGAGCTTTGATCAGTGGAAAAACTTATGTCTAGATGGAAAACAAGTTTCGATGCTCAACACACTGATCAGCATATCCAGGGCTGCCTCACATTGCTCGATGGCATTTCGATCGAAGGCTTGACGGAGCAAGATCTAACCGAATTTTCGCGGCTATTGAAAGTGTTGAAGGTGCTCAGAAGTTTGTTGTCTCGGCTTGATCCCGAGCTGCTTACCCTCAGTGCAAGCACGAGCTTTTCTGCTTGGTTAGCCGAAGTGCACTCCCACATCGATAATTTTCGACAAAGGCAAGGCATCAGCAATCTGCACGCAGCCAATGCGACCATTGACCAAATTCTCAACCTACTCCAACCGCTCGATTCCAGCCTGACGGTTGAAGAATTCAAAGCCATTGCAGAGGCGAACTCCGTCTTTCAGAATAGGATCGTAAGTGAGCTTGGACGTGTGACGGTAAGGGGAAAGGAAGTTGAAGCTCAGCTTGAAGCGTTGTCTAACGCCATAGCAGATGGAAAGTCACGGCTTGATGAAAACAACATTGTCATTCAGACGCAGAAGGCCCGACTTGATCAGTCAATTGCCGACTTCCAAAAGCAATTTTCGGACGCACAAGAAAAACGGAACAATGATTTCGCAGATTCAACCAGGAACAGTTCGCTTGAGTTATCGGTTCAAGAAAAGCGATTTGAAACTGAATTCAAAGACGCCTCTGAGCAACGTAGAAATGAATTCGAGACAGTCCTGAAAAGCATACGCGCACAAAGTGAGGAAAATGCCGTATTTCTGAAAGGACGGGAGGCCGAGGTAAATCGAATTTTTGGAGCAATAGGAACAACAGCTTTCGCTGGTAATTTCAAAACTACTGCGGACAAAGAGGCACGTGCAGCAGATATATGGCGCCGCGTAGCGTTGGGTTGCATGGCTGCAATGATTGGAGTGGGTGGGTATGCGTTCTTCTTCAGCATAGGCCACGAGACAGACTGGAGAGTTTTTGCATTTCGTCTGGGCACGGTGCTTGTTTTGGCAGTGCCAGCAGCATATGCAGGCAATGAATCTTCTAGGCATCGAGAACGTGAAAGGCTGAATCGGAAAATTCATTTGGAACTGGCGTCCATTGACGCGTATCTTGTCCTTTTACCTGAAGAGCAAAAGAACAAGATCAAGGGGGAATTAACTGAGAAATTCTTCGGAGTGCCAATGTTTCACGAGAAATCAGAAGATGTTTCCAAAAAGGATATGTTCGGTGTGCTTGCTTCCGTGGTCAACAACCTTACAAAGGGAAAATAGTATCATTTGAAAAGAACTTGGCGACTTACTGAAAGGATAAGCATGAAACAGATCAAAACCATACTGGACACAGATCAAAGCAGCAGACGCGTTGGACAGATTTTGGGTAAGCACAACGAGCACGAAGAAGATGTTCTTAAAGTAGAGGAGTCAAACGCGAGGATTACTGTCCGTGATTTGGCGATACGCGAGGCCGTTATGGCGAAAATAAGCAACTCAGCAACAACCGAACGCGCGGACGCTTCCCCTGAATCCTTGAGGGAAGCCCAACTCACGGCCCGTGGCATTGGATTTTTTATTTCAACGGACGGTTATGTGATTGCCAACGAACATGTGGTACATGGTGCGACTGAGGTGAGGCTGCTCACGGCTGCAGGATCGAGTGGTGCGCGAGTGGTGAAGGTTGATGCGGCTAACGATCTCGCCTTGATCAAGGTTGAAGGGAAGTTTAAAGCACTGTCAGTGGTGTCGAGCTGTTCGGTCAAGCTTGGGGCGACGGTCGCCACAGTGGGTTTTCAAAACATTGGCTCGCAGGGCTTTGCCCTAAAGCTTGCCAAGGGTGAGATCGCCGCGTTGTCAGGAGCCGGGAATGATGCCCGGTATTTCCAGATTAGCCTGCCCGTTCAGCCGGGCAATTCAGGCGGAGCGATGGTGGATGAGCGAGGGAATGTGGTGGGGGTGGTGTCAGCCAAACTCAATGCGCAAACCGCTTTTCAATCCACCGAGGCGTTGCTGGAAAGTGTGAATTATGCCGTGAAAAGTAGTTTCGTGCTTGGCTTTCTTGAATCGGTACCGGAGTTGGCGGACAAGCTCAAGGAGCCTGAAGCGAAGGAACGTAAGTTTGAGGACGTGGTGAAGTCTGCCGAGCAGGCAGCAGTGTTGGTGCTGGTTTATTGAGGGGTGAAGGGGTGCTGCGACCCTGATGGGGTCGATGGGTTTTTTGGGAATGGTTCCCGGGAGGGACCCGCAGGAACGGGGGATACCCCGGATGGAACTCCAGGCTTGTTGGACCGCTTTGCGGTCTGACGATAGATGGGATTGGGAAGGGAATGGGTCGTGCCTTCAGCCCTCATGGGTTTTCACGCGACGGGTCCTGGGGCGTTGCCCCAGGCTGGTATGGTTCCGCGCCTTTGGCGCTCGCTTTGGCCGCAGGAGGGGAAGAATAAGCATCCTTGAGGAGGAGAGGCGACCGTGACCTGAGAACGCTCGATTTCCGCCTTCAGCGCACGGTAATCTGACACCAGAGCTTCTACTCGTTCCATGATGGCAGGCTGTTCGTCGAAGGGTGAGGGGGATCGAATGTTCCCCGAGTTGAAGGGCCAAAGGCACGAATGATACCAGCCTAGGGCAACGCCCCAGGTTTCGTGGGGAAAACAATAAAAGGGCTGAAAGCCTGCCTCATCGTTTCAGTCCCACACGTAACGTTCGTCGAACTCGATCTCGTATTTCGTGAGGAAAGCCCTGTATTCCTCCTGGAAAGTTCGCGTCCGATGATGTTCCTCCTGGTTGTCTATGTAATGGAGTAACGCCTGCAAATCTGAAGGCCCGACCGAAAATGCGCCGTAGCCGCGCTGCCATGCAAAACCCACCAGCGCTGGCGACTGAGTTTTGAGCCATTTGGAGGACGAGGTTTTCAGATCCTCGATAATTTGCGCCGTGGCGACCGTTCGGGCGAGACGGATGGCAAGATGCACATGGTCAGAGACTCCACCCACACGATAACATTCGCAATCGGCATTGCGGGCCACCGTAGAGAGATAAGCGTGAAGCGCGGGACGCATGGTGGGATCGAGAACGGGGGCACGATCTTTGGTGCTAAAAACAAGGTGGACGAGAAGGAATGAGAGGGACTGTGGCATGGCAGAGAGGATAGGTCTGGCTTTCAGCCCTCATGGGTTTTCATGCGACGGGTTCTGGCGCGTTGCCCTAGGCTGATATGGTCACGCGCCGTGGGCGCTTCCTGGAGTAGGTGGCGATGATGCCACGCTCCGGCGAATTTAGGCGAACTTCGTCGCCACTAGGCAGGAATTGTGGCCGCCGAAGCCGAAGGAGTTGTTGATGATGGCCCGGATTTTCATTTCTCTGGGCTGGTTGGCCACGTGGTTGAGGAAGGTGGCCTTCGGATCAATCTCTTCGAGATTGATGGTGGGAGGGGCAATATCGGTCTGCAGGGCTTTGAGGCAGATGGCCATTTCGACGGCCCCGGCGGCACCGAGCATGTGGCCGGTGGCACCTTTGGTGGAGCTGACAGCGACGCGGCCCACGTCGTCCCCGAAGACTCCCTTTAGGGCCTGGGCTTCGCAGACATCGCCTACCGGCGTGGAGGTGGCGTGGGCGTTGATGTAATCAATATCGTCCGGATTCAGTTTCGCGGAGCGCAAACCCATTTTCATGCAGCGGGCGGCGCCTTCGCCGTCCGGGGATGGGGCGGTGATGTGGCTGGCATCGGCGGTGTTACCGTAACCGGCGAGTTCGGCGTAAATTTTGGCACCGCGCTTTTTGGCGTGCTCGTATTCCTCCAGCACCAGCACTCCGGCACCTTCGCCCATGACGAAGCCGTCGCGGCCAACGTCGAAGGGACGGGAGGATTTTTCAGGGGCGTCGTTGCGCGTGCTCATGGCGCGCATGGCGCAGAAGCCGCCGATGCCCAAAGGAACCACGGTGGCTTCGGTGCCGCCGGCAAACATGACATCCGCATCGCCCATTTTGATGGTGCGCCATGCTTCGCCGATGGCGTGGCTGGAAGTCGCGCAGGCCGAGCAGGTGGCGGTGTTGGGGCCTTTGAGCCCGTAGTAAATGGAAAACAACCCCGAAGCCATGTTGAGGATCAGCATGGGGATCATGAACGGCGAGAGCCGCCCGGGGCCGCGCTGAAGCAGCACGTTGTGCTGTTCCTCGGTGGTTTGGAGGCCGCCGATGCCGGAACCGATGAAGCAACCAATATTGTTGGGGTCCGAATTAGCAATGTCCAAGCCGGAATCGAGCAGGGCGCGATGACCAGCGCTCACACCAAACTGGGTGAAACGATCGGCGCGGCGCACTTCCTTGCCGTTGGGAAAGGAGGCGGTGGCATCAAAACCAGTCACCTGGGCGGCGATCTGACAATCGTAGAGGGACGAGTCGAACGCAGTGATGCGGCTGACACCACTTTTGCCGGTGAGGACGTTGGCCCAAAGGGTATCAAGATCGTGCCCCAAAGGACTGACCACGCCGACGCCAGTGATGACCACGCGTCTCTCGGAATATGCGCTCGACATAAAAAGGTGCGGGGCAGCTGAACCCAGTTAAGGCCGGGAAGCTGCCCCGAAATTTGGTGATTAAACCGTTCTGCCCAAGTTACTTGGTCTGCGTATCTTCGATGTATTTGATGACATCGCCGACGCTTTGCAGTTTCTCAGCCTGTTCATCAGGGATCTCCTTGTCAAATTCCTCTTCGAGAGCCATGACCAGCTCCACGGTATCGAGAGAATCTGCCCCCAGATCATCAATAAATTTAGCCTCGGGCGTCACCTGGTCAGGTTTGACGTCCAGTTGTGACACGATGATGTCTTTTACACGTTGTTCGATCGACTTTTCAGCAGCCATGAGTATCTCCGTAATTGTTAACGATTGGTTGTCCTATTCCACCCCTCCCCCTGCGTCAAGCCCTGAAATTTTAAGCTTCAGGGCCAGATGGCGGTTGGGAGCCCGTAAAATCTGATCTACATCACCATTCCGCCATCAACCGTGAGGACCTGGCCGGTGACGTATTTGCTGCCGGGGCCAGCCAAAAACAGGGCGGCCTGCGCGATATCCTCGGCCTGACCAAAGCGTTGCAACGGTATTTGGCCAAGCAGCGCGGTCTTTAATTCATCCTTCAATCCAGAGGTCATATCCGTCTCAATAAACCCCGGCGCGACGGCGTTGGCGGTGATTCCCCTTGAGGCAAGCTCGCGGGCCAGACTCTTGGTAAAGCCTATCAACCCTGCTTTGCTGGCCGCGTAGTTGGCCTGGCCGGCATTGCCAATGAGCCCAATGACCGAGGCGACATTAATGATCCGACCTGCTCGCTGTCTGATCATGGCGCGGACAAATGATTTTGTCACCACGAATGCCCCCCGAAGGTTCGTGTCCAAAACGGTATCCCAATCCTCCTCGGACATGCGCATGAGCAGACCATCGCGGGTGACGCCAGCATTGTTCACCAGAATATCGACGCGGCCGGCCTCAGCCAAAATCTTTTCACCTGCTGCGGCCACCGCAACGTCATCGGACACATCCAAGGCAACCGCCCAGGACTTGCGGCCCAGCGCGCGGACTTCATCGGCCACGGCCGCTGAGTTCTCCGCGGTGCGGGAGACGCAGACCACATCAGCCCCTTCGGCGGCGAAGCGCAGGGCGATGGCTTTGCCGATGCCGCGTCCGGCGCCGGTCACAACGGCAATTTGATTGGCGAGTTGACTCATATAGAAGAGCCATTTCTGCGGCCCACCCTCCGCCTTGTAAAGGCAAAAACCCACCAATCATCTCGGATATTCGCCTTCGTGTTCGTCAAGATCGCGCGCAATATGGCAGGACCGAGCAATGTCAGAGCAAATAGTGAAATGACTGTGCTCAAAAACTCTTGGCCACACTGCACGTCACCACGAAGTCGGCAAAACCAGCGGCGACAGGCTCAAGGCTGGCGGCTTTTTCAGAATTGCTCTGCTCACGGTTTCGGTAGAGCGCGACTGGGGTGTTCAAGGAGAAGGACCATGATTTCAACATGACGCCAAGACCCGGTTCAATGGATACAGCCAAACCGGGCCTGCGAAAACCTTCACTGTCGCCAACTAGATCGTTGACCGGCACACCTTCAATTCGGCCAGCCAAGCTCAACGAGAGCCCATACTTGGGCCAGAGTAGAAAATCAAAACCGGCCCGGCACAAATAATTGTCAGCAATGGAGTAGCCGTCACTACCGTAAATGCTCCGCATGTTGGAGGGTGAATACTTTTCCTCCGGGGTCATGGTGTAGGATGCGGAAGCAAAAGCGTTCAGACGCGGCACAATTTCCTGGTAGGTGTAAAAATCGAGTATGATGCCCCAGCCTCCGTTGCCGAGTTGAATGGAGGGATCCACCGCGTGCTCTTTGGTTTCAAGTCGCCTGGTCGAGTCAATCGGCTCCTGAAAACCGTCCTGAACATCGCGCTCGCCGCTCGGTCCGGCAACTCCCACACCCAGCAACACGTTGCCCCGGCTGTGCGTCTTGGGGTCAAGCAGCCACATAATCCCTTCCAGCCGAATATCCCCGATCCCGTCTGATTTTGTGTGGAAACGGCCAAGGATGGTCCGGGCGGCGTTTCTTCGTCGAACCACCTCGCTGCGGTCATGCGCCGAGTACGGTAGCGTGAGAGTGGCGCTGAAACGCGGTGAGAATGTGTAAGTCAGGCCAAAATCAATGAAATGGGAATCATTGATCTCCTGGCTTCCCTCGGTTTCCCTCTGCGTTTGCTCAACATCGCGGATGTACATCCGGTCCGAATGCAGCCACCGATACCCCACCGAGGCGCGAAAACCCGTCCCCGAGTGCACGTCGCCCTCCTCCCCAAAATGAGTGCCGTCGCAGGAGTGGGCCATCAAGCCAGTGCCTCGCGAAGCAATGCAACCCTGCGCGAATGCCTTCGGTGATTTGATTGCGGCAAAACCGGCGATAATGAGGGCAAGCGGGAAGGCGGACCCCTTCAAACGCATAATTTGACTTCGGTACATACTTTGTGCTTGAGCAAGACTCTTAATCCAACGGGGCGTAGGCTGCAAATAAAGAAAAAGGCTGGTCCGCCGCGATGGCGAACCAGCCGTGTCTTAAATTCCGTTTTGCTTGAGTGATCTCACTCAAGGTTGAAGCGTGCGGACTGTGCGGAAGTACTTGGCTTGGCCGTCGGCGCTTTGCGCAGCTGCGGCTGAAGAGTCAAATGCCTGAACAAAACCGCCCGGTTCGTCGGTGAATTGCTGGCTGAGATCCGTCGTGGATTGCAGTTTGTAGAAGAATCCGCGATAAGTTGGGTAGCGGACCTCAGTCTGCCCCCCTGTTTTAGTATAAGCCAAAGTGGTGGGCGACTGGCCAATGGACCCGTCGAAGTATTTACTCGCCAGCTCCCAAACCCCCTTGCCCGCCTGCGCTCCCGCTCGGCGTCCGGCAAAATTATCCACCGGGGGATGAATTCCCCCGTAGATGCGGGACAGTCCGGCCAGATCGGCAGCATCATAATAGGTTGCCCACTGCAATTGAAAATCCTGACTTGGGCCTTTTTCATTTACCAGTGTCTTGTTGGCAATTGCCGAGTGAGTTCCGATCCCGCCTGGGAAAAACGGCGACCCAGTAATGGCCGTCATCACTTCGGCTGCGGCGCGACTGAAGCAGCTATGGCCGGAAACGTAGCCAGGAAATGCGGGGCTGACAAAAGTCTTTTTCTGGTAGGTCGTCCAACTGTCCGCCTCCACCCATCGAACTCCGCTTGTCTGGTTGGTCGGATCGGATGGCTGGCCGGGCCACGTATGGATGGCGATTTTGCCCACTTCCAAATCTGCATGGCGTCCACCCGGTGCTGCGGTTTCCTCAGTTACCAATTCAATCAGGTCTGGGATTAGCGGCAGGCCATTGGTGTGGTAGGAAGGTTTTGTCGGGTCGCTTGACTGGCCATTCTGCCCCATGAAACGCACAGCGCTGATGGGCCTCCATCCTGTATAGTAACGCTTGATCGCCCAAGCAGCACACGCGGCATCATGGACTGATGCATTGAGCGCAAAATACACTTTTACGTCCCACTCCAAATCACTAACAACTGATCCGATTCCGCCGATTTTCTTAACGGTCAAGGGATGGTCCGCCACCTCGTTGGCCAATACGTTCCAATGGCCTGGCGGCGTTTCAGAACTGGGACCATCCGCCCAAAATTCCGCAAGCACCCTGAAATAATCGCCGCGTTTAACCACATTCGGGGTGTAGGCAAGGCCGGTAACAGGGTTAACCGCATGCCCCTGGCCGTCATCAGCAACGAGGCTGTTGTTGCCAAACACTCCCGGGGAAAAATCCATCGTCACCCCATCGTCGACAGTTAGTTGGCTGCTGGCCCGGATGCAAGCCACCACTTCCGTGCGGAACTGGGCATCGCTGGCTCCACCCAGAAAAGGCGGCGGACCGGGATCAATCCAAGGCGCAGTGGGATCAATGCGCGACAGGGCGTAGGGGCGAACCCCCAGCCATTGGGCACCGAGATAGCCCTGCTTGTTGGTCGCAACGGGGAACCCATTTTGGTCAAAACCATTGGCAATGCTCAGCCGTTGCCAGTGATTCACATCATTGACAACAATGCCGGGAAGGACATTGGTAAGCGGCTGATTGACATAAACATATCCGCCCTGACCCGCCGGATAGTCTGGGTACGGAGCCGCCGGAGTTCCATTGGTCTGGCGCGATCCATCGTTGCTGAACCAGAGGGAGACCGCGTCATAGATGGAATTTCCGACACCAGCAGGTGTGGAAAGATCGCGTGACACATTGTTAGTGTCGTAACCGAGGGCCGCCATCAGAGCATCATCAGCCGCAAGGGTGGCATCCGCTGTCTTGGAGAATACATGCCGCTCTTTCATCATGCGCCAGGCCGCATAACTAATGGCCTCGCGCCGGGCTGCTTCCACATCGGCTGCGGTATGCTTGGCGTGATAAATGAACGCCACAGAATTGGTGCCATAAGCCGCCCACGCATCGTACATGCAAGTCGAGAGACTAAATAGATTGCGCGCCTGCGCGGGAGGATGCGGCGTGTCCTTGCGAATAGAGGCCAGCGCACGCTCATCCCACTGCCTCGCCACACTTTGATCGGCGGATGCACTGACCACCGCGCTAACACCGAACATGAGCAGGCAACCGTACCTGATGGTTTTCAGCCCTATCGCCAATAGGTCATGGTTGTTCGAATTCAGCGTTTTCA
>JANYDC010000078.1 GCA_025359965.1 Pedosphaera sp.
GACGCTCGGTCAGGGAGAAGAAGGAAAGCTCAGCGGGGCGGATGATTTCAGGCATGCATTCTTTGACGAAATCCACAACCCATCTACTCAAAATCCACACCGGATTTTTAACATTATTTCAGTTTCTGGAAGTGCCCTCAACCATGTGGTGTCGGTGGCCGCCGGAGGTAAACACGCCGCCGCCCTGCGCGAGGATGGCACCGTTGTCATGTGGGGTAACAACAGCAATCACCAATTGGAAATGCCCTATGGCCTCTCAGGCGTCAAAGCCATCGCCGCTGGGTGCTACCACACCATGGCCCTTAAAAAGGATGGCTCCGTGGTGGTTTGGGGCCGTTACGGTCTGGACTGGGGTTATACTATTCCAGCCGGGGCCACCAACCTCACCGCCATCGCCGCCGGGTTCGACCATTGTCTGGCCTTGCGGGCTGACGGGCAGGTCTTTGGCTGGGGCCGCGATGCTGATTACCACCAAGCCACTCTTCCCGCAGGCCTGACTAACGCAGCAGCCATGATCGCCACAGCCTCATGGAAAAGCCTGTACTGGATGGCGGACAAGCGGATGCTTTGGGGCGGGCCGCCCTTCGGTGGGGAAACCAATGGACCGACCAGCCTGACGAATGTCACCGGGCTGGCCACGGTGGGCTGGGTGTCCTACGCCCAACTGACCAACCGCCACGTCTTAAGCTGGGGCGCGGACTATCAAGATAATCTTCAGGCTCCGGCGGACCTCGACAACAGCGTTTACCTTCAGGCCAACAACGGCCCATGCTGCGAGGCTTCACCCTATGCTCTCTCCATAAGGGCCGGAGTTTCCAAACCCCTGATTATGGGACAGCCCGTCACCCGCTACGCAGCCTTCGGCAAAACAAACGGGATGGGTGTGGGAACATACAATGATGGGCCGCTGACCTACCAGTGGAAGCATGCCGGGACCAATCTTACCGGTGCCACTAACGTGAGCATCATTTGGGCACCAGTGCAAACCAGCGATGCTGGGGATTATCAAGTGATCGTCAGCAATGCAGCGGGATCAGTCACCAGCAGGGTCGCAACACTCACTGTCATCTACCGTCCGGAAATCACTGCACAAAGTCCTCTGACCAATCTGCCTCTGCTTGAAGGGCAGAGTCTAAATCTCTGGGTCGAGGCCCGCAGCGCGGGTGATGTCACCCAGACCTACTTCTGGTATAAAGACGGCACCAATCTCCTCGCCAGTCTGACCGCGACCAACTACAGCGTCGCTTTTAATACCAATTCCGCCGCATCCGCCGTGCAGGGCAATTATTGGGTGGTGGTCACAAATGTCATCGGAGCCAGCACAAGCGCGGTTTGGCAGGTCACCGCCCGCATCCGGGGCGAGGCAGAGGGCTGGGGGGACAACACCTTCGGCAAAGCCCAGGCCCCGGTGGTCCATGGAGTGTGGACCAATCTGATTGCCATAAGCGGCGGGGGCAGCCATAGCGCAGCCGTAAAGGAGGATGGCACGGTCGTCGCATGGGGCGACAATTCTCTTGGCCAGACCAATGTGCCCAGTTCCGCCACCAATGTCATGGGCATTTCGGCGGGCGGTTATCATACTCTGGCTTTGCGTGAGGATGGCACCGTTATCGCGTGGGGTGACAACTCACTTGGCCAGACCAATGTGCCCAGCTCTGCCACCAATGTAGCGGGTATCGCCGCCGGGGATAAACATTCGCTGGCCTGGCGCAAGGATGGCACGGCCATAAGCTGGGGCTTCAACGGAGCGGGTCAGACCACGCTGCCCGGAAGTCTTGGCACGAATGTCATCCAACTGTCAGGCGGTTTGTGCCATTCCCTGGCTCTACTACGCAACGGTTCTGTGGTAGCTTGGGGCAACAACACCTGCGGACAAATGAATATCCCCGCCAGCGCCACCAACATCGTCAGCCTCGCTGCTGGCCCGAGCCACAATCTCGCTTTGCGCAAGGACGGCATCGTGGTGGCTTGGGGTGATCCCGATCAGGATGCCACCGTGGTGCCCACCGGTTTAAGCAATGTCTTCAGCGTGGCTGCCGGTTACAACTTTAGCCTCGCCCTCAAAAACGACGGCACCTTGGTGGGCTGGGGCGAAAACGCCAACGGCCAAACCGCCATCCCCACCTACCTCGGCGATACCAAGGCCATCGCCGCCGGAAAATATCATTCACTCTCGCTCCGCTACAGTCCCACCCTCAATTACCCGGTGACGGCGGAACAGGACTTGTTGGTGGTTTACAATACCAACTCGCCATCAAGTAAAATCGTGAAGGATTATTATCTCGCTCATCGGCCAGGCGTTGGCAATGCGAATGTGCTGGGTATAGATTGTCCGCCACAAGAGGCGGTGACTGAGCTGAATTACACGAACAACATTCAGCAGCCGATTATGAGCTGGCTCAATGCCAACCCAACCAAATGTCCACAGTATTGGCTCCTATGTTTAGACGTGCCGTCACGGGTGAACGCTTGCACAAATGACCAGGAGTGGGTTTGCCCCACCAACCTTGTTAAGGTTGGCAGCAGTGTTAGCGTGCATCTTTCCGCTTCTGTGCTCAGGCGCTCGTTTGTCACTCATGGGCACTTCCAAAAATGGCATGTTTTAAAAGCAGGCTATCCTAAAGGCACATTTGGAACCCGCATAGGTTGTTGGCCCGCCCGTTTGAATGGAGCGGTTGCAGGTTGAGTGGTGCATCCAGAACCTCTCGTTGCCAACAGT
>JANYDC010000080.1 GCA_025359965.1 Pedosphaera sp.
GACGCTCGGTCAGGGAGAAGAAGGAAAGCTCAGCGGGGCGGATGATTTCAGGCATGCATTCTTTGACGAAATCCACAACCCATCTACTCAAAATCCACACCGGATTTTTAACATTATTTCAGTTTCTGGAAGTGCCCTCAAAATCCACACCAGCTTTTTTACATTATTTCAGTTTCTGGAAGCGCTCTTAAGCAGGAAAGGACATGATTTTTCAACACACTCCAGAAAGTCTTCCCGGCCCACTTAACGGGGTCGAAAACCGGTATGCGCCCAAGCTTCTTTACTCTGCCGGGGATGTCTCGATTTTGCACGTTTGGCCAATGATCTGGTCGCACTAGGTTTGGGAAGCCAGGTGCTGGAGCTTTTGGAGCGGAAAACAGCGGTGCAAACATCATCAACAGCCGAACGAGGTCAACGACCGGACCCGTTGACTCATTTTGAGAGCTCCTGTGTTCCACCCAAAAACAGGATACTCTTTTGCCCAAGAGCATTCTTCTGGTGGATGACGTGATCACTCGAGGCTCAACCTTCACCGGCATGGCCCCGCATCTGATAGAGACATTTCCTGGGCCAGGGTCTTCTGCTTTGCCCTGGTCGGGACGATAAGTTCCGGAGAAATTGACACGATCTTGGCACCAATCCATGGCAGGATCCTATTTTCCCCGCCTTCATCATTGCAAAGGGTTCCATAAATCATCGGAGTGTTCCGCATTCGCAATCCATTTGGTTAATGGCTTTGGCCTTTGCTTTTCGACTGCGTTTGCTGGTTTTTGCCAGATTGTTTGTTTTGTTCTTCGCCCTTCTTGTGGGCCGGTGATTTTTCGTGCGCTTGTGACTCTTTTGACGTTGGCTGAGCCAGTTTTTGTTCCTTTGTCCATTCCTCTCGGATGGTCTCCCTAACGGCCGCCAGATGTTTTTCTGAGATGGGATGGTCCTTGGCCCAGCCCTGGCGGAATTTCACAGCCGCCTCTTTGAGTCGGCGCAGATGGGGGAATTCTGATGGTTCTACAGGCATATCTACCTTAATGGCTTCGCCAGTTCTTGGGCTGCTTCCAGACAGCGGCGGATTTTCATGCGCATGGTGTCGTATTCGACTTGGTACACTTCTGCCATTTCCTCATAACTCCACCCCAACACGATGTGCTCCCAGAGAATCTGGTCGCAAGGGAATTTTGCAGCTCGCAGCAGACTTAAGAGCATGCGCAAATCCTCCAGATCCCAAGGCTTGATGTCGGCCCCTTGCTCGCCTTGTTCCAGGATTTCCGCAAGGGCAAAAGGGTCTGTGGGCACGGCTTGCTCTGCGTACTTGCCCCGCAAAGCGTCCATGCCCTTGTTGCGGGCTATGCGCAGGCACCAGCCTCTTAACTTGGCTTCAGTCTTTGCTCTGGCCCCTCCCAGTCCCCGAAAGATGGCTTCCAGGCAGTCTTGCAAGATATCGTCCGTCCGGTCCCATCCTACTGTCCGTACAATCAGTGGGCGCAGGAGTGGGACCAGTTCACGGGCCAGCTCTTCACCGAGTTGAAGGCGGCGCTTCAGCGGAGTGGAGGGCTTCAGGTAGGCCTTCACTTTGGCGAGCAGGATCATGTCTGGGGTGGAATGTAGGGGGCGGGTCTTGGGGTGCAATGCTTTTCCTCGGGGCGTTAAGCCCAACGGCATAAGGCAGAGGAAAGTTTTTAAAAATAGCCCGTTCGGTTTTTCCGGAAATTCCGACTTTCTCGGGTGAACCCCCGCTTGGGCTTCGCATGGAGTCAGGAGGGGATGAACCGGAAACCGCTTATGAACGACGAACAACGCCAGTTTCTTTCCCTGCTTTCCCAGCCGCCCGCCCTTTTCACGGTGGAACAGACGGCCTGGGCCCTCAATTTTCAGCCGCATGATATTCCTCGGCTGGTCGCGGCAAAGCTTCTCAAGCCCTTGGGCAATCCCGCCAAGAACGGGTTCAAAACCTTTCCGGCCCACGAAATCCTGGCTTTGGCGAGGGACACGGCTTGGCTCTCGAAAGCCACCAGCACCATCCACAAAGGGTGGGAGGAAAAGAATAACCGTCGCGGGGGAGGGAAGGGGACCGGCTTGTCATGAGCGCGACGGAAAGCTCTGGTGTCTGCGTGCCTTGGATCGGGATCAATCATGGAGTTAATGTGGATTTTCAGCGTCGGTTCCAGATGAAACTGGCCCAATGCACGGCGCGAGGGTTCAGTGTTTCGGAATGTTTTGCGTTTCTATGGCAGGAAACCTGGGAGGAAGTGAATGCAATGGCCATCACCTCCATGCAAGTTCGGAGAGGCGTTCCCACAAGGTGACGGCGTTGGGACCAGTGCCTGTGAAGATTGGGTCGTTTCAGCAGCACTCGTCCCAACGCCCTTGTGTAAGCTGATTTCCGTCTGAAGCGTCCTCTGCGCGGCGGTTCCGGGGTGCCCTCCACCTCCCGCTCCCTCGGCCGCTCCAGACCGAAATGTGGGGGAGGTTAGGGGTAGAAGTGAACCGGGGTGCCATTCCCTGAAACGCAAGGTGATGGAGGGTTTGAGCCGGACTGGCAGGCTCGGTTGATCCGCTGAACGTGTGCGAATCGATTTCTTCATTTTATGGCCCAGTTCCGCCTGTCAATGTCGTGCCGCCCCCGCTGCCCCCAGGCCTCCACCTGGACAGTGCTCGCCGGGCCGGGAGGGGATTATCTCTAGGAATTCGCGCGCGTGAATCATGACGGCTGGAAAGGGTGGCTGAGAATAGTTTGGTTGCACAATGAATATTTTTTACTTTTTGTTTTGACGGATTTAATAAAGTCATTCTTACTCAAGTCGTTCACTTTGTGCGCCTACGAAGAGGACGAAAATTAAGTTGGCTGCGTGTTGAATATCAACGCGCAGGTTAAGATTTGATGAATCGTTTAATAATGATTGAGTGCGCACATGCTTTTAGAACAACCAAATGGCGTTGAGGCCCAGTTCTGTTCCTGAAGTTTGGCAAAACCACTAAGGCAAAATAGGCAATCACCACCAGCTTACCCACTAATTCGCTTTAGCCCCGTGCCGAAGCAATAAAAGTGTTCGAGGCATAATTTTACATACGCATGAACTCTGCCCTAAAGACTCTAGTCGTGCTGGCTCTCACCGCCACACTCTTGCACGCCGAAGATGCGCCCGCATTCGTTGTGCAAGAGCAGGACGCCAGCACCAAGACATGGGTGCAGACGAACGAACTGGGGCAGTTGACCTCCACCTTTGTGGAAATGGCCACCGGATTATCCCGCTGGGATTCCGTTCTTAAAAAGTGGTCTGATGCCGACGCCTCCATTGAAATTGCTCAAGGCCCGGAGGGTGGTGCGGTGGCTCCCAATGGGCAGCATCGGCTGATCCTTTCCGCCGACGCCAATAGCCAGAACGCAACCGTCGATGTGGAAATGCCGGACGGCCAGCGCATCCAGATCCAAACCATCGGCATTGCCCTGACCTCCTTGGACAACCTCCGCTCCATGTTCATCGGCGAGGTGAAACAAAGCATTGGTGAGCAGATTGATGCCAATACCGTTATCTACGACGACGCCTTCACTCCTATTAAGGCCAGTCTGCGCGTCCGTAACACATTATCTGGTTTTCAATCAGACGTAATACTCCAAGAGAAAATCGACCCGGCGGAGTGGGGATTCGATGTGAATAACTGTCGCTTAGAGGCTTGGTCGCAAATTATTCAGTCTCCCGCCGCCCAAGTCAGCGTCGATGTGATCCCCGGTCGTCGGGTGGGCGAGGCCGATCACGATGAACAAATTGCCTTTGGCACCATGGCCTTCGCCAAGGGCACAGCCTTCCGTTCTGATACCGTGCAACCTGGTCCATCAGAACAGCTATCCCAAATCAGAGTGGCCAAGGAATTTGCCAATTTTCCTGCCGACAACCTTTCTTTCTTAATTGAGGCGGTCCCGTTTCTTGATGCCAAGCCCCAGATTGACGCACTTCCCGTGAATGAGGCCCGTGTTAAACCGGCCAAGGATGCGCTGGAAAGGGCCATCGTCAAAAACTCCTCTGGCAAGCGTGCCAAGCCTGGAACGCTTCTATCCCAGGTCAATCCCAAGGGGCCCAGAAACCGAGCCATGGCCTCCTTGGAAGGAAAATCCAAGCTTAACCAACCCGGTTTCGTCATTGATTATGCGTTGGTTACCACGACCACCAACATGACCTTTAAGGGGGACACGACGTATTACATCGGGGGAGATGTAATCCTTTCAGGGACAACGGTTATCGAAGGCGGTACGGTACTTAAGTACACTAATAATATCAGCCCCACCATTACGGTCAACGGCGCAATCGTCTGCAACACGGGCCCCTACAGACCGGCCGTGCTCACCAGTAAGGACGATGACAGTGTTGGGCACGTGCTGCCTGGCAGTTCGGGAACCCCCACCAATTTGTATGCGGGTAGCGCACTAAAGCTGAGTAGCGGCAGTGCCGTGAACCTGCACCATATCCGAAGCAGCTACGCTGCGAATGGCATTCAGTTTTGGTCGGGCGGCGGTGAATTGAAACATGCCCAACTGGTCAATTGCGGTGTGGGCGTTTCCAGTTACAGCTCGGCCACCGTTTATCTGCGCAATGTGTTGATTCATAACACCAACAGCTCCGCAACCGCCCTTTATGGCAATGGGTCCACCATCAAGGGCGAGCATCTCACCATCAATGGGGCTGCCAATGGATTCGTTAACGGCGCAAGCACCACGCTGACCCTGACCAATTCCCTCATGTACGCCGTGACCACCCCGGGCACCTACTCAGGGACGGCCAACGTAATCAACCCCGGAACTTCGCCATTCGCAGCCATCGGAGCGTCATCAAACTATTTGGCGACTTTTAATCCAACTTTGCATGACATGGGTAGCACCAACATCGAGGCCAATCTGGCCAAGGACCTCTGGTCCATGACCACGGACGCACCCAGACTGCTGACCAATAACATTTCCACCAATACCACTCTATGGCCCATTGCCCAGCGGGATACGGATATCCCTGATATCGGATACCATTTTGACCCCATCGATTACGCTTTCAAAGGCATTTCTCTCAGCAATGCCACGCTGACCTTCACCAATGGCGTGGCGGTTTGTTTCGCCGCCGAAGAGGGAATTTATCTCCTGGCCGGGGCCAAGGTGGTGTCGGTAGGTCTGCCCAACCGGATGAACCGGTTCACCCGCTCCGAATCGGTGCAGGAATTGCCCACCCTGTGGGGTGCCACCGGTTATATGCTGTCCATGTTTCGCCAGTTCCAAATGGTTAGCCCCGCACCAGAAGTGCGCTTCCGTTTTACCGATTTTACCCATCTGGCCAACGTAACGGCCCACCGTGTCATTGTCCGCACCGACCTTTTCCCCATCTCCCTGCTTGAGTTTCGGGACAGCTGGCTGCGGGGAGCCGCCCAGAACACGGGCATCTACACCAACAGTCTGGTCACTGTGACCATGACCAACAATCTGGTGGAATACGGGGATTTGCGATTCGAGCAGGGCTGGGAAACCACCAACAATTTCCCGCTGGCTCTTTCCCTGAGGAACAACACGTTCTACGGATCTTACATGCAGCTTTATTTCCACACCAACACCTGGCCGTGGAGTTCGTATGACAACCTGTTTGATCAGGTCAGCTCCTACGGCAGTGGAAACAAGCCCTTCGACAACAAGAACAACGCCTTTATCAGCTCCTTTGCCTTCACCGGCCAGACCAACAGTCTCGCCATCACCAACGCATTTTATCAAACGGGTTCCTTGGGCCGTTATTATATTGGCTCCGGCAGTCCACTGGTGGATGCGGGAAGTCTGACCAACGCGGCTCTGGTGGGTCTTTATCACTACACCACCCAAACCAACCAGACCAAGGAACTGACTAACCGCGTTGACATTGGCTTCCACTACGTTTCCACAGACGCCAACGGCCAGCCCTTTGATTCAGACGGGGATCTGCTGGCCGATTATTTTGAGGATGCCAACGGCAATGGCAGCAATGACACGGCGGAAACGGATTTCAGAAATCCCGACAGTGATGGTGACGGGGTGTCGGACCGGCAGGAGATCTATGATCATACCGACCCGCAGAATGCCATGAGTGTTAAGCTGCAAATGCTGGCGAGTTGGTATTTTAATGATCCGACCAATTATTTTTATGGGGACCAAGGACAAATCCCGGTCCAGCAAACCAATGTTTCGCTTATCAATTCGACTTCCTGCTGGGACATTGCCGCAGTCAAAATCGCCCCTGGAGGCAGCACTGATGCAAGACTTGGCTACGCGGAATTGAGGCCGGACCGGGGGCTGAATATTTCGCGTAAATCCGGTACGATTTTATTTTGGTACATGCCTACCTGGGCACCAGGTAGAGGCGGCAGCAGCGAGGGCACACTCTTCAGCCTGGAGGGGACAAGCAACTCGCTGTCGGAGGATTTTTTTGGCATCCAAGTGGGCAGCGCTGGAACCAACATCATCGTGAGGATGTCCCCCTCAACCACCGTCATCAGCCTCACTAACTACTGGCCCACCCTGAACCAGTGGCACCAGATTGCTTTGACCTACACACCCAGCAACGCGGTGTTGTATGTGGACGGTTCTATGGGGGCGTCAAATACCACCCCGGCTTTCACCAACTGGGCCCCTCCCCAGAAGGGGGCGTCAACCGTTTACATCGGGGGGAGGCTTGGCCGTTACGCATTAGGCTCATTCGATGGGGTTATTACGTATAACTGCCCGTTGGAGGCGTGGTCGATTTTGGAGAATTTTGACACTGTTCAACGCATGGATGCCGACCACGACGGCCTGCCCGACGTCCAGGAGATTGCCATGGGACTCAATCCGTTGAATCCCGACACGGACAGGGACCATATGCCTGACAAATGGGAGTTGCGTTATGGCCTCAATCCCAAAGTGAATGATGCCGGTGGGGATGCTGACGGGGATTCCATGTCGAATCTTTCGGAGTACCGATCTGGGCGGAATCCTCGGAAGACGAATAGTGTTAGAGACATCCGGCACTTTTGGAAGACGGCAGCAGCAGCCAGTGAGCTGATCAATATGTCTTTTGGTGCGAGCGGAGTGACCGGACCGGCCTACATCGGGTTTAGCGACTCCTTGAATGACGTTTGGACTTCTGTGGCACAAAGCGCACCCGTGACACAGCTTTTGGACAGTTCTGGGACGCACACGCCGGTGACTCTGGATTTGTCCTTTGGCACGGTTTACTCCGTCTATAAACTGGATGGATGCCCCTCCTCAACGATTAGCGGATCGGGTTCGGTAAATGGAACCTCAGGAGTGGACATCGATCCGGTCTGGGTGAACTTTGATTGCACTTTTGCCGACTTTGGGGGTTTCTGGGGTGGGGTGGGGTGTATGCACGTCTCCACAGGTGCTGCCGCAGGCAGTTACACGACTTATGAGGATGGTTCCCCCTATTTCGGCGGTTATGGCGGTTACGGGTTTGGGTACCTCCACCGCTATGGCTATGCTCGTTATTCTAATAGCGGTTATGGGTACCGAGGATACTATGGCGTGCCTTGGTTTCTTGAGCAGTGCGTCTCCTATGGCGACCGCGTCTGTTGTTGGATGGACGTGAGAATGGTTCACCACGGTGTCAGCCGACTCTTGCGTCCCGGTGTGCATGTACCGGGGCAGCCGGAGGAGCCGTACCGTCCTGATCGGCAGGCCCATGATTTTCCAGGGTTTGATATCGTGGTCGACAACACCACTTCTGGCGCGCCTAACCGGTTTCCCGTTTATGATACTGGCCTTAAATCCGCCATCGCAGAAAATCTCCACACTCTCCCCACGGATGGGACCTGTGGATGGATGTGGGATGGCAGCGAGGCAAATGGCAAAATGGTTTTCAGAGGACTGGAGCCGGGACGTCCATACCGATTGCTGGTATACGCCGATGTGCAGGGCATCTCCTCTGGTTCATCGGCGTACTCAGGAAAGACCCAAGCCAAGTCCCAGGCGAGTCAGTTCAGTGACCCGGCTGTTTCCAAGCTTTCCACTAACGTTTTTGGGTTTGAGGGAGTTGAAGCCGGAATCGCCAGTGCCCCCGGCAAACCGAACAACGGCACCATTTCGACACTTTTCCGGTCCCTGGATGGAACCTACACTGTCAACGTTCCATGGGGTGGTGTGGTTTACGGCATGCAGCTGCAAAGCTTCAACCCAATCGCATCTGCGCCGGCTCTAAGTGATGCCACGGACTATTCTTATGGGGTGGATGGCATCAACTTGGAGTGGAGTGGTGTTGATGGCGCTGAAGTTTATGATGTTTACCGCAAGGAGGGCTCAGCCGACTGGACTCTGGTTAACACTTGGCCCGCATATGTCACTTCCTATATTGATTCACAAGCGGACACCACCATAAGCCACAGTTACAAAGTAGTCGCCCGCAACCCTGCCTACTCCCACGAGTCGGAAATGGTGAGCACATCGACTTTCGCCTCTCCGACTTTGGATCGCAGGCCGGTTTTGAATTCGGTTTTTCCTCTGAGGCAGGCCTTTCAAAACGCCGAATTCAGATTTGGCGCCTCAGCCATTGAGTGGGCGGCGGATGGGTTTGATCCCGAGGGTGCCCCGTTGCAGTTCATCATTCAATCGGTCATTGCGGGCACTCTGACCCTGACTAATCCGGGGCAGACCGCGACGATTTTGGATGAAGCCTATTTTACCAATCTTCAGACCAACGCCAATTGGACCTATCCGATGGTTCAAGTCGGGGGGAGTCTGAAATGGCTGCCGCCCACCAACGCCCTGGGGGACATTGCCGCTTTCACCGTGGTTGCTTCCGATGGCGGGCTGGTATCCGCCAATTCCGCAGTGGTTTCAATCAACGTGAGGGAGCCTTCCGCCCTTTTGTGGTGGGGAGATTACACCTCTGGCGGATCGGGAAGCGGCATTGGGTATACCACCTGGCACGAGATCGCCTCGCCGTGGCATAAATCGGAGCTGGGTTGGGGAACTCAGGACGATCCCGGATTTGTGCTGGCCAGCACGAATATTTTTACGACCGGGAAGATTCCGTTTACGACGGGATCCCCTATTGAGCCAGCGTTTCCGACACTATCCCGGATTTTGAACTGCCAGGACGTGGCTTCAAGTTATGACTCGCGGGCGGCTTTGATGGCCGATGGATCAGTTTGGACATGGGGTAATGGGCACGTGGGACAACTGGGAGATTCACGCGAATTTTACCCGTCGGATCTGGCAAGCGGCCGGACTTGGTTTTCCCCCTATTCCACGGTGGCTATCAAAGTGCCGGGACTGGATTCGGTGCAATCGATTGCCGCAGGGTCGCAGTTCATTCTGGCCGCCAAGGCCGACGGCACGGTGTGGGGTTGGGGGGACGGATCGGCCGCGCAACTCGGTTGGATTCCGACGGAGGTCCATGCCGAGGATCCATACGACAAGGAATACCAGAATTTCATGGGTAGTCAGTTTCCTGCTTACTCAGGTTCCATTGGCGCGCCAAGACAGATTCCAGGAGTGGAGGGGATAAGGCAGGTTGCCGCTGGTTACGAATTTGGAGCGGCATTGGGTGGAAATGGGCAGGCTTATTATTGGGGAACCATAGGATCGGTCGCTGGTCTTGAAACGCCCCGCAGAGCGTCCGTCCCGGGCAGGGTGGTGCAAATCAGCGCCGGGGATGGCCATATTCTAGCCTTGAATGATTCGGGCAATGTTTACGCGTTGGGCGACAATGAATTATTCCAACTTGGCTACTCAACCCCTTCTCTTGGTCCCAGCATGACACCTGGGGCGGTGGTCGGCCTTTCCAACGCCGTCTTCATCGCTGCCGGTGGCGGCCACAGTGTGGCGGTGCTTGCCGATGGCACGGTTCGGGAATGGGGCGGTAATGACGACAGAAATGCCCGCCTGAATTTTCGTACCGTTCCGAACCTCACTAATATTGTCAGAGTCGCGACATCCTGGCGTTTTGCCTATGCCATGGATCAAAAAGGAAACTTGTTCCAGTGGAGCACCTTTGCCTATGACGATAATTTTGAAGACCCTGTGCTCAAAGATGAGGTTGACGAGGTCGAAATGGTTGTTTCAGGATCAACCTCATTCGCATTAGCCAAGGCGAATCTGCTGACTCCTCATGGCTTGGCCGTACGCCCTGGCGACAGCGAGGTGACGATCCTTTGGAAACCTTTCCCCGATGCGGCCGCCTACTACGTCACGCGATCCACTTCGGCGGAGGCCCCCTACTCATTCCTGGCCAATGTGTCGCCTGTTCGCACCACCTCTCTGGTGGTTTATAAGGACACAACAGCCATCAACGGCACCCGGTATTATTACAAGGTGGCGGCGGCGGTGGCCGGAGTGATGACTGCGGATTCCAAAGCCATCGACGCCACCCCCAGGCCGGTGCCTCCCCAATTGACCGTCGTAGCGCAGGCTCGCTCGCGGATGGTGGAACTCACCTGGCGGCGCGTGGATGACGACACGGAATATCGCGTCTACCGCTCCGATTCAACCGCCCCCACCTTCCAGTTGGTTGGCAATAAACAACTCAGCTATCCGGACAGCAACGGAATCATGCACGACCTGGATCCTAATTTGGTGGCGGGTAGACTTTACACTTACCGCGTCACGGCCCAAAACAAATCGGGGGTTGGACCCGTTTCGGCCAATGTGGTGGCGACACCCACCAATGGAACCGATCCAATCCCGCCCACAGCCATAACACTCCTCAATCAGGGGGAGACCGCGATCCTGGTGCAATGGAATCGCATGACGGCCGAGCACGGCCAGGTCCGCGCCATAGTCAAGGTCGCGGAGTGGACGGGGAGCATTGCCACTGCCACCAATAAACTGGTGGTGGTGGGGGCTCGTGACCAGAAATTCTATCCTGCGGGCGAGACTGTGCCTCCTACGGATTCCTTCGTGGTGGATGGGTTGACGAAGGGCAGGCAGTATATGTTCGACGTCTGCTTTGTGGATGATCGTGGCGAGGGACCGGGGTGGTATAGTGTTTCGGGACATACAGAAATCCTGGGCCACACTGGCATGGCCGATGAGGTGTTGGTGGATCTAAGCTGGGATCAGCAGGTGGCGGGAACTAACTCCCTATACGCGAGCTGGCACAACGAGAATGTTTTCAATTACCAGGTTGAACTTTGGAAAGGTCCAACCAACGGAGTCAATCCCAGCAACCTGATTTCCAGGTCCTATGTGTACCCGGACCAAAACGGATCGGCCGAGTTTTGGATGACGGGTCTGACCAGTGGGGTAGGTTATCACCTGCGGGTTGACCAGTTCGCCCTGACCTTTTCTCAAGACTTCGACCACCGACAATTCTCGACTATCATAACCCCATTGGCGGGTTCGGCTCCCACGCTCCCGTCTTTCACAGGACTGTTAGGAAATCAAAAGGTCACCCTTGATTGGGGTGGCAGCAACCCTGCGGCGACTTTGGCCACCTTTGCCAATTGGCGCTTTGTTTTGGAGCGATTGGAGCAGAATTTTGCCAATGAGGGTTGGATTCCAGTGGCTGATGGCACAAACGGGTACAGATATGCCGACACCAATCTGGCCAATGGCTCCGGTTACCGGTATAAACTTACCGGCGTCGATCCAACCTGCCATGTGCTCGAATGGCCGCAACTTCCCTCCAGCACAACTTATTATGTGCCTGGAATCACCTTCACCACCAACAACGAATCCGGCTGGCTGGCCACGGTGCAGGCTACCGCATTGCAGCGAGCCGCTTTGATTTCCTGGGGCACGCTGACCAATCAGACCGGCAGTTTTGCGGCCAGTTATGAGCTAAGGCAGGTGCTAGATCCTTTCACCCATGAGTCGGTGGTGCTTGGCACTTTCCCCCAAAGCGGATCACACAGTTTCACCCACCGTTTTCTAGGCAACGGCCAAAAATATTTCTACGTTGTGATCGGCATTGATGCCAACGGGGATGCGCTGGAATCAGCCGTTCTAAATGTGGTTCCCTCCGATACGGCCAATCTGGCCCCGCCCGAGAATTACACTGCAGCCTTCGGTGATGGCCGTATTTTTGTGTCATGGGATGATGTACCGGGGGCGACCGTTTATCAGGTGGAAAAACCGAACGGGGCGGCTTGGGATTCAGTCGGCCTTTTTGCCAAACCCGCTTTCAGTTTTGCCATCCCCACCTCGGCTAGTGCCGCTTATCATTTCCGGCTGACCCCGGCGGGACCGACCATGGGTGCGGCCCAGGAGTTTACCGTCCAAGCCATGCAGTGGTCGCCGGTCAGCGGAGCCCCAAGTTACTGGGTTTACCCTTGCAACACACCGAACGTGGGTTGCCAGGCCCTTACCAACACGCTGCTGACCGCTTTTGCCGAGGTGCGGATTGAGGCTCCCATGACCACCCGGACCTATTATGTCTATGCCTCGGATTCAAACGGAGCCCCGGTCGGTTCCACTCTGAGCTATTCCTCGTTGGCCCAGGCCACGGCAGGCACAACGCCGCCCGCCGTCTCCAGCAGTCAGCGAAGCCCCACTAATCAGGTGGGAACCATCGCACCGCGCCTTGTAAGCATTGTGGGACTCAGTACCAATTCCACATCGCCCACTCTTTTCACCACGCCCACCAATATCATTGTGGCTGCCACCGTCACGGGCGGTGACAACGAAAATGCCCCTGTGCAGCGGGTTGATTTTTACGCCAACGGTGTGCAGATCGGCTCCAGATCGGAAGTTCCTTATGAAATCACCTGGATCAATCCTGCCGGAACCATGAACGGGAAGGTTTATTCGCTGGTGGCCCGGGCCATTGATTCACGAGGGTTGGTGAGGGACAGCAATGAGACAAACCCGGCCAGTTACCTTAAGGTGACCATGGTTCCTGTGCTGACGGCCTTCCGTACGGCCGCCACCGATGTGTCGCTGGCCACGGCCGGAGTTCCTTTGGCGTTTGATCGTTCGTACAGCAGTCAGGATGGAGAGATCGGCATTTTGGGCCGGGGCTGGAAGACTCCCTGGGACAGGGCTTCCATGGCCGTTCCGGACTTGAGCGCCGGGTGGAAGGCCACCCACATCAAATTGCAAACAATGATATTTGATTTCCAGGAAACGCTCTTTCATAAGCTGGACGTGACCCTGCCGGATGGGTCCAAACAGTTCTTCGGCCTTTATCTGGACGGTTCGAGCGGCTACAATCCCACCCGGGCGTCGTCCAGTCCTGATGGCGACGACATCTTTGGCTCCTATGCAATTCAACCCCAGTTTTATCCTACGGATTTGTCCTCGGGTTCCCTGCGGCCCGGGGTATGGAACGGCAGCTTCTGGACTCCGCCAAATCCGTATGGCTCGGATTGGGCAGATGTTTCAGATGATACCATCGTAAAGCTGTCCTACACCAATGATGTAGATTTCAACCTCAAGTCCGATGGCAGGAACGATTACAAACCCGAGTTTTTTGTCTACAATGACGAGGATAAAACGGAATATACCTACGCGCTGATCAACAGCCGGACTACCACGGATCCCCTGCCCAGAAGCCTCTTCAACCTGCAATCGATTGAGGATCGCTATGGCAACTATGTGCAGTTCACACCGGGGCTGACCAACAGTCTTGCCGCCATCACAGCCTCCAACGGGCGCTCACTGCGGTTCACCAATCAGACCAGCGGCACTCATGCGGGTTATCTGTGCGTTTACGATCCTGTTTCACTAGCCGGTTACACCATGTCCACGGCCACGCCAGTGGTGAGGTACAAGGTGTCGACGAACCTGTTGACGGAAGTGCATCGTCTACGCACAAGGCCTCCATCTACGGCGGTGTACGACGTGACGAAGTACGAGTACGGGACTAATGGATTGTTGGCGAGGGTGATCAGCCCCGAGGGGGTGATGGTGTTGGAGAATTTTTATCAGACGAACAATTCCGGGTATCTGGATTACCAGTTGGATGCTCTGGGGCTTAAGACTCAGATTGCCTACACAACAAACGCGACGAACAATGTGGAGGAAGCGACGGCTGGGGTGACGCAATCGCTGGGAGGTACGAATCTGACGGTGCAATCGGCGGTGTTCGACGCCAGCGGGCAGGTCATCCGCGCGACCAATCCGGCCGGGGAATCGGGGGTGGCGGGGTACGATGAGAAGGGCCAAAAGCGCTTCGAGAAAGACGCCTCGGGGAATTATAAGACCTACGAGTACGACGCGCAGGGGAGGGTGGTGCAGGCGACCGATGAGCTGGGCCACAGCAGCGGGGTGGAGTACGGAAATTCCGGGCAGGTGCAGGCCTCGCAAGACGCCAATGGGGGGACGACAACCTACGCCTACAGCGGGTCGGCGGGGTATATTCCGGCGGTGGGCCATCCGGAGGGGAGCCTGAGTTCTGTGACGGACGCGCAGGGGCTGGCCACGGAGTACACCTACAACGACCGGGGGCAGATCCTGACAGAGATTCGGCGGGGACAGGGTATGAACGAGGCCACCACCAACCGGTACGGGTACGTGAGCGTAGGAGGGGACTTGCAGTGGACGGAAACGGTGCTGGGCGTATCGGGAGGGGCGGAAGTGCTGGCCCGCACGGATTTTACCTATGACGCCAATGGAAATCGGCTGACTGAATCGCGCAAGCGATTCACGGTGAAAAGAATCTCGGGAGTGGTGCAGTCGGGGATGTCGACACAGATCATCACCACCACCAGCACCTATGACGCACAGGGTCGGGTGGTGGGAACGTCCACGGGTTCGACCACGGACGCGGTGGCGGATGCCGAGACGCAGACCAACGGTGTGGTGTTCACAGCGGCGGGACGGCAGGCCCAATCGGTGGATTATCTGGGCCGGACGAACGGTGTGAAAACCGATGTGCGGGGCAATGTGGTGCAAACGCTGTATGCGGATGGAACGGTGACCCGGACCGTGTACGACAGTCTGGGACGGACGCAGTGGACGCAGGACCGGACGTCGGTGAGCGGGACGGACAGCACGGGGCCGGGCACGGAGACTGAGTACGACGCGGCTGGAAGGGTCAAAAGGATTAAGCGGTGGGAGAATGTGGTGCTGCGGCTTTGGGAGGACACCCAGTATCGGGGGTACAATGTGGCCAATCCACAGCAGTGGACGATGTTCCTGATCTCGCGGGGTATCGGGGGCTCGCCGCAGCCGGTGTCGGTGACACGCACGGATTACGATTCGGCAGGGCGGGTGTGGTACAGCATCGACGCCAGGGGCGGAATCACAGGGTACGTGTACGACGCGGCAGGACGCCGGAGTGTGGTTCGGAGTTACCTGACGGAAACGGTCTCGCCAACGGGAACCAACCAACCCACCGGCACCAATTATGTCAGCACCGGTTTTGCCTATGACTCCAACGGCAATCAGACGGCCAGCACCAATGCCTTGGGGTTGGTGACCGAATCGGAGTACGACGCCTCGGGCCGCAAATGGCGGGTGGTTTTCCCGCTGGTAAGTGGGGACACGGCGCGCAAGGAGCAGCGCACGGCTTACGACGGGTTAGGGCGGAGGATCATGGAGATGGACGAGGCGGGGGTGATCACGGCTTTCGGATACGACCTCGGCGGAAGACTGGTCACGGTGACCAACGACTTCCGGTACGGGACGAATATCTCAGGGATGATGACCGCCTACGCTTACGATGAGCTGGGCAACCAAACGCAGCAAGTTGACGGGCTGGGGCGGACCACCTACTTCGAGCAGGACGCCTTTGGGCGGAGGGCTTACCGATTCCTGCCGGGAGCCAGCCGCAATGACACATCAGGCAATACCGGCATGGAAAAATTCAGCTCTAGCAAATTAGGGGGCAGTGCGCCGTATACCCGGAGAAGTTCGATGACTGATTTCAAAGGGATGGTGACCACCAATGATTACGACAAGATGGACCGGTTGTCTGTGCGCTCGATTCCGGCCACCGCAGCGGCAGTGGCCCATTCGGTGACCAACACTTACATGGCTTTCGGAGGACTGAGCAATGTGGTGGACGGATTGGGTTCGCGGACCAATTATTACGTTTATGACACCATTAACCGACTCAAGCGGAAAGACGTGCCCGAGGGGATTTTGACTTACGCCTACAACGAGGCCGGGGCCATTACCAACATGAGTGCCTACCGCAGGCAGGCTGTGGCACCCAACGTTGATCCATCGGCTTTGGCCAAGGATATCAATGTGGCTTACGGCTATGACACGTTCAACCGGTTGGTCGCTGTTACGAATTTGGTCTTGGGAACCTCCAGCGTGACCCGTTACAATTACGACGGGGTGGGGAACCTCGATTGGATGACCTATGCCAATGGCGTGAAGCACGATTATCAGTACAGCACGCAGAACCGTCTGACCAACTTGGTGCTGAGTCGTGGCGATGGCTCCGTGCTCAGGCAGTACCAGTATGCGCTGAACCTCACCGGCCAGCGTACTGGAGTGACGGACCTGAGCTCGGGCACCAACCAGTTGCGTAGGGTTGAGTATGAGTATGATGGCGGCACCAATACCCTGACGGCGAAGCTGAGTCGGCTGACCAAGGAAACGCTCTTCAACAGCACGAATGGGCCAGCTGGAAATATAGCCGATGCCTACGATAAAGTAGGCAATCGATTGACGCGAACGCCAGCAAGTGTGACATCGGTGGACACAATTTCCTCGCAGATACTGACCTTCGACCAGCGGGACTTAATCGACACGGATTCAGTCACCAACAACGCCAATGGAAATTACGACGCCAATGGCAACACTCTGACTGCCTCCGACGGTTACGACGGGGAGAACCGGTTGGTTACACGAGGCACAACCACGCTCTCCTACGATCCGGACGGCAACCGAGTGAAGAAAGTGGCTGGCGGATTGACCACGTACTTCCTCATGGACGACCGGAATCCGACCGGCTATCCGCAAGCCGTTGCCGAGTACAGCGTACTCACCGCCAACGCCTCGCCAGTCCTGAGAACCTACATTTACGGACTGGACCTGATCAGTAAACAGGAAAGCACCAACGGGGTGGTGAACTACTACGGGTATGATGGTCAAGGAAGTGTGCGACTGCTCCTGAGTGATTCAACCGGCTCGGCGACAGCCATCACTGACACCTACGATTACGACGCCTACGGTATGCTGTTGGCCCTTACGGGCAGCACAATCAACCCCTACCGATATACGGGTGAATACTATGACAGTGACCTTGGCATGGTCTATCTCCGCGCAAGGTTCTACAAACCAGACCTCGGTAGGCTGTGGACAAGGGATGCTTTTGAAGGTAACGCCTCAGACCCTTGCAGTCTGCACAAGTATCTTTACGCACAAGGCAATCCTGCTAACTATATCGATCCATCAGGTCACGAGACTCTCATCGGAATCTCTTCTGCTGCCACCATTGGAATGAGCCTGCATGGGATGTACGATGGTACAGTTGCGGGTGTTGGCAATGCCATACAGTCTACTATTTTAGGTGTGCAGGCAGGCAAAGGCATAAATGAAATCTTGACGGGTTTCATACTCGACGAGACAGGGCTTGGTTTGGCTGTCGGTGCTTACGAGCAGCTCAAGGAATATTTTCAAGATGCTGATACGGCTGAAATGGTTGAGTATCAGCTTTGGCAGGAGGAGGCAATCGCCGCTGTTGCCATGTCAATTCCAGACGGTCAGTACGGCGATTATGATGTTGAGTTTATTCCACAGTGCTTTGTGGCCGGAACTCCTGTTGCCTGTGCGGGCGGTATGATTCTGATCGAGGATATTCGGCCGGGGGATCTTGTTTGGGCATGGCGTGAAGGGGCTAGTGACGCCGAACTCCGCCGAGTTTCCAACTGCTTCATCCACCGTCGTAACGAAGTAGTTACTATCGCAGTTGGCACAGACTGTTTCGAGGTGACGCCTGAACACCCGTTTTACGAAGAGGGTAGAGGCTGGACGCCGGTTCGCGATGTCGAAATTGGTGATTTGCTCCTCACCTCAAAGGGCACAACCCTACCGGTGGACCGTATCGAGCGCCAGACGGGCATTTTTACAGTATACAACTTTGAAGTTGAAATCGATCACAACTACTTCGTTGGTGAGGAGAGTGTGATTACTCATAACGTCGGGGCAGCGCAAATGCGGCGAACCTTGGGGATTCAGGGACATTCATTACTGTCTGCGCACCACATCGTATCAAGGTTCTCGCGCAATGTGGATAATCAAATGGCGATTTCCATCTTGAAAAGCGTCGGGATTAGTTTGGAGCATGGTGCCAACGGGGTTGGGTTGCCTAGGAGTCTTAAGGCGCGCCCCACAGTCGGTAAATTTGCTGGTTACACCGCTCATTCGGTTGTGCACACCGACAAGTATTATAGAAATCTAGCAAATGAACTAACCCAAGCGAGGGCTCTTGGAGGTCGTAGGCAAGTTCGTTTGACTCTCCAGAGTATAGGAGATAGGCTAAGGCTTAGTGCATTTCCATTCTAATGAAAATTTTTGAAATTGATTACACTGCAAGACCGAAGGTCGGGCGTTTTAAAAGCTATGCCTCTCTTTCCATTCAGGAGAAGGACACCACTACCCTGAACCACGTGGGTGCATGCGCTCCTTTTAATGGAGTGTGGAATACGGTTCAGCTGTACATTGAAAATCCTGCCTCGCCGAGGCCTGATATCTTTGGATTTCCACGGGCATTTATTTGCAATGAGAGGGCTCGAAAATTACTCAGCGAACCGCTCGAAATGTGTGCCGAACTTCTCCCGATTACCCTTGAGGGGGAAGTTGGAGGTTTCTGTATCTGCAACATCCTGAACTGCTTTAACGCGGTGGATAAAAAGAAATCGACGTACAGAAGCTTGGCCGGAAAGAAAGCAATCCCCATGCTAATAACCCCTACGTTCATACCGGAGCGGTTGGGGGAAGGGTCTCTATTTAAGATTCCTGATGACGGGTTCACACGGTGTTATTGCTTGGAAAGGACAGGTGATCCCCTTGACGGTGAATTTAAAGCGATCATTGAGAAGCACGGGTTGACTGGCTTGGGCTTTGATTTGGTATGGAGTGACGAATGATGGACTGGGGCGGACCATCTACTAAGAGCAGGACGCCTTATCTACCGGTTCCTGTTGGGAGCAGCCAGCCGCAACTCGACACTGCCCAACAGCAGCATGGAACTGACCAGCTACAGCAGACAGGGCGCCAGTGCCCCGTATACCCTGAGTAAAACGGTGCGAGATTTCCGGAACGTGGCGAGCACATTTGGCCTGGATATTCTGGACCGGGAGGCGACCAACAGTTTCCCGGCAGTAGGAGCAGTGGCGGCGCGGAGCGCTCTTTCCACCTACACGCTTTTTGGCCAGCCTGACAAAGTGATCAACGGAGCCTCTGGAGCGATGCGCACCAATTTTTACGCCTACGACACCATGAATAGGATGGCGAGGAAGGACTCGCCGGAAGGAGTGTTGACCTATGCCTACAATGAGGCCGGGGCGGTCACGAACCTTAGTGCTTACGGCCGGAGATTGATGTCCGTCAACGCGACTCCCGGCGGAACGGCCGATCTTAGTGTGGCCTATGGCTACGATGCGCTAAATCGCCTGACCAGTGTGACCAACGGCACGGCCATCACTCGCTACACATGGGATGCCATTCGGAATCTTTCGACAATGGTTTATCCGAACACGGTGACTAACCTGTGGCAGTACGACCAGAGAAGCCGCCTGACGAATCTATTGTGGAAGAGTGGGGGAACTCCGCTAGGCAGTTTCGCTTACCAGGTCAATGAAACCAGCCAACGCACCAATCTGACGGAGAGTATCAATGGGACTTCGCTGAGTCATCAGTGGGCCTACAACGCCCTGCAACGGCTGACGAACCAAACGGTTTCGGCGGGTCCGTCTGGAACGTTGGCTTACATTTACGATTTAGTGGGCAATCGCACTAACCGGACGGGTTCACTGGGCAGTCTCGGAACGGTCACCAACGGGTTCAATGTAACGGACTGGCTGGCGGTGGACACTTACGACAACAACGGAAACACACTTACGGGAGCTAACGGTTCAGGCGTGGCCACCACCTGTGTGTACGACGGGGAAAACCATTTGGTCAGCCTGACCTCGGGAAGTGTGGTCAATACCCTGACCTACAATGCGGACGGGAACCGTGCGACCAAGCTTCGAAGCGGGGTGACCACTTGGTGGTTGTGGGACGACCGTAATCCGACCGGCTACCCACAGGTGGTGCTGGAGCAGAACTACATCGCGGGAACCTCCACCAACGTCAGCAAAGTCTTTACCCTCGGACTGCGCCTGATTAGTCAGAAGATCGGCAGCATCACCAACTATTACGGCAGCGACGGATTGGGCAGTGTGCGAATACTGTTTGATGGTTCGGGGGTAGTGACGGACACCTACACCTACGACGCCTACGGTTCGCTCATTCAATCAAGTGGCACCACCGTCAACAACTACCGCTTCGCCGGAGAGGAGTTGGACCCGGATTTGGGGTTGATTTACCTGAGGGCTCGTTATGAGAATCCTGCCAGTGGTCGGTTTTGGAGCGCGGATTCATATGAGGGAAATCGCACTTCGCCCAGAACGATGCACAAATACGGATACTGCTCAGGCAATCCAGTTTCTAAAGTTGATCCAAGCGGCCATGATGAAGTGGACATAGTTCTTTCGACTCTTGATATATTCGCCACTATTCGAGCTCCCCTCACAAGACCATCATTTATCGCCGGTGGCGTTGGTGGTGTGGATGTCACCAAGGCGCTTAAACGCACTCTTTTGGATGTTGAAGTAAAGTTCAACAAGTGGAGCCGCCGACAGAAAATGGCTGCCGCCAATCAATTGCGAGATTTGCTTGGGGCGGCCGTATCTGGTGGTGGAGGTGGTGCGGCGGGAGCTTGGGATATTATTCCGCTCATGGAGGTTGGTTTCGCAGACACACCTATGTACGATGGCGGTAAAGCCTATGGTACGGGAACCGGGTTGTGGAAAAGAACTGTGTCATTTATGGGTAATTGCTATTATGGAGGAGCTGTAAATTACGCTATTTGGGGCAAAATGAATCAACTATGCCACGATTTCTTGATGTTAGAGGGAAATCCCCCGTTTGATGATGGATTGTGGGAGAACTCTTACAGTTTGGATTCAGCTCAAAAAACTGCACAAGCGTGGAAGCATTTTCGTTATGGTGATTTCGGCGAGATAGCGGATGAAGCCTTGGCATTCACAACTTTCGGATATAATGGAACAGTGCCTGCGCGAAGATTGCCTTGTAATCCCTCAGGGGAGACCTTTCCCGACAAGGTTTTACCTTGGTGCTGGGAACCAATAAAAGGTCGTAAATAAAGTTGTAGCTTAACCATGAGCAAAAATCACAGAATCTTCCTAATTGCGGCTTTTGGGATCGCTATGATTGCATTGCTTTTGATCAGGTTAAACTCCAGCTCTGTCGGCTATGCAAATTTTCATCGCAAAGGCGACATCTATTACGCAGATCTTGCGAGTGCTTGTGACTCGCTATTTGCCCGTGCCGTGAATGGTAGGCAAGTTGTTTTAAGTGGAGATGATGCAACGCTTCCGAGTCTCATCAAGGACCTTAGACCTAAAACCGTTACAATCATACCTTTTATCCAAGGTCAAACTAATTATGGGCCAAGAGTCTTAATTATGATTGGAGTTTCACGCGCTGGGTTTGGAATTCAATGGATGAAAAGCGATGAAGAAAATAAAATGGGTGTTTGGGAGCTTTCGACGGCGGCTGAAGGCTTAAAAAGAATTCTTTATTCGACCCTCAAGAAATGAACTCGACACGCCAGCCATTGCACAAAATTCGGAGTGAACCTTGAAGTCTTGAACTACACAGGCCAACCATAGCACGCGAGATGTCAACAAAAACGATTCGGCGCGTGGATGGCTTCTCGGTTACGAACGCTTCCCAAAACGAAGCAAAGATCACCTACATCAAACTGAACATCCAAATGCCTAGCCCCCTCGTGGCACTGTCCCGGCTAACCAAGGAGGGACATGGGAGATTGTTTCACTCTGTTCCCACCGGATCGTCTTCGGCAATGGATGCGACCACTCAAGCTATGTCGGTAAAAAGCTTAATGTCCTTTCCGTTGATAATTTGAAAAAAACGCAGCTTCAATATGGAGGAAAGGGCAGCACCAGATCTTATCCAAATGGTGTGCGCTGGATGCTGGCTTTGGTAATTCTGGCTGGATTTTTTACGCGCCCAAATGTGGGAGGTGATGGGTTTTCTCCCGACCAGATTGCCTGGAAGGTTGTTGGCTCAAACGCGGGTTTCGTGCCAGGCCAGCCGCGTAATATCACAAACCCCATGGAGTTCGCGGTCGAAGGGTCACGGGTCTATTTTGTGGAACGTCTGGGAGCCCTCCGTTCGTTCAACCTCAACTCCAATCGATTCACCCTTCTCCATCAATTCGAGGTTTTCACCGAATTTGAAGATGGTTTGATTGGCCTGGCTCTTGATCCTGGATTTGCCACGAACCACTGGCTTTATGTTTTCAGGTCCATGCCTGCCACAAGCCTGGATGATTTTGGCCGGAAATTTGGACTGGTGCGGGTGGCTCGGTTCAAGGTGGCAGGGGATATGCTTGATCCAGCCAGTGAAGAGGTAATCATCGAGATCCAAACCCAGCGGGATTGTTCGAGGCATTCGGCAGGTTCCCTGTGTTTTGATGGGGACGGGAACCTGCTGATTGCCCTTGGGGACAACACGGAATGGAACGAGTCACTCGGTTACGCTCCGATTGATGAACGTCTGGGGCGTGACTACCGCGATGCCCAGCGCACAGCTGCGAATTCCAACTCGCCACTCGGAAAGATACTGAGGATTCGCGTGCGGGACGGAGGGGGTTACAGTATCCCTTCAGGCAACCTTTTCCCGCCGGGAACGCCACAAACCCTGCCGGAAATATTCGTGATGGGTGTGCGCAATCCCTATCGGATCCATTGGGATCACAAAGGCCGACATTTATGGTGGTGTGATGTGGGGCCTGATGCGCTGATGCCTTCCAAGGACCGTGGTCCCGCCGGGTATGACGAGATAAACTGCACCAGGACCGGCGGTTTCTTTGGCTGGCCTTATTTTATCGCGGATAACAAACCGTATCCACACTTCAATTTTGAAACGAGAAAAAGTGGCGACAACTGGTCCGTTGCGAAGCCTGCGAATCTTTCCCCGAACAACAACGGAATGACCGCTTTACCTGAGGCTCAAGCAGCGAAAATTTATTACGGCCATGCACCTTCAACCAAATGGACTAATGTAAATGGGGGATTGGCCACATGTGCCATAATGGGTCCGGTCTACCACTTCGATCCCCATCTGGCTTCAACTGTGAAGCTGCCCAAGTCGCTGGATAATTGTGTCTTTATTGCCGATTGGTCACGCAACTGGCTGGTGGCTGCAAAACTGGACGAACAAGGCGAATTGGCGCAGGTCAAAGCTGGTGATCAGCAGTTCTTTGCCCTCCTCAAACCAAACCAATTACTCAAACCGATTGATCTTGAGTTGGGACAGGACGGAGCCCTTTACATTCTTGAGTACGGCACTTACTGGGTCAATGGACCAGACGCCCGCATTTCCCGCCTGATCGGCGTGACCGCACCGGCTACAAAGAGCAAATCAGCAAACGGCAGAATCGAGCTAAAAGAATAATTTACACGGATTGGTTTGCAGGCAGTGAAGGCACTCTTGGAAGAGGGCCATCGGCAATCACCAAGCCGGTTCGTGCGACACAAGAAACAACATGAAAACATCGATCATCAAAGGCATGGGCTGTCTGGCGACTCTCGCCGCCAGCTTATTGGCCACTCACCTCAAGGCGGACACCCTCCGTTTCACCTCCGGCGTGGTTTCCAACTACTCCGGCGTTACCCTGACCCTGGCGGGTCCCACCAACCTGGTCTGCCAGGTCGAAAGGCTCAACCGTTCCAACGACACCTGGCAAGTGCAGGGGAACGTCACTCTGAGCACCAACGGCACCGCTACCTACAATTCTTCGCTTTCAGAGGGAATTTACGGGTTCTTCCGGGCCAAGAGCACCAACAATGCCTATTACTCCACCAACGGCTTTGGAGCCGTGGCTGGATACGTTCCTCCGGGGGACACCATCATCGGCAATCCATTCAACAGCAGGAGCATCACCAACTTCCTGACCCAGCCGGTGGATTTGCTTACCGCGTATCAATGGAGCAGCATCTCCAACGATTACACCATAGCAACCTACTATAGTGACGACGGGGCGTGGGACAAGCTTCTCACCATCAATCAGTTGGAATCGTTGTACGTGAAAAACTACAGCACCAACACCCTGCGATACCTGACCAGCGGCCTGTTTGCCACCAACGCCATCACCACCACGCTGAGGACCAACTTCAACTTGGTTTGCTCCCCGCTGTACCACATTACTGCGAACAACACATGGAGGATCGACACTCTCGATACGAATAAATTGGGTGGAAATTCACTCCTACCCGTTCGGACCACCGGTTACGCCAACGAATGCTCCATCTCCCAATTGCTGAGCGACGCCAGTTACCGTACTTACGACCTGACCAACAGTGTCTGGAAAACCAGTGGAACCAACGCCACCATCAACATCGACCTTACTCAAGGGTTCTGGGTGTACAAACCCACCAACGCAACCTGGTCGGTGAGCGTCCCGCTCTGGTGACCTGAGATTTGAAACAGAGGGCCGAGGGCGTCCGAACCGCTCCGGCTCCCTTTTAATGGTTTCACCAATCTCCTTAAATTCATTTGTGCGCCGGTTGCACGCGGTTTGGAGTAGGGAGGCGATTGATCTAAATTGACTCGCCCCTGACACCCATAAGGATTGTTTGCGCTGCAAGAAATCCCTGGCAATCGCCGAACGGGGGAGTCTGACTGCGCTATCGTTGCTGGCAAATTAAGACAGGTGTCAGTAAAACTGTCAGTAAAACGGAGTGGGGGAGTTAGGCTGGGCATGCGCCGGTTATGTTGATTTGTCCTTGAAAAATTGGCGGAATACGCGATTTTAGGCATGAAATAGGCCCGAGTCCTACCTTTGGAGCCATTATTCTCCAGTAATTCCTCACTGTCCTTCGACTACTCGCTCACTGCTCGATTGCTCCGGTTGTGATGTTCTTGCCCTTCGGTCGTTCTCTCCTCTAGCGTTTCTGCCAGGGAGTTGGAGGTTCTGAGCCTGATGCGGTGGGATGCGGGAAGGGGTGTCCGGTGCGCGTCTGGAACTCAACGACCTACGTGTTCAGCTTCAAGCCGATCAATGAGTTTGGCCCCTGCCTGCGCCGGGAGGCGCTCCGGCGGGGCATGGGCGCGGCGGGCAAGGTGGTGGTGGTCATCACCGACGGGGCTGAGGGCCTCAAAAACATGGCCGACCAATGCTTCAGAGACAGTGTGAAGATCGTCGATTTCTACCACGCCATGGAACACGCCGGAGCAGTTTTGGAAGCGTTGATCGGCCGGGAACACCCGGATTACCAGCGTGGGCTCGGGAGGTGGGCCAGACGCCTGCTCAAGGACAAGGTGCTGACACTGGTCAAAGAGACCCGCAAGGAATGCGCAGGCCAGAAACAGGCTGCCGCAGTGGAGCAGGCCCTGGGTTACTTCGTCAACAACGCCGACCGCATGCAGTACGGAACCTACCGTGCCTCAGGCTACTTCATCGGCTCGGCCTGGGCCACCCATTCTTGCTTCTTGTCACCGCGCAGGCTGAAGCTACGCATCCGGATTTTGATGCTCTCAATCCCTCTCTCCCGGGCGGAAACATGCAACATCAGGCCGGACAAAATGGAAAGGAGGCATAAAATGAAAAAAACACGAGCTGTGCGTGACTGATTCGCGTATTTCTTGCTATCGGGTAGAGCATTTAAACAACGACAAATAGCGCTTTAATTAGCAATAATATACGAGACACTCTTGTATTTGTTTTGCACTCCGTTTGTCTGTGCATCTGATATATATTGGAGGATCTCATCCTTTGTCGCATTCACGATAATGTGAATAGGTTGGACTCTGTAAGGGGGAGGACATTGACTTGCCCGTAGGGTGACCAATGTATTGGACGATGAGTTGATGCTAAAGCTAAAATTTGTTACGCCAGCGGCAAGCAAAGCAACCTTTCTGCCTAAAGGTCGTGAAAGCTCAACCACTTGACCTTTACCTGCATATCCGAAAAACGGTAAAATACCCGAGGATTCAGTTCCTCTATCCCCATTGACGCCATTGAAAAGTATCAGGTCATCTAGGACCGCGTTTTCTCGAATAACAAGAGCCGGCCAAATCAATCGCCTTTGATGCGACTCCTCGAAGCGATAAAGTGTCAATTGCTGTCCTCCTTTATGGGGGAAAACGTTTGGGGAAACCGAGACACTGCCGTAATTCGTGCTATACATCGTTGGAGGCAATTCTGGATAGCATCCTAAACAAACAGAAAGCAATGCAATTAATATAAGGCATACATATTTGGTTGTCATTATACTAAAACCCTGAAGGCATCGAAGATGTCCCGATTTCCATCTGCACTCGGTTTGGCTGCGCTTGATTGGCTCGAAATTGCTGATCTCCGTGCTTTTTTTTGATATTCCGGACTAAGATTGTAGGAGGGGTATAACAATGTAAGTTTTGCATCGGAGCTTTTCAAATATCACGGTACGAACTTTTTTAAATGCAAGAGTCTATGTTGTTCATAGTGAACGCAACGCGTCATGTTGATCTGTGGACTCCGATATTTTTCGGAAAGGTAGATTAAGATTTCGCACCTTCTTTGACTCCCAGCCCTCGTACTCGGCACTGACAATTAAATCGCGAGGATCAAAGCGTGCCAATTCAATAGCGCTGACTAATTGTTCAAAATTACCGCGTGCAAGGAAAACAATACAGCGCAGAACCCAAGCCGCGACATTAGGTTCCATATCATGTGAAGGCGACTTCAATTCCTTCAATAAATCCAGAATGGGATCCGCATCCTCCTTGGCAAAGTCGGTTCTGATTCTAGCTTCGATGTCATAGGGTATTTCCATGGTTGCACCAAAAACACAATCGCTTTTTCGGCGGCAGTAATAACGTGCCTTGTTGTACATATCCAGCATCAAAGATGTGCATTAATTCTTGGCCAAATATCGACAACTCTCTGATCAGAGGGGGTGCCGCAATTGTCCGCTCTTTTGTAGGGTAACACCGGACAAGGTTTTTTGCGATCTTTCCACGCCGACTCAAGGAAGGGGTTCTCGGTTTATGAGGATCTCCTAATGAAACTCTTAGAGAGCGCGGTGGTTCGCCGTTTACGCAGTGTTGCACATCGTGCGTGCATTTGGCGTGGGGGTGGTTAAAAAATGGACTATGAAATCATTTCTCCTGACGGCTTGGATGATGGTGTTGTGCGCCGCTGCGGCGGTGGCAGCGGATGCAGAGGGATTCGAGCCGTTATTCAATGGGCGTGATCTGACCGGATGGGTGAACGCGAATTGTGCGCCGGAAACGTGGAGCGTTAAGGACGGGATGATTCATTGCACAGGCCATCCCACAGGCGCAATGCGGACAGCGCGGCAGTATGAAAATTTCATCCTGGAGTTGGAGTGGCGGCATTTGAGCAGGGGCGGAAATTCGGGTGTGTTCATTTGGGGTACGCCCATCGCAGCGCCGGCGGTGCCGTTCCTGAGAGGGATCGAGGTGCAGGTGTTGGACCACGGTTACGCCGAGCAGTACGAGAAGGATAACGGGAAGAAATCTGATTGGTTCACGACGCATGGGGATGTGTTTCCGATTCATGGTGCTTCGATGAAGCCGTTTGGGAGGCACAATGGGGATCGCAGCTTTCCATCGGAGGATCGGAGCAAGGGAACGCCGGAGTGGAATCATTACCGCGTGGCGTGCACGAACGGGGTGCTGCGTCTGAGTGTCAACGGCAAGGAGGTTTCAGGCGGGGAGGATTGTAATTATCGCAAGGGGTATCTCGCGCTGGAATCGGAGGGAGGGCCTGTGGAGTTCCGCAACATCCGCATCAGGGAGTTGCCCACCAGCAATCCGGCGGCGAATCTGATCGCGCCGGAAGATAATGGGTTGAGGTCGATTTTTACAGGGTTGGATCTGCGTGGTTGGAAGACGAACGCGGCCACAGCACTGCGCTGGAGTGCGCGCGGGGAGCGGATTTCGTTGAGTGCGGGACCTGCGAATCCGGAAGCCACTCTTTGGACGGAGAAGGATTACGGCAACTCGGAGTTTGTCTTTGATCTCCATTCCGCCAAACCTGCTGAAGGCAAAGTTGCAATGTCCCCAGCGGTTATGGTGCGAGGCGTCGAGGTGAAGCTCACGGACGCGGTGGCAGGCAGTTACCAACGCTATACCGTCGTGGTAAAAGGTAACGAACTAGTGGTCAGGCGTGGCGAGAAGGAGTCACAACGAATCACTTTGCCCAATGATGCAAAAGCGTATGCCCCGTTTGGCCTGCGGGATACTGGTGTTGCCACAGAGCTGATGAACCTCTACGCGCGGGATTTGTAGATCGAGCCCGAGGCTTACGACTTGGGAGGCAATGAGGATTTCCAATTGGAATTCATCACCGCGTTATTAGGCGGCAACGGTCCGATATGCTAGTTCAGCTTGGCTCGAAACATTAATAATTGAATGCTGGAGAATCTTATGAATTGGAAATCCAGCGTGACTCGTGCCAAGGTCGTAAGGCTCATCGGTTTGCTGATTTTTGTGGCTTCTTTTGCGACGCCCCATGCCGATTTTGGTGTAACTGGGTTAGAGTGGTCTTGAAAAAACTGTGGCCTTTCAGTCTTTCTGATGACGCCACTCATGCTGGTTGTGATCATTGCGAGTGACCCTGGTTGGAGGGAGTTGACAGCAGGCATCATGCTTGCGGCAAGTTGGTTTACCAACCTCACAATGATGGAGCGACTGCCGAAAGATTGTGCATGGATTCCGAGTTCCATACAATGGTTGTTCCTTCTAACCTGCTGGTTAGACTGGTTCCCAAACGGGCGTGCAACGGTTGGATACCTTCCTTTTTACGTCTGGGCTGCTGGAGTCGGTCTATTTCATGGAGCCAGTTACCTTGAGAATGATGCAGAGCATTGATTGTTTCATGCTGAGATCGATTATCGAGACCCTTCGGCAACGGTGGCATGTGGAAAGAAGGAAATTGGAATTTTTGAGTGGTCGATGACTTCGGGCGTTGAAATCAATTCTCTGTCGTCCCTGGGACTCGGCATAGGTTTGGCCTGCAACCCACCGCTAAAGCACTGGGCTATTTTCTTTCGCCCTCCGGGCTGGGAAACAGCTTTATTTTTGCTCGCAGGCCATTCGCACCAGAATTCCCCGCCTCTGTACCAAATTAAGAGCTATTTTTTGAGATTCCACGCCCAATGCTTTGCATCCGAGGCCGCAGGCCTAGGCTTAGGAATGGCGGCCCTTTGGGCCTGATGAACCCCCCAGCATAAATCATGCTGAAAGGTCGATAAAACGGCTCTTGTGGGGGGGCTGACAGGGGACCTTTTCTGGACGTAATTTTGCCCGAGTTGGCGGCGTAAAATCATTGCGCCCGCAGGCGGGGGCAATCGACAAGTGATGTGCACATGGCCGGATGGTGTGTGCTAGAAGGCGATATCGATTCTTTGGGTGATGCAGTGTTTACGATAGCCGGTGGGCTTCAGGCGAAAAGTTTGGTGACGGCTTTGGCTTTGACCAGTTCGCGGGGTTGTTTTAGGTGATTGAAGACGATGGTTTCGGGGTCGATGCCGAAGGCGTGGTAGATGGTGGCAAGGAGTTCGGTGGGGTGGACGGGGTCTTCGGTGGGGCTGCTGCCGGTTTTGTCGGATTTGCCGTGGACGTAGCCGCGTTTGATGCCGGCGCCGGCGATCATGGAGGTGTAGCAATAGGGCCAGTGGTCG
>JANYDC010000081.1 GCA_025359965.1 Pedosphaera sp.
GACGCTCGGTCAGGGAGAAGAAGGAAAGCTCAGCGGGGCGGATGATTTCAGGCATGCATTCTTTGACGAAATCCACAACCCATCTACTCAAAATCCACACCAGCTTTTTTAACATTATTTCAGTTTCTGGAAGCGCTCTTATGCCTGGCTCGCGTCCCGGTCATAATCCGGGATTCGACACCTCGGCGATCATGGCTTCAAAAACGGGCAGGCTTCTTGCGCCGACAAAACGTCGGCGCACGTTGCCTTCAGTGTCGATAATGACCGTGGTGGGAAGTTCTCCGCCATTAAAACGCCCGCCAATTTCATTCTTCTCATCCAACAGCACTGTGTAATTAATGCCGCGTGCGCTCACGGTACGTGCCACTTTCTGGCGGATTTTCCTTAAGCTCCAGTCCTCGTTCTCGACCTGCTCCTCCTCGGACTCAGAGTGCCCGCCAATATGGCCATGACTGTCGGGAACATAATTAAGCGAAATGCCGAGGATGGCCAGCGAGTCGCCATGGCGTTTCTGTAAAGCCACCAGCTCGGGCATTTCGTTGACACACGCGGTACACCATGTGGTCCAAAAATTGATGAGCACGACTTTGCCTTTAAGTTCGGAAAGGCCAATCTTACGGCCGTCTAGCGAGGTTAGCGAAAAGTCCCTGGCAGGCACTGTGCGTTTCGTTAAAAGGATTTCGGAAGGAATCTGCAAAAGGCGTTGAGGGAATTCGGCATGGTGTTTTGTCCACCATTTGTTTCCCAAGGCGGCTCCCGCCCGCGCCTTGGTTAGGCCCTCCTCACTGAATTCCTTTAGACCGGTGGTGGCATTTTCTACCAGGGCCGTGCCAGCTAGGCTGACGCCAAATTTCTCGCCCGACCATTTTTCCAACAATTTTAGCGCCATGGTTGCTATCATGGGATCAGCCTCGTTGATCAGTGGTGCGACGATCGGAACACCTGCCACGGCATCAATTGATTTGGCGGCCTGGAGGCCGTATGTCCGCACTTGGGGGTCGGGATCGCTCAATTGTGCGGCGATCAAGGCCGCGAACGCCGGATGCGGCCACCGGGCCAAAATGTTCATGGCGTCCTCGCGCACGTTGTTGTCCACATCTAATGCCCCGGCCAAAATGATCGATTGCAACTCGGGAGGAAGGTTGGTGGATGCTGAAAAGGAACGCCCGATTTCGCGTATTGCGACTTGGCGATGGGTGATTTGGTCGGTGTTCCACGTGGCGACGATTGCGGCTGTGCGGTCAGGCGAGTTGGAGATGAGCTCTTCGATAACATCGGGAGAAGGGGCTTGATTGGACAGTGCGAAGTGTTGAAAGACGGCGTTTCCCACACGTTCATGGAAGAAGATGAACACGCCGATCAGAGCCACTAGCGGCGCTAGAAAGAACGGGCGGAAGCTTTTGACAGCAGATTTGGGAATGACAGAGTCGGTCGACATTTGGTTTTGGGGTTGATTCGAGCTCTAGTCATGCAGTGGCGACCAGTCGATGAACGCATAGCGAAGGGTCTGGATGGTTGCGACAGGGTTAGGATGGGGCAGGACGCCGTCCCTTTGCGGTGAACCAGCGGAACGATGTGGCTTGTCCAATTGCTTCAGGCGGCACTGCCTGATTTTGGCGGTTGAGTCTGGTTTCTCAGAAGGATTGTGTGTGCGCATACAGGCATAAGTCGAGCCGAGGCCGAACTCCTTACAGGTAAAAACGCAACGCGAGACCCAGACATTTATTGTAAGGATCCTGATGGGTTTCCGACAGACAAGCATGAATAAGATTGGACCAGGCAACCTCTCCTTCGCCGACGCGCCTCAAGGCTAGTTGGTTACGCCCTGACCCAGTTGATCCCATCACCAACTCAACGCCATTTTTCCATCATGAAAATCGTATCGACTGCCAAACTGATTATGTCCGCTTCTCTGATCCTTATTCGCCAATCCATGGCGGCGGACTCCATTCGTTTCCAGAGCGGTCCTGAAGCGGCGCAATTACTTGAGTTGTATACCTCGGAAGGGTGCAGCAGTTGCCCGCCTGCGGAAAAGTGGTTCTCTCAGCTTAAGCACAGCCCCAAGCTGTGGACCGAAATGGTGCCAGTCGCTTTTCACGTTGATTACTGGGATAACTTGGGGTGGAAAGATGTGCTGGCGTCCAAGGTTTACACCCAACGTCAATACCTCTACTCGGACAGTTGGCAAATCCCATCCGTTGCGACCCCAGGCTTTGTCGTGGATGGCAAGAACTGGCAGGGTTGGTTCAGAAAGGATCCCGTGCCTGCCCCAACCAGGAGGACAACGGGCGTGCTCAGTGCTGTCTCACAGGATGCGAAACTCTGGGAACTCCGGTTTGCCCCTGATCCCAGGCAGGCGCAGGCGGCGTATGTTCTACACGTGGCTTTGCTGGGATTCGAGATCAAGACCAATGTTCGGGCGGGGGAGAATGCAGGTCGGATGCTGGAGCACGATTTTGTTACCCTGGCTTTTGCCGAAGGCCCGGGAGAAAAATTAGGGCAGATTTGGCACTGCTCCTTCAAGCTGTCGTCCATTGCTGGTGTTTCTCCTCAGCGGACCGGACTCGCAGCGTGGGTGACGGTGTCGGGCGTCATGACTCCTCTGCAAGCTATTGGAGGGTGGATTCCTCAGGCAATTTCCACACCCTGAGAGTGTGGCCTTGCCATTTTCAATGTGTTATCCGGCGGTACGTCGCCGGGTCGGCGCGAAGAATGAGAAGGTCGCCCTGTCGTTCGACTTCTCCAGTGATTTCAACCGGTTCCGCCACGAGATTCAGAACCCTCTGGTTCACTGGGTGTCCGTCCTCGGATACGAGAAGGAAATACAGGGAGTCGCCGTCAGGTTGTTGAACCAGCAGGACTGGCGGAATGCCACCGCTGATGCAACGAATGGCACAGGCACGATGGGGAATGAATTGGCCTGGATTCATAACGCCGAGGTAGCATTTACTATCCACAATCTCGCCTGCCCATGTTTGACGTCCCAGGTTTGTTTTTTCGACGGGCGGCAGGCTTTGGTTTGCAGAAAAGGAGGGTGTGGGCTGGATGGATTTATCCACCACCTCAATCATAGTTTGGTTTTCGCGATAAATGAGCGTTCCCTTCAGGTTTACCTCCTGCCCGTCCAATTGGTTGGCGCTTTCCGCTTTGAAGCCGAATTTGAAAGGTTTGACGAGGTAGTAGCTTGAAAGGGAGTGCTGCCCGTTGGAAGTTCCCGGCCGTTTCACCAATAAATGAGGATAAGGTTCGCTCTGGAAGATGCCTGAAAAGCTCTTAATCTGTCCCCACTCAAAGACACTGCTCTTGATGGTTCGTTGCGCAATGGCGAGCGAAACCCCCACGGCTAGAGTGGTGCCCAGCAGGAGAACGACAGTTTTGCGCAAAAATTTGCCCGTTGCAATGGGTGCCCTGTTTTCCCAACCTACATAAAACTCGTCCTCTGATTTCATGACGTTACGGTTGGAGTGTGGGCTGAAAACAGAATGATTGCTGGCTCAGCACGAATGCCGGCCGGATTGGGCTTGGGATTTACCAGCACTCGGCCGTTTTGAATCATCACGTTGAATGTGGGCACTTTTTCCACGAACGGGGGAGGGGATGCGCCGGTGTCCGGTAGGTATTGGTAGCCGTGCCACGGACAGGTGATGCACCCTTTGAGGATTTTACCCTCCCCGAGCGGGCCATTCTGGTGCTGGCAGACATTTGAAACAGCGGAAATCCTGCCATCATATTTGAAGATGGCGATGCGTTCTCCCGAGAGGCAGACTATACGAGCCCTAGCCTCTGCAATTTCCGATACAGCGCAAGCGTCGACAAAATTCCGGTCTGCAGCCGCTGCGTCCAATTCCTTGTCTGCGCACTTTTCCTTGAAGGCGGCCAGAGTATGGAGACTCAAAACGGCAGCCATTCCAGATGCCATAGTTACAAGATACAGTGGGTTTAACTCGGATTGGAGCACACCAAAGGAGACATGCAGGACGAGGAGTGCGTACGCCACATAAACCAGCATGTGCAGGGCTTTCCAAATGGGTGCGCTAAGGTTGGCCAGCCAGAAATCGTGGCTGGTGGCGGCCATTAAAATCAGGATGACCAATGCGAAAAGGCCGAAGGGTTGAAAGGGCACTCCTGCGATGGAACCAACGAGAGGACTAGCAGTGAAAATACTCACTATGGCATTGGTGTCACCCCCGAAGTGATAGGTTAGGATGGCCAGAGCCGAGTGCGCGAGAGCCAGCAGGCACATGGTGACGCCGGCATGTCGCCGGTTATAGAGCAGGGGCAGAAAGCGTGCATCCAGCCGGCAGATGGGGCCAATGCAGAGGATAATATGCAGCAGAAGAAATGCGGCCGAGGCGAAACCCCGCATGAGCATAATCTCAACGGTGACCAAAGGGAAAAGAACCTTGCTTGTGAGGGTGAACAGTAAGAGAAACACACCCACACCTTCGACCAACACGAGGTCGTAAATGCGCTTTTGGCGGTTCCATTGGACGGCGCTGTATTCAATGCTCATGGCAGGGTCCTTGGAATGCTTTTTGAAACGGCTAGGACTTCGTGATCGGCGAGGCTGTAGAGGATAAGCGCACCCAAGGTTTTGCCCGGAGATACTGGCAGGGGCATTACCGGGTGGCTGGCGATGGAGCCGAGCAGGACCGCGTCGTCAGGCACTTGATCGAGAGGGCCTGCGACGCTGGGCATCCAATAGATTAGCACATCGGGTCGGGTGAGGGATTGGTCAGGAATTAGCTGTACCGCCAGTCTGGAAGGTTTGCTGGCTGGCTCATCCGAAAACAGGCGGGTTTTTATGACAGGCTTTGTCCACAGGTCACTCTTTTCCCAGACCAAGGTTTTGAAAGCTGACTCAGTGCTGTTGACTCGACCGGACCGCGCTGCGACCAACGGCGTCGGGCTGCGCAGGGCAATTGCCGCCACGAATACTATGGGCAGTGTTACGCTGAGGACTATTGCTGACGCACGGTGTATTTGACGCAGTGGACGAATCATGTTGGGGCTCCCGTGCGTGATGCGCGGCGGTGGGAGTTGTTTTCTTCGGGCGGCGTTCTGATTCCCGCCATCCAACGGCGCAGCAGGAAAGGCCATAGGAGCATCGCGCCAGGGATCACGATAATCTTAAAACCCCAACTGGCATGTGCGGCGTGCGAGTCGATGCTCGCTGCACCAATCAACCCAAATGGGATTGCGAAGATGAGTCCGCAGATAAGGTAAACAGCGGCCGTTCCAAGTAGTGCTTGCAGGATCATGAGGTTCGATGGTTTCAGGATTTCTTGATGCAAGTCGGGTTTACGGAACAGCCGCCGCCCAACCAAGTTTGGGAGCTGAGTAGATCGAAAGAAAGACAGCGTCTTCGGAGCCCTCGTTTAAAGCCCCATGGACCTGATCGGATGCTGCAACGTCCAATTGCCCTGCGCGAATCGTCTTCCGTTGTCCATTGCCGAGGTAATAACTTAACTCCCCCCGAATCATCACCCATGTGTCCTGGCCGTCAGGGTGGGTATGGGCCGGCACCTGCTGTCCCGGCCGCACACCCCACACCGCGATACTTGAATGCGCCGTCACAATGATTTCCGTTACCGTGGCTTTCTCATCGGAAAAGCGTACACACGCCTCGCTGTCAAAAATTCGCTGTGATGGTGAAGGGTTGGCCGCGTTCATTCGCTTAAAGGCTTTGTATTGTGTTTTTCTTGATTCAATCACGTGTAAGTCGCCGAAGCAGGCTGAATCCTTACATTGAATTATTAACGGTCATTTACCCCTGAGTTTGTGAAGTTGACATGGCCACTCATCTGAATTTCTCTGCATGAAAATACGCAGATTGATCGAAATTCGTCATGGGTGCGATGCGTGTATGAGGCGAAATATTATTCACCCTGAACGCTTTTCGTGCATTTCACTCCCATATTGGCAGATGGCACAATTGCTGCAATTAACTCAATAACCGCCTTTTGTCGTTTTGCCACGTAAACAATGAGCACCGAATCAGTTGCCCCCATAACCTCGCCCATTCAGGATTATCTTCAAGAGTTGCACAACCGCTACGCGGACCTTCGCGAGGGCGACGTGGCCACCTACATCCCCGAGTTGGCCAAGGCCAGTCCTGACTGGTTTGGGATCTGCCTGGTGACCACGGGTGGTCATGTGTATGAGGTGGGCGATTCGCGGGAGCAATTTACCATTCAATCAATCTCCAAACCCTTTGTCTATGGTTTGGCGCTGGAGGACAACACACGTGCGGAGGTTTTGAAGAGGATCGGCGTCGAACCTACTGGCGACGCGTTCAACGCCATCAGCCTTGAGGCGGGTACCGGTCGTCCACGTAACCCGATGATCAACGCTGGCGCCATCGCCGCCGCTGGACTCATTGGGGGGAAATCGCAACGTACCCGGCTGAAACGGATGCTGGACATGTTCTCGCTGCATGCGGGAGAAGAAGTGGGAATCGATCAGGCGGTTTATCGATCCGAAAGCGAAACGGGCCATCGCAACCGGGCGATTGGCCATATGCTGCGGAACTTCGGCATACTGACCGAGCCGCCTGATCCAGTGGTGGACCTATATTTCAAACAGTGCTCGATTTCCGTCAATTGCCGAAATTTGGCAATCATGGCGGCCACGCTGGCCAATCGCGGTACCAATCCCCTGACTGGACGTCATGCCGTTCGTGGTGAGTACGTTGAAAGCATGCTCAGCGTGATGGGTTCCTGCGGGATGTATGATTACGCCGGTGAATGGCTTTATCGTGTTGGCATGCCTGCCAAGAGTGGTGTTTCGGGCGGGGTTATCGCGGTCCTTCCCGGTCAATTGGGCATTGCAGTTTTTTCGCCACCACTTGATGCCCGAGGCAACAGTGTCAGAGGGTTGCGCGTATGCGACGATTTATCGCGATTTTTTGATTTGCACCTTTTTAACAACCCCCATGCCAGCAAGGCGGTGGTCCGTCTCAAGTACAGTGCCGCTCAGGTGAATTCTAGCCGTGTTCGCACCCAGGAAGAGGCCAAGGTATTGCGTGAACATGGTGGCGGCACCCAAGTTTATCAACTCCAGGGCAATCTTGCGCTTTCCACGACTGAAGTGGTGGTACACGAAGTGATGTCCGGGCTTAATCAGGTACGTGCGCTGGTTTTTGATTTTAAGCATGTTCTTGCGGTGAATGAGAGTGCCAGCCGACTTTTCTGCCAGCTTTTGATGAAGCTCCATGGGCAGGGAAAACACGTCCTATTCACCAACATTGGCCGCGTACCGCAATTGCGCAGCTACATGAAGGCGAAGTTGAAGGCCCAGTTCGCTTTGTTGTTCCGTTCCTTCGAAGACAGCGACACGGCCTTGGAATGGTGTGAGGACAAGCTTCTTGCAGAAATACTTCCACGGGAAAAAATCGAAGACCCGCTTCCCCAATCGGCGTACGAGCTTTTTGCCGGGTTGAACGGGGCAGAGGTTCAGACGGTTACGGCGCTGCTCGAAAGGCGCAAATTTCGGAGTGGAGAAATAATTGTCCAGTTTGGCTCTCCCGCGAGAGAACTGTTTTTCGTGGCCAGTGGCAAAACCAGCGTTACAGTGATGCTTTCCGGCGGAACGAAAAAGCGTTTGGCAACTTTCTCCCCCGGTATGGCTTTTGGTGAAATGGCACTGCTCGATCACGCTCCGAGGTCGGCGGTGGTCGCTGCCGACACTGAGGTTGAGTGTGATTTGATCAAAGTGGAGGACTTTGAGCAATTGGGCGAAAGTCATCCGCACATCAAGATCAAGCTCCTGCGTAACCTCGCGGTGGGGCTTTCGAGGAAGTTGAGAAAAGCCAATCTTGAGATCAGTGTGTTCGACTACTGAGCGTGGATCGCGACTCCGGCTGCCCGCCAGCACAATATTTTTCACTTCGTAGTTGGGGCTTCGCGTTGAGACCTGAATGCAGCAGGTTAGTTTGTGGCGAAATTTGAGTCAGTTTAACATGGGGAGTCTCGATTCGACGCAGAGGATGGTGGGTTAATCAAAGGATAAAACACCGCATTTGTGTGGCCATCCCTTTCCTGCAGGCATTTTGGACCGTGCTCATTTTAGGTTTTTCACGCGACGGTCATTTAAGCGAATGCTGCTCGAGGCCAATTTTGAAATTATTGAGCAACGCGTATTAGTAGAAGTTGTTAAAAACGAGTATTTAACGCTTGCACCTTCGGAAGTTTTAATGCATTTCTAGAATCTCAAATTGTTTTCTGCGGACAGAAAGGTAGCTGTTACCTAGATTAGTGAATAAGAACTTTGTCAATCCATGAAAGGAATCATCCTCGCAGGTGGAGCCGGTTCTCGCCTGTATCCTCTTACTCTGGTCGCCAGCAAACAACTGCAGGCGGTGTACGATAAGCCAATGGTTTATTATCCGTTGACGACTTTAATCGAGAATGGGGTTAAGGAGTTTTGTTTGATTTCCACGCCTTATGATTTGCCTCGGTTCAAGCAACTGTTTCAGAATAGTGCGGCTTGGGGAATTACGATCGAGTATCGAGAACAGGCCAAGCCGGCAGGGATTGCGCAGGCATTTTTGATTGCTGATTCGTTCATAGGCAAGGATAACGTAACACTGGTGTTGGGAGATAATATTTTTTATGGCGGGGATGCTTTTGGGCGCACCTTCGAGGCTTTTAACGGTGGGGCGACTATCTTTGGATATCAGGTCAATGACCCCGAACGCTACGGTGTGGTCGAATTCGACGCCGATGGTCAGGCCATTTCCTTAGAGGAGAAGCCGAGGAATCCGAAGAGCAAATTCGCGGTGCCTGGTTTGTATATCTATGACAACGAGGTGGTGGCAATTACCAAGGCTTTAAAACCATCCGCACGAGGAGCGTTGGAGATCACCGACGTCAACATCGAGTATCTGAAGGCGGGGAAGTTACGTGTATCGAAGCTAAGTAGGGGATTTGCCTGGCTTGATGCCGGTACGAGCACCAGTTTGCATGAGGCCTCGGCTTACATTCAGACTATCGAGAAACGTCAGGGGATTAAAATTGGTTGCCCGGAAGAGGCAGCCTTCCGGCGAGGGTTCATCAGCCTGCAGCAATTCGACTCGCTTATTAAGCAGGTTCCGAATTGTGAGTATCGCGAATATCTGGAGCGTGTCGCAGCCGAGGCTTTGTCGAAATAGTTGGAACGAGCATTATGATTGTGCTTCTTGGAGCCACTGGTTAAATCGGAGAAGCTTTCGCGCGGGAGTTAGAAGCGCGGAATGTGGAGTTTATCGCACCAACCCGCAAGGAGCTGGATTATAGTCATCTCACGAGTCTTCATGCTCAATTAGGAGATCGCAAACCATCTTTTTAATTAACGCAGCTGGATACACAGGGAAACCCAATGTTGACGCATGTGAAATTGCGCGGGCGGATACGCTCCAAGGGAACGCGCTCTCTCCCCAGGTGTTTGCTCGTGCCTGTGCGGTCGAGCAAATTCCGTGGGGTCACGTTTCCTCGGGTAACATATTTTCGGGTTCAAAAGCGTCTGCTCGTGATGCTTGGATTATGCCGAAGGATTTAACTCGGCCTGACCTATGAGACCGAATTCTGGCTTCGCCTGAAAGTTTCGGTGGATTTAACGAGAGTGATCAGCCCAATTTCCCCTTTCGCTCACCGCCGTGCAGCTTTTACATCTGCACATAAGCCTTGGGACAAGAAGCAATCGACAGAGAGGGCGGAATTACATCTGTCGTCTGCGGATTCCATTCGACGAAATCGACAATTCGCGTAGCTACCTTTCGAAAATCCAGAATTTCTCAAAGGTCTACGAAAATATCAATTCCCTGTCCCATCGAGGCGATTTTGACTGTGCTGCCTTGATCTTTGGGGTCGACGGGCTCCATTCGGTATCTACAATGTTACGAGTCAGGGTGCCGTAGCCACCAGTCAAGTAGTGAGTCTGATTGGGCATGTTTTGAAGCCGACCCGCAAATTTGAGTTATGGGCGAACGATGAGGAGTTTTACCGCGTGGCTGCGAAGACTCAGAGATTTCGCTGTATGATGGACGTCTCAAAGTTGTTGGCGACTGGGGTTCCTATGCGGTCGGTGGAAGCGGCTCTTGAGGATTCGTTGGTTCACTTGCAAGCCCGCTAATCCATTCGTTAATTTCTTTTTCCGTCAAGTCTCTTGGGTGAAACCCATATTGAATATATGACTATTGGTGTTATTGGTTTAGGTTATGTGGGGTTGCCTCTTTCGCTCCTGTTTGCGGGCAGCGGTGTGACCGTTATTGGTTTTGATATTGATTCAGCAAAGGTCGAATTGCTCAATCGTGGTAAGAGTTTTATTAAACATATCGAATCCAGCGCGGTAGCAGCTTTGGTTGATGTGGGTGCCTTTTCTGCGACCAACGATTTCCGTCGGATTCGGGAAGTTGAGGCCATCATCATTTGCGTTCCGACGCCGCTCAACAAGAATCGAGAGCCTGATATTTCGTATATCCTGGAAACGGGAAAAGCTGTTGCGCCCAATCTTCAGAAGGGAGCACTGGTCGTTCTCGAATCCACAACCTATCCTGGCACCACTGACGAAGAGCTTCTGAAGGTCCTTGAGTCCAATTCAGGGTTAAAAGCCGGCGTAGATTTTCATTTGGCGTTCTCGCCGGAACGGGAGGACCCTGCGAATCCCGATAGCAAAGTGGCACAGATCCCGAAGGTCGTCGGTGGACTGACCCCGATTTGCCTCGAAAAGGCCAAAGCCCTTTACTCGAAGGCGATCAAAATTATTGTTCCTGTTTCTTCCTGCCGCGCAGCAGAGGCGACCAAGCTCCTTGAGAACATTTTCCGAAGCGTAAATATAGCCCTAGTTAACGAGCTTAAGGTGGTCTACACGGCGATGGGAATTGATGTTTGGGAAGTCATTGCTGCTGCCAAGACCAAGCCGTTTGGTTTCATGCCATTTTATCCTGGTCCAGGCCTCGGAGGCCATTGTATTCCCATCGATCCCTTTTACCTAACTTGGAAAGCCCGGGAATTTGGGCAGAACACTCGTTTCATTGAATTGGCAGGCGAGATCAACACAGCCATGCCCCAGTATGTCATTCAACGCGTGTCGGAAGCCTTAAACGCCCAGCGCAAAGCGGTGAACGGCTCGCGAGTGCTGGTTGTGGGCCTCGCCTATAAACCAAACGTTGACGATGACCGCGAATCTCCCAGTTACGTGCTGCTTGAACATCTAAAAACCCTGGGGGCAAAAGCTTCCTACTACGATCCATACGTACCAGTTATTCGACCCACTCGAGAGCATCCCCAATGGGCGGGAACCCCATCTGTGGACTGGAATCGCGAGACCATTGGTGCGTTCGACGCCGTTCTGATTGCAACCAACCATGGGTGCATTAATTATCAGGAGCTGGCTGACTGGGCGCCATGTATTATTGACGCTCGGAATGCGATGCATCTGACTAAAACTGCCCCTGGCCAAGTTTGGAAAGCCTAACTTCGTTCTGGCTTAAATACTAATGTGATGATGCAAAAGGTTCCATTGGCATCCCACAGGATTTGGCCCAAAATCGCAGATTTCACGAGCATCAGTTTGGCGTTGAGCCAGCGACTTCTCGGTATTTTCTACTCAACCCTTAGTGGCGGCTACCGCAAAAACCGTTACATTCAGTCCAATAGTGCATTTTCGTTGGACTGCGCGGACGACGCCGTTTCGTATGCGGGTCATATTAGCTATGGCTTCAGACAGGGCGGTACGATCGCGTTATTCTACAACCACAACGAAAACACTTCAACAGCTAGCGGGTTTGGGCTTTCGAGCAGTCAGCTGGGTCTGTAATTTACGTGTCGGTTTTAGGTCAATGTCTGGACTGGGAGCGCACATATCCGTATGAACTTATTGATCACAGGTGGGGCCGGTTTTATCGGGTCAAATGTCATTCAAACGATTCTCAAGAATCCGGAGATTAAGTTATTGGTGAACATGGATTGTCTGACCTATGCGGGACACCTCGCAAATCTCACGGCAGTGGAGGGACATCCAAAGTACACATTTCAGAAGGTAGACATTCGTGACAAAATGGAGGTCTTCAGTGTGGTCAAAAGATACGATATTACGCACGTGATGCACTTGGCTGCGGAATCCCATGTTGACCGATCAATTTCCGGACCTAGTGATTTTATTCTGACGAATGTCGTCGGAACATTCAACCTGCTGGAGGCGTGTCGGTGCTTTTGGGGTGGCAACTTAAAGGGGAGGCGTTTTCATCATGTCTCCACAGACGAAGTTTACGGCAGTTTGGGGGCCACCGGATATTTTTCAGAGACAACCCCTTACGCGCCAAATTCTCCCTACTCAGCCAGCAAAGCTGCGAGCGATCTACTCGTTCGGGCATACCATCATACTTACGGAATCGACACAGTGATTTCTAATTGTTCCAACAACTACGGTCCGCATCAGTTTCCTGAGAAACTGATCCCTTTAATCATTCAGAATCTCATTGATCGAAAGCCTTTGCCTGTCTACGGAGATGGAATGTACGTGCGTGACTGGTTGTATGTTCAAGATCATGCGGATGCATTGTGGCATGTTTTGATGCGCGGCATTTCAGGGGAAACCTACAACATCGGGGGCAACAATGAATGGCCCAACATCCGTATCGTTGAAATCATCTGCGATCTGGTGGATGAGCTTAAGCCCGAGTTCGGAGGCGGCTCGCGAGGATTGATTACTTTTGTCAAAGATCGTCCAGGGCATGATCGACGCTACGCCATTGATGCAACAAAGCTCAAAGATGAATTAGGCTGGACCCCTCGATACACATTCCAGGAAGGGATACGACAAACTGTCTCCTGGTACCTGAAAAACCAAGATTGGATTCGCGCGGTGAGTCTCAAGCCGTGACGGCGGTTCTTAGGCAAAAACCAATGCAACAGCCTAAAATTGATGGATCGCATGATTTGGGAGAAGTTGTAGGGTTACACGTCGTATCTGAGCGGATGACCGGACTCTTCGCTCACTGCCGTTCTTGAATTCAATGAAAAAGCCAGCTCCAGCTGATCTCGGAAGTCGAGGTAAACTCGACTGCTTGTGCGCGGCGGTTGGAGCCTCGAAGGAGGCTAGGGAAGAAGCTGGTTTCGTTCTTCGGTCCTCTCCGCCCAATGAAACATCTGTCCTTGTGTTTGTTGACCTGGCTGTCAAGTCCGAGGAGATCAAAGCACTTCGACCGAATTCGACCTTCTCATGAGCACAACTTCATCCGCACGTTTCGTACGCCTTGGTGCCTTAAAGTCGCTGGATGCCTTCCGCGGCATTTGCAACTCGCTTGGAATCGAGCTTCCCGTTGACGCGCTCAGTTCCGAACCATCACCGCTCGCTGAGCCGGCTGAGGTGGTGATCAATGGCAAGCGGCCGGCCAACCGCATTGTGATTCATCCGATGGAAGGCTGGGACGGCACAACAACCGGCGGGGTGAGTGATGAGATGCGGCGGCGTTGGCGGCGCTTTGGCGAAAGCGGGGCGAAAATGATCTGCGGCGCGGAGGCGATGGCCGTCCGTCCTGATGGCCGCGCCAATCCGAACCAGCTCATTATCAACGCAGAAAACCAGGCCGGCCTCTCCGAGTTGATGGGCATTTTGAAAAGCGCCCACGCTGAGTGCCATGGCTCCACTGATGATCTCCTCATTGGCTTTCAACTCACCCATTCCGGGCGTTTCTGCCGTCCCCACGACAAGGCGCTCTGGGAATCGCGCGTAGCCTTTCGCCACCCCCTTTTGGATCGCAAATTCAATGTCACCAGCGACGATCAGGTGTTCACCGATGCCGAAGTGGGGCAATTAATCGCCGACTTTGTCCGAGCGGCGCGGGTTGCGTGGGAGGTGGGAGCTGATTTCGTGGATCTGAAGCACTGCCACGGTTACCTGCTTCACGAATTCCTGGGTGCGCACACCCGTCCCGGCAAGTACGGTGGCAGTTTTGAAAACCGCACCCGCATCCTCCGCGAAATCATCGCGGGCATCCGCGCCGATGGAAACCCCATCGAGTTCGGCGTACGATTGAGCCTTTTCGATAAAGTGCCGTATCGCCCTGATCCCGCTTGCTCGCAACCGGGCAAACTCGGCCCTGGCATCCCTGAAGACTATGCGGCCTGCTTGCCCTATCGCTACGCATTCGGCGTGAACCAGCAAGACCCCAAGGAAATCGATCTCAACGAGACTTTTGCCTTTGTCGCCCTCTGCGGCGAGCTGGGCATCAAAGTCCTCAACACCACTGCTGGCTCACCCTATTATACGCCCCACCTCCAACGACCCGCCGCTTTCCCGCCCAGTGACGGCTACCAACCCGCCTACGACCCGCTCATCGATGTGGCGCGATTAATTCAAACAGTGCGCGAACTCAAAGCGCGAGCACCGCAGGGCCTCTACGTGATCGGCTCCGGCTATACTTATTTACAGGAATTCCTCGCCCCCGTGGCCACCGCCGTCGTTCGCATGGGCTGGGCCGATGCCATAGGTCTCGGCCGCGCCGTGCTTTCCTATCCCTCCATGCTCACCGACGCTATTGTCGGCCGTCCCTTGGAGAAAAAACTCATCTGCCGCACCTTCAGCGAATGCACCACCGCGCCGCGCAACGGCCTGATCAGCGGTTGCTACCCTCTCGATAAATTCTATACCCAGCGTCCCGAGTTCGCCCAACTCAAGGAGATCAAACGGAAACTCGGCGCATGAAAAAGACCCTCATCTCCAAACCTGAGAACCTCACGCCGCAGACCAAGTGGCTCGACACTCAATGGGCTTGGACCGCCGAAGAGCAGATCATTGATCACACCACCAAAGCCCGCCTTTGCGCCGCCGCACTCCTTCCTTTCCGCGATCAAAATCCCGACTGGGATGGCTTTACCGCAAGCATCCGCTGGATGCAAGCTGCTGCCGATCGCTTTGGCGTCGAACTCGTCGTCGTCCTCAACGCCGACACCGGCTATATCTTCGATCTGGATGATGCCCTCTACGCCGAAGTCCTGCGGAGATTTCGTGCCGATTTCCCGGCCGCCAAATTCATCGCCGGAGTCACCGCGCGCGGAGCACAAAACGACACCTCATTTCTGGCTGAACGCTACCGCCCCCTGCTCGATCTCGCCCAACAGCACGACAATTGCGAGGTTATGCTCATGACCTCACGCTGGCTGAGCGTCCTCGAACCAGAACCCTGCCGCGACGCTTATTATCAAATCGCGGAATGGCTCGTCCGCCCCGGCATCGTCCACGCGCTGGAGCCTGCCTTCGTTCCTTGGGCGAAACCGTTCGATCCGTGGCTGCTCTGGCAATTGGCGCAACACCCCAAATTTGTCGGCGGAAAAATCAGCACCCTGGATGAGCCTCATTTCCTTTACTGGGCGGCCATGTGCCGCGACCTCAGGCTCGATTTCGCACCGCACAGCGGTGACGATTTTGGCATCGCCACCGCCATCAAACTCGGCCTCCCCTTGCTCATCGGTGCCGCCGTTAGCAGCGCCCCTCTCATTTGTGCCGCCAAGGACATGTGGCTCATGGACGACTCTCCACAAAAAACTTTCAAGACCGGCACGGGACGCTTCGATACACGCGTCTACAAAGTCTTCGAGGCATTCCAATCACTGGAGGATCAAGTCTTCCGGCTCGATGCCCGCATGAGTGCAGCCGCCTACAAACACAGCACCGCGCATGTGCTCCACGAATTGGGTATCATCGCCTCGCCCGAGGCTCATCCCGCGTGTAACGATCTGCGCGGAACCGACGAAGCCGCACGTATGACCGAATCTCTGCGTCGGTCCAGGCGGATGGCGGAGCGATTGGGTATTTCTTATCAGCCTTCGTCCGAACGCCCCAAGCCTGACGTGCTCGCAATAGGGTAGGGGAATGCAGGCAAAATACGACGTGCTCAAGCAATCTCGTCGCTTGTCATATTTTGTTGTGGAAAAGGAGCTTTCAAGAATTGAAAACCAAATTTTCCTGCTAATGAAACAATAATCGGGAAAATTGGTTGCGGGGGCTGGATTTGAACCAACGACCTTCAGGTTATGAGCCTGACGAGCTACCGGGCTGCTCCACCCCGCGGACCGAAGAGCAGTTACTTTGGATTAGCGCAGCCGTTTATGCAAATTAAATCGTGAGAAATTTGGCGACCTTTAAAACTGGTGTCGCGGGCTTGCTCCCTGCGGCAAGGCTTTGGCAAGCTAAGTCATTCCATGCGGGAAACCATCCGTGAATATACAGAAAGCTTTGAGACGTTCATTCTCGAAGTTATCTTTGACCAGCGCCCCGGCAAAAGGGCTGCTTTGGCCCGCTTTATTCTGCTTGGGTTATCGAAAATTTTTTCTGCTGCCGTCAGAACCCGCCGATTTCTCTACAACGCCCGGCTTTTGCGCGATTCAACTTTGGGCGTGCAGGTTATTGCCATTGGCAATTTAACAGTGGGCGGCACGGGCAAGACCCCTGTGGTCGAGAAATTCGCCCGCGCCTTGCAGGATGAGGGGCGCCACGTGGCGATTCTTTCACGTGGCTACCGCTCAAAACCTCCACCTCTGAGCCGACGGTTGGTTGATCGCCTTCTGTTTCGTCAGGATAGCACCCCCCCCAGAGTCGTATCAGATGGAAAATCCCTTTTGCTTGATTCCGAAACGGCTGGCGACGAGCCCTACATGCTCGCCTCGAACCTGAAAGATGTGGTGGTGCTCGTCGACAAAGACCGTGTTAAGAGCGGGAGGTATGCCATCGAGCGTTTTGGATGCGACACACTGCTTTTGGACGATGGTTTCCAATACTGGAAGCTTAGGGGCCGACGTTGCGACGTGGTTCTGGTGGATAACCAACAGCCTTTCGGCAACGAGCACATGCTCCCGCGAGGGACACTTCGCGAACCGCCTTCGCATTTGAGCCGGGCCAGTTACATTTTTATCACCAAAAGTGATGGGAACACAGCGGCCCTGCGCAAACGCATCGCATTGCACAACGATCAGGCAGGTATTATTGAGTGCGTGCACCAGCCTCTTTATTTTGAGGATGTTTTCACAGGTGAACGAGAAACGCTGGATTTCTTACAGGGCAAGAAAGTGGCGTCCTTGAGCGGCATCGCCCAACCGGAAAGTTTCGAGCAAAGTCTCATCAAACTGGGGGCGGAGCTGGTTTATGCCAAGCGATTCGCTGATCACCACCGTTTCAGCCAGCAGGAGATACTGAACGTTATTAACCGAGGCAAAAAACGGCAGGCGGAATTTATTTTGACCACCCAGAAGGACGCGGTGCGATTTCCCAAAATAGACCGGCGCGATCTTCGAATCCTGTTTATGCGCGTGGAAATAAAAATTCTCCATGGCGCGAAAGATTTTCAGGACTGCGTACGTCAAATCTGTTTTAAGTAAGCACTGATGGATATGATCCTCTATTGGCTGGCCCGTTGTTTTGTCGCGCTGTTGCAAAGCCTGCCGCTGCGATGGGTCGCCTTTTTTGGGAGGATGGCCGGGGGACTGGCCTTCCATCTCGATGCCAAGCATCGTCGCGTTGTGTTGCTCAACCTGCGTCGCGTTTTTGCCACTGAAATGACCGAGCCCCAAATTTACGCGATCGCAAGGGAAAATTTCAAGCGAATCGGAGAAAGCTATACCAGCGCCATCCGAACCTCCCGCATGGGCTACGAGGAAGCGCTCCAAATTTGTGAAGTCGTGGGGCTTGAAAAATTAGCTCCACAAATCGGCGAGGAACCAAACGAAAATCGAATCGTTGCCATTGGTCATTTCGGGAATTTTGAACTCAATGCAATTCTGGCAAAGGGCTTGCCCGGTTATCAGGGTGCGACCACCTATCGCGGTGTCCGGCCACCTTCCCTCAACCGGTTGCTCCAAGAGGTTCGCGGAAATTCTGGCTGTCTTTATTTTGAGCGCCGCACCGAAGCCGCCGAGTTGCGCTCAGAGTTGGTAAAACGAGGTGTTTTGCTGGGCTTGCTTGCCGACCAGCACGCTGGAAATGGCGGGCTGTGGATACCTTTTCTGGGTCATGACTGCTCAACCAGCGCTGCTCCTGCCGTTTTCGCCCTGCGCTACAACGCGCCTCTTTTTACCGCAATCATATATCGTGTTTCCCTAGGACGCTGGCGTGCTGAGGTCGGAGATGAAGTCCCAACCCGGGTCGATGGAAAGCCCAGAACCTCAGAAGAAATCACCTTGGATATGAATCGTGCTTTTGAGAAGGCTGTGCGGCGCGATCCCGCCAATTGGTTTTGGGTGCATCAGCGCTGGAAAGTGCGTCCGCGCGCATTGCGCGCTGCCAGTGGAGAGGATAAGGCTGTTCAACCATCTGTTGCGCCAGGCGCATGAGCGATGTTGCGTACATTACCGGTGTGGCCGGAATTCTGGGGCGTGCCTGCGCGAAGCAATTATCCGCGAGCAGATGGTATGTGGCGGGCGGAGGCAGATCCTTGCCGCGAGAGGCTGTACAGGGCCTCTCTTTTTTTTCTCAGCTTGATGTGCGTAAAGAAAGCTCGGTTTCAATAGCTTTTGGTTTAACCCAAAATCAAGTGGGAAAGCCTGTGCGCCTTCTGATTCATGCGGCTGGCGTCACGAGGGATGCTTTGGTGGCCCGGCAGGATGTGGATGATTGGGACGCGGTTGAGGCTGTTCATTTGCGCGGAGCATGGCTGTGCGCGAGACAAGTCTGGCCAGGAATGATCCAACTGGGTGGCGGCCATATTATTTTCGTTGCGAGTCACGCGGCTCATCTTGGCGCCGGAGGGCAGGGGGCCTACGCCGCCGCCAAGGCTGGTTTGATCGGTCTATCTCAATCGCTGGCTGAGGAGGGAGCCGTTTCGAATATTCGCGTCAACACGATTTGCCCCGGACTTCTCCACAGCCCCATGACCGAGGCACTGGATGCCGACCAGCGCGAGGCGCTTTTAAAAGGCAACCTTCTCAATCGATTCAATCAAACTGGGGAAGTGGCCTCCTTCGTGACTTGGCTGGCTTCCACGGAACAAGTTTCCGGTCAGGTGTTTTATTTGGATAGCAGGAGGATTCCATGGGCGTGAACCCCTTCGAAAAACGTTGTCGGGACACTCTTGAAGCAATCCGTCAGGAAGGTCTCCATAGGCAGCTTCGCCGCGTGGAGGCTGTGGACGGAGTTCGCATCAGGGTGGATGGCCGCTGGCTGCTTAATTTTGCCTCCAACGATTACCTTGGGCTGGCGAATCATCCGCTAGTCCGCGAGCGAGCTGTTCAGGCTGTGCGCGAGTATGGTGGTGGGGCAGGTGCATCGCGGCTAATCAGTGGATCCTTGGGGATTCAGCATGAATTGGAGGAGGCGCTTTCACACTGGAAAGGGGTGGAGGCAGTCACCGTATTCAACAGCGGTTACGCTGCAGCCACGGGGACTTTGTCTGCAATTTTGGGCAAAAACGATGTGGTCGTCCTAGATAAGCTTTCCCACTCATGCCTGGTTGAGGGCGCAAGATCCAGTGGTGCCACCTTGAGGGTTTTCCGGCATAACGACATGGAGAATTTGGAGAAAATTCTCCAATGGTCACAACAGAAATTGGCTGAGGAAGCTAATTCGGGTATGACACTCATTGTTACGGAAAGCATTTTTTCGATGGATGGTGACGCCGCCCCACTGGCCGACCTTGTGGAACTAAAGCAACGCTATGGTGCAGTGCTCATGCTGGACGAGGCGCATGCCACGGGGCTTTACGGAGTGCGGGGCAGCGGCATGATTGAGCATCAAGGTTTTACGCAGGCGGTCGATGTGCAAATGGGGACTTTAGGGAAAGCTCTCGGGGCTTCGGGCGGCTATATTGCCGGATCCCCGCTATTGCGTGAATTATTGATAAACAGAGCCAAAAGTATGATTTTTTCAACCGCACCTGTGCCAGCGTCTGCTGGCGCTGCCTTGGGTGCGCTCCAAGTCATTGCCACGGAAGGCGCAAGTCTTCGCGCTCAGCTAACAAGGCGCATTAAATCCTGGACTGACCATATTTCAACTCTGCTGCCGACCGGAGTCACCACTTTTGCGGCCATTCAGCCGGTTCTGGTGGGCAGAGAAGAGGCTGCCATGCGAATGGCTCAAGCACTCAAGGATGAAGGTTTTTTTGTGCCTGCCGTTCGTTACCCAACCGTAGCCAGGGGTACTGCCCGCCTTCGTGTGACTCTTTCTGCGCAGCACTCCATTGACGAAGTTGATCGGTTGGCTTCCACCCTCGGAAAACTAATTTCCATTCGCGATCAGGACTCTGGCATCATTGGCTTTCCCGACGAACTCCCATGAGATCCGAGATAAAATCCTCAAGCATTGTCAGCCCGATGCTCGGCGATGCCACGCCTTTCGTCGCTGTGGAGGCCATGGGTGAGGTGTTGCAGCGAGTAGCGGTTTCATATCCCAATCATGATGCCCTGAGGTGGCTCGGAGGCAGGATGAGTCATGCCGAATTCAATGCCCGTACTAATGCGATTGCGGCTGATCTGATTAAGCATGGAGTCAGGCCTGGTGAAATAGTGGGAGTCAGCTTCGGACGATCCCCGGAGTACGTCATGCTGGTGGCCGCGATCATCAAGGCTGGCGCTGCATATCTGCCGCTGGATGAAAGCCTTCCCGAAGAACGCCTTCGGATACTGCTTGAACAGACGTTGCCGTGGCATGTTGTTACGCCGCCGGGGACGCGACTGGGGTGGGCACGGCTTTTCTGTAATGTTTGGGAGGCTGATGCAGCTTTTTTTGACAAAAGGCTGGACCATTTTGATCTTCCAAAAGTCTCACCCGAGACCACTGCTTATATTCTCTTTACTTCAGGCTCGACCGGAGTGCCCAAAGCGGTAGAGGTCGTCCAACGGGGCATTCTTGCCCTTGTATTCGGTGGTCATTTGGAAGGGTTTGGCCCGGATGACGTTTTCCTTCATCATTCTTCGTTGAGTTTCGATGCCTCAACCATTGAGATATGGGGAGGCTTGCTTCGCGGTGCCTGCCTTGCCCTCTATTGCGAATCTTATCCGTCGATAGAAAAGCTTGATGCGCTGATCAAGAAGTGCTCAGTGGCTTACGCCTTCTTCAGCACCACGTATTTCAATGTGGTGGTCGATGCGGCCCCGGAGATTTTGAAGTGTATTCGGCGCATCGACACTGGAGGGGAGTTGATGTCTGTTCCGCATATCACAAGAGCGCAACAGTTGCTCCCTGAGACCACGCTTTATAACGTCTATGGGCCCACTGAATGCACTGTGTATTCAATGGGCTATCGCATACCCCGTCCTCTCAGTTCTCAGGTTAAGGAAGTGCCTATTGGCACCATGCTCCGGCATTGGTTTGGTTATGTCTTGGATGATCAAGGCCGTCCGATCGCGCAAGGTGAGGTAGGGGAGTTGCATATCGGAGGAGCCGGCCTGGCAAAGGGTTACTTGCACCCACCGCCTGCTTCCGAGCGATCCTTTTACAATCACGAAAGTTTGGACGGGTGCCCGAGGCTTTATCGAACGGGTGATCTGGTTCGTGTCGGGGAGGATGGATTGCTCTATTTTTGCGGCCGGGCTGACAGCCAAATCAAATTGCGCGGCTTCCGCATCGAATTGGGGGAGATTGAACGGAGACTTGTCACTCATGCCGCTGTAAAACAGGCCATCGTGCTGCTCGGGCAGACCGCCGCCGGTGACAATCAATTGGTGGCCTTTACCGTCGCCGCTGCCCCTTTTTCAACCGAGGAATTGCGGGCTCACGTTGCTTCAGGCCTTCCCCAGCACATGGTCCCAACCCGATTTTATGCGATTGATTCGGTCCCTTTGAGAGCTTCGGGAAAGTGCGATACAAAAGCACTGTGGTCCTTGGCCGACCGGCTGAGCGCCGATCCTGTGCCCCGTGAGTCTGTCCCTTCGAGCAACCCCGTCCCAGACCCGATTCATGCGCAAGTGGCGCTCGATTGGCAGCGGGTGCAGCGGCCCTTCCCATCGTCTGAATCAGTTCAATCTGTCTTTAGCAAAATCGTCGAGCGTAACGGTGCCTCCTTGGCTCTGGTGGATGGAGTGCACCGTCTGACTTACTCCCAGCTCGATGGCACCGCAAATACCCTGGCGCGCGAGCTTCTTAATCGTGGGTTGGCCATCGGGTCAACGGTCGGATTGTTTCTGCCACGGTCGGCTGAGTTTGTGGTGGCAGTTCTGGCAACCCTCAAGCTGGGTTGCGCCTACGTCCCACTGGATATCAATGCCCCTGAGTCAAGGCTTAGCGAGATGGTGGCGGACGCCCAGCTTGGATTCATCCTGGCCTTGCCGGGTTCGTCCATTCCAGATCTTGGGGCCGCGCCTATTTATCGGGTTGATCTCGGTGGGAGATTGCCTTCCACCCATCCTCCGCTCCCGCCAGAAAACACCGATGGATCCGCCCGGGCCTATGTGATGTATACCTCCGGTTCCACCGGACGCCCCAAAGGCGTGGTGATTTCCCACGCTAGTATTCTTCGCTTGTCGATCGGTCAAGTTTACCAGCGATGTGTGCAGGGTTTGAGTGCTTCCCTCGCATCTTCGGTGACATTTGATGTTAGTGTTTCCGAAATCTGGCCGACTTTGTTGAATGCTGGAGAACTGCATGTGTATCGTGAGTCGGTTGCAGATATCCAAGCTCTGCGGGATTTCCTGAGATCCTCGCAAGTGGAGGTATTTCAAATCACTACGGCTCTATTCCACTTGGTTGTGGATGAGGATCCCCTTGCGCTGACCGGCCCGCGGCTCATTGTGGTTGTTGGTGAGGCATTGTCCGTATCTCACTGCGCCCGGCTTTACGCAGTCCTCTCTGGCGTCACGATTATTAATGCTTACGGCCCAACGGAAACCACGGTCTATTCCCACGCCTTCTGGGTGCCTCGCCGTATTCCTCCGAGTTGGTCCTCCGTTCCGATCGGCTACCCTATTTTTAACACTCTGGCATTGGTGTGCGATGAGCAGATGAAAATCGTGCCTTCGGGAACCGAAGGTTTTCTATGGCTGGGCGGGCCCGGTCTTGCCGCTGGGTATCTGAATCTTCCGTCGTTAACCGAAGAGGTTTTTGTCCCCAACCCATTTGCGACGCCGGGAGTCGCCCGTCTTTATCGAACTGGCGACAGGGTTTTTGAACATCCTGACGGATCGCTCGAATTTAAGGGCAGGAATGACAATCAGATCAAACTTCGGGGATTCCGTATTGAGTTAGGGGAGGTGGAGCACGAATTGGTCATTCTCAAAGGGGTAGCACGAGCCGTGACCTGTATTCGTACATCACCATCCGGCCAGAGGAAGCTGATTGGCTACGTGGTGATGCTTCCCGGCTTTCAGTTTTCAGAGTCTGACCTGCTTGCCAACCTGGGCCAAAGTTTGACCGAAGCTATGGTTCCGAGCCACTTGGTGTGCCTTGAGGTCTTCCCCTTAAACTCCAGCGGAAAGGTCAATCGTGCCGCACTCCCCTCTCCACTTTGGTCGGCGGACATTCCAGCGGCTGAGATTTCAGGCGATCCCGTTTACAGGTGCGTTCACGCCCTCTGGGATGAGGTGTTGGGTGGGTTCAATGGCGATGGAACAGCCTCATTCTTTGAAATAGGGGGTGATTCCTTGGATGCTTCGCGAGTGTTGGTCCGGTTACGCCAGACGCACGGAGTCCATGTTTCTCTGGGCAAGTTTCTTTCCAATCCAACTTTGGCGGGATTGGTCGAGGCTGCGAGACCGGAGTTTGTCGAAACCACGGTCCCTGCTAATCCCCAATTACAGGCCACCCTCCGTTACGCACCATCTTCCTTCCAACGCCGCCAGATATTTGAATGGAGTCTGAATCCTCGAAGCCATTTCGGGAATTTATCCTACTATTTGTTGCTGCCGGAGGTGCTTGACGAACCCCGCCTCCGCTCCGCTTTTGAAAGGATCATCTCCAAAAATGACATACTCCGGACTCGTTATGAAATTTCCGACGAGGAAATGATGGCGAGCGTCGATACCTCCATGCCTGTCGATTTTCGTTGCGTTCACCACTCGGCCGCGATGGATGAGCACTCGTTGATCGAGCTGCTTCGCGCCGAATCAGAGCTGCCTTACAACCTGCGTTGTGGGCCGATCATTCGGATGAGCGTCCATTATCTGCCTGGTCCCCTGACTTGCCTTCATTTCATGGTGCACCATGTTGCTTTCGACGGATGGACGCTACCTATCTTATTGCGCGATTTTCAGGCGTTCTACCATGGCGCAGAGGCCACTCTCCCGGACAGAATCTTCGATTACTCCTCGTTTGCGGCGTGGGAGGCTTCCCAGAACGCCGCCCATGCTGATGGTGTCGCATTCTGGCGGACAGCACTGGCGGGCTTTCAACCTCTTCTGCCATTGCGTCCTATTCGTGACGTCCTTGCTCAGGATTGCATATGCGAAAGAATCGTTTGGCCTGATTCAGTGGCTAATGCCATCCGCTTGGCTGTTGCCACTTATAAGACCAGCACTCTCAATATTTTGTCCTCTGCCTTGCAGATCGTGTTGGGCCATTGGCTTCGTGTGGAGGATTTAACCATCGGAACCGTCATGGCAGTGCGTCCAACGGTTGAAGCTGAGAGCACTTTTGGGTTTTTCGTTAATCCTGTTTTCCTCCGTTGCAAGGCGAATATCGGCCGCTCACTGCTCGATTTCGTGGAAGACAACCATCGCACGGTTTTTGAGGCGCTTTCACATTCCGATATTCCATTCGAGGACGTGGTCGCCCGCTGTGGGCTCAACCGTCCTGCCGAAGCTGACAGATGGTTTGATGTGATGCTGGTGCATCAATCCAACACTGCCGCCGTGTGGGATTACAAGGGGCGGAAAATCCCGGTTTTGGAAATCCAGCCGAGAGACACCCCATTCTCGGTTGTCCTCAGTGTGGCCGAGATTGGCGGACACATCGAAGTGTTGACTACTCTTCGGACCGATCGGGTAAGCCGCGCTGATTTTGCTGGTCTTCTTGACGCGTGGACTTCCGTGTTGGGGGGGATGGCTTCTGCAGGGGACCAGCTCTTGGGTGAAATTGCGGCAGCGAGCTCTAATTTCGGCGTCGTTTCTCTCGAGCGGCGGGTTGAGTCTGAAGTCGGCAGGCTAAACGGGGTCGTTAAGGCAATCGCCGTGGCCCGGAGTGACAAAGAGATTGATCTTGTGGTGGTGTCCGACGGGACGGATCAACCTGGGATGCTCTCACGTCTTGGTTCCGTTGGCTCAGCAGAGGGTGTTCGAGTTTGGCCTCTTCTGGTTCCTGTCGCTGGTAGTGACAACGTAAGTTCTCTTGGTAGGACAGAAGCGATTCAACTGATTCAAAGTGCTCGTCGTTTGTCCGAGGCACCTTTGCAAGCCCCCGGAGATCCCATCCACCTGCCTCTCGCCCGACAGATTGCAAAGGTCGCGGGCGAGATTCTTGGTTGCTCTGAAATAGGGTTGGATGATGATTTTTTCCGTTTGGGAGGCTCTTCGCTTTCCGGTTTGAGGCTCGTCCTTCGAATGGGGCGGGAGCTTAAGGTGCTTACCACGCTAGGCGATGTCTTGAGGCTGCGCACGCCTCTTTCCATAGCAGGCGGTTGTGTTCTGCAACCGTTGGACAAGGATGGCAAAAAAAATGAAGTTCTAACTATTTTGCCGGATTCAGAGCCTGTCCGGCTGTCTCCGGCACAGCAGCGCCTGTGGTTTCTATACCGCGCCTCGCCTTCGGATGGGAGTTATCACATTGAGTTTATTCTCGCGTGGAAAACACCTTTGAGTGTGGAGGCAGCCACCCGCGCTGCAATTTCAGCATGGGAGGATCTAGTCAGGTCCCATGAGTCTCTACGTTCGCGGATTGTTGATCGAGATGGTCAGGGTTTTCTCGACGTCGCAGGCGCTGAAGGCGGCACGGTAACCGTTGTCGACTGTCCCAACGGATTGGCCGATGTCCGCCGTCATTTGCTTGTTCTGGGTGGGCCTGCGTTTGACCTCTTTACCCATAAACCTTTCCGTTGCGCCATTTACCAACTGCCTGAGGGCCGTTTTGCTTTGGGTGTGGTGGTCCATCACCTGTTTTTTGACGGTTGGTCTCTGAATCAGCTGTCAGAGGAGTTCCTCCATTTGCTGCAGGACCCTTCACGCAAAATTTCTGCGCGCGATTCCTACAGGCGGTATGCATTCGATCAGTGGGCGTTGCGTGCAACGGATGGATTTGGCCGGGTGATCGAATTTTGGAAACGACGGTTGGATGGCGTCCATCCCGTGCTTGACCTCGGTTCCAACAGGACGGCTGACGCCGCTTCGTCCACGGTGGGCGGGCTTTGTCTCCGTGTTGTGAACAAGGACCTGCTGAACTCCATCAGGGCCTATGTTTCCGCCAGTGGCATAACTCTCTACACCTATCTCCTCGCGGCGGCGGCTCTGATGAGCGCCCGCGCCAGTGGACAACGAAAGTTTATCCTGGGATGCATTTCGGCTGGTCGCGAATCATTGGCCACCAGTTCCTTGGTGGGGTTTTGTGTTAACACCATTCCTGTGGTTATTGATTCTGGAGGCGGGCGCGCACCTGCTCAATTTGTGTCGTCAGTCAGAAGATCTCTGGCTGAGGCATTGGCTGATGACCGGGCTACCCTTACGCTCGATGAAATTGTCGCCGCTGTCAGACCTTCCCGAATTGCGGGCATTGACCCGCTCATCCAAGTCGTGGTCACTTTGGAGGAATCGCCGGCGTTTGTTCGTTTGTTTCCCCAACTGGAACCCACTCTTGAGATTGGTCCTGGCACTTTCGCGCCTTTCGAGATCACCATCCAAGGTAGGTTGGAAGAGAATGAGTTAAAGGTTACTTGGTCCTACCGCCGCTCGGTGTACAACGAGGCCCGCATAAACGAACTGGCAGAGGCATACACTAAAGCACTAGCGGATTTACTCTGTCTTGAGGATATTCCTCTATCTTACGGATGGCATGACGAGGCGGACTTGCCTGCCCCGGCTCGCACCAATGTTGCGAAACAGTCTGCCGTCGTGCCTGCCGCATCGGATGTGGGTTTTCCCATGCTGCCCATTTACAAGCAGTTGCAGGAGATATGGCAACAATTGCTGGGGGTTCCTTGTGTCGGTGTTACTCAGGATTTTTTTGACCTCGGCGGACATTCCCTCCTCGCCTTGCAACTGATCCAAAAAATCAAAGAGTCCTTTGGTGTTTCGCTGAGCGTTGAAACCCTTTTTGAGTCTCGCACAATTTCTACGCTTGCTCAGGCTATTTCGGGCAAAGTATCCGCCATTCCTGGCAAACCTGTTTTGCTGCAAGCTGGAACCGGTGCGGGGCAGGTCATCTATTTTCACGGGGATTTGTCCAGCGGCGGACTCTACGCGCGCGATTTATTTAAGGACCTGCTGCCCGGTTGGGAGGTGTGGGCCGTTCATCCAGTTTCCTCCCCCATGCTTCCGAGCGGGCTGCCTGAAATTGCTGAACAGCATCTTATCCAAATTGGCCCCATCCTAAAATCCGGTCCGATTGTCCTGGGGGGTTTTTGTTTGTCGGGCTGGATCGCCTACGAGGTCGCTGCAAAATTAGTTGGCAAAGGCCATCGAGTTCCTCAGGTTTTTCTCATTGATACGCTCTTGCCACTGCGCTCGGATCGCATTCTACGCAATTGCGTGAGAGCTCTCATGGTTTTTGGATTTCTTGATCAGCCTGGCGCAGTGGAACTATTCCGGCGTCAACGCAATCTATTGGAGCGCGCTGTTGCGTGGTGGAAACGCAACCGATCCAACTCGCCGAGGGAATGGTTTAATAGTTTACGTCACAAGTTTCCAAGCTGGTTTCCAGGAAGTTCCGATACAAGAGAAACTGCTGTGCCGCCCTTGTCTTCACTATCTGAAAGCCCTCTTGAGGTGTTGGATTCTACGGCGACTGAATCCATGCTCTTATGCGCGGCCAATTACACGCCTCCAGCCCACGTCAATTTGCCCGTGGCTTTGGCTCTCAGTGCCGAAGCATGTGGATTGGAAAGCCAGGTTGCTTCCGATTGGTCGGGGACCCCAGTAAGCCCTGAGTGCCGATTCCTCCCGGGCAGTCATGTGGGAATCATCACGAATGACCGCAGACCACTTCGAGCCTGGATCATGGAAGTTGTACATTCCATGGACAAATTTTTTTGAAACTCTCCCTCTGGTCGATGCGTAAGTTGCTTGCCTCCAATTATTTAATCATCCTTTTTAGGGTTTATTTGTACATTGTGTCTCAAATGTGGGCAGATTTTTATTGACACTACGGCTCTAAGCTCCCACTATATCGCTACGTATTTTACGAACGCAGTATTGTTTGAAGGTTGGGTGGATCGAAAGTAAAACTTCTGTTCTGGCAGGCAGAGCGATTACCTCGACCTAGGAACAGACTGCTTCAAAGAAAACCTATGTTGATTAAACAAATGTGTAGTCGCTTGGGGTGGCTCGTGCTGCTGCTCCAGCTGATCGGTTCCAACCTTGTCGGGAAGGCCCAAGCTCAGGCCGTTGGTTGCTTGCCGCTTCCCACTGATCCACTCTGCTTCGCGGCGGGTCAGCCCCCCGTAACCGCCC
>JANYDC010000083.1 GCA_025359965.1 Pedosphaera sp.
GACGCTCGGTCAGGGAGAAGAAGGAAAGCTCAGCGGGGCGGATGATTTCAGGCATGCATTCTTTGACGAAATCCACAACCCATCTACTCAAAATCCACACCAGCTTTTTTAACATTATTTCAGTTTCTGGAAGCGCTCTTAAGTCCCAGCGGGACGAAAGAGGAAGAGGCTATAAGTTGCACCGTGACAGAGACAATATTTGCAGATAGATAAAAGGCAGGTGAAATCTATTTGGTTCTCTATTTGTGGCATAGCCTTGGCATGGTGCGGTTTTGTACAGGCCCAAACGGCTGGAAGTATTGATTCAACATTCGACGTTGGAGGGGGACCCAGTTCCTCGATTTCCTCAGTGCTTGCACTTGGCGACAATAAATTGCTTGTGGGCGGTTACTTCAGCACTTGGAACGGCAACGAATCCAAAGGCCTGGTTCGATTGCAGACGAATGGGTCCCTTGATCAAAGTTTCCAAGTTTCAAGCGGCCCAACTTTTATAGCACTTGGCCTTTGGGAGCAGACTGACAAGAAAATCCTGGTTTCTGGAGTTTTTTCATCAATCAACAGCCAACCCAGAACTAATCTTGCTCGCCTCCACCAAAACGGTCTTCTTGATACGAATTTTACCGCCAACTGCAATGGGTCCGTAAGGGATATCGCTTTGTTGCCCGATGGTCGTCTTTTAATTGTTGGCCCGTTTCAGACTGTAAACAGCGTCGCCCGGCCTGGGATGGCATTGCTCCATTCTGATGGCTCTGTAGACAGCTCCTTTATTCCCGAATCAGGGATAAGCGGTTTTGGCACATCAGCGCAAATTCTACCGGACGGACGATTTTTGACAGCCGGCTGTACTTGGAATGACGGGGTTCGTTATGTATTCAACTTACTAAGGATGTCTCCTTCGGGAATTGTGGATAAACAATTTTATTTGGCCGACATCTCTTTCTTCGCAAACAGGATTTTTCCCCTCTCGAATGGTAACCTGCTACTTCAAACCGCATTCCAGCCCGCACGATTACTTACAAACGATTCTTTGGACCAGCATTTCACCAACGGTTCAGGTTCGATCTTCAGTTCAATCCTCGCCCTGCAACCTGATGATCGCCAGCTCGTAGCAGGGAATTCCTTGAAAGACGTCTTCGGAATGCCATCGACGTTCGTTCGGCTCTTCGCAGACGGCAAAATCGATCCTTCGTTCAATGCTTCTCTTCAAGGGGCTCCTTCCAAGGCTGTTGTAAGGCCTGATGGCAAAATAATTATTGCCGGATACATATCCCCAAAAGGCCAACCCTCTCGGGATACACTCCTTGCGCTATTTTCCTCCGATGTTGCCGCTCCGTCCGAGGTGCTGTGGCAGGCACGGGGGAGTGATGCAATCCACAACGGTTCAGTAACCGTGAAGCTAATTCGACAGGGAAATTCAAATGCTGCTGCTTCCTTGGAATGGAAAGCGACTGTCTCCTCGAACGATCTGCAAGTAATCCCCTCCTCTGGTTCTGTGAGCTTCGAACCTGGACAAACGGTTGAGGAACTTACCGTGTTGCTTTCTTCAGCACATGACACAACAAGCTCTGTCCAATTCGACCTACTGAATTTGCAAGGGGCAGTTGCTGGCACCAACCAATCTCTCACCCTGTATGTCACCAACCAGACCGGTGTTGCAGGTTTTTTAGGGACTGAATCGAGCGTGGCCGAGATCCAGGGAAACCTCAGTTATCAGCTCACTCGAACAGGTGCCATCAATCGACCCGGTGTTGTGGGATGGCGCATTGTGGGTGAGACGAATCCCGAAGATGATTTCGTATTGGTCTCGGGTTCTGCGCTTTTCTCAGCCAAGCAAAACTACGCCAATATTTACGTCCGCCTGAAGGACAACACGGATGTTCAACCAAGTCGTATTTACCGGCTTGAAATATTCCCTGTCGACCCGGATTGGACGACTCCAATCAAAACCAATCTGACTCTTACCATTTTGGACAACGATCTGCCTGGTTTCCCTGGATTGGGGGTTGACGATAAGGTGACTGACTCAATGGCGCTTGCCGATGGGGGAGTTCTTGTGTTTGGAGTGTTCTCGAGTTTCAACGGGGTGGCGCGGAGCGGCATCACCCGCTTAAATTCCAGCGGCGCGCTTGATCCAAGTTTTGCTGCACCCCCTATAAATGGCTCGATAACCGACCACATTGAACTCTCCGACGGGAGGATTCTTTTTTGTGGAAATTTTACAACCGTGAACGGTCAACCCTTTCCCGGACTGGTGCGGTTGCTACCCAGCGGTGAAGTTGATGCTACTTTTGTTTCGCCGCCAACATTTCCAACAACCCCAACCTCACTCGCGTTAACAGCGCAGGGCTCGATTCTTGTCGGAGCCGACTTTGCACAATTCAACGGAACCAGTGGAAGCAAATATCTCGGAACCATTGTGCGTTTGAACTTGGATGGCGAGAAAGACACAAACTTTTCCACGTTCACGTCGGCTGAGGGTCCGGTGAAATTATGCACCCTCCCAAATGGCCAGTTTTTTGCGTACGGCAGCGTCAAAGCTGCCACGAATGCTTACCGCACAACCAGTCAACCAGCGACTTTTCGTTCAGGTGTCATTCGCTTCAATGCAAATGGAACCGTTGATGAGACATTCGAGGCGCGGATGGCCATCAGCGTGTCTGGCCAGTCCACTCCCACAGCGCCAACTCCAAGGCGTCTCTATCCTTATTCCGATGGCCGAGTTCTGATTGGTGGATACTTCACCAATATCAATTCGCGCGCCACTCCCGGACTGGCTCGGTTGTCTCCAACGGGAGAGCTTGATTTACCATTCCTAACCAATGTGACGAAAATTCTCGGGCTGGCTGCAACGGTTGTTGATTTTGCCGTGGCTCCCGAAGGATCCATTGTCGTGCTTTTGACCACTACCACCCGTAACCAATTATTGGTTAGGCTTAACGTGGATGGCGCGTTGGTATCATCCCTCGCATTTGGTCTGACAGGTGCCACAATTCAAGCCTATGAAAATGGACGGTTTTTTATTGGCAGCACTCCTGGTGTAATGCGCATTCTTTCGCAAATACGCTACGGCTTTGCTTGGTTGAATTCAGACGGATCTCTACAAGAGTACCCTCAAGTGGGGTTCATTTCCCTATCATCTGATTTTCCTCACATCTCCCTCAACATCATTTCCTTGGTTGCAGGATCATTTCAAATCTTAAGCAGCAGTGATCTCAAGACATGGTTTCCCGGGGCCACGGTTCTTTTGTCAGTGGGGCAGCAGACAGTCCCAATTGAGGCCAGTCAAAACGCCTCGTTTTACAGGTTCCTAAAAGTGCCCTAGCGATCGATTTCTACGGGATCACTTCAGCCCGGTTCGCCAACTGATGCTCCTGTTCTGCGCGCTTTTGTTCCAGAAGTTTGTCCTGCGCGGCCCGCACCACTTCGCAGAGGTTGCTTCCTTCCAGCAGTCGTGGAACTGAAACGTAACTGGCTCCAGCCGCGTAAAGGATGGGAATATCGGCTAGGTACTCCGCGTGAACGATGATTTGGGCCGTTGAGTTCAAATCGCGCAGTTGCCTGAGTAACTTAAAATTGGTGGCTCCCTTTAACGTGCTATTGGGCACCGAACAAACAATGGTTTTCGCCTGGTCAATACCAGCATGCACCAGGGTATCCCGCTGAGTGATGTCGCCATAAATCACCACCTGCCCGCGGCGTCTCAATTCGGCGTTCACCTGGGGATTAAAATCCAACACCACTGTTTCGCGCAAAAGCTGGGGCTGATGGCGGCTGAGTTCCTCAAGCAGTGAACTGGCCGACCATGAGAAGCCTAGAATGAAAATGGTGGGTTCAATGGGTGGGCGTTCGTTGAAGGCTGTTTCATCACCCAGATCCTTAAAACCAATCCGTGTCAGCAGTGGTCGGGCCCATTGGTAAATTTCGTTATTCCTCATGATGCCATAGGCCGAAAGAATCCCGAGAATGACAAAAGTGTACGACACGATGCCCAAGGTACTCGGTTGGATATGGCTGGCTTTCAACCCAATGGCCAAAACGACCAACGATAGCTCGCTGACTTGGCTTAAACTGATAGCCGGCAAAAGGGCCGCCCTAAATCCCTGGCCCAGAAAATAAAGCGCCGGGAAGACCGTGAAAAAACGCGAGGCCACCAAAAACAGCGAAGCCACAATTGCGCCCGTAATATATTCAGGCGTGGGAGCGGGTATGTTCATCCCCAACACGACAAAGAACAGGGTGATAAAGAAATCGCGCAGGCTGGTGACCTTGGCCGCGATATCCAGCGTGTACGGAAAAGTGGAAAGGGCCACGCCCGCGATTAGCGCACCCATTTCGCGCGAGAGGTCCATCTGCCCTGCCAGCCACGCGATGAAGAAACACCATGCCAGCGCTCCCAGTAAAACCACCTCGGGCAATCGCGAAACACTGCGGAACAAGGTTGGCAGCAGATACCTGCTTAGCAGGAATGCCGAGGCCAACAGAACGCAAATTTTCCCTATCGACAGCGCAATGGGCGCAATCCCCGGATTGCCAAGGTTCGGTTGAATGGCCAGAAAAATTATGGTGAAAAGATCCTGCAACACCATCACCCCGAGCGTGATGCGCCCTGGTAATGTATCCAGTTCACGTTTTTCGTAGAGGAGTTTGACAATGATGACCGTGCTGGAAGACGCCAGTGCAACGCTGATGTACAGCGCATCCATCGCCCCCCCGCCCAACGGATAACCGAGAAGTCGGAAAAATAATACTCCCACAGCGCAACCACCCAGCATCTGCGCCGCCGCCGTCACAAAAATCAACTTGCCCGCCCCAAGAATTTTCTTCAGATCAATCTCAAGACCGATCATAAACAGCAGCAGCAGCAATCCCACAGCCGCGATGCTTTCCACCGAACTATGATCGTGAACTAGGTGGAAACCCACCGGCCCAATGAGAAATCCGCCCAAGAGATAGGCAATGATCAGCGGCTGCTTCAACGTTTTGGCAAAAATCGCCAGCAGCCACGCCGTCACCACACAGATTGCCAGATCATTTACAACATGCTGTTCCACAAACCGAGCCTATCCACAACCAGTCCCCACGAAAATCATTTTGCGTTCCCATTCTGGGGGAGTCGGCATGCGGCCGGTGCTTTCCCTCCCAAATGCATTGGATTTTCTTCTACCCTTCTATCTTCGAGGAGGCTTCTTCCAATCTGAACGGGCCGATAACAGGCTTTTGGATCGCGAACTAAGCGAACGAGTGATATCTGTGGAGTTGCATGTGACAGCATCTGTGCTATCATCTTGTGGATGGGTGAAATCGTGGTTGTGGACACAAGCGTTTTTGTCTCGGCTCTCAAGAGCCCTGATGGGGGTGCCAGGCAGATTCTGCGCCTTTGTTTGATGGGGGAATTGACACCCATCATGGGACACAAGTTGATGTTGGAGTTTATCGATGTATTGGGACGCCCAAAATTGTTTGATTCGAGTCCTGCCAATTCAGGTGAGCGCGAGGCCCTGTTTCATGCTTTCCTGTCCGTCTCACGTTGGGTCAACATCTTTTTCCTCTGGCGGCCCAACCTGCCTGATGAGGGTGACAACCACGTGCTTGAGCTCGCAGTGGCGGGCCATGCTTCCGCCGTCATCACGCACAATGTCTCTGACTTTGCTGGCGAGCTCCATTTTCCCAATTTACAGATACTGACACCGGGACAGTTTTTACGATTGAAGAGGTGATATATGGCGACTATGACAATTCGACTCCCAGACGATAAACATGAGCGGCTCAAGCATCTTGCTGAACAGCGCGGTCTCAGCCTCAACAAGCTCATCGAAGAGTGGTCTACGGTGGCTCTAACCGAGTTTGATACCGAGACACGCTTCCGCCTTCTTGCCTCCCAGGGAGACAGGAAAAAGGGATTGCGCATACTGGACAAACTCGATGCCGCCTTCGGCACATCGCGCAAGTAACTTTCTACCGGACCCGTTGGTGCGGGGGCATTCATTCCTTAATGAACCACCAATGCCGCTCCTTAAAGCGGTGTCGCCGCTAGCGCTCTACCACTGCACATTGTTGAATTCTCACTTGCTCGGATACGGACAATGCCGACAACCATTCCCGCAGCAGGTACCCCTTCGTAAGTGGTAAGCCGATGTGAACACTTGATAGCCCGTCTCCGGATCAGTGTACGAATCGGGTGCTTCGGGTTTCGGCACGGCGCCCATCTTGCTCGCACACTTCGCGCAATAACAACTGCTCTGAGGGATTTGCGCGGCGGCTGGGAATTTCCATGCCGCGCACCAACATTCGGCGATGCATTCCACTCGGCAAAAGTTTGCCTCGCCGCACTTGCAGCAGCGTGTGGAACACTCCTCCTCAGATGGAGATTTCATCTTCCTCCGCGCGGAGATGGAGAAATTCCAGGATGCGTGTTACTGATTCAGTCACGGTTTGCTCGCCGGTTTTCAAATCGATCTCAGCGTTAGTGGGAGGTTCGTAGGGCGCAGAGATGCCGGTGAATTCCTTGATCTGATTGGCGCGCGCCTTGGCGTACAAACCTTTCACATCGCGCTGCTCGCACACTTCCAATGGCGCATTGACGAACACCTCAATGAACGCCCCTTCTCGAATCATCGAGCGCACCATGTCGCGATCCTCGCGGTAGGGTGAAATGAAGGCGGTGATGCAAATCACGCCTGCATCAACAAATAACTTCGCGACTTCGCCCACACGTCGGATGTTTTCGCGGCGGTCTTTGGGTGAGAAAGCCAGATCAGAGTTTAGACCGTGTCTGATGTTGTCGCCGTCTAGCACGTAGGCGTTCTTGCCCATGTTGAACAGCTCCCGCTCCAGTTCCATGGCGATCGAGGATTTGCCCGAACCCGACAAACCGGTCAGCCACACGATGTAACCAGGGTGGCCGTTGCGCCGGGCGCGATGGGGTGCGGTGACCTTGCCGTGGCTCCAGAAAATATTCTCGCTGCGAGTGGTCGGATCAGTGTTGCGCTTGGGATAGTTGTCCTCGGCGATGATTCCGCCGCCGCTGACCTCAAGCCCGTCCACAATGACAAAGCGTCCGGTAGACACAATATCGGCATGCACATCGAAGGCCACGGGGCGCTTCGTGCGAATCACCAACTCGGCAACCTCATTGCGGCCGATGAACATTTCGTTTTCCTTGCGCGAAACAGTCTCGAGCGTGGACGAATCAATGACGCGATGAATTGATTCTATTTCGCACTCCACCTCTTGGGTGGCGAGTTTGAGTTTGTAGCTGCGCCCCTTTCGGAAGGGTTGGCGGCCCAGCCAAAATAAACGCGCCTTGAACCGCACCAAATCAAACGGACCGGAGTTTTCCAGAGCCGCCACCGCGCCGCGCTCCACAAAAATCTGCTCCGTCAGCGTGATCCCGATGGACTCACCAGCCGACGCTTCATCGCGCGAAGGTGCGTTCCAGCGTTCAATGGTTTTGACCGTGCTGCTCTTTGTGCCTGGGAAGAACGTCAGGCGATCACCTACGCGAAGAGTGCCCGATTCAATACGGCCTGCCAGAATGCGGCGCTCGTCAAAGCGATAGACATCCTGAATTGGGAAACGCAATGGTTGATCTGTCGGCAGGGCTGCTACTTTAAAATCATCCAGCGTGTCGAGCACAGTCGGTCCCTTGTACCAAGGCATGGCGGCGCTATGGCTTGCGATATTGTCGCCCATCTTGGCCGCGATGGGGATGAAGCACTTGGGCACAACTCCAACCGACACGAGAAATTTTCGGTACTCCGCCTCAATGGAGTCAAAGCGTTCCTGCGAATAATCCTGCAGATCCATCTTGTTGACCAGCACGGCAATCTGGCGAATGCCCAGCAGGTTCAACAAATAGCCGTGGCGGCGCGATTGTTCCTGCACGCCTTCGTTGGCATCAATCAGCAACAGTGCCGCCTCGGCATTGGCCGCGCCTGTCACCATGTTCTTGAGGAATTCTTTGTGACCCGGCGCGTCGATAATAACGTATTGGCGTTTCTTGGTCTGAAACCAAATCTGCGCCGTGTCGATGGTGATGTTCTGATCGCGTTCGCTTTGCAGCGCGTCCATCAGGTTGGCCCATTCGAACGGAACACCACGGCGCTCGGCAATCTTTTGCAATTGCTCAAGCTTGCCTTCGGGCAGTGAGCCGGTGTCGTTAAATAGTCGTCCGACAAAGGTCGACTTGCCGTGATCGACATGGCCGACGATGACAATCTTAAGCTGTTCGGAGGGTGCGTACGTCTGCATGAAAATTTTGTTTACCGAGTCCCTGTGGGCCGGATCCCCTGACCTGGCGGTCCCATTCATCTTGGAGCGCGTGTTTGGGTTTACATGTATCCGTCGCGGCGCAATTTCTCGAAAGCGTCTTCGCTCTCCTTGTCCTGGGCACGTCCGGCCCGCTCAGGCGTTTTCGTATTACGCAGTTCCTCAATGATCTCACGCACTGTGCTGGCTTTGGATTTGATGATTCCCGTGCAAGGCGCGCAGCCCAGGCTGCGATACCGTTCCCCATTGGCGTTGGAAAAATACAACGGGATGATCGGCATGTTTTCGCGCTCGATATATTCCCAGATGTTCAACTCGGTCCAGTGCAGCAGCGGGTGAATGCGGATGTGCGAACCCTTTTCAAAATCAGTCTTGAACTGGTCCCACAGCTCAGGCGGTTGGTCCTCGACGTTCCACTCCATGTTTTTATCTCGTGGGCTGAAGTAACGCTCCTTGGCGCGGGTTGGCTCCTCGTCGCGGCGCACACCCACGATCACGCCGTTGTAACCGTGATCCTCAAGAACTTTTTTAAGCGCGTCCTTCTTCAGTGTTCCGCAGCATTCCACGCGGGTGGCCTTGCCGTTGGGAAAGGTTTTGCCGCTCTCAAGAACCTCGGTGTTTTTGCCGACGACCAAATCAAGTTTCCACTCGCGCGCAATGCGGTCGCGATATTCAATCATCGACGGAATTTTGTAAGTCGTGTCGACGTGAACCAGCGGAAACGGAACATGGCCGAGAAACGCTTTGCGGGCCAGCCAGAGGAGCACAGTCGAGTCCTTGCCGATGCTCCACAACATCGCGAGGTTTTCAAATTTGTTGAAAGCCTCCCGCATGATGTAGATGCTCTGCTGCTCCAGTTTCGAAAGATAATCCATAGTAAATCGTTGCTTTGGGCTCGATCAAACGGCCTTAGCTTTTCTTCTTCATGAATGTGTGTATGCCACACTCGGACTTGTTGAAACCTGTCCAACGTCCTGCTCGCTCATTTTCCCCGCCGCTGTCCTTTTTGGTGCAGGGCCAGCACCCAATGGAGCGGTATCCTTGATCGTGCAAAGGATTGTAGGGGATCTTTTGATCGTGCAGATATTTCCAAACGCTCTCGCGGCTCCAGCCCGCCATGGGATTGAGTTTTACAATCTCGCGCCCGGTGGACTCGTCAAACACGTACAACTCCAACACACCGATGCCGGAGCGTGTGTCCGACTGCTGCCTGCGCAGGCCGGTAATCCAACAATCCAAGTCCGCCAGCCGGTTTTGCAGCGGGACCACTTTCCGCATCGTGCAGCAAAGGTCGGGATCGTTCTTCCATAATTCCGGCCCCGCCGATGCTGCCTGTTGATCGACGGTGAGATCGGGCACCAGTTGTTCAATGGAGAAACCGAAGTGCTGTTCCAGCCGGGTTTTCAGTGCCACGGTTTCTGGAAACAACAGCCCAGTATCAATCGTGAACACCGGGAAGTTGAACCCGTTCTTACGAGCAATGTCGATCATGACCAGACCCGCTCCTTGAAAGCTCGTGCCGATTCCGGCTCGCGCACCAAAGCGATCCCATGCCCAGCGGAGAATTTCCTCCGTGGGCGCATGATCAAAATGCTCGTTCAAAGCGACGAGTTCGCCAGGCTGGATCATGGTGGTGCGAGTTAGCTTTTGATGGGAATTTCCGCCCACAACACGCGCGCCGACCAGTCACCGAAACGTTCGCCACCCACGCGCTCCACCGCGTAACGCGAAAACACGGGCCGCAGCTCATTGACGATGTCGACCTCTTTTACGCTTTCGCGGAAGAGTTTGTTCAGCCGTGTGCTGGATTCGTTGCCGCCCACGTAAATCTGGTATTTGCCTGGGGCTTTGCCGACAAAGCCAAGTTCGGCCATGTAAGGGCGCGCACACCCATTGGGGCATCCGGTCATTCTGACCACCATGCCGTCATCAGCCAGTTTCAGTTCGCTCAGCAAACCTTCCACGCGAGTCATTAAAGCGGGCAGAAAACGCTCGGACTCTGCAAGTCCAAGCCCGCAGGTCGGCATCGATGGGCATGCCATTGAGGCACGCCGCAGCGCGGTTGCTTGTTGTTCCACCGCCACACCATGGCTTGCCAGGGTCGCATTGATTTCCGACTGTTTTGCCGGATCAATGTTCGCCAGAATGATGTTCTGCGAAGGGGTCAGCCTGATTTCCAGCGGATATTTGGCTATGATTTCCCGCAGTGCGGTCATGAGTTTGTAGCCCTCAACATCCTTAATGCGGCCGGCCTCCACATACAATCCGAGGCACAGACCACCGTTGGCCTGCCGTTGCCAGCCGAAGGTGTCACCCTGTTTGTCGAAATGATACGGACGCACTGGTGCCAGCGCGTAACCCAGACGCGCGGCCAATTCGGTCTTGAACCATTCCACACCCTTGTCTTCCAAGACGTATTTCAAACGCGCATGCTTGCGGTTGGTGCGGTCGCCGAAATCGCGGTGCACCGTCAGCACTCCGCGCGCAACTTCCGTAAGTTGCTCGGGTGTGATGAAACCGATCACATCCGCAATGCGCGGGAAGGTCTCGGCATTGCCGTGGCTCGTGCCCAAACCGCCACCGACCGACACATTGTATCCCACCAATTTCCCGTTCTCCTCAATGGCAATGAACCCGAGGTCATTCGTGAGAACATCCACGTCGTTCAATGGAGGAATGGCGAACGCTGTCTTGAATTTGCGCGGCAGGTAAGTCTTTCCATAAAGGGGATCAACGAAATCCTTATTGGCAGGATCATCAATATTGAGCTGCACGCCTTCCACCCAAATGGCGTGATAGGCTTTTGTGGCAGGCAGCAAAGCCTCGGAGGCGCGGCGTGCGTCCGCCTGCACCTGCGATCCCAATCCATTGAGAGCCGGAGCCGGAGGTGCCATTACATTACGGTTCACATCACCACAAGCGGCTAATGTATCAACCAAGGCTTGGTTGATGCCCTTCATCAGAGGGCCCAGCCCGGTCTTCACCACCCCGTGAAATTGAAATGATTGGCGCGAAGTGATGCGCAGCGTTTGATTGCCGTGGTCCATCGCCAGGCGGTCAAACACCAGATACTGTTTCGAGTCCAGAATCCCGCCAGGAATGCGCCCGCGGATCATGAACATGTAATGTTTGGCAATTTTACGCTGGTCGCGATCGTCCTGCTGGTAAATTCCGTGAAATTTCAAAAACTGAATGTCGTCCTCTGCAAACCGGTCCGCCGCTGGATCAGCCAAAACCGCTCCAATCGTCCCGGCAAGTGTCGGTATGGCCTCTTTGATGACCTCATTGTGGGTCAACTTCGGCTTCACATCGTTTTCATTCATAAGTAAACAACTAAGATTAAGAGTGTATCACGCTCAGGCCCTTTGTCAATTCCCCAAATCGCATCCTTCAGCCTCTTCTTCAATGGCGGCATTTCGTGCTGCGCCTGGTCCGCGTTTGATCCAAACCATGACCAGTGAAAGGTCCGCTGGCGAGACCCCGGAGATGCGTCCAGCTTGGCCCAAAGTGGCGGGACGTATAGTTTCCAGCTTCTGTCTGGCTTCTTTCCTTAGACTTGGAACTTGTTGATAATCAAGCCATTGTGGAATGTGTTTATCCTCCATGGAACGAAACTTCTCCACGTCAATCTCTTGTCGATCTATGTAACCAGAGTACTTGATTTGAATCTCGACCTGTTGCATGACCTCTACTGACAACGCATTATCAGGCTGGGGCAAATCGGCGTAAACGACCTCGGTTCGGCGCAGCATTTGTTCCAGGGTCGTACCCCCTAATCTGGTCGTATTGAGTCGTTGGAGTTCGGTTTGTATGGCTTGGATTTTGGCCGAAAATTTGAGGTAATTGCGCTCGGGCAACAGGCCTAAATCATACCCAATTTGAGAGAGGCGGAGGTCTGCATTGTCTTGGCGAAGGAGCAACCGATACTCGGCCCTTGAAGTAAACATGCGATAAGGTTCGATGGTACCTTTAGTCACAAGGTCATCAATTAACACGCCAATGTAGGCTTGGTCGCGTCGGAGAACAAAAGGTTCTTTGCCTTTGGCCCGCAAGGCGGCATTCACCCCCGCCATTAATCCTTGGGCCCCCGCCTCTTCATAACCCGACGTCCCGTTGATTTGACCGGCGCAAAAGAGATTGCGGCAGGTTTTTGTCTCCAGCCATGGATGCAATTGCGTGGGGAAGGAGAAATCGTATTCAACAGCGTAGGCCGGCCTTAAAATCTCGGCGTTCTCACACCCCACGATACTTCGGACCAATGGAACTTGGACGTCAATGGGTAGGCACGTCGAAAATCCGTTGACGTAGATTTCTTCTGTGGAGATGCCTTCGGGTTCCAAGAATATCTGATGACGATCTTTGTCGGGGAATTTTACGATTTTATCTTCAATGGAAGGGCAATAACGTGGTCCTACTCCTTCGATCACCCCTGAGTACATGGGTGATTTGTGAAGATTCGCGCGAATAGTAGCAGCGGTTGCGTCCGAAGTGTAAGTGACGTGGCACGGTAACTGCCCGTTAATTCGGTCGAGAATGGAACCGGGAGGATATTTGCCGTTGGAGCGGCCAATATCCATCGGATTCACACCGGATTGTTCCACGTGGAACAAATCGTCCTTCCAAAACGTGAAATAGGGAACGGGTTCATCACCCGGCTGAATCTGCATCTGCGAGAAATCAATGGACCTACGAGACAGACGAGGCGGGGTGCCAGTTTTGAGTCTCCCCAATTCCAAGCCCACTTCCTGTAAGCTGGCGGAGAGGTTCATGGCGGCTGACTCACCTGAACGGCCCCCAGACTGTTGATTGGAGCCAATGTGCATCAGGCCACGGAGGAAGGTTCCAGTGGTGACCACGATGGTTTTGGCAAGATACTGTACTTCCAAGGTGGTCTCGATACCAACAACTTCGCCATCCTTGTGCACTAGTCTCGCAGCCTGCCCTTGTTTGCAGTCGAGGTTTTCCTGACGCTCGCAAACCCACTTCAAACGGAACTGGTAGGCCTTCTTGTCGCATTGAGCGCGTGGTGCCCAGACGGATGGCCCCTTCTTGGTGTTCAGCATACGGAACTGAAGACCTGTCATGTCGGTGGCCTTACCCATTTCACCACCGAGCGCGTCAATTTCTCGCGTTAAGTGGCCTTTCGCGAGACCCCCGATGGCAGGGTTGCAGGACATCTGGCCGATTGTATCCAGATTAATTGACAGAAGCATGGTGCGACAGCCCATGCGGGCAGCAGCAAGAGCAGCTTCGACACCTGCGTGACCAGCTCCTAGTACGATAACATCGTAATTCGTGGGATAGACAAACATCTGAGTTGTTCAAATTGTTCCACGTGGAACAATTCTGAGTTCAAAGGGAATGGTAGCGTGAATCGGTTACCGTGGCACCTTTGACTCGCCCGATGATGCCTTGGTAGGAAAGCCGTTCGCATATTTTGAAAACGGTCTCAACCTGCTGCGGCTCTACAATGGCACTGGCGAGTTCAGCCGAAGTGAAATCGTGACCTCGATGATACCGGAGGTGTGATAAAGCCTTCATTTTAACGTCAATAACCGCTCCAGCGGCCTTTTTGCCCGCTTCAACGCCAGGTTGATGGTAGGCATTGACGTTGATGAGGGTTGCGTAAAATCCAACGGCACGTTCATACAGGGCTATCAATCCGCCGACCGTTGAAGCAGTTACCTCGGGGATCGTCAGAGTGATCGATTGGCGGCCATTGCCGTAGAGTGCTTCGCGGGTGCCCAAGAAAAAGCCCTGAAGGTAGTCGCCCGAGGTAATGCTGGGGTCAACTTCCACACTATTGCCTTTTCGGTCTTGGAGCACCTCGATGAAGGTCACGAAGAAATTGTTCAAGCCGTCTCGTAACTGTTGAATGTAGGCATGTTGATCGGTGGAACCTTTATTGCCATAAACTGCGATTCCCTGATTCACCCGATTCCCGTCCAGGTCCAATTCCTTGCCCAGTGATTCCATGAGGAGTTGCTGGAGGTATTTGGAGAAAAGTTCAAGTCGATCCTTATAAGGAAGGATCACCATATCTTTGGCACCCCGGCCTTCACCAATGATGTACCAAGCCGCAGCGAGTTGGAGTGCAGGGTTTTTTGAAAACTCAGCTTGGCGTGTCACTTGGTCCATCTCACACGCGCCTTGCAGAAAATATTGAATATCAATGCCTTGCAAGGCCATGGGGACGAGGCCAACAGTCGAAGTAACGCTGGTGCGCCCTCCAATCCAATCCCACATGGGGAAGCGGGCCAACCAATTGTTAGAGATCGCTAGTTTGTCGAGTTCACTGCCTTCACCAGTTACGGCGACGGCATGAGGAGGAAAAAGCAAACCAGCTTTCTCAAAAGCCGCTTTAGCTTCGAGCATGCCGTTGCGGGTTTCCTTGGTGCCGCCGGATTTCGAGATTACCAATATCAATGTCCGGGAAAGAACTAAGCGCAAACGGTCCAAGACTTTATCCATGCCGTCAGGATCAGTGTTATCGAGAAAAGAAACTGTTACTTTATCGTTAACGCTTCCCAGTGCTTGCGAGATGAACTGTGGGCCGAGGGCACTTCCCCCAATTCCAATGATGAGAAGGTGTTGGAACGGTCCGGCTGGTGCAGCTATTGTTCCATTATGTACTTGGGCGGCAAAATGTTGTACCTGCTCGATCGCGCTTTTAATGGTTTGGCGCAGCTCAGAGGTAGGGGCGAGGTCGGCTCGGCGGAGCCAGTAGTGACCAACCATGCGGTTTTCATCCGGGTTCGCAATAGCACCATTTTCAAGTTCCTTCATCGCCGCGACGGCCAGGGCGAGTTTGGGTTGGAGGGCATCGAGAGCCGCCTGGTCAATGATGGTGCGGCTGAGGTCAATGCTGAGACCCACATTGGGAAACTCGGTGTATAACTGCTGGAAACGCTCCCAAAGCTGGGCGGGCGATTGTGTCATCATAAAAGTGCAAGCCCAAAACGCGGGCAAGGAGAGTTTCTGGTCAATAGCATCAGCCCGCCAGTAAAAAATGAAGAGTGGCATGGAAAGAGTCAAAGTCCGGATTACTAATCACCATGCGCAAAAATGCTAAAATTGCCCTGAATTGCGGTGGGATTGAGATTTAACAGGAATACCCTGGATGGGAATGTGGATCAACTCGTGTATCCGTTGTTGCGGCCCGTTTGCGTAACCTGAACGGTTGGAAGGACTCAAACTCAAGAATCAAGATTTGCTGCCGATGGGTTTGGATGGTCGGGCGGGGCTAGGTCAGGCGTTGACAGGTGGGGTTAAAAGGGGAATATGAACCCTATCAATCAGCTCGCCCGTCGTTTGGGCCAATATTTTTAACTGGGCCGAGAGCGCTCAAAGAACGCAAAGTAATGAAATGACTACGAAAATGTGTGGTTTGAAGTGTTTCGGAGCAGGATCAACTGCAAGGTGGGCGGTTCTACTTGGGGCCTTGATAGCGCTGTGTCCGACCGCGCAGGCGCAATATCTCTACGAGACAAACAATGGCACATTGACCATCACGAAATATACAGGCTCGGACGCGAAAGTGATTGTGCCAGCGTTGATTGACGGGTTGGCAGTGACCGCGATCGGCGATAATGCTTTCGGCTTTAAAGTCGGGGTGCAGAGTGTTGCTTTGCCGAACAGTATCACCAGCATAGCCGGATCGGCCTTCTATTTCTGCCTCGGATTAACTAATATCACCATTCAGAACGGGGTCACCAATCTGGGCGGGAACGCATTTTTTAACTGCAGAGAATTAAAGAGCATCCATATTCCGCAGAGCTTAAAACAGATTGGAGATGACGCCTTTTTTCTTTGTGCGACTCTGAGCGTTATCGATGTGGACCCGTTGAACTCGGTGTATGGCAGTGTGGACGGAATCTTGTTTAATAAGAGTAAAACGGTCTTGATCTACTACCCAGGAGGGAAGTCTGGGGCCTACTCCGTGCCTAACGGCGTGACAAATTTGTTCACCCACGCGTTTTACGGCAGCGGCGTCACGGAGGTGACGATGGGCAATGGGGTGACGGCCATTGGCGATTCTGCATTTGGAGGGTGCGAGTCTTTGACCTCGGTGAAGTTGCCGGGCGGCCTGAAAGTGATACCTAACGAGTTGTTTGTTTCTTGCTTTGCCCTGACGAATATGGTGCTCCCGGACAGTGTGGTAAGCATTGGAGATTACGCTTTCTATCATTGCAGCAACCTGACCAGTGTTGTGATCCCCAAAGGGCTGACTAACATTGGGGCAAAATCGTTTAGCGCATGTGCCAGTTTAAGCAGTGTGACGATTCCAAAAGGTGTTGAGGCCATCCTCGAGCAAACCTTCCAGAATTGCACGAATGTAACAGCATTTTATTTCAGCGGTAATGCACCGAGCGTGGCTGCGCTGGCGTTCGGGGGGGATAGTAAGGCAACGATGTATTACACTGCGGGGACAAAGGGTTGGACAGCGACACTGGCCGGATGGCCTACGGCTGTGTGGAATCCGACGATGGTTACGGGCGACAGCATTTTTGGAATTAGCGCCAATGGTTTTGGCTTCACTATCAAAGGCACTCAGGGGCCGGTTGTAGTCGAAGCGAGCACCAGTTTGGTGGGATCGGTTTGGACGCCGATGGCCACGAACTCGATGGTTGGGGGGACAGCGGTATTCCAAGATGCGGCTTGGTCTGGCAAAACGATGCGATTTTATCGTTTGCGCAGCCCCTGAGCCTGAGACAAAAGGGCTACGCTGGGTTTGGGCTTCCATTTTTTGGCGGGGGTTTTAAGATGCATTCTGCGTTGAACGTCTATTTTTGAACTGATTTTGCATATTTATGGCCGCTGATACTTCCGTCGCCCAACAAGTTACCGCACCTCCGCTGACACCACTTTTACTCAAAAGCAAACTCGCGCCCACTCCAACAGGAGCGCCCAAGTATGCGGCGACAGTCACCAATGCGGCGGGCCAGACCGTCACGGTCGGGTGTCCAAGGGCGACGCGTGGGTTGGTCGCGCTAATGGATGTGCATGCAGTGATCGGTGGGGCGGCTTGTCACTGGGGCGGCCCTGCGGCCTTTGCTGAGGTGATGTCGGCGATTCACGGCTTGATGTTCAGCACAACAGGACGTTCCTGGCATGAGGCCTACAATTTTATTAACGATGCAGGCCATGCCGAGAACGGCATTTATGCCTTGCGCGCGAACTATGGTTTTGACGGGACGAGTTTTGAGTCCTTGAAGGGTTTCCGCAGCATGACCAGCAAGCTGACTGGCCATGGAGAATCGCATTTGAACCCGGAAGGGGTGCTGATGAGCAACGGGCCCTTGGGTTCGGCACTTCCCCAGGCTCAAGGATTGGCCTTGGCTGATAAAACGGCCAACCGGGATCGGGTGACCATTTGCGTGGTGTCTGATGGAGCTTCGATGGAAGGAGAGGCCAAGGAGGCGTTTGCGGCCATTCCAGGACTTGCGGCCAAGGGCAAAGTGAACCCGTTCGTCATGGTAATCTCTGATAATGACACGAAATTGTCGGGACGGATCACTAAGGATTCGTTCAGCATGCAGCCGACATTCGAGGCGATGGTGCATTTGGGCTGGAAAGTCATCAAGGTTCCCCACGGGAATAATTTACAGGAAGTCTTTACCGCTGTTGAGACTGCGGTATCGGCGGCGAAAACCAATCCAAACCAACCGGTGTTTGTCTGGCTTAAAACGGTCAAGGGTTACGGAGTGAAATCGACCGAGGAGAACAGCGCGGGCGGTCATGGTTTCCCTCTGGCCAATGGCGAAAAGATCATCGAATTCGTGAATGAAATCTTCGGCGGCGAAAGTCCGGCGGAGTTTGCCACTTGGGCACAGACACTGCGCAAAGGCTGGGAGGATGGTGAAGCCGCCAAGAAAGCGAAGGCCGCCGCAAATCCGAACCCCGCGCCTGCCGTGAAGAAGGACAAGGTGCAGGCGGGTCTGGCCAAGGGGGCGATTCGCGCAGCGATCGATGGATTGCCGGTGTATTCGGTTTCATCGGATGTGCAGGGATCAACCGGGATCAGCCCGTTTCAAAAGACATTTCCTGAGCGTTTTCTGGAGGTGGGTATCGCTGAATCAAACATGATCAGCGTGGCTGCGGGGTACGCGAAGTGCGGGTACATCCCCATTGTGGATACATTTGGCCAATTCGGTGTGACCAAGGGGAACCTGCCGCTGACCATGGCGGCGTTGTCGCAGTCGGGCGTCATTGCCCTGTTCTCGCATGTGGGTTTTCAAGATGCGGCTGATGGTGCCTCACACCAGGCAACGACCTATTTTGCGGCCCTTTCGGCCATTCCGCACACCACGGTTTTGGCGCCGTCCTGCTCCGATGAGGCAGAATCGCTGATGTATCAAGCCCTACACGAGTACGCAAAGGCGCGGCATGAGGGACGCGAACCCGACAACACTATTTTCTTTGTCGGCCGCGAAAACTATCCGTTGACTTGGGTTGAAGGTGCCAAATTCCCCTGGGGTAAGGCTCAAGTCTTGCAGGAAGGAAGCGACGTGGTCTTGATTGGCTCGGGCCCCTTGCTGAGCAAAGCCATTGAAGCCGGTAAGAAACTGGCGGCCAAGGGCATCAAAGCAACGGTGATCAACAATCCGTTCATCAACAAGGTGGATCTTGCAACGATTGGACCTGCGGTTGCCGCAGCCCAAGGTCGTTTGGTGACGATAGAGGATCATCAACTGATTGGCGGCATGGGTGCGCAGGTAAGCCACGCCCTTTCGAATAGCGGCATCGCCCACCGAGTCAAATCGCTAGGAATCCATGGGGAATTTGGGCAGTCTGCCTACATGGCGGAAGACTTGTATAAGCTTCACGGTCTGACAGCAGACAAAATGGTGGAAGCAGCGGAAGCGCTGTTGAAAGATTAATTTTGGGTGATCCGGACTACAATCCGGCCTGTCCATAAACCCCGCTGGCTGTATCCGGCGGGGTGTTTTTTTCGTAAGAAAAGGGGTGCCGTAAGGCACCCCTTCATTTTTCCCAAGCCTGATCTCAATGGGTGAGCCATGCCTTTCCAATTAAATCTCGAACCGGTGACGACGGAGCGGGAGATCAGTCCGACTGAACTGGCCGGCCGGGTCGGCATTGCGCTCGCCAAACTCTCGATCTTAACAACCAACCAGGCGAAAGCCGTGCGATTCAGTACGCTCGAAGCCCTATGTCGGGAGCTTAAGTGCCAACCGGGTGATCTACTTGAGTTTGTGAATGAGAAATAGGGGTCAGCATTGTGTGCTGAACGATCGTGCTGGTCGCGAGTTGGATAAGTGCTTCTGGTTCCGGAGCGTCATATTTGCTGGCCGACTAAACTGCTCGGCAATGTTCAGTGGTCGCAAGTACAGGCGTATTCGGCACGTTTGCACTCAGCGCAGTTTGCCAGATCTAACTTGAAGCGGAGGTTTACAGGCTTTGCTTCGGCAGTTTGCCTGAATTGCACGACTATATAACCCTCGCCGTCAGGTAGTTTGTTCTTGCTGATCAAAACGTCGCCTTTCCGCTCAAACTCCATTTTTGTTTTTCCTTCCTTGGCGTCGGCCAGGACCATCACCGTTTGTGACGTGACCGCGACGGGTTTCAGGTCGTTGCTGTAAAAATTAATGGTCACTGTTCGATCCTTCTCGATGACCAATTCCGCATGCGGCTCCGTTTTATCGAGAAGTCGCCCGCCCTTGGGCGTGGCAAGATGCTTGTGTGGCTCGGCGGCATTCAGACTGAGTAAACCGATGCATAGGGCTAGGGCAGGAGCGAATATTTTCATGGCGAATTTAGGGGTTCGTTTCAATTTCTGCTGCGGACAGTTTCGTTTTTTCAATCCACTCGTAAAGCGCAGGTAGCAATACGAGCGTGAGAAAAGTTGAGCTAAGAATGCCGCCAATAACAACGGTCGCCAGTGGCCGTTGTACTTCTGCCCCTGCCCCGGTGGCGATGGCCATGGGGACAAATCCGAGGCTAGCGACGAGTGCCGTCATCAGCACAGGTCGCAAGCGGGTTATTGCGCCTTCGCGCACACAATCAGTCAGGCTGTGGGCGTGGCCCTTTTCGCGAAGCAGATTAAAGTAACTGATCATCATCAGTCCATTCAGCACGGCCACTCCGGAAAGTGCAATAAAGCCAACACCGGCGCTGATGGTGAAGGGCATGCCTCGAACCCAGAGCGCGAGGATACCCCCCGTGATTGCGAGAGGGATGCCTGTATAAACCAATAAAACCTGTCGTACGTTTTTCAGCGCGACGAAAATAAGCACAAAAATAAGCGTCAGTGCCAATGGGATTACGATGGTCAGGCGCTTCTTGGCTTCAAGAAGATTCTTGAATTGCCCGCCAAATTCAAACCAGTAGCCGTCGGGGAGTTTCAATTGAGCATGAAGTTTCGTCTGGGCTTCCTCGACAAAACCCGCCGTGTCACGTCCGCGTACGTTGATGAGGATGGCAACCCGCCGCTGGGCGTTTTCGCGCACGATGGTGCCAACCTGGGTGGTATTGGTGATGGCGGCGACACGGTCCAAGGTCAGCATCCCACCGCCATCCGCCCCAATTGGAAGTCGGCGGATGGCGGCCACATCGGCGCGCAGTTCCTCCGATACCCGTACAACGATGGGAAAGCGACGGCTCCCGTCTTGGAGGAAGCCGACCGGCGCGCCTGCCAGAGCTGTTTCCACGACGCGGTTGATGTCGTCGGAGTGGAGGTTGAAGCGGCGCAAAGCCTCGCGGTCAGGCTGGATTTGCAATTGGGGCGTGCGGCCTATTTTGTCGAACTCCACATCGCCCGCGCCGGTGGTGGCCAGTACAAGCTCGCGCGCCTCATTCGCCAGGCGTTCCAGCACCTCATAATCGTCGCCAAAAATCTTCAGCGACAACTCGGCGCGGGCTCCGGCCATGATTTCGTCGAAGCGCATGGCGATGGGCTGGTTGATAAGCGCGGCTTGGCCGGGAACTTTGCGCGCGAGCAATTCCTGCATCGCCTCCAATAGCATGTCCTTCGTGATGGTCTTGCCCTGCACTTTGCGCCAAGTCTCACTCGGCTTGAGCATGATGTACGTGTCGGCATCGCCCGAGTCCATCGGGTCGGTGGCGATTTCCGCCGCGCCCATGCGCGAGAAAATGTTGCGGATTTCCGGGAATTCGGCGAGCAGCGCTTTTTCTGAACGTTTCTGGATTTCCAGCCCCGATTGCAGTCCCGTGCTTTGAGATTTGACGAGTTGCAAAACCGCATCTCCTTCGTCCAGGCGGGGAATGAACTCAGCCCCCAGCCGAGAGAAAATCACGAGCGAGCCGGCAAAGGCCAGGATCATTGGTAATACCACCAACCAGCGATGCCGTAGGCCAAAATTGAGCAGGGGAGTGTAAAGGTGTTTGGCCAAACGCATGAGCCAGTTGTCCTTTTCCTGAATGTTGCCGCCGAGAAAATAAGCGCACAGCACGGGCATCAAAGTGGCCGCAAGGGCCAGCGCTCCGCCAAGCGCAAGCATCACCACAATGGCCATGGGCTTGAACATTTTTCCCTCAATCCCCTGCAGTGCGAGGATTGGCACATAGACCATGGTAATGATTAGAACGCCAAAAAACATGGGATTGGCCACTTCTTTGGCACTGACTAATACCTCCTGCGAGCGTTCGGTGGAGGTAAGTTTACGACCCAGCTTGTGCTGCTTTTCTCCCAAATGACGGAGGATGTTTTCCACCATGACGACTGCTCCATCAATGATGAGGCCAAAGTCAATCGCGCCAAGGCTCATCAGATTGCCGGGGATATGGAGCTGGACCATTCCAATCATGGCGAAGAGCATGGAAAGGGGGATGGCCAGTGCGACAATCAGCGCGCCTCGAATGTTGCCGAGCAACAGAAAAAGCACCACCACCACGAGGATCGCACCTTCAGTCAGGTTTTTTTCCACCGTGCGAATGGTGCGGTCCACCAATTCGCTGCGGTCATAAACGGTATGAATGCCCACGCCATGCGGGAGTTTGCCCTCAATCTCTTTGAGCTTTGCACGCACGGCCCGTGAAACGAGCCGCGAGTTTTCCCCCGCCGTCATAATAGCCGCTCCAATCAGAGCCTCCTCACCGCTTTCGGTGCTCGCGCCGGTCCGATAGCTTGAGCCGATGGCTACTTCAGCAAGATCACCAACAACCACAGTCTTAACGCCGCCGCCGAATTTCAAAGGAAGCTTCATGATTTCCTCGGCGCTGGTCACGCGGCTGTTGGCGCGGAGCGTGACCTGTTCACCTCCAATTTCTACTAGGCCTCCACCGGCGTTGCGCGTGTTTTCGGCAATCTTGTCTGCGAATTCTGGCAGTGAAATCCCTACACTGCGCAACCGTTCCGGATCCGGCTGGACGACGAAAACCTTCTCATATCCGCCACTGGTGTTGACCTCGGCGACCCCTTTCGTCTGCCGGAGCTGCGGCTTGATCTGGTAGTCGTTGATGAGCTTGAGCTGCATCAACTGGTCGCGCCGCGTGGTGGGCTTGTTGGTCGCATCGGCCCGGTAGTCCACCACATAATAATAAATTTCTCCCAGACCGGTGGCAATGGGTGCCAGCTTGGGAGTGAGACCGGGAGGCAGATCCTCGGCAGCCTGTTGAAGTCGTTCGGTGACAAGCTGCCGGGCTCGATACAAGTCCGTGCCATCCTCAAAAATCATGGTGACTTGCGAGAGGCCGGACTTGGAGAGCGAGCGGAACTCGACCATGCCGGGAATGCCGCTCATTACGTTTTCAATGGGGAAGGTGACCTGCTTTTCTGTCTCCTCGGGTGCGAGCGATGATATGGCCGTGTTGATCTGCACCTGCGGATTGGTGATGTCCGGCACCGCATCAAGCGGTAGCCTCAGCGCGGACCACGTGCCCAGGGCAAGCAGTGCGGTTGTGGCTAGCAGCACAAACACGCGCTGACGCAGGGAAAATTCGAGGATTCGGTTGAGCATGGGTATTCCTCAGTGTGTGCAGGCATCGCCCGCCTTGGTGGCGCGGAGTTCAATGAGCCACAGGCCTTCAACCCCTTTCGTCACTACCTGATCACCCGCCAGCAAGCCGTCGAGTATTTCTACCCAGCCACCGGACGCCGCGCCCAATTTGACCGGCGTCCGGAAGTAGGCCTCTCCATTGACCGTGTAAACAAAAGCGCCTTCCACTGTTCGTAACAAAGCGGCTTGTGGAATGGCCGTCACTTCCTCGCGGCTTGGAAAAGTGACATTGGCCGCAATAAAGTCGCCGGGTTGGAAAACCGCTGCGGCATTGGGCACGCCAATCACGATTTCTGACTCCCCCGGATTAGAAGCAACCATCTTGGACAAAATCACCCCTGAGATGGGGGCGTTTGTGCCCTTCCGCACGCGTATCGGCTGGCCCGTCTGAAATGTTGCGGCTGTTTGCGAGGAAATGAGCCCGGATCCTCGCGCGTCGCATGCTGCATGATCTTGTGATTCCGTGGTGGAATGATGTGTCTCGCCAAACACCTGCACCGTGAAAGGATGTTCCTTCGACAGTTTTCTCTCTGACACATCAGCGACTTCCACGCCAAGAATCTGCTTCATCTCGTCAGTCAGCATGACCCCCTTGCCCGCTTTGTAGAGTGTACCTGTTGGCGATCCCTCCTTCTGGACCCCAACCGCAGTCTTGTTTTGTCCGCAACCCGTGAACAGGAGTGTGAAGGGAACCACGATCAAGATGAAAAGATGTTTCATTTCGATTCCTCTTTGCCCGGCGCTGCAGCTTGTACGAATTCATCATACGAACCGGTAAGAGTTTGAAGTTCCTGTCCTGCCTCCAACGCTTCCTTTTTAGTGTCGAGCAAGCTGTCTATCGCTTCAAGGTACGCCTTCTGCAACTCGACATAAGTCGAGATAGGGACGGAACCAAGCCGGTAGTGGCGGTCCGCCGTCTCGGCGGCTTCCCTGAAATGCTGCGCCGAGTCGGGCCTCCATTTGTCCATCTCCTCAAGTTTGCTTTGATAGGTCAGTGCCGCTTGCAGGACTTTTCGTTCGATCTCCCATGCCGCGACTGTGAACGAGACTTCCGCCTGTTTCTGGCGCGCCTGAGCGGTTTCAATGTTGCCCTTGTTACGGTTCCACAAGGGCAGGGGCATAGAGACGCCCAAGCCAATGATATGTTCACGATCACCCCCCGCGCGCTCCGATGAAACGGTTGGCCCGATGCTCAACGCCGGGTAACGCTCGTTTTTTGCGAGGTTCACACGGAAACCCTGCTGCGCCAATTCTGTGGCACGCACCCGAAGCTCAAAATTGTTGGTCCGTGCCATGGCAACTAAGAACGCGATGTCCTGTGCTTTGTGAAATGACAGATGCGGCGGCGCGATGGAGAGACTGGCTTCGGGGACGCTTCCTCGCAGTTGGTTCAACTCTAGCAAGGCTGATTGGGTGGCAAGAGTGGCTTCGCTGGCTTTGCGTTGGGAATTCAATTCGGTGGCTTCTATGACGCGCGTTTCTAGGAGAGGGGTGAGGCCCGCCGGGTCGCGTTGCACGAGGACTTCTCGGAGGT
>JANYDC010000128.1 GCA_025359965.1 Pedosphaera sp.
GAATGGCGCCTCGGCCGATGCCTCCAAATCAGCTGGTTTAGTCAAAGCCGCAAGCGCAAACAAGGTGATCTCCTATGCCAAGGGCGGCGTGTCACACTGGCCTGAATCGGTTAAGGTCAAAGGCCAGCTTGCCACCAGCAAAACCCCTGACGGAGCTTACGTTACGGACAGCCTGACCGCTCCTCTCGATAACCCTTGGAAACGCCGTGTTCGCTTTAGCGGCCTGGACTTCTTCAAGGACGGCAAACGCGCCGCCTTGAGCAGTTGGGATGGTGATGTGTGGATTGTTTCTGGCATCGATGACAAATTGGAGAATCTTCAGTGGCATCGCTTTGCCTCCGGCATGTACGAGACAATCGGACTCAAGATTGTCAACGATGTGATCTATACCTCCGGTCGCGACCAGATCACTCGTTACCATGATTTGAACAACGACGGCGAAGCCGACTACTACGAAAATTTCAACAACGACTATACCTCCAGCGAAGGATTCCACGAATTCCTTTTTGATCTCCAGACGGATCGCAATGGTAATTTCTACTTCGCCAAAGCCTCGCCGGTGAATCCGGGCGGACGTGGTTTTGAACACATTGCCGCCAACGCCGGCACTTTGATGAAGGTTTCCAAGGATGGCAAAAAATTTGAAGTCGTCGCCACTGGTTTCCGTGCGCCCAACGGCATCGGCATCAATCCATGGAACGACCAGATCACCACTTGCGACAACGAAGGAAGTTGGATGCCATCATGCCCGATCAATTGGATCAAACCCGGCGGATTCTACGGCGTTGAAAACAGCGCCCATAAGTCGCCCATTCCTCCCTTCAACCCTCCGATGCTGTGGTTGTCTCACAACGGTTGGGATAATTCCGGCGGTGGTCAGGTGTGGGTTAACAGCGACAAATGGGGACCTTACAAAGGCGAACTCCTGCACGCGTCCTATGGTGAGTGCGCGATCTATCTGATCATGAAACAACAGGTGGGCGAGCAGATGCAGGGGGGTGCCGTTCGCATCCCCGTCAAGTTCACCTCCTCCTCCATGCGGCTAAAATTTAACCCGCTTGATGGACAGCTCTACGTGGCCGGCCTTCAAGGTTGGCAGACCAAGGCCGTCAAGTTGGCTGGTTTGGACCGCGTGCGTTATACCGGAAATCCCGTCCGATCGGTCAGCGGCCTGAAGGTCGACAAGCAGGGTGTGCACCTGTCATTCACGCAGGCTTTGGACGCCAAGGAAGCAACCGACGCGCAGAACTATTCCGCAGAAATGTGGAACTATCGCCGCAGCTCCGACTACGGTTCTCCTGAAGTTTCCGTGAAAGATCCCAAGAAAGTGGGCCACGACAAACTCGAAGTCACCTCTGCCAAACTGTCTGCTGACGGTAAAACAGTGACTCTTACCATTCCCGACCTTGCACCCTCGATGCAGTCACAAATCAAATTCAGCCTCAAGAACAGGAGCGGCGAGTCAATCGATCAAGTGGTGCAAAACACCATCCACGCGATCCCTTGATCTGATCATTCATTGCAGTACGAAATGGCGACCAGCAATGGTCGCCATTTTTGTTGACTGAGCATAAGTCACGCTGACCACAACCATTCGCCGAAGCCTTGCCTAGACAACCACAGCCTTACCCTCAATATGTTAATGATGAAGGTTGCCGATCTGGGCGGGTTCGACTACGGTTTTGCAGTCAATTTTTGCCATGGGTTCCTACCAAGTTATTGCCCGCAAGTACCGGCCCCAGCGTTTCAGCGACGTGGTGGGTCAGGATCATGTCACGCAGACGTTAACGAATGCCATTCGGGCCAACCGAATTGCCCATGCCTATTTGTTCGTGGGTCCCCGGGGAACGGGCAAAACCACCATCGCCCGTATTTTTGCCAAATGCCTGAACTGTACGGATGGACCCAAGGCGGAGTTTCCTGAGGAAGATCCCAAGGCAAGGGAAATCGCGGAAGGCCGCTCGCTGGACGTCTTGGAGATTGACGGAGCCAGCAATCGTGGCATCGAGGAGATTCGTGAACTGCGCGAGACGGTGAAATACGCTCCGGCCTCTTCGAAGTACAAAATCTTCATCATCGACGAAGTCCACATGCTGACCAAGGAAGCTTTCAACGCGCTTCTGAAGACACTTGAAGAACCGCCTGAGCATGTGAAGTTCATGTTCGCCACCACCGAGGCGGAAAAAGTGCTCCCCACCATTCTTTCGCGGTGTCAGCGGTTCGATCTTCGCCGCATCTCTTCCGCGTTGATCGTTAAGCATCTCGCTTACATTGCCGGGTTGGAGAATGTCTCCATCGACGATGCCGCGCTTCACGCCATCGCACGCGGAGCGGACGGCGGCATGCGCGATGCGGAATCGACGCTCGACCAGCTTATTAGTTTTTGCGGTGAAAAAATCGTCGAGGACGACGTGCTCTCCATGTTCGGCCTGACCGCTCGCAGCCAGTTGCTTGATCTTGCGCAGGGCATTTTGACCGGTGCGATTCCGCAGGTATTGCGAGATTTGAACGAGTTGTCGAAGAACGGCAAGGATCTCTCGCGCTTGCTGGGCGATTTGCTGGGTTATTTTCGCAACTTGGTGGTCTACACCGTTTCAAAGGGAGATCTGAGCCTTCTGGAGGTTTCCGAGGCTGAAGCCGGCGCGTTGAAAGCCCACACAGAAATCACCACCACTTCGGCTGTGACGCGAATCATGGAAATCCTGAGCGACGCGGAAGGCCGCATGCGCGAGGCGATCTCCAAAAAAATCATGCTGGAAGTGGCCATGCTGCGTGCCGCCCAGGCAAGAAACTCGGTGAATTTGGACACGGTCTTGGATCGTTTGAAAACCCTGCGGGACTCCACTCCGGCATCCGCTCTGGTTGCCGAGCCGCCGCGTGCGCCTGCCAAGGCGATTGTGGTTCCAGAGTCCGCTGCTCCACCGAAACCCGTCGCGCCAGCCGTTGCGGAACGCCCGGCTGCGGCTCCGCTAACCTTGCAGGACACGCCTCCATGGCAAACCCCTGCCGCGCCTGTCGCTACGCCTGCACCAGTCCAGCCCATCTCGATGGCCGGCGATATCAATTCGGTCTGGCCACAAGTGATGCAGCTGCTGAAACAGAAAAACTCCTTCACCCGGAGTCTCTTTAATGATGCTTTCCCTGTTTCCTTGGATGCCAAGTTTTTGGTGATCGGGTTTGACTCGTCCATGCCGGATCATTTGTCGGTGGTGGATAACTCAAAGAACAAGCAGGCACTGGAGGCCAGTTTGAAGGAAATTGGCCATGCGCAGGTTTCAGTGAAGTTTATCCTGACCAAAGCGCCGGCAGGTTGGGTTCCGCCAGCCGAGGCTGCCCTAGAATTTTCCGCGTCCAAGCCATCTGTAAGCGTACCTTCCAGCCCGGTGGCGGCGGCAGAACCCAAGAAGGAGAAAGTCGTGCCGGTGATTTTGAACAAGGAGGATTTCCAGAATGATCCGCTGATCAAGAAGGCGCTGGAACTGTTCAAAGGTGAAATCATTGAAGTGCGGGCTTGAAGTCGAGGGTGCACCAAGGGTTAAGTGATATTTAATCAACTATGTCGAGCATTGGTAAATTGATGAAGCAGGCGACGCGTATCCAGCGTCAAATTGAGGAAGTCCAAACCGGTCTGGCCGCACGCATGGTGGAAACCACCAGCGGCGGAGGTGCCGTCAAAGTAGTTGCCAAATGCAACGGCACTCTGGCTTCCATTAAGATTGATCCCCAGGCATTGAATCCTTCGGACGCGCAAGTGGTCGAGGAAATGGTGCTGATGGCGGTCAATAGCGCCCTGACCCAGGCGAAGGAGATTTCCGACGCGGAAATGGGCAAAGTCACTCAGGGGTTCAATATCCCGGGGTTGATGTAACGTGCCGCTGCCCATGCCAGTGGTCAGGCTGGTGGAGGCCCTGCGGGGCCTGCCCGGCGTGGGCCCCCGATCCGCCGAGCGTTTGGCCCTCCACATTGCGCTCGGTCCGGAGCGCGACGCCGTACTGCTCGCCCAAGCCATCACGGATTCCAAGTCCATGGTGCTACTTTGCTCGCGATGCGGTGGTTTGAGCGGATCAGAGTTGTGCCCGCTTTGCGCTGATGATGGCCGCGATTCCTCCGTGGTCTGCGTGGTGGAGAAACCGACAGACATCCTCTTGTTCGAAAAGGCCGGGCAATACAGGGGCGTGTTCCATGTCTTGGGGGGCAAGATATCTCCGGTCAGGGGGGTGGAACCCAGTGATCTGCGCATTACCGAATTGATTGATCGCGCCGGGGCAGGAGGGATTAGGGAAATCATCATTGCTCTGCCGTCCGACGTCGAAGGCGAGGCCACCTGCTATTATCTGGCAAAACTGCTAGAAGGGAAGGGGATCACACTGACTCGACTCGCACAAGGCCTGCCCGCTGGAGGCGGTTTGGAATACGCCGATCAAGTCACTCTGGGTCGCGCTTTGCAGGGGCGTCACAGTATTCAATAAGACCCGAAACATCCCATGGATTTATTAAAGCCACGTGCCGTTGTATTCGATCTCGGGAAGGTGCTGTTGGATTTTGATTTTAACCGCGCCGCCCTCGCCCTGGCACCCCAATGCACAGCTGACGCAGCGGGGATCATGGCCATAATCAATCAGACTCCGCTGCTTCATCGGTTTGAAACTGGGCTGATTTCAAGGCGGGAATTTCAGGCTGATTTCGTGCGCGCAGCCGGATACGGGGGTACGGCACAGGAGTTCGCTCGGGATTTTACTGATATTTTCTGGGAGATCCCCGAGATGATCCAATTGAACCGCCGGTTTCGTTCGGCAGGCCTTTCCACCCACGTTTTTTCAAACACGAGTGATTTGGTGGTGGATTTCATCCGGGTGCGCTTTCCGTTTTTTTCTGAATTCGACTCGTATGTTTTGTCTTACGAGCAGGGCTGCATGAAACCTTCGGTCCCGATTTACGAAGCGGTTGAGGCAAGTACCGGGTTCTCCGGACCGGAACTGATCTATTTTGATGACCGCGAGGAAAATGTGGAGGCCGCGCTGCGCAGAGGTTGGTCGGCCCATATTTACACGGACTTTCAAAAAGCCAGTCAGTGGCTGGCCAATAATTCCTGGCTCCCGGCTTGATATCGAGCGAAGCCCCGCCGATTTTTCTGTAAATCCGTTCAATGTTGGCAACGGTCGTGCTAGATTTTCCGCGTTGCTCCGGGAAGACAGTGAGATTTTTTTGAGTTCAAGAGAGCCACAATATGCCAGAACCAATTATCAGCGTTGCCGAAATGAGAGCCTGGGAAACCGAATCCTGGGCGGCTGGCGTGGCGCAGCTTGAAGTGATTGCCAACGTCGGCAGGTTGGTTGCCGAAAGGGCCAGGCTGATGACCCGGCCCGGCGAATTGATCGCGGTCTTGGCGGGCAAAGGCCACAACGGCGATGATTGCCGTGCGGCCATCCCGTATATGGAAGAACGTGAAGTCAGGTTGCTTAACACGCAATCGCCCGAGCAAGCACTGCTACAACTCACCTCCATCCTCCGCGATAGACCAGCCCTTGTCATTGACGGGTTGTTGGGCATTGGACTTGACCGCGACCTTTCATCTGATTGGACGGCTTTGATTCAGCTGATCAATGATTCGGGCCGTCCGGTGTTATCGGTTGACGTTCCTTCCGGCCTTGATGCTGATACCGGGTTGATGCGGGGGGCGGCCATTGTTGCAGACGTGACGCTAACACTCGGCGCAGTGAAACGGGGCTTGGTTAGGGAATCTGCCGCTCCGTTTGTAGGTCGGCTTGAGGTTGCCCGCGATATCGGATTGACCCCCAGCCATTTTGATCCTGAGTTGTTTTGGAGCGACGGCCTGAGTTTTGTGGGCGAACCCCCTCGCAGATCCGCCCAGGCACATAAGGGCGATTTTGGGCATGTGGTCATCGTGGCCGGCAGTCTGGGCTACCATGGTGCGGCCGTTCTGGCGGCCAGAGGCGCCTCCCGTGCCCGTCCCGGATTGGTCACGGTAGTGACGATGCCGGAAACTTTTCCCGCTGTTGCCTCGCAGTTGCAGTCCGCCATGGTCCAGCCGTGGGCTGACTCTTTCACCCTGCCCGCCAAAATGACCGCCATGGTGTGGGGGCCGGGCTTTGCCGCGCCGACCCTTCCTCAAGGGCTCCGCGAGTTTTTGCGCAGGCAGTGGCAAAAGGGCGCGGCTCCGTGGGTTGTTGATGCCAGCAGTCTGGATTGGGTTCCTCCCGGACCATTGGTGACCAGTGCTGCCCGTGTGATTACCCCGCATCCTGGCGAGGCATCTAGAATGCTCCAATGTTCCGTGGATGAAGTGGAGGCAGATCGACCGGCTGCGGTAAGAAAATTGTCCGCCCGCTATGGGGATTGCTGGGTGATTCTCAAGGGGCGGATGACCTGTTTGGGCCGGAGTCATGGGAAAATTTATCTCAACGCCAGCGGGAACGCTGGTATGGCCCAGGGAGGGGCAGGAGATTTGCTGGCCGGTTACATTGGCGGGGTCATGGCTCAGAGTCCCTATGCCGAAAACCCTTTAAGAGGGCTGCTCTGGGCGGTCTGGCAGCATGGTGCTGCGGCCGATGCTTTGGAGAATGAACGTTCCAACTGGACCATTGAGGAATTGGCCGACCGGCTCGGAAGCGTGATCGTGCATGGTTGATTGATGGTTATTTTCTTTTCAAACAGTTATGAGACTTGTATCCACCTTGGCGTCAATGCGCTTAAATTTTTGTCGATTGCCTTTGTTTCTGTTGGTTTGCCTGCTCGCCGCGTTCAGTTTGTCTGCGGCCGAATTCAAGCTGACCAACGGCGATATTTACAACGGTCGTGTGGCCTCCGCCACGGATGACGGAGTGGTGTTTACCCTCGACTCCGGCGGATTCACTCCGCGCGTATCATGGCCGCGCCTGACTCAGGAGACATTGCAACAACTGTCCACAAATCCGGTCGCCGGCAAGTTTGTCACCCCCTTCATCGAAGTGGCCGTTGAAGTGAAGAAAAAAGAAAAGGTTAAGAAAAAGGAGATCATTCTCAAGGAAGTGCCCCGAGTCGAGTTGCCATCTGGCAAGCCCCGTTTTTTTTCCTCCCTCGGATCTCCCGTCATGCTGGCTGTGATTATCGCGCTTTATGCATCCAACCTTTTTGCGGCTTTCCACATCGCCAAGTATCGCAATAAACCAGTGCCCATTGTTTTAGTTGTATCGCTTGTTTTTCCTGTGTTGGGTCCGTTGCTTTATCTTTCAATGCCTACTGAAGGTTCGGCTCCCAGCGCCCAGGGCGATGGGTCTGCCGCCTCTGCGGCCTCCACCATTGGCGGGCCCATGGACGAGAAAAAGCCAAATGCTGGGGGGCTTGGAGTGGCCGCCCACGCCAAGGCCACCCCCGCAGACTCGGGTGGACCCCAGGTGTTCAAACGCGATGAAGTGACCTTTGATCGTCGTTTCTTCGAGACAAAGTTTTCAGGCTTCTTCCGCATGATGCCCAGCGACCCGGACAAGGTTTTGGTGTTCCGTACCGCCAAGGCCGAAATTGTTGGACGCCGGATCAGCCGAATTTCCGCCAACGAAATCCACGTCCAACTATTGCGGGGCACGAGTGAGGCTGCCATTGGGTTTGGAGAAATTAACGAAGTGATTCTTCGCCACAAAGACGCCAAGTGACCTTATGAACTCGCGCTACAAGACTGTACTTCTTTTTGGCTCGCCAGGCTCGGGTAAGGGGACTCAGGGCAAAATTTTGGGCACCATTCCCAATTTTTTCCATTGCGCGTGCGGGGATGTTTTTCGCAATCTGACCATTGACAGCGAATTGGGCGGCATTTTCATCGATTATTCCAGCCGGGGCCAATTGGTGCCCGATGAACCCACCGTCCGTCTATGGCGCGAGACCATTAAATCCGCCCAGCAAAGCCACCGGTTCCACCCGGAGCGCGATACCCTGGTTTTGGATGGAATCCCTCGCAATCCCGAACAGGCACGCATCTTGGCCGAAACTTTGGATGTTCGGGCGCTGATCAATCTGGCCTGTCCGGATATGCAGAAGATGGTGGAACGCCTCCAACGGCGTGCCCTTCGCGAGAACCGTCTTGATGATGCCAACCTGGATATCATTAAACAGCGCTTGGCCACCTACGAGCGCGAGACCCGTCCGGTCCTGGAACATTACGGCTCATCCTTGGTTCACACTGTGGATTCCACACAGAGCCCGGTCGATGTTCTCCGCAACATTCTGGATATTCTGGCGAAAGCGCTCTAACGCATTCCTTGCATGGTTCAAAGCCGAGTCGTCTTTTTCGGCACCCCCGAAATCACCCTCCCAACGCTCGAAGCTCTGCGTTCAATGGAGGGCGTTGAACTGGTGGCCGTGGTGGCTCAACCAGATCGTCCCAAAGGACGAAATCTGCACCTTGAACATCCGCCCTCCAAACAGTTTGCCTTGAAGCATGGCATTCCTGTGTTCCAACCCGCCAAGGCCCGGGAGCCGGGTTTTCTAGCGCAATTCGCAGCCTCAAAGCCCGATGTGGCCGTAGTTCTGGCCTATGGCCAAATTCTTCCCCAGGCACTGCTTGATGTGCCTCGTTGTGGTTGCCTCAATGTTCACACCTCTCTTCTCCCCCGCCATCGCGGTGCCGCGCCCATCCAATGGTCTATTGCCCTGGGGGATGCGATTACCGGCATAACCTTAATGAAGATGGACGTCGGCATGGATACCGGGCCGGTTGTGGCCACGGTAGAAACGCCCATCTCGTTACAGGACACCGGGGCCTCCCTTCACGATCGATTAGCCGTGCTAGGCGCTGAAATAGTGCGATCACACTTAAACCCATGGTTGCGTGGTGAAATTGAGTCTCAACCGCAGATCGCCGACGGCGTGTCTTACGCCCGCAAAATTGTGAAGGAAGACGGCATTGTCGATTGGCACCTTTCGGCGGTGGATTTGGACCGCCGAATCCGGGCTTTTTTCCCGTGGCCAGGCGCTCAAACCTCGTGGGAAGAAGCAGGCAAACCAAGGATTCTCAAACTCTGGCGTTGCATGCTCAACGAGGAAATCTCAGGACCTCCGGGCCAGGTGCTTTTGTCAGACACCAATGGTTTAGTGGTCGCTTGCGGAAAGGGAAGTCTTAGGATTCTGGAGTTGCAGCGCGAAGGTGGGAAGCGACTCCCCGTCGGCTCATTTCTTGCAGGGAATCCAATCCCCACCGGAACCGTGCTTGGTCAGGGAAGGAACGAGCAAATGTACTCACAGATCCCGCCGGGCACCGTGATTTGAAATCCCGAATTGCCCGGAACATCAAAATGGGTGCCAGCCTCGTAGGCAAGTGTTTCGGCCGTGCCATCCAGTTTTACGTGACAGGTTCCTGCCACGATTTCCATGCGTTCCGCAGCCTGGGTGCCAAAGTGAAAACTGCCCCCATAGATCAAGCCCAGCGTTTTCTTAGAGCCATCCTTGAAAATGATGGTGTGACTCACCACTTTGCCGTCGAAATAGACGTTCGCTTTCGCGATGGCTGTTACGTTTTCAAACTGAGCGCTGGTCGTTTTTGACATCGGGGCAAATTCTTAAGCGGCCACGGTTAAAGTCAAGCCCGTCTGAGTTTGATCGCACAGCAATTTATGGTTGGAAAAGATCCTCCAACTTTCAGTCAAAAGGGTTGCTCAATAAATCAGGCATGGCTAATTTCCGCGTGGGTCGGGGTGATTAAAAGCAGCCTAAATGTGTAAGCTGGATCTCTATTTGTGGAATGCGCAAAAATACAAAAAAATTGATAGTACTGTCGGGTGTCACCCGCGGTTTGGGAAAAGTAATGTTGGATGGGTTCATCCGTGAGGGCCATGTCGTGCAGGGCTGCGGACGTGACTCTTCAGCCCTTGAGTCACTGCGCGAAAAGCATCCCGAGCTACATGGTTTTGCCCGGGTGGATGTTTCCGACGATGCAGCCGTGGCAGCTTGGGCAGCCGATGTTATTTCACGCTGCGGTCCGCCTGATTTCTTGATCAATAACGCGGCGGTGATCAATTCAAATTCCAGCCTTTGGAAAATTCCTGCAGCCGAATTTGATCGAGTGATCGACGTGAATATCAAGGGTGTCGCTAACTTAATTCGCCACTTTGTACCTGCCATGGTGGAGCGCAAAAGCGGAGTGATCGTTAATTTTAGCTCCGGTTGGGGACGTGCCGTCGCCGCTGATGTAGCCCCTTACTGCGCCACTAAATTCGCCATCGAGGGTCTCACGCAGGCCCTGGCCATGGAATTACCCCCGGGCATGGCTGCGATTCCGCTTAATCCGGGCGTGATTGATACGGACATGCTCCGCTCCTGTTTTGGTGACGCCGCCATGAGCCATCCTTCCCCGACTCGCTGGGCCGAACGTGCCGTTCCCTTCATTCTTGGCCTTTCCGCGCGGGAAAATGGCCATTCTGTGACCGTTGAATGAATTTGAGCTGCACTGAGCCCCTGCCGACCGCCGCGTCAATTGACCGGTTGGAGCCGGGGTTATGGTGCTGGTCCGCCTATTCACCTCATCACAAAGTTGAACTTCGGTCTCATGCTTTGATCGAGCAGGGATTGATTTCACTTTTTGATCCCATTCCCCTTGCGCCTGGACTCCTGCCTTCCTTTTTCGGAGCGGTGCAAGAATGCCAGATTTTTTTGACCAACGCGAATCACCCGCGCGATACGGTTGGATGGCTTCGCAGCGCCGAGAACCATTTCCACACCGCCCCAAAAGTGCATTGTCCAAATCTCTCGCCCACCATGATCGATATCCGGGTTAGGCGCGGCAGTTGGATTTGTATTTCGCTGCCGGGAGGCGCGGAATTTGAAACCGCTTACTTCCACCCCCGGCAGCGAATCTTAGTCGTGGGCGATGCTTTGGTGAACCTGCCCGCGCGCGGGTTGGAGATTCTGCCCGCCAAATATTGCTCCGATCAAGTGCTCCTCCAGCGCTCTTTGCAGCAATTACTTGATCTCGATTTGCGACGGGTTCTTTTCGCCCACGGAAATCAGATGGTTGGCGCGGGGCTTGATCAATTGTACTCTTTGATCAAGTCTTTGCCTTCAACACAACAGCGCCAATCATGACCAATTGGGAGGAAAAATATCAGACAGGCGACACGCCTTGGAACAAAAATGAGCCATCGCCCGGCTTAGTCGATTTTTTAGCAGCACGCCCCGGCCTCGCACGAGGTGCAGTTCTTGTCCCCGGCTGTGGCTTTGGGTACGACGCCCATGTGTGGGCCAACGCAGGATTTTCAACCTTGGGTCTTGATCTCGCGCCCAGCGCTGTGGCGGCGGCTTCTTCTCTCTACAAAGGCCAAGCCGGGTTGAGATTTGAGGTGCGGGATTTCTTGGCGGATGAACCGGTGGAAAGCAGCGACTGGCTTTTTGAGCACACCCTGTTTTGTGCGATTGATCCCAATCAACGCGATTCCTACGTGCGCGCAGCCGCAAAACGAGTTCGCCCCGGAGGTCATTTGCTGGCCGTGCATTATTTTATCCCCGACACGGAGGGCCCTCCCTTCGGGACTGATCGAAACGAAGTGGTGTCCCGGTTCTCCCCCTGGTTTGATCTGCTGGAAGACTGGGTGCCCCGTTCCTATCCCAACCGAACCGGCTTGGAGCGCATGTTCTGGTGGCAGCGCAAATAAGTTCCAAATTAATCGGGTAGCCGTAAACGCCAATAGCGGTTAAATCCCAACGGAGTCGCGGCCTGCCCAATCCCCACGCTCCGCCCCAAGAAAAATGAGACGCGCCCAGTGCCTGACACTTGCGAAGGTTGTGGTTTTTTATTGCTCCGCATAAGGTTCGCTGGTCTTTTGTAGCTGCCGCTAATTCAATCGCACCAATATGAGTTTTGAACATCGAATCAAGGAGCTTGGTCTTGAGCTTCCCCCCGCCCCAAAACCGGTCGGAGTCTACCGCCCGCTCGTGGTATGTGGAAGCATGGCTTATGTCTCGGGGCATGGCCCTTTGAGAGCGGACAAAACATTAATCATTGGCCGGGTTGGGGCGGATATGGACCTCTCAGGGGGGCAGGCTGCGGCTCGTCAGGTCGGTCTCACCATCCTCGCCACTCTTCGCCAGGAGTTGGGCACGCTGGATCGCGTGAAGCGTCTGATAAAACTGCTGGGTATGGTGAACTGCACGGCGGAATTCGGTGAACACCCCAAGGTCATCAATGGTTGCAGTGAGCTTTTTGCCGAAGTGTTCGGGCGTGAAAATGGCATTGGTGCACGGAGCGCGGTCGGCATGGGATCCTTGCCTGGAGGAATCGCCGTGGAAATCGAAGCCATTTTTGAGTTGAACTCATGACCAGCGCCACAGTCCCGCCCATTGCTTGGATCCACCTGTTGGTGGCTGTGGCCGGACTGGTGCTCCTTATTCTCAAAGCTCGTTTCCCTGCTTTTTTAGCCTTGGTTTGCGCTTCGCTTTACCTTGGCGTGGCCACAGGAGTGGGGTTGGGGGATCTCGCACGTATTTTTGGGGATGGCGTGGGCAACACCCTCGGCTCCATCGCCATGGTAGTGGCCTTGGGGGCTTTGCTGGGCAAATTGCTGGAAGTCTCGGGCGGAGCAGCCCTTCTGGCCGAGTATTTACTCAGCTGGTTTGGTGTGGCGCGTCTTGCCTTGGGCATGGCTGCGGTCGGTTTGGTGGTGGGGTTGCCTGTTTTTTTTGGAGTGGGGGTGGTTCTGCTCATTCCCGTGGTTCGTGCGATGGCTCTCCAACAAGGGGTTTCCGTGGCAAGTCTTGGCCTTCCCATGGTGGCAGGTTTGGCCGCCGCACATGGGCTTGTGCCTCCTCATCCCGGTCCCATGGTCGCCCTGGGCGTATTGAAAGCTGATGCTGGCAGGACAATTTTATACGCACTCTTGGTTGGAGTGCCAACCGCTGTGGCCGCGGGCCCCATGCTCAAGGGCTGGTTTGCCCGGCATGTGGGAATTACTTCATCCACTGGTTTTGCGGCGAAACCAGACCTCAATCCCCCGCCTCTTATTCGTCCAGCCTTGTGGGCTGTGCTGGTGCTCACCCTGTTGCCTGTGGGATTGATGCTCCTCTCCACCGGGGCGAGCTTTCTTCTCGAGTCAGGCTCAGGCCTGAGAAGTTGCTTGGAATTTCTTGGTGCGCCCCTGGTGGCCATGACTGCGGCCGTGCTCTTCGGCATGATTTGGCTCTCAGCTTCCGCTGGCTTGAGGATGGGGGAGCTTGGTCGGCAACTTGAGCAATCCCTCGGGCCGACCGCTGCGGTTCTGCTGGTTGTGGGCGCAGGCGGAGGGTTCAACCGCGTGATTACCGCCAGTGGGTTGGGATCAGCCATCGCCCAAGCCGCACAGCAATGGCACGTCGCGCCTATTTTGTTGGCCTGGCTGCTCGCCGCCGTGGTGCGCATTGCCACCGGCAGTTCGACCGTGGCGATCACCACTGCCGCCGGGTTGTTGGCTCCGATGCTTTCCGGCGGGACGACAGTTCGTCCGGAGTGGATGGTGGTCTCGATGGGGGCTGGTTCTCTTTTTGCGTCGCACGTCAACGATGGAGGATTTTGGTTTGTGAAGGAATATTTGCAATTGAGTGTGGCGCAGACCTTGAAAACATGGTCGATTCTAACCGTCGTGGCCTCGGTGA
>JANYDC010000137.1 GCA_025359965.1 Pedosphaera sp.
CTTTCGAACCCACCAACCAGAACTGAACACCCCCGTTGAATCCGCCCGTACCAGCTTCCAGCCTCGGCGGAGGAGTCAGTGCCCCAATCCACTCGGACATTACGGCGACGGCGGCGTCATCCATCAAATTCTTTGCGAGGGGCGGCATCTTGATCGCGGCAAGACTGTTGGCGCGTTGGAGGAGAATGGATTTACCAGGTTCGCCGGGCACCACCACCCTGGCGCCAGGGAGGTTCAGGTCATTTACCACCAAGCCATTGATCAGTCCTTGCCGGTTCAAGGGAGTGTCCCACCGCGCATCGAACAGCGCCACCACCCCGCCGGGTCGATGGCAGTGGGCACAGTTGACGTCGAGATAGGAGCGCACCCGGAATTCCAGCGTCGCATTCGCGTCGGTCACCGGCACCAGTTTCGCAAAGCCAGCGATCGCGCCCTCACTGACCGGCGAACTGAACAGTCCGATGTGATTCCAGGCCCGGAGTTGGTTATCGGTGATGTTGTTCGAAGGATAAGTGAAATCGCCGTTGAGTTGACGGGTCTTGACTCCGAGCACGCCGCCCGCCGCCGACGTGTGGCAGCGGAGACAATCCTGGCGGCCCGGATAAGTCCACGACTGGGTGCGCGGGCCAGTCGCCGTGGTGATGAGAATGTCCTCGCTCATCGTCGTGGACACCAGATCCGCATCGCTGTTGTCGGCGCGCCACTTGTAGCTGGCACCGTACACCGTCCCATTGGTGTCGCGAACGAGCAGGCGCGTTTCCAGTCGTTGTCGGAGGGCGGGATGGGTGTCGTTGGTGGAAAGTTCAAAATGCTTCACGAACACCGCGCCGCCCGGGAACGTCCATGCGCCCGTGGATGCGAACGTGATAAAGGCGTTCGTCGGGACGGCCACCCATCGCGTCTTGACGGAAGCGTCGGACCACAACGGCGAGTTGACCGTGTAGGGAATGAGCCCGGCCGCCGGCGCGAGGAGGGCGAGATCGGCGAACGCCCCCGTTTGCGAAAGCAAGGTGGGCAACGGCCGGCGTGCCGCTGGCGGCCCAGCGCGCGCGAGTTTGTAAATGCGCCCGCCCACACCGCTCATCTGGCACAGGTAGAGTTCTCCGTTTTGATCCACTCCAAAAGAGGACAGGCCAGTGTAGTCCAAGCCGGAGTTCGGTCCATCGCCCAGCGGTAAGGTGGTCAGGGCGATTTTGCCTGCCGGCGTTGTGGATTCATCCATGGCCCAAATCGTCCGGGTGACATAGTCGCCGAAAATATATCGCCCGCCCAGGTCGGCGGCGAACTCGCTTCCGCGATACACGTAGCCGCCGATCACCGCCAATCCGTCGCTGTGGGTGTAATCCAGAATCGGCCGGCGGCTCAGGCCGGGAAATGGTGGCGTTAAATCGCCCTGCGCCCCTTCGATGTGGTCCCATTGAAAATTCAGGCCCGACTCGCCCGGTTCGATGACGTTGATCTCCTCACGCGTGGCCTGGCCGACGTCGCCGATAAAAATCCGTCCGCTCGGCGGATCCATCGTCATGCGATGCGGACTGCGCAGCCCCAGACAAAAGAATTCCTCGAGCACCTCCGGCTGGCCGACGAAGGGATTGTCGTTCGGAATGAAATAGTTCGCCGTCACGCCATCGGCCGGTTGCTTGACAATGGCGTGGCTGATAGCCCCGCCCCGTTGGTCCACGTCGATGCGGAACACGCCGGAGAACAGATTGTGATTGATGACCTGGTTGTTGCTACCATTGTTGTCATCGCCATCCGTCCAGTAGAGGAAGCCGTTGCCGGGATGGAAGAAAAGCCCGCCGCCATTGTGCCAGGTGTCGTTTCCCGTCTGGTCCACCAGCACCAGCTCGGAGCCGGGAACTGCCACGCCCGCCGAGTCCAGCGTGAAACGCGCCAGGCGGTCATGGTATTTGCCGGCGATGGTGTGCGGCGGCCGGGTGTTGGGGTCGCCCGCAACCGTACCGGGTGCAACCCATGTGTAATAGACAAACAGAAGTCGGTTCGTCTCAAAACCCGGGTGAAACGCCAGCCCGAGCAGCCCCGAATCACCCCAGCCCTGACACTGGCTGCTGAGGTCGAGCATCAGGGTTTTCTGAGTCGTGTTGGAGACGTTGACAAAGGTCCACACGCGGCCTTCCCTTTCCCAAACGCAGAACCGGTCGGTGCCGGGCACGGACGACAGCCCCACGGCGTTGGTGAAATACAGGTCGGGGAACGCCGGCACGGTTGACCATTCGCCCGAAACCGTCGGCGCGGCCTCCGGCATCCGGTTGTCCAGGAAAGGCCCCACCGATGGCCGCCCGGTCAGCCCGTAGGACTGGCCGCGGGCGCCAAGGCAAAGCATCAGCGCCGCCGAACAAATCAAGCCGCGGATTATTGAGTGGAGGAAGTACATTGTTCCAACCGGCGGCCTAAAGGCGTGCGGCTACCAAGCCGGGGAAGGACTATTTCCTATTCCCCTGCGCCATCGGCGCCGCCGCCGTCCAGGTCGATCAAAATGTCACGCGGTTCCGCGCCTTTGCTGGGGCCTACGATACCGCGGTTTTCCAACTCGTCCATGATGCGCGCGGCGCGGGTGTAGCCGAGGCGCAGGCGGCGTTGCATCAGCGAGACGCTGGCCTTTTGTTCACTGCGGATGACCTCGATGCATTGCTGGATGAGCTCCTCGTCCTCGTCGATGCCGCTTTCATCCCCGTAGCTCGCTGCGGGTTTGGAAAGTTGCTTGTGAATCTCCATCTCGTAGCTGGGTTTGCCCTGCTTGCTGATGTGATCGACGATGTCCTGGATTTCCTGGTCGGTGATGAGCACGCCCTGCACGCGGGTGAGCTTGGCCGAACTGGGCGGGAGATAAAGCATGTCGCCCTTGCCCAAAAGTTTATCAGCCCCCATCGCGTCGAGAATCGTGCGCGAGTCCACCTTGGCCGCCACTTGAAACGCGATACGCGCCGGGATGTTCGCCTTGATTACGCCGGTGATGACATCGACGCTCGGCCGCTGCGTCGCGACAATGCAATGAATGCCCGCCGCGCGCGCCATCTGCGTGATGCGGGCAATGGCCATTTCCACGTCGGCGGGTGCCACCAGCATCAGGTCCGCCAACTCGTCAATGATGACCACGACATAGCTCAACTTTTCAGGGATCACGATCTCGTCGTCGCGCGGCACGACAATTTCCTCATCCACCTCCACGGCAAAACCGTCGGCCCCCGCCTCAATTTTTTCCTTCTTGGCCACGAGCGGCAGTTCCGGTTCGGCGGGCGGCACCGGCTTATGCTTGGGCCGTTCGTTGAAGGATTTGATGTTGCGCACGCCGACCTTCGCAAAAATCTGGTAGCGCTTCTCCATTTCGTTGACCACCCAGCGCAGCGCGAGCACCACTTTTTTGGGATCCGTCACGACCGGCACCACCAGATGAGGCAGGCTGTTGTACTGCTGAAGCTCGACCACCTTGGGATCGATCATTACGAAGCGCAGCTCATCCGGCGAAAACTTGTAGAGCAACGAGGCCACGATGGAATTGATGCAGACGGATTTACCCGAGCCGGTGCTGCCCGCGATCAGCAAATGGGGCATCTCCGCGAGATCGGCAATAATCGGTTGACCGTAAACATCCTTACCGAGTGCCAGCGGTATGCGGGCCTTGGTGTTGATCCACTCATCGGATTCCAACAGGTCGCGCATGATGACCTTGGTTTTCACCAGGTTCGGCACCTCGATGCCGACGGAGCTTTTGCCGGGAATGGGCGCCAGGATGTTGAGACGCTCAGCCTTGAGGGCGGCGGCGATGTTGTTGTTGAGCGCGGAAATTTTCTCCAGCTTCACGCCGGGCGCAGGATGCAACTCATACCGGGTGATGGTCGGCCCCTTGGTGATGTCGCCCAACGACACATCGATATCGAACTGCGCCAGCGTGCTCTGCATCAACCGCGCGTTGGCCATCAGCTCTTCCTTTGACTCAGTGGGCTTTGTTACCGGCTCAGGCTGGTTGAGCAGGTTCATCTTGGGCAACTGGTAATTGCCAATCAAGGGGGTGGACGCGACGGTAATCGGCTTTGATTTGCGTGCCGCCATGCGGCCGCGACCGGCGGGTGTAGGAGTCGGCAGCGGCAAAGGCAGGGCGTCGTCGTCCGCCGATTTGTCCGCCTTCAATTCGTTTTTGGCTCCGCGCCCCAGGATGTCCGCCGAGGTCGCTGCCCGGACCTCAGCCGCCGGAATTACTTCGGCGGGTTCGGCATCGAGTGGAGGAAAAAGACCGTCATCGGCCGGAGTTCCTTTTCCTGTCTTCTTGGGAGTGCGCGCGTGCGATTGGCTGAGATCCCTCACCATGGGTTCAGGCACCGGTTGCAAATCCGCGCCCAGGCCGGATTTACCGATGACTTCTTCTGGGCCTGAACCGGCCAGCTCACCTTCGAGCTTTTTCTTCTGCTTCTCCAAATCCTTGGAGCGTTTTTCCAAAGCGCGTGCCTCCTCCGCCGCAGCCAAACCACGCGGGCCCTTGTCCGGCCCGGCCACTTTGGCGAGTTGATAATCCTCCCATCGATCACGCAGCCATGAACCCAGTTGAAAATTAGTGAGGTAAAGGGCGCTCAGGCAGAAAATGGTCAGGAAAAGAATGGTCGCGCCCGGTGTGCCGAAGTGGCTAAACACCACGCGGTTCATGCCCTTGCCGATCATACCTCCGGCGGACGGAATGCCGTAATCCTGGCTGAAATTGACTAGATAGCCGTTGTACAGATCGAGCAGACCCATCCATGCCAGAATCAACACCGAAGTCCACAACCAGCGGCGCTGAATGTAACTGAGCCGGGCGAAAAGGCAGCCCAACCCTACCAACACCAGCGCCTCGGGAATCAAAAAAGCGGGAAGCCCGAACACGAGGAAAAACCCAAAGGCCAGCCGTGCGCCCACGGTCCCAATCCAATTGTGCGCCTCCACATTGGCGGGAGAGGTGTTGAACCCGAGGTCCTTCCCATCATAGGAGATCAGGGCCAACAGCAGGAGGATGCCAAGGGCGCAGAGAAGCAATCCCAAAACATCATGTTTATGGGGCGATACCGTTTCCGTCGAAGATTTTCGGGCCACTCCAAGGAGCGTAATTCAAGCCCTCCCTTTGACAATGCCAAACTGGAAGCCCACAAAAACCCTTCAACTGAGGGGTTTTCCCAGAAGGTTTGCCTCCATGCCGACAAAATCCGGACGAATCCTAAACTCGCCGTAACACAACTTCCGCAGGACCGAGGCGGGGCGCAGATGCCAGCTCGCCCAACCCAGCGGCGAATCCCCATTCATATCCTTCACATCCACCCGCGCTCCTGCGTCCAGCAAAAGTTGGATCGCTTCCTCTGTGCCGAATGCGGCGGCCCGATGCAACGGCGTCTCGCCCTTGGTTCGAGAATCACGCATGAACCCGCCCGTCTCCGCGTTGGCTTTGGTAACACAATTGGGGTTGGCGCCCCCCATTAGCAAAACCCGCATCACGCGGGTGTGTGCAGCGGACTCGGCTTTGCACAAGGCCGCGTGCAGCGGCGTTTCTCCGCTATCCTCAAGCGGTTGATTTACATTGGCACCGTGCTCAATCAAAAACTGGCACAACCGCCAGTGCCCATGAAAAGCAGCCCCATTCAGATCAAGATTATCGCCCAGGTTCGCCAGCGATTCCCCTTGGGAGAGCAGGAACTTGATCGCACTCACATCTCCATAGTATGCGCACCACTGCATCAGCGTCACCCCGTGCGAGTCGGTTGAGCTGGGAGAACGGCCTGCCGCCACATACTCAAACACCAAATCGGTGCGGCCATCCAAAATGCGATCGAGTAGTGGTGTGCTCATATCATGCATGGCTCTCGCCCTATGCGATACGCCTGCTCGTGCGGCTCCCGATCCAATCCAGCAGCAGGAAGGTGGAAACGAAAAAAGGAAATACTCCGTAAATCGTATCGCTGACCGAATGGGAGTGCCTGTCCACCGCCACAAAAACCGTCGCACACAACACAGCTGCCAGTGCGCAAACAAATACTCCGGGCAGGGAACTGGGGATGTAAAACCAACCTGATCGCTTAAACCAAATGGTATTCATAAGAAGTATGATTTACGCAGTCACTTTGCGTCACAAAGCACGAGGTGTCAAGAGGCCTTCGGATCAAGCTCAATCCCCACTGGGCAATGGTCCGATCCCATCGTGTCCCGGTGGATAAACGCCCGCTTCAGCCGCGGCCTCAGTGTTTTGGACACCAGAAAATAATCAATGCGCCACCCCACATTCCGCCCGCGCGCCCCGCCCATCGGGCTCCACCATGTGTAATGCTCGCCCCCTTTTTCAAACTCGCGAAAGGTATCGATGAACCCGGCCTTTAGAAAATTATTGAAGCCAGCGCGTTCCTCGAGCGTGAAACCGTGGTTCTTCACGTTGGTTTTTGGATGAGTTAGATCGATCTCTGTGTGGGCCACGTTCATATCCCCACACACGATGACCGGCTTCTTGCTTTGCAGCTTGTTTAGGTGCGCCAGAAAATCCGCGTCCCAATGCTGGCGGTAGGGCAAACGCGTCAGTTCCCGCTGCGAGTTGGGCACGTAGACGTTCACCAGAGAGAAATCGGCAAACTCCGCAGTCACCACCCTGCCCTCGTTGTCATGCTGCGCGTGGCCAATGCCCTTCGTCACTTTCAGGGGAGCATGCTTCGTGAAAATGACGGTGCCCGAATAGCCCTTCTTCTCCGCCGAATTCCAAAACGTCCGATAATGCCCCGGCCAAACCGCCTGCACATCCGCCTCCGTGGCCTTGGTCTCCTGCAAACAAAGAATGTCTGGATCCTCCAACTTCAAATAATCGAGGAAGTTCTTCTTCAAGCACGCCCGCAATCCATTCACATTCCAGGAAATCAGTTTCATCTCACCTCAACGCTGAAACATTTCTACCGGCATATCCATCCGAAATATCGATGAAGCTCCTCAGGTTTGAACAGAAGCGTTTTGTTTACATCCTTAACTTGAGACACGCATTGCCCTTGACGATGCAATCGAACAAAGCCATTTTTTATCGCAACATGTTGGATGAATACAAGGAATGCAAGGAGCAGGACTTAGCCTCAACAACCGGAGCCAAGAAATCAGATGCCGCGTGACCCAGAACTCATCTGCCAGGCACTCGCAGAACTGAAGCGGTTCTACATCTATTTCGGTGACAGCGAGTATACGCGTATCCTACCGCTGGAAAGATTCATCATCCGCTTCAAAGAGGAGCGAGTGACCAAAGGGCTAATTTCTGAATTCCTACGGTTCAGGGATGAAGTTTTCATCCAAACGAGGGAACAAATCCAGGGGTCTCGGGCACTTCCAGGACCAGAACCGACAGCGGAAGCCACTACGGAAGAGTTGATGCGAGTGCTCAGGCTTGTTGAAGACGCCATCCGCCCCCCGAAGCCGAAAGTGCCTCGACTCGATATCAGCGAGTTTAGCGGAAACGAGTTTGTCGGTACCAAAGAAGTGGCTTATCTCGGAAAACCTGACGGAGTGAGGGAAGTGGTAGAGCGGAGTATTGAGCTAGTCCGTAGGCATGCCGAAACTCTCGGACACGGAGATTTTGATATGGCCTATGGTGATACCGGCCCGAGCCTAAGAAAATGGATGTCGTTGAAACGTTTCAAAGCGTTACACAAAGAGGCAGCCGAAAGGTACGGTGGGCCTCCTTTGCAGTTTCAAATCGACCAGTTTGGATTGGTGCTCGCAGACGATAAAGGGAGAAGCAAAAGCTCGAAAGAAGAGGGCTGGCCAAGCAGCACTCCCAAGGAAGGGAGGCGAACGAATCTCTCTGGTTTCTGGATTCGCGATGATGAGCAGCACGGTTGTCACGCTACCTACTGGATAACAGAGGAAGATGGTGAATATAGAATCGCTAAGTTCGATTTTTGGAGTATGTGAGAACGAACGAAGGCTCCAGTCTCCACACGGCATGCCCAAACCACCCAGCAGAAGAAGAAACGCGACTCTGATGTTCGTTCCCGACGCGACAGAAACAAGTGCCGAAGCCGTGTTGCCAACCAACAAGACGAAGGCCAAGGCCGGTCGCATTATGTACATTGAGTGCAAGGCGGGTGATTTGACGGGAGTGGCTCGAATCGGCCGAGTGACATTTTCCAAGAGCGGGCGTACCATCTACTATCGAGGTGAAAGATTTCAGAGCTTGAAAGGCGCGGGTTTCAAATCCAATTACTTCAACGTGGACACCGGCGAGGATTACTGGATCTCAGGCCCAAAACGCAACGGCCAGGATGCGCTTTACGGTGGCAGCAGCGCCGAAATCGACGATGACGTTCGCGAGGAATATTGGCGGGATATCCGACGACTCCCTGGCCGCGTCAAAGACCGCGCGGCGTGATGGTCGAGCTCGCTACTTCGATGCTACTGGACGGGACGCGCGCACAAAGACCCAGGCAAGGAGCACAGGAACAAAGAATATGTTAATCCATGACCCGACCACTTCCATCGTCCTAGATGGTTGAGAGCCAGGATCGAATGATAAATGGCTATCCATATACGAATGAAGAAAGGATTGCATCAGGACCATTACCGCAATGAGAGAAAGGACTGCCAGAACTAACGCAAGGGGGTGCTTATCGCAAAATGCTCCGATTTGTTTCGCGCACGCGCTTTGAGTTTTTGCGACCCTAATAAGACCAATAACGGGAACAATTCCCACGATGATGTTGATACGCCAATCATATGGAATAGGAAGATAGGAACCAATTTGAAAACCATAAACGGCAAACAGGGAGGATGCGCAGTAAAAAAGGTAAGCGACCACATACCTCGCAATAGCAGACAGCGTGTCGCAAAAGTACAGGGTGAATACACCTGCCAGCATCCATTTTAATCGATTTACTCCCAGCCGTTCCGGGTTGGCTTTTTCAAACTCTGCATCGAGCCGGTCGGCAGATCCAATTCTCACTCGGGCCACCATGAAAGCTTCGGCGGGAGAAAGTCCGATGGGTTGCAGCTTCCCGATGCCGTCGCGCAGGTGCGATTCGAGTTCGTCCAAATTCTCAGCGGTCAGGGAGGGCGAGGCGGCCAAGTTATGACGCCAGGAGTGGACCGCTTCGTTCAAGTCGAATGGGGTTGAGTTTTCCATAGTTTCGTGAGTGTGGTGTGGACGGTCATCCACTGTTCCTTTTCCGTCGCGAGGGCGTTTTTGCCATTCTTCAGCAGCCGATAATATTTCCGCTTTCGTCCCGAATCCCCTTCCTTCCAGGTGGACTCGATCAACTTCTCTTTCTCCATCCAATGCAGCACCGGATAGAGCATCCCTTCCGTCCACTCGATCTCGCCCCCCGACAATTCACGTACTTTCTGGATCAACTCGTACCCGTAGCTTTCCCCATCGGTCAAAACAGAAAGCACCAGCGGCACAGTGCTCGCCGCAACGAGTTCCTTGTTCAGCATGAACACAAACTAGCATAGCAGTGTTATGCTTGTCAACTCGCTTTGAAATGTATGCATCATGCTGAGTTTGAGACAAAATTCGCTTGTTCTCTTTTTTCCTGCGGTCATTCACGAAAAGTTAATTGGTGCCGAACCATGGAACAATGCCGGGGCTTTCCGGGTGCTTTGTTGGCATGCTATCGCATCTCCTCAACCTTGCCCCATTTTAAAATCCCATCGGGATTTCGCCCTACAGCCCAAGGTTGGACTGCGCCCAGCGGTCCAACCTTGGGTCACCCGCACCATCGTGAGATCAACCACAACGTGGTTGCGTCCGTCCGGATGGGCGCAACCGCGTTGCGGTTGTCGGAACAGTGGGGCCAAGCTGACCCAAGGTAGCCTCGGCGGACTCGGCAACCATTGGGCTGGAGGACGAAATCCCGTTGGGATTTGGGACAGCCGAGAAGTCGAGAAATCGCATGAAGAATTTTGTCTCACACCAGCTTGCGCCGGCTTTCATGAGTCCTGTGGGGGGTGAGCGTTTCTTCTGGGGAAAAGCGGGAGCAAGATAGAACTCCAGATCGGATGACCGTAACGCACTCGGCTCCCGCACTCCAGAGCTAACTGTATGGCTCCGTCGTTGTGTGGCACTTGCTCCTGACTGCCCCCGCTGAGGCTTGGCTTGCAACCACCCGACACTCGTCCGCAAGCTTGGGGCGTCAGAAATACATGAAAAACGGAACACGATGGGTAGTCATTGATACGGAGACCGATGGCCTTTTTGATCCGATCCATGTGGTCGAATTGTGCGGCCAACTCATGGAAGGCTGGCAACCCGTCGGCCCGATTTTCCGCATGCTCCTCAACCACAACGTCCACATCCCTTACGAGGCCACGGCCGTCCACGGCTACACCCGGGAATACCTCAAAAAGAATGGCCGGGACCCCCGCCAAGTCCACACCGCCTTTCGCGAGTATGCCCAAGATTATCCTTTGGTCGCCCATAACCTGAGCTATGACTGGGATCGATGCTTGAAACCGGAATGGGCAAGACTGGGAGTGCCCGCCGCCGGACAACGCGGTTTCTGCTGCATGATGCTCGCCCGACGTCTGGCCCTGGAAACGCACAACTACCGACTCGATACTTTGAAGTCTCTCTTTCGCCTGAACCAAAGTCGAAGCCACCAAGCAGAGAACGACGTCCGCACTGTGGTTGAGCTTTTTCAAAAAATCTACCAATCCCGCCTCGAATCCGCAGGATTGGACACCTTTGATTCCGTACAAACCTTCGCCAAACGCACTCCCGTGGCCAAATGCCATAGCCTGATCCTGAGCAAAGTTTCGGCATCTCTCCCAATCCCAGCGGTTATGTCTCGTTGATCCATTGCGTAGCTGACAACCATTTCCCGGCTGATAGCATCTCGCTGTGCAAAAGAAGAAACGGCTGGGTGTGTATGCGGGGAGTTTCGATCCCTTGACTATTGGCCACCTCTGGATGATTGAGCAGGGAGTCAGCCTTTTCGATGAGCTAATCGTGGGCATTGGTGTAAATCCCGACAAACGATACACTTTCCCGCTTGAAGATCGGTTGGCTATGCTCAAGGAATCCCTCGCCGAATTCCCAAATCTTTCAGTTACCTCGTTCAGCAATCGTTACCTCATCGATTACGCAAAGTCGATGGATGCAACCCACATCCTTCGCGGAATTCGTTCCGAGAGCGATTACGAGTACGAGCGCACCATGAGAAACATCAATGGCGATGTTGATCCCAATATCTGCACGCTATTTCTCATGCCCCCACGCGATATCGCCGAGGTCAGCTCCAGCATGGTCAAAGGCTTGGTCGGCCCGGAAGGCTGGCAACATGTTGTGCGCAAATACCTGCCCGCACCCGTGTACAGCCGGTTTCTCAACCAATAACTCATGAGCTGGCCAAGCGAGAAAAGATGGAGCGAACTTTGGAGCGCAATTGGCGCGTCTGGCGATCCGCTCGCGTGGTACGCAAGGCTCAGCACCGCCTACAGCGAGAATCACCGCCACTATCACAACCAACAACACATTGCCGAGTGTCTAGCCCAATTCGACACTGCCCGTCACTTGGCCCGCAATCCCCAGGCTGTCGAACTCGCCTTGTGGTTTCACGACGCCGTCTATGATCCCAAAGCCAACGACAACGAGGAGCAAAGTGCCGATCTGGCACGGCGCTGTTTAACGGAAGCAACCGTCCCGCCCAACCTTGTCGAAATGGTTTGCCGCCTGATACTGGCCACCAAAACCCATAACGCGGGTGAAGACACCGACACCGCCCTGATGATCGATGTGGACCTAAGCATTCTCGGCCAAGACGAGGAGCGTTTCCTCCAATACGAAACCCAAATCCGACACGAATACGATTGGGTTCCCGCCCCCAACTTCGCCTCAAAACGAACCGAAATTCTGGAACACTTCCTCGTCCGCAAAACAATCTTCAAAACAAAATTCTTCCACGACCGCTACGAAGTTGCCGCACAATCAAATTTGATTTCTTCCATCCAAATACTGAAAGCGATAAACTCATGATCCCAAAACACGATTGCGTTTTCCTTGCATTAAAAAGCATATTTCCCAATAAAACAATCAGATAGGCTCGTCTGGACGGTTGAAGGAAAGAAACTTATGCGATGGAAATTCGTAATTGATGAATCACCTGTTGAATCAGCCGAGCGTGATGCTGTTAAGCAACGGATTGCAGAATGGTGGAGTGCCTTCGTGAAACGAACTGATGACCTTGACGCACTATTCTCCAACAAGGCGGAGTGGGACTTGCCTGCGTGGATGCATAAGCATCTGAATGCCGTTTCACCCGAACTTATGTGGGAATTCGGTCCTGGTATTTTTGGCGGCAATCGTCTGGTCATAACCCCCGAATCAAATCGCAATCTTCGTCCTATGGTCGAAGCCATTTTAGCGTCAGCTCCGAAAATCGCAGGATGGGAGTTTTACGGGCACAGATTGCCCGAGGATTTTGGTCAAGCCTCTCGAAACGTGGATGCCCGAGGTGGACACTCGCTTGCTGCGATGCGATTTCAACTCATTCCCGACCGCTTCAATAGGGTCGATGTCCGTTGCCTGGTCACAACCCACTATCCGGAAGAGAATATGAAAGCCACTGGATATGTCGGTCTCGAATCATTGTTGGGGGAGGAACTCGTCGACCGCTGGATCGGTGGCATTGAGTGCGAGTTGGTTCCCAAGTTTCCAACTGATGCCGTGCCAGGAATTGAGCTATTGGACACCACTCGGCGCATGATCGCCCGTCTGGTTGATAAGCTTCGGGCGAAGAGGTGGGCAGGTTCTCCGGAAGAATTTAAATGGGCTGTGCTCTCGATGGAGCCAGAGGCGGCCGAAGACTATCCGCGCAGGACGGACCAGTTTACACAGATTTCGGCTTATCCCAATATCCATGAGTGCCTTTTTAATGGCATACCTTTTGATTCAGTTAGGTTTTCCCGTTGCGGAGAAATGTTCGCTTTCGTGAAAATTGACGGGGCCGAAGCCTTGCCAGATTGGGGTTTTGAAAATCGCGAGAGCATTGAGAATGCCTTGCGGGCGGGGCTCGAATCCGTCGGGCTTGGAACAGTAATTGGAGGAGGCAATGGTCTTAGATACTGCTATGTTGACCTTGCGTTGGTGGATGTCATGCGTGCAGTGCCGATCATACGTGAGGTGCTTGCCCGAGGAGGAGTTTCCACCCGCAGTTGGTTGTTCTTTTCCGACGCAGATCTCTCCTCGGAATGGATTGGCATTTATTCGGATTCTCCTAGCCCTCCGCTTTGACAATATCCAAGCCATGAACGAATCAGACTGGAAATCCTTCCTGACCGACTACAATCGAGAGTTGTTGTCCTACGAAGAACTCGTTGAAGATCTCCCAGCCGAGGTCCTTCGGTCCAAGTGGATGGGGTATCCCGGTGCTTCCGAGGCTGATATGACAAACCTGGAACAGCGCCTCGGGACTCGGCTTCCCCCGTCCTATCGAGCCTTCCTGAAGGTGAGCAATGGATGGCGTTCGCCTTCTATATTTATCCACGATCTGCTGCCGGTTTCAGGCATAGGGTGGTTTCAGGAGCGCAACCAGGATTGGATTGATGCCTACGCGGATCCGGATAGCTCCTTCCCGCCGATTCCTGACGCAGACTATCTCGCGTACGGTGAGCAACAATCCGCCTCCAATTTTCGTGCGGAGTATCTACAGACCGCGTTGCAGGTTTCAGAGAGGTGCGATGGGGCCGTGCTGCTCCTCAATCCCAAAATTTTCGGCCCCACAGGCGAGTGGGAGGTGTGGTTTTTTGCTAATTGGTATCTTGGTGCTGTGAGGTATCAGTCTTTTGCTGATTGGCTGTCGGCCGAGCGTGAAGCCTCTCGCAATACCTTTACAGTGCTGCCTGATGCGGAAATCAAAAAGCGTTTAGGTGCTGCAAAACCAGGTTCAACCAAGAAAGCCCAAGCTGCAGTAAGAAGCGGGCTGATCAAACTTGCTTTACCGCCATTGGAGAACTTCGCAGCCAGTGGCGATGACGCCGCCGCCGCTTCACTTGCGGAATTATACGCATTTCAAGGCGAGTGGGAAAAAGTGATTCCCAACGCCGGCCGGCTTATAGCAAACCCCTACGCTGTCTATGCTGGGAATGTGTTCGACGATATGATTAGCCTGCTTGGTTGCGCGGGACGCTGCTCAGGGAAATGGGATCGCGTGATAGCAACCGTGGAGAACGCCCTGAAAGTCAGTCAGCGTCGGGTGTACAATGAATTCAACGAGTATCATCGCGAGCGGGAACTTAAAATATTCCAAAACCTCATCGCGTACGCTCAACGGCGTGGTGAACCACCCCACGAGCTGTTGGCCATTTTCGGTGTCAGTCAATTAATGGATGAAAAATTCCCTGAGGAGCGGGAAGCTTGGTACAAGGATGCTGTGGCAAACGTAGATAAGAACCGCCCCGACCTTAAGAAGAACCCCCAAGCCAAACCGGAATACTTCTTTTTTCTGGCCAAGGGCGTAGTTGAGGATGAGGCCTTGAGGATTTACGAGGCGCATGGCTCAACATTTCTCATGAGGTGGCAGGCCGCTGAATACATGGCGGGTCTTTACGTGCGCCGGGGGAACCCCGACAAGGCGTGGGCAGCTATCGAAAACAACCTGAGTGATTGGGGGCCTGTGGATCATGCCCAAGTCGCCCCCGTTGTTTTGCTGATTGATCAGTATCTGAGAACACTCATGACTCCGGAACGATGCCAGCTTGTCCTTTCAACGACTAGGGGACTTTGAAACATCAATTATACCATTTCTTACTGATAATCGGTAATATGAGTCAAACTGTAGCGTTTGCTTGGCTGTGCAGCCAGTGGCGAACCAGTGACAGGGCTTTGGCGGGTGTTTCCCAAAACGGGCGCAAGGCGGTGGTTAGCGCCTCCTCCAACTGGTCCAGATCGGCGAAGTGCCGGTTGCTGGTCACGTCCTGCGTCTGGTCCCACAATCCCTCCACCGGGTTGATCTCCGGACTGTAAGGCGGCAACGGCAGCAGATGCATCCGCTCCGGCAACCCCGCCGCCTTGGGCCGGGGGTGAAATCCTGCCTGATCCCAGATCACCACATGTTCGGCCTTGGCATCGCTGTCCGCGATCTGCTGGAGGAATCCACAGCTTAACTCCAGGCTGACCGAGGGCAGATACTGGAACTGGGCCAGTCCGCTCACCACCTCCACCGCCCCATACACATACTCCCACTCATAGCGTTGTTCCCGGGGCAGGACCACCCGTTGTCCCCGCAGCGCCCAGCACCGGCGGCTCTGGGTGTGCAGGCCAAAGCGGCTCTCATCGGCCACCCAGATCCGCACCGGGCGGTCCTTGGGCAGGTTAAGCTCCTCCAGCTTTTGTTCCAGCCCGGCGCGAAAGGCCGCCGTGGCTGCCGGATCCTGTTTGACGTGGCAGGGACGCGGAACCCGGAGCGCGCCGCCCACTTTTCCCAACCAGTAATAAAGAGATTTGGCCGCCCGCTCGATGCCGTGGGCCTCCTTGAGCCAGGCCGCCACCTGAGCTGCCGTGCGCCACTTTCCGGCCTGGAGGCCGGCCTTGAGCTCGTCCTGAACCTTGGTCCCTGCCACAGGACTGGTTGAGCCCGGGGGAGTATCTCTCTCCAACACCTTGTCCAGGCCTCCGGCGTTAAAGTGATCCAACCAGATCTGGATGGTGGACCGGGCCCGGCCCGCCAGTTCAGCCAGATCCTCCAAAGTGTGCTGGCCGCTGGTTGCCCAAAGGACCACCTGCAACCGCTCTTTGTCCCGCAGATCCGTGGAGGAGCGTATCCGCTCCTTCAACCTCACCACATCCTCCGCAGCCATCGTTATCTTAGTCCGCTTCTTAGCCATACCATATTCTCTCACAGCCACTTCCGCCCCACCAGCATATTCAACCGATTATCGCGAAGAAATGGTGTTATTCGGGATATTGCCAATGTTGGAAATGGCACAATCCACCAGCAGTCGCCTTACCTCAAAAGCGTTAATGATTCGATGTCAGCAAGCTTGCGAGTCCAGAACAGCGCCAGCCAAAAAGGTACTGCGCCGAATACGCCAAAAGAACAATCAATGGCGCGGTGCCAGAATGGAATTCCTCGGATGGCTCCGAAGACCAGAGCCCACGGGATCACGAGTGCACAAGCGATTAGGCCAAAATGAAAGAGCCAAACGTTTCGCACTGGGTCCCGAAACGCTCCAATGAAAGTGATCGCGATGACGATGTGGCCAAACGCCAGCCAGTCAGTGCCATAGAACATGAAAGGTGCGGAGGCACGAGTTGTTTGCACACCCTTCAACAAAGTAGCCACCCAATCGGCAACCACATTCCCATTGGAGCCGATCACACGCTGCGCTAATTCCAACTGCCATTGCAGCGGGATGGCACTCAACCCGCTGAGAAACAGACCGGCCATCACGATGACGGCCATGGCGCGGATGCGGTAAAGCAGTCGCTCGGCTTCTCCATAATTATTGAGTTTATTCATCCGATTTTTCCCTGATTTGGCTACTGATCCATTTGGCCAGTCTGCCTCAAACCATGTTGAATAGCCACGCCAGCAGCAACCCAACTATTGAGCCGGTGAAAGCCCCAAAAATCACAAAAGTTGAGGTGTTCCATTCGACAGTAAGAGAGCTTGGAGGACCTTTTCCACCGATTCAATCTGATCATCGTGGGTGGAGGTTCCGGCGGTCAGGCCTACTATGTCATTTTCGCGAAACCAATCCGTGCGCAGATCATTGGCTGTCTGGATGTGATGGACCCTTTTGCAGAAACGGAGGCTGGTGTTCACCAGTTCACGGGTGTTGTTGCTCTTTGCACCGCCGATGACCACCACCACATCGCAGCGACGGGCCAGGGCCTCCGCAGAATTCTGCCGCAGTTTGGTGGGTTGGCAGACGGTGTCGCGGAACACCACCTCGGAACTGCCAAAACGTTCGCGAATGCACGCCACCAGATAACGCACTCTCTCAATGGGCTGGGTGGTCTGGGAGACCACACCGAACCGATTCCTTGTTGGAAGTTGGGCGACCTCCTCTTCGGAGAGGACCACATCAAACTCCACCAGATCTTCGGTCATGCCGCGCACTTCGACGTGGTCGCGCTGGCCGATGATCACCGGGTGAAATCCATCGGCCACCAACCCTCGCAAGGCCCGATGGGCGGCGTGGACCAGCGGGCAGGTGGTTTCGACTACTCGATGTCCGGCGGCACGAACGGCCTCTATGCGTTTTTGGGAGGCTCCATGCGCGGTAATCAACACGGTGGCAGTTGTGACAGCCGATGGGGTTTCCGCAAATCGAACCCCCTCACGAACCAGAGACTGCACAACCTGCTCGTTGTGAACCAGTTGGCCCAAAATGGTTACCGAGGCTTCTGACGCCTCCTGACGAGCCAGCGCGATGGCGTCACGAACGCCAAAACACATGCCGAGATGATCTGCGCGAATTACCTGTCGAATGATTGGCGCGCAAGTACTGCCACAATCCTTTTCTGATAATACACTTTGCATTACAAAGTATATGACCACAACAAGGCTGGCGCGTTCAACTCAATTAAAAAAATACTTTGTTTAACAAAGTATTTTAAAACAGAAGCAATCCCCGACTAAACGGCCACGGCGTATTTGATGGATGGATGGGGGTCATAGCCGCTGATTTCGAAGTCTTCGAATGCGTAATCGAGGATGGAAGCGGGTTTGCGCTTGATGGTTAGTTTGGGCAGAGGACGCGGGGCGCGGGTCAACTGTTCACGGACGCCCTCGATTTGATTCAGATAAATATGGCAATCGCCGCCTGTCCAAATGAAATCACCCACCTCGAGATCGCATTGCTGGGCAACCATGTGGGTGAGGATGGCGTATTGGGCGATGTTGAAGACCAATCCCACCGGAACATCAGCGCTGCGCTGGAAGAGCAGGCAGGAGAGCTTTCCGTCGGCCACACAGAATTGGAAGAGTGTGTGGCACGAAGCAAGGGCAGCACGACCCTCCAAAACGTTGGCCTGGGGGCTGATGCTTTCGTCGGGTAGCACGGCCGGATTCCACGCGGTGACTATATGACGGCGCGAGTGCGGCTTGGATTTGATCTGCTCAATGACCTGCGTGATTTGGTCGATGGTGCGTCCATCGGCGGTCTGCCAGGCCCGCCATTGCGCTCCGTAGATGGGACCAAGATCGCCGCTTTCTGTCGCCCAGGCATCCCAAATATGAACATTGTTCTCCAACAAGGATTTGATGTTGGTCTCGCCTTTCAAGAACCAGAGCAGTTCATGAATGATCCCTTTGTGGAACACCTTGCGCGTGGTGGCCAAGGGAAAGCCCCGGCTGAGATCAAAACGCATCTGAGAACCAAAAATCCCCTTGGTTCCCGTGCCGGTGCGGTCGCTGCGTTCCACGCCGGTATCAAGGATGTTTTGCAGGAGGTCGAGATAAGCTTTCATCGATCAGACAGGGCGGGCGGGAGGCGGCGCGGGTGCAGGCTTGGAGGGTTCGATGACGACTTTGTAAAGATGAAGGTCCTTGGCGACTTCATCCAAAAATGCGGCGATCAATCTCTGCATGTCGTGCTGTTCACGAGCCAGAAACCACACCAGCAGCGGGAGGGTGAGAAGCAGAAGCCAGAGCCACCAAATGGCGGAACCCACCAAGCCAATCACGACCAGCTCAAGGGCCAAACTTCCGAAGAAAATGACTTTGGCGAACAGCGTCCACTCGGTCTTGAGACGGCAGCGAAGCAGTTGTTTTCCATGGCCCAGAAATTCCGCCACCGTGGTCAGGCGCATGTGCGACCAAGAGCTGCCGTATATTTCGACATCGAACTTGGTCCAGCCTGTGTCCGTCTTATTCTGCCAGCCGCGCTGGTCGAGACGCTCGATGACCACCGCCAGAAACTCAAGCCGGTCCAACCCCGCCTCATTCCAATACTCGACATGATCCGTGAGCTGGCCGCGATTGTTGCGCATGCCATCCTCAAGGGAGTGCTGTTGCGACATGCGCGAACCCGGGACTTCCATGCTGCCTTTGTAACGGGCCCAACCCCTCACGATTGGCTGAAGGAAAAACAGCCAGGCAATCAGGGGACGCGACCATACCCGGCGCTGGGTCCGTGGCAGGTCGGCTTGTGCGGCCGCAGCGATGCTGACCACCATTGGCAGCAAGAAGGCTCCGATGGCGGTGGGCACCAGGCCCCGGAACATAATGGCGAGCACCTGCAGCGGAATGTTGATCAGCACATGGTATTCCAGGCTGGTGAACAACATCATGGTGAACGACGGCGCCGGGGTGTACAGGCTTTGGAAAAAGCCCGCGCCAAACCAGCCGTGATAGATAATGGGGGAACGCAGTTGCACGCCGAATTTGGCGGGTGAGTAGATTCGCCCCTGCCACTGGCTGCCACCCACCCAATTGAAATACTCCGGATGCCGGTGTGTCAGCAATGCCTCGGCTTCGCCATAACCGCCCTGCTGTTTAAGGTAGTCCCGCGTGGTCGATCGGCGGTAATGCCAGACAAAGCCGGAGGAGCTGAATCCAATCTGCAAGCCGTGCTGCTGCAACCGCCAGCAAACATCGACATCATCGCCCGCCTTGCGGAAGAGAGGGTCGAAGCCGCTAATCTCCTCCAGCGCCCATTTGTAGAAGGCCATGTTGCAGCCTGGAATGTGCTCGGCCAGCCGGTCTGTCAACATAACATGGGCGGGGCCGCCCGGTGAAACCATGACCGCCGCCGCCACCCATGAATCCTCTGGCGGAAGGAGGTTGTGCCCGCCAATGCCGGCAAACTGGCTGTTGAGCAGGTCGCCAACCAGATAATAAAGCCAATCCTCATCCGGACGGCAATCGGAGTCCGTAAAGGCCACGATCTCGCCTGTGGCCGCGTAAATCCCCGTATTGCGGGCGGCTGACAGCCCCTGATTGAGCTGATGCCGGATATAGCGTACATCGGGGTACCGGCGCGCGATGGACTCGCTGTTGTCCTTTGATCCGTCGTCGACGAGGATCACCTCGTAATCCGGATAGTTGAGGTGCTGCAAGGACTTCAGGCAGATGTCCAGTGTGCGTTCGCCATTGTAGCTGGCGACCACGACCGAAACTTTCGGGTAGGAGGAGAGAGGAAAATAGGGGGCGAGGGCAAAAAGCCGCTGAACGGTGTGGAACGACGGTTTAGGCTCGCGATTCGCACGGGTCAATCCAAATGCCCAATCGGTGATCTGCACCCCATCCTTGTACCAGTCATCGGTGTAGGAATAGACCACCGCGCCGGCAACTCCTCCGCGGTAGGCGGTTTCAATCTGCCAGGCCAGCACGTCGCGCTGGATGTCCTCGCCTTCGCGGATGGAGTCCAAGCCGAATTCACCCAGCATCAGAGGCTTGGCATCGGCAATCATTTGGAGCCGGGCCAGGTAGTTCTCGAACGGACGCTGCTGATGGAGGTAAAGGTTGAAGAGATGAAAATCAATATTCTGCGGGCGGAGATACTCCGTCGGCGGATAGTTGCCAAAAGTGCAAAGACAATTGGGGGCAATGGCTTTGACGTCCGACACGGCCTTCTCAACAAATTCAGCCACGGCTGCGGCGCCGCTCCAACGAACGATGTCGGCAGGGATCTCGTTGACGATGCTCAGGGCAAAGACCGAAGGATGATTGGCACAGCCCACGGCCGCCTCGCGGATGGCGCTCAAAGCGGCTTCTTCGGTGGCGCGGGAATCCAAAAAACACAGATGCTTGTTCCATGGGATATCCACCAAAAGCCTAAGCCCCGCCTCCAAAGCGAGGTCCATAAACCACACCGGCGGTACATGATATATGCGTAGGACGCTGGCTCCGAGCCCCTGCACCTGCGCGAAATCGCGCTGAGTCTGCTCGCGGCTGGCGAAAAATGCGCCGTCTGAGTTCGGGGCGAACGGCCCATAAGTAACGCCCTTGACAGTGAATTTCCTGCCATCAAGACGGAAGAACTTTCCCTCCACGCTGACTCTCGAAGGAAGAGGCGTGCTCACAGTTGAAAAAGGGCTTTAAAAATTGTTGAGCTCATCAATACGGATTATTGGCTAGGGAAACTCGGACCACCGGTCAAAAACAAAGAGTATACGGTTTCGGGAAAATCTACATCAAAAAGGGCCTCCCCGTGAAGGGAGGCCCTTGTAACTGAACTTGCGGACGGGCGATTACTTGATCGCTTCGTCGGCTTGATCAAAGGCGTGTTGCAGTGCCACGAGGTCTTCGCCTGGTTTGAGGGCGTCGAGGGCGGCCTGCTCGGCTTTGAGCTGCTCGTTGGAGTAGTTCGCAGCTTTGATGGACAGACCAATCCGGCGCTCGGCGCGGTCGATCTTGATCACACGGGCTGTGACTTCCTGATCAGGCTTGAGCACGTTCTTGATCTTGTCGACGCGGTCTTCACTGACTTGGGAGATGTGCACCAGACCGTCGATCTCGTGTTGCAGACCCACGAACGCACCGAAGCTCGCGAGCTTCGTGACTTTGCCGGTGACGAGGTCGCCGACTTTGTAAAACTTGTCGATGTTGTTCCAAGGATCTTCGCTGAGCTGTTTGACGCCCAAGGAGATGCGCTGATTGGCCTTGTCGATTTCGAGCACGGTGGCCTCAACATCGTCGCCCTTCTTCAGCACTTCGGAAGGATGGTTGATTTTGCGGGTCCAAGAGATGTCGGACACGTGGATCATACCGTCCAAACCATCTTCCAGCTCGATGAACGCGCCGTAGCTGGTGAGGTTGCGCACCTTGCCTTTGACATGGGTGCCGGCAGGATAACGTTCCACAGCCTGATCCCATGGGTTGGTCTCGAGCTGACGGATACCGAGGGAGATTTTCTGCTCCTCGCGGTTGATGCCGAGGACGATGGCCTCGAGTTCCTGACCGGGCTTGAGCACGTCGCCGGGTTTGGCGATGCGCTTGGTCCAGGACAGTTCGGTGACATGGACGAGACCTTCGACACCGGGTTCGAGTTCCACAAACGCGCCGTAAGGAACGAGGTTGACCACCTTGCCCTTGACCTTGACGCCGATCGGGTACTTCGACTCGATTTGGTCCCAAGGATTGGAGAGTTTCTGCTTGAGGCCGAGGCTGACGCGTTCTTTCTCGCGATTGATGTCGAGAACGACGACGTCGATGTCCTGACCGACCTTGAGGATTTCGCTCGGGTGACCGATGCGACCCCAGGACATGTCGGTGATGTGAAGGAGGCCGTCCAGACCGTTGAGGTCGATGAATGCGCCGAAATCGGTGATGTTCTTGACCGTGCCCTTGCGGATGTCGCCGGGGGTCATCTCGGTCAGGAGCTTGGAGCGCTTCTCGTTGCGTTCCTGTTCGATGAGCTCGCGGCGGGACAGAACGATGTTCTGGCGCTCGGGGACGATCTTAACCACCTTGAACTCGTAGGAGTTGCCCACGAACACCGTGAGGTTTTTCGGGGGGATAATATCGATCTGGGAGGCGGGCAAAAAGGCTTCGACGCCGATGTTGACCAGCAAACCACCTTTGACGACGGCTTTGACTTTGCCAACGATGGTTCCGCCTTCGTTGCAGATGGTGAGGATTTTGTCCCAGTTCTTCTTGAACTCAGCCTTTTCCTTGGACAGAACGACCATGCCGTCCTTGTCTTCCAGCTTTTCAATGAGGACGTCGATAATATCGCCGACCTTCATGGCCTTGACGTCTTCGAACTCGCCGCCAGGGATTGCGCCTTCGGATTTGTACCCGATATCAACCAGCACTTCCTTGGACCGGACTTCGATGACCGTGCCCTTTACAATTTCGCCAGCGGCAAACCGGACTGCGCTTTGCCGCATTGCTTCTTCCATCGTCAACATAATGAGCTTAAAAAACCGACAGGAACCGAACTTTGGGAAAATTCACGGGGGAAACCTGCCTGCGCCATGGGAATGGCAACTGACGAAGAATCCATTGCCTAACGAACCAAACGTTGCTGACAACGGACGGTTGAGAGTTAGGTTACGTGTTAACTTCCATTTCTCAGCCTCAATAGGTATCCGTACACACGGCACCCGGGCAATTTGGAGAATAAGATTCCCAGCAAATCTGTGCAAGGGAAACTTTTACCCGTTCGGGGGACGCGGGGTTCCTGTCTCGGTTTCCGCCAAAGCAAACGTACATTAGACATGGGCTTATGCAGGTGTCCTACTTCACTATTGTGCACGGATTAAGTAGTGATAATCTTCTCTCGAATGAATGAAAGGCCAAAGCATTTGTCGAGGCTGCGTTGCATCAACCACGCCCTCACGTTTATCCTCCTCTTTTTCCCTTGGGCCTCAGGCGTTTCAGGAACTGATCCAGACGTGTTTAAGAGTTGCGAGGTTGTGGCTTGGGGCGGGTATGGCACGGCTTGGCAGAAGCTTCCTCCTAGATTGCAAGGAATCGTTGCGATTGCGGCTGGAGGGGGTCACGCACTGGCTTTGAGGAATGATGGAACGGTGGTTGCTTGGGGAAGCAACGATTTCGGGCAGGCCAACGTGCCGCCTGGACTGGCCGACGTTGTGGCAGTGAGTGCCGGCGGCGCGCATTCATTGGCACTAAGAAGTGATGGGACCGTTGTGGTCTGGGGTGATGATCGCTCAAAGCAACTGCAGGCACCTGCCGACCTGACCGATGTGAAAGAAATCGCCTGCGGAGACACGCACAGTTTGGCCCTGAAGACAGACGGAACGGTGGTGAGTTGGGGAAGAACTTTGTACGGCGAATCCATCCCCCCCGCAAGTCTGAACGGAGTGGCTAAGGTCGCAGGCGGAGGCTCGCGCAGCCTTGCTCTGAGGTTGGACGGAACAGTGGTGGAGTGGGGAGGTGGAATCTTCCCAAGCCCGCCCAAAGGGTTAAAGGACGTTGTCGCAATCGCCGCAGGAGAGTACCATTCGGTGGCCCTAAAATCGGACGGCACGGTTGCCTCTTGGGGCAGGTCTTTTACCGCTTTGACAAACGTGCCGCCCGGCCTCAACAGCGTCAAAGCGATCACGGCCTCGGATTCTCACACACTGGCTCTGAGGGAGGACGGGGTGGTGGTGGCCTGGGGCCGCGGCGGTGCTCGAGAGACCCAAGTTCCGCCCGGACTGAGGGAAGTGACAGCAATTTCAGCCGGGATCGAACAGAGTCTAGCTCTAAGAAGGCCGGGCATTGCCCAAAATGAGACCACGCAGAGTATGACGATTAAGAGCGCAAGGATCGCCAAGTCAGGGGGCAGATTGGTGATTTGGGGTTCCAAGGCGAACGGGATTGCAGCATTCCCTCCTGATCTGGACGGTGTTGTCGCCGTGGCGGCTGGCCAGTTCCACCTGTTGGCCCTCCGTCGAGACGGATCGGTTTCCGGAAGTGGATTAAACTATCTTGGCATTACAACAGTCCCTCCCAATGTGGGCAGGATCAAAGCGGTTGCCGCGAGCTGGAACCAGACGGCGCTCATCAGTGAGGATGGCTCCGTGCTGGTTTGGGGAACCAATGCCAACAAGCAGGCCAGTGTCCCTTTTGAATTATCCGAGGTGCGCTCTATTGCGGCTGGCTGGAATCACATGCTAGCCCTGACCACCAACGGCCAAGTGTTGGGCTGGCCCGATGGAATCTACGCTCCCACTCCACTCCTGCGCACCATGACTAACGTCGAGAGCATTACCGCCGGGGCCAACCATAGTGTGGCCCTTAGGCGGGATGGAACAGTCGTCGCCTGGGGAGGCAATACCTATGGGCAAACGAATGTCCCACTTGGGCTGCATGACGTGACGGACGTTTCGGCGGGCTTGTCGCATACCCTGGCGCTCCGACGCGATGGCACGGTGGTTGCCTGGGGGAACAACTCTTCAGGGCAAACGTCGGTGCCATCGGGTCTGGTGGGAGTCAAGCATGTCGCAGCCGGATCAGCTCATAGTGTCGCCGTGTTGAGTGACGGCACAGTCGTTGCCTGGGGAAGCAACTCGGCAGGTGAAAGCTCCCCACCGGCCGGTCTCAGTGGCGTTATGGACATCGCTGCCGGCGGCGGTTTCACGGTCGCCATTGTGAGCGATGGGCCTCGCCTCGCTACGGCTGATGCGGACCTTGCAGACGGGGTCATTTCGACGATTCGCGTCCGCGACGGCGGGTTTGGGTACGATTCCCCCCCTGAGGTGGCTATAGCCGGGGGTGGTGGCGTCAATGCGCGCGCCGTGGCCTCTGTCGCAAATGGCGTCATAGAGCGGATCACTTTGGTTGACCCAGGCAGCGGGTACACCTCGGCCCCTTCAGTGAGCGTTGCTGCGCCGCCATCACCCGATCCGCTCCCTGCATACGTGGATGTCATACGTCTTCAGATGAATCTGTTCCTTGGATGCAAGTACGAGTTGGATGCTTCGACTGATCTCAAAACTTGGCTGCCAGTCATGGACCCATTTGAAGGTGGAGACGAGGTGATTTCGAAGGAGTTTGAGCGTGCCTCTCCTGAAAGGTATTTTCGATTGCTCCAGCTTCGCTGAGAATCCCCACGCAAGGACGTCCAAGTTTATTCCCCCACTTTGGACATTTTGGCTTGGATAGCGCTGGCGAACGCTGTCCCGTGTCTCTTACTGCAGACCACACCACCGCCCCACCAACCCGACTGGCCAATCCCTCCGCCGAAACGCGCACCCTATTAACCCTGCCTTCGCCGTAAAGCAAGCCATCCCCGCTCCTCGCCTTCCCCCGTTCAAATACGCTTCAAAACACCTTCTTCGTTCGCTCTTAAACCTTCGATTTTAACAGGCCGACTCTGGGAGTGCCTTCTGCCTTCTGTCCTCTTCTAACTTCAAAACATCTCAAAACCAGTTCTCAGCTTCAAACCAGCTCAAATCACTCCCAGAGTCCTCCTGTTCTAAGTCCCCAGTCCCTACCACATGCGGTGCACGCTAACGCGCGCCCGCATGTCTCCTTTTATTCCTGTAGTTGGGAACGCCGGGTCGAGGAACCGGCCTACAAGTGGAGGGGACCGTTATCATGCGCCTGATTTTGGAAGCGCTTTACAAGCCCGGGCGCTTGGGGGTCGCCTGATAATTCTTGTGCCAGTCCAGCTTCCAAAGGCGTTCCAATTGAACTTGGTCAACATGGCCATCGTAAAAGGACACGTTGATCGCTCCGGGCAGCTTCGCGTTTTGAGGATGGTTCGTTGGCACCTTGGAGGGGCGCGATCCATGACGGGGAATCGTGAAAGAACCCATTCCAAAAGGATCGCCATCCACATTTCCGGACACGAGGTTGACCGCAGGCAAATCCGTGGCCCTCGGCCCCATCCATGCGCCAGCCCCCCACCGATCAATTCCATCGCCAAACAAAGGGGTAGTGGAGGGATGTTGAATCTCTGCTTCATTGACAAACGCCATGTTTTTTAGAATCCCACCATCGCCCAACCAGAACCAACCGCCGACAAGCCAACTGTTGTGGATGTAACTTCCTGCTCTGCGCGTGGTGGGGCTGGTGAAATCAATCGTGCCGCCCCAACTCATATTGGCATAGGGCCCGTCTGTAACCCACGCGGTATTGACCGCTCCCGGATAGTAGCTCGGCGTATTGCCCAGGCGAGAAACAGGGCGATTCTTTTCGCTTCGCTGTGGCGCACTGGGACAAATGGAGCCGCGGTTGGTCATGCCCCATTGGGACAGCCACCATTGTCCCTGGGCAGTCTGCGCGTATCCCTCCGGCGAAAGTTGAAGTCCACTTGCAGCGGTAAAATTATAGTTGAGCCGTCCACCGTCGTCCTCCATCGCCATTTTGAACCCGATGGTGTGTTGACGCAGATTGTTTTTGCAGACTGCGCTGTTGCCATTTTCTTTGGCGTTTGAAACCGCAGACAGCAACAAGCCAGCTAAAATCGCGATGATGGCCACCACCACTAAGAGCTCAATGAGGGTAAATCCGTCCGCGAGATGGTTTTTCACATTCCGCAAAGCTGTATGACAAGTCCTCAAAGCTTCTTTCGAAAATGACGTGAAAATGGATTGGGCGATCCTTGGTTCAATCACACTTGAAAGTAAAGCCTTTTTGGGGAGATCTATCGGGGCATTGCCAGTGCTTTATGGAAGCCTTCCCGACCTCGCCCTGAAAGGGCGGAATGTGACAGCCTGGGGTGAAGCCCCAGGTAACAAACCCACGCCAAAATCCCCTGCCCTGTAAGGGCGGAATCCTTGCAGCCATCGCATCCTCCCGGTCAAGAACTCCTATATCATCTCTTGCAACACAACCGCTCTTTCGCCCTTTACAGGGCTTGGAAAAATTGTGGGATTGCCTTACTAACCGGGCCTTCAGCCCGGGCTGTCACATAACGGGCTTACAGCCCTAAAATTGCGCACTGCAACAAGTCGTTCGAATCCTTCGTATGCGCTGCGGCTCACAGAACCGCGCTCCGAAGGATGGGGTGTTATCAATAGCCTCTCCAAAACCGGTCGCTTGCCAGTGCGCTCCATCTGGGGCATGGTCCGACGAGAATGTGTGTGACCAGAAGTCCATCCCGGTTGACCGCGACGTTCACCGCTGATGAACATCGCAAAGCTGGTTACGCAAAGGCTTTCGAGCTTGGGGTTTCCCTATGAGGCATTCGTTTCTGCCCAGAATAGGTGAACGAGGGATCACCTGGGCTGTTTGTTTCTGCGCGGCGGCCTTAACGGTCATTGGCGATAGTTCAATGAACGCAGAGAAGGGGGAGCTTTGGTGGTCTTTGAAACCGGTGGTACGTCCAGCCTTGCCGGAGGGGACTGAGGCCAATCCGATTGATCGTTTCATTCATGCGGAACTTACGGCCCGCGGACTTAAAGCAGTGGGCCCGGCTGACCGATTGACGTTGTTGCAGCGCGTTTATCTGGACCTGATCGGCATTCCCCCGTCGCCCGATGAGCAAGCTTCCTATTTGTTGGATGAATCGACGGGCGCGTATGAGAAGGTGGTGGACCGGCTGCTGGCCAACGAACAACACGCGGTGAGGTACGCGAGGCATTGGCTGGATGTTTTGCGTTACGCGGATGCCGACGAACGGATGACGGCAGCACCGGGAATTCATTTGTGGCGGGATTGGGTGATTAATGCGCTGAACGAAGACCTGCCTTATGACCAGTTCGTGCAGGTTCAACTCACCGGACGCCGTGCCAACGAACGCGCGCAAATGTCGGCCACCGGTTATCGTTCGCGGAAGGAGCTGCGACCCGGCGATGAGTTCGCCCTGGGTTTTTTGGCGCGGGGAACCGGTGAAAACCCGCAGGATCTGGCGATTGCCGCAGTGGATACCGTGTCGACGGCGTTCATGGGTATGACGGTGGGTTGCGCGAAATGTCATGACCATATGTATGACCCGATTTCGCAGCGGGACTATTACTCCATGAAGGCGCTGTTTGATCCCCTGATCCTGCGAAAAATCACGCTGGCCAACGCGGCTGATTTGATCGCGAACGGCAAGGCGATGGCGGAAGCCGAAAAGAAACGCGCACCGTTTGAAAAGGCTCTCAATGAATTTGCCGCGCCCTTCAAGGCGAAGCTTTACGAAGAACGGGTTTTGATGCTGCCACCGGAAGCGCAGGTGGTCATTCGCAAACCAGAAAGACAGCGGACCGTCGCGGAACAAACAATTGCCGACGATTATTTTCCGATTCTTCGCATTGACGGGGACAAGCTCACGGAATCCATGCCGGAAGATGCCCGGAAGCAGTACCAGGAATTGCAAAAGAAGCTGGACGCAGAGAGCTCGGAATTGAATGGCCGCAAGAATCCGCCGCTGCCCGTGTTTTATACGGTTGAGGCGGATCGCGTGCGCGAACAGGAAAAAAGTTTCATTCTCACGAGTGGCGATCCCTTGCGTCCTGAAAAAGAACATGAAGTGAAACCGGGATGGCCGTTTTCGGACGCGGAACCGGATTTTCGGGAGGGTCGAATTGAAGTGTTTGCGGATTGGCTGACCTCGCCAGAGAATCCACTGTTCGCGCGAGTGGCGGTAAACCGGTTGTGGCAATGGCATTTTGGCGAAGGGCTGTTAAAAATCGCCAGTGATTTGGGCAAACTCGGAGGCAAGCCATCCCATCCGCTCCTGCTGGATTGGCTCGCCTCTGAGTTTGTGCGTGGCGAATTCAGCATGAAAAAAATGCACCGGCTGATGGTGACGTCCGACGTTTACAAGCGAGCGTCGGAAGCGGGGGACGATTTCGGGGAGAATCAAAAGATTGATCCGGGCGACACGGCTCTCTGGCATTTTAGGCTGCAACGGCTGGAGGCGGAACCGATCTGGGATTCCATGCACGCGGCTGCTGGGGATCTTGATTTGAAAGTGGGCGGACCCTCTTTTGATATCCGGCAGGGAGGCAATGGAAATCGCCGCCAGAATGATTCGGCCATTGAGAAGAACGCGAAACCACAACGTCGCGGCGCCTACCTCATCCGTGGCTATTCATCCAGCCGCGATGTGACACCCAATTTCCTGCAGGCATTTGATGTGGACGACGGACGCGCGCCGTGCCCGATGCGCACGCAGACAGTAACGGCACCTCAAGCTTTGTTCCTGATGAACAGCCCGGATGTGGACAAAGCCTGCGTTGAGTTGTCCGACCGTCTGCAAAAGGAGGCAAAAGGCGATTTAACGTCCGCAGTGGATCTGGCTTTCAAGGTGACGTTATCGCGGCCGCCTTCGAGCGCGGAAAAGCGAAGCGCTCTCGCGTATCTTGAGAACGATGCAGCCAGGCTGAAACAGTTTTCATGGCTCATGTTTAATTTGGACGAGTTTATTTATGTCAGATAGCACGAGACCCTCTGCAATTTATCCGTGTGGACGCCTCGCCCGACGCGATTTTATCCATCAGATCGGTGGCGGCTTTTTGGGTCTGGCACTCGGTGGGCTTTGGGCCGAGGCGGGTGAGATCAAGGATGTGGAGATCAGCGAGCATCATGTGGCCAAGGCCAAGTCGGTCATTTTCCTTTTCATGTGCGGCGGGGTCAGCCATATCGATACGTTCGATCCCAAGGACAACAAGCACGCCGGCAAGTTTATCGATGCGATAGGATTCGGCGATAACCAGGCTGCGATGAAGCGCCCGGTGATTCCGTGCCTGAGAACCTTCACGCGATACGGAAAATCAGGCATTCCTGTTTCGGATTGGTTTCCGCATGTAGGCGGTGTGATCGACGATATTTCAGTCGTCCGTTCCATGTGGTGCCACGAGGGAAATCATTTTCCGGCGGTTATAGAAACATCCACCGGCCACCGGGGGCGGCAGTTTGATCATCCCACGTTTGGGAGCTGGGTTTCCTATGCGTTGGGAAGCGCCAACAAGAATCTGCCAACGTTTGTGAATCTCGGGAGACCGTCCTCGCCGATGCAACTAACCGGCGGCTACCTTGGAGCCTCGGTGGCGGCGACGCCGTTCCAGGCAGGCGAAACACCCATCCCCAATCTTTATCCGCCCAAAGGGGCATCAGGTGTTGAGCGTGACCGGCAAATGGAATTGCTGCAAACGATGAATCAGGATTTTCGCGAGCGTTATGCCATCAATACAGATATCCAAGCCCGGGCGCGCGCCTACGAACTTGCGGCGCGCATGCAGCTTTCCGCACCTGAAGCGGTGGATTTTTCAGGCGAACCCGACCATGTAAAAGCCATGTACGGGATTGACGAAAAGGAAACGGAGGAATTCGGCAAACAGCTTTTATTGGCGCGGCGACTGGCCGAAAAGGGGGTGCGTTTCATCCAAATTTGTCACGCAGGCGGAGGCAACGGAGCGTGGGATTCGCACGGAGACATGAAAACGCACGCACCGCTTTGTCGCGCGACGGACAAGCCTATTGCGGGCTTGATTGGGGATTTGAAACAGCGGGGCATGCTGGATCAAACACTGGTGGTTTGGACGAGTGAATTCGGGCGCACGCCTTGGTCACAGAACACTACCGGGAGGGATCATAATCCCAAGGGATACACTTCGTGGATGGCGGGCGGAGGCATCAAAGGGGGAGTGGTGCACGGTGGCACCGATGAAGTGGGTTATAAAGCTGAGGATTCACCGCATTATTACAGCGACCTGCACGCCACCATTCTCCAGCAGCTTGGCCTCAACCATAAAAAATTGGAAGTGAAAGCCTTGGGACGCACTATGCGCCTCGTCGAAGAGGGCGGTCCCATAAAGGAAATAATCGCCTGATTCACTCCGCATAATCGCTAAGCCCGATCACGAGAGGATGGCAATCAGTTTTCAAAAATGGTCACCGTGCTTCCGCGAGTGGAGTAATCAACCAGGGTGCCCAACTTTGCCTGAGTGATATGGATTTCGCCCTGAACACCACCTTTTGGCTGTTCGGTGAAGGTTTCCTGAAAAGAAAGCCCATCCTCGGCGAAGATTCTAATGACCAATTTCCCAACGGGAGATTTCTTGGAGAAGGAACAGGCGACGCTTCGGCCCGGGATTACGAATTCGGCCGGCAGTAGGCCGCTCACTGAAAAAATCCGGCCGTCGGCTCTGATATCCCCCGCGAAAGAAAGCCCGGCCGTTCCCAGCAAATGAATCTTCGTGGCGGGAAGATGGCCATAGAAGGCAAACAGCAGGATGGCACCTGCACTACAGATCAGTATAGACAAAATCAAAACCAACTTGGGGTGGTTCTTCAGCTTATGCATGGGAGATTGCTATATCTTTGAGGTTTAAACTTTGTCAATCCATTACGCGTCCATGCTCGGTGAGAAAAAAGCACCGGGTTGCGAATCGCGCCTCCCCTCGCACCCCGCTGCGCCAGACTCCGTTCGGCTCGGAACACGGACACGCTCCATCGGGCGGGAGTCCGTCATTCTTGTTCGTCGATTTCAACGATTACTACTGACGCAGGATTATTTATTTTGATTGCTGGAAAAGGGTAGATTCGGCTGGAAGAATGAACTGAGGGGTGGCTAAATAACCGCGCAATTCCTCAGTTTAAATATGAAAGCACATACGATTAGTGTTCTAACCTTGGTCATGGCGTCAGGGTTGATTGGACAGGCACAGACCAGCACTGCTCCTCAGAAATTGCCTGATGTGGTGGTTTCAGGGCAGGGACCATCGGAGAACGATTTGATTGGCGAGAACCAGCAACCGGAGTGGACGACGCAAAGGCGGTTTGCCACGACTCGTATTTACGTAATGGCACCCTGGCAGGTGGAGGTGGAGCAATGGTGGAAGGGGAAATTTTTGAGGGACGGAGGCCATGAGCATTCGTTCCAATCGGAGATCGAGATCGGGCTCCCGCATAGGTTCCAACTGGATTTGTACGAGAATTTTGAGCGGACAGACAGAGGGTCGCTGCGCCATACGGGAAATCAGGTAGAGTTGCGTTATGCGCTGGCGGATTGGGGCAAGATTCCACTGAACCCGACAGTGTACGGGGAGTGGAAGTTTAATGAGCACGGGGCGGACGCCTTTGAGGTGAAACTGTTGTTGGGCGGGGATATTGTGCAGGGATTGCACTGGGGTATTAATGTATTTTACGAGCAGGAGGTGGGAGGCGACCGTGAATCGGAATCGGGCATCGCGCAGGGCATAAGTTACACGGTGGCTGATGGGCAACTGGGGGTGGGGGTGGAAATGAATATAGAACGGACTTCGCACCGCAATTTGCACGGCTCGCCAGAGACAGAGGTTTTGTTGGGGCCGAGTATACAGTGGAGGCCGATTCCGCGAATGCATCTGGATTTGGTGCCGCTGTTCGGTATCACAGATGATTCACCGCGAGTGGAGGCCTTCGTGGTGCTGGGATTTGATCTGTGGACGGCCAGCAAGGAAAGCGGGACTTATCAGCCTTCATCGACACGGGCACGATAGGAAAGATCTGTGGGCCCCTTTCCTAGGGTAGGCCCGTTCGGCGCGGTTCGACCCTAGGCTGAATGAGATAATCCCTATAGGATTAGCGGGATGTAGAGGCGGCGTGTTCCGTCGAATAGCACCCAGGGTTGCGGGATGGGATAGGGTTACTGACGAATCAAGCCAAGATCCCCTCGTACCCACTGCGGCTCACAGAGCCGCGCTCCGGCGGTTTTTCCCGTCCAAATTTTTCTGGCGTGCTCCGTTTGCTGGACATTGGGATGGGTTTCTGCTAAGGTTAGGCAGAATAAAAAGTCGATTAAAACTCGGGTTATGACAAAAATTTCTCATCCTGATCTTCATTTCATCAACTCAGCTGAAGGTTGGCTTCTCTTGGGGCGGCCCGAGGAGGCTCTGCATGAGTTGGAGCAAGTGAACCCCGATCTTTGGCAACATCCTGATGTGCTGGATGTTCGATATTCCATCCATGCCGGGCAGAGGAACTGGGAGATGGCTTTGGCGGTGGCGCGCGAGTTTCGTCATCGGTCGCCCGACCGGGTGGGAGCGTGGCTGGATTATGCCTATGCGTTGCGCCGGGTATCGGGTGGAGGCATTCAAGCGGCTTGGCGTGCGCTGCAACCGGCGTTGAAGAATTTTCCACGCGAAGTGATGGTGGCGTACAATCTTTCGTGTTATGCCTGCCAGATGGAGCAGATGGACGAGGCGCGCAAGCTGATTACGCACGCGATGGAGGTGGGGAACCGGCAGCAGATTAAGAGTCAGGCGCTGGAGGATGATGATTTGAAGGCTCTTTGGAAGGAAATTGCGGTTCTTTAAAGTTGGAGGGAGGCGAAAAGAACCGGCAATTTTGCAAATCGAATGATTTTGTGGAAAAGCGGCAGGGGATTGCCGCTGTCCAAGATCGAAAAAGAGTTGTTGCGGAGTCGGGTGGATTTGGCACCATAACCAAGCTTTCGGTGGCCCACGTGGCGGAATTGGCAGACGCGCTAGATTCAGGTTCTAGTGAGTAACATCGTACAGGTTCAAGTCCTGTCGTGGGCACCATCCTTACAAGATTCTCCATCCAAAGCGATTGTGAGCGGTGTTTGCTGCCTTAAACACCATGACTTGTACAGAGCCTTCGGACGAATTTGCCACTAAATTTGCCACTTCCAATTCAAGTTCTCGCTTCCATCATCCTGTTTTTGACTCAAAAAATCGAAGAGTAAGGGGTCTTTGGAATCATGAGGGGACATTTTACTCACGTATCAAGTACCTGATGAGTGGAGGGAAATGGGTTGATCGAAGAGTTAAACTCAAGGCGAGTACATTGGCTGAAGCGAGGATTGAGCAAGCTCTTTTAAAAGCAGTTGATCGAACTGAGCCTGATCGAATAAAGTCAATTGACGTAAAATTTGGCGATTTCGTTAATGAGTATCTGGATCGGGCTAGGATGACAAAAAGGTCGAGTACGGTCTCAACTGAGGCCATACATCTCAATCACTGGTCACGCGGAGGACTGGAGAATACTTGCCTGTGTGCCATCACCAAAGGTCAGATTCTCGAAATCAGGGATCAGCAGCTCAAAAAAGGCTGGTCTCCACGAACCGCGAACTTGGCAGTAACCGTACTTCGTAATCTATTTCGAACCGCAATCGATCAAGGAGTTATTCAGGTAGAGCCAACATCTGGAATTCACCCACTTCGTCATGTTCCTCTCAAACGCCAACTTTTTACCACTCAACAAATTGAACATCTGGCCAATACAGCGGCAAAGGCGAGTCATCCGAGCGGCACAGCTTTGGCTGACTTTTTACGAATCTGTGCATATGCAGGGACTCGGTATGGCGAAGCGAAGCGTCTGAAGTGGTCTGATGTAAAGTGGGACCAAAAGCAATTGATGGTTGGCAGCGACGGGCTCGCAAAAAATCACGAAGCACGGTTTGTAGATTTGAATCCAATCTTGGAGAAATTACTGTATCGCATGGAAAAAAGGAGAGTTCAAAAAAACGAATATCTTTTCAGTCCGTCAGGAAAATCTGGACCGTACAAAACTCTACGCCAAACGCTACTCAAAGCTCGGAAGGCAGCAAATTTACCTGACTTCGGATTCCATGACTGCCGCCATCACTTTATCAGTTACTGCATAATGAGCGGAATCGACTACCTCACAATTGCGAAGTGGGTGGGTCATAAAGACGGTGGAGTGCTTATTGGAAAAGTCTATGGGCACTTGAGCAGCGAGCATTTAAGGAATGCCGCCCAGCGGATGAAATTCGGCTGAATAGAGCTTAATCCTTGTCAATGAAGGCGGGGCACCCGCCTCATTAAACCTTCAGTGTAAGAAGCAGACGCGCCACCCTTGGTGGCTGGTGGCACGTCCAAAGAAAATCCTCTTGATTGGAGGATCTTTCGATATTTGTTAGTTTTAATTTTCCGGATTTGTCAAACATCCTGTGAGGCGAGTAGTGCTCACTCCCGATTCACCACTGAACCGCAGGCGTTGCATTTTAGAACGGATCGCTTCATCCGCAAGAGAAACCCGACGATGAAAACTGGCAAGCAAATGAAACCTATGACGATTGCGATTCCGATTCCGAACACCGCCCCCCCGGCGTTGTTCTGGACGATGCCAACTATCACAATCAATGTCAAAAATGCGAGAATCAGGGCACTGGGAATCATCAGAAGGTAACCCATTATCGCAAGAAGTTTGGAGGTCTTGTAAACCGAAGCAGGCTTCAATTCTCCGCCGTCGCAGACCTTGCATTTGATAGTGGGTATCATGATAGGATTTGTTTGGAGGTCTCGTTCGTTGTGACTTGTTTGGATGGCTTCATAAACAATCATAGGGATATCACATCCTTGTTACAAGGATGAATCCGCTAACGATGATGCTTTTGAGCAGAACGAACTCGCTAAGTATGCGAACTCGTTGATTTGAACATATGTTGATTCTGGAAAGCAATTTTTCCGTGCGTGTTGTGGGGGTCAAGGCGGGGCACCCGCCTCATTTAACCTTCAGTGTAAGAAGCAGACGTGCCACCAAGGGTGACTGGTGGCACGTCCAAAGAAAATCCTCTTGATCGGAGGAAATCTCGATTTTTAACTAATTTTGAGTTTGGGAAATTGTCAAAGATCCTGTGGGACAAGCGGGGCTCAGGGAATTCCATTCAACTCCTGCTTCTTGAACGTCCTGTTTGAGAATCTCAAGAATCTCTCCGTCCAGTTGCATCATGAGATTAAGATACCTTCTCTGGATTTCATTCTCCGTGAAAGGCGGTTCATCACCTCGATCAGCCATCTTCCGAATTTCATTTAATTCAGCAAAGAGCATCCTCAGCAATGCGATTCGCTCCTCATCCAATTCTTGGATTCGTGAATTTGAACTTTGATTGGAGGTCAAGCGACCCCCTTAATCTCAATGGCATTTGCGTCCGCTAACTCGCGGTTGAGAATTTGTCGCTTCAAGTATGCAATGGCAGGAGAGAAACAAGAATTCATGATCGGATTGGGCTTGGTGATGTACTTCAACCATCCCTCGTTCTCATAACTTCTGTAATGGCTGATGCCGTGGATGTTCCAAGTATTCTTGAGCCATTGAGCCAATTCATTGGCGTTTTTAAATGAATTCTCAACTCCTCGCAAATAATGAAATTCAGGAGTCGCATCAAGAAGCACAAAGTGACAATGAACGCGTTCATTTTTGTCCAACTCCCATTTCCAGTACACTGGCACATTTTTCCAATTGTATTCGCCGTTCATGTACCACGAAAGTTTGGCAAAAAGGTCTTTAACTTTGTCATTTTGAATGTCGAGGTATTTTGCTCTGAAACTCAATGTTCCGGTGATTACCCATCCATATCCACATGGTGGATGGCCTTTGATTTTAAGAAGCCATGATGTGTCCGGATGGACAAATGGCTGAATCTTTAATTTTTCTGTTACCATATTCGGTGATTTACTCATTGTTTATTTCTTTATATGCATATCGCATGTTGTTTAATTGAAAGGACTTACACATCGTTCGATGCGTATTCCTATTACGTTGCCCGAAATGAGCCTTTGAAGTTTCGGGAACACCGTTGACTTCTCCAGCCCATGTCCTGACACCTCATACATATGAACAGGAAATCCAAAACGCTCAGAAATCTGCTTTTCAGCAAAATAAATCGCTTAGCTTTTCCAACTCAAAGCTCACCAACCAGTCGGCCTAAGGCATATGTATCAATTGCTTTGGTCAAAAGCTGAAATCGAGAATTTGCTGATTCGATGTGGCTCTTCCATCTGAAGAAATCTGCAAAGCGGATGGAATTTGGCTGAATGGGCGAAGCTGGATTAAAGCTTATCTCTTTTTTCTGGGTCATCCCACTTTCCAAACTGGATCAAACCCACATTTTTTACGAAGGTGACCTGTCGCGATCTTTTGGACTGTTTCCAAATCTTCCTCTAGGCAGCCAATGCAGTCATGCACCGTGTAAATCCAGATTTTCTTTTCGACGCATTCTTTTGCAATTCCATCGAGGAAAATGGAACTTTCGAGCCCCTGCATGTAACGGGCATACTGTTTGTGCCTGTCTTTGGGATCGTCCACTCCTAGTTCCGGCATCTTGAGAGTCTTGAGTCGATGAATTTCATCCCACAGGATCGGGAATTCCCTCTGATAAACATCCTCAATCGAAGTTGAGAGAACCTTCATTTCTGGGCTTTGTCTTTGGGGATTCTCCTTGCAGTTGAGCACGCCTTCAATAATAGCCTTTTTGATCTCCGCCCGTGCCTTATTCGGGACCAAATTCCTGTAAAAATCCCCATCATTTCGTTCCCGATTCCACAGATCGTAGTATTTAAGGGCCTCAGCCTTGGATTCCTCGGTTTTAACTTGGGTGTACAATTCCAGAAGCAGAAATGGCTGACTGGCCCTTTGATCGCATTCTATTACTTTTTTTCCTTGATAGGTGAAACAGGTTCGCAATTCCCGAGGGCAATTGGTGGCAGCACTGTACAATCGTGCAAATTTGGGCCTTTTACAAAACCAAGCTGGATGCATTTTCTTAAATCTCAGGACCGACACGCTTCTGAGAAAATATTGCACATCAGGTTCTTCTCCATCTCCCTTTTTTCGGAACTCATAACTTGTTCTGGCAGCATCAACTCCATCATTCAAATTGATGTCCAGCAAATAATTTTCCAAAGCAATGGTCAGCTCACTGCTCCCACCTTTATCGTCCTTCCCTATTGCCAAAGAAACCTTATTCAATTTTTTGCAGCACCATTCCTTGTCCTCAGGATTATCAACAAGACGTGCGCCGGTATCGTACGGATGCAACAATTTGAACTGTTTTGGGAACACCCCTTTTTTGTAACTCTTGCCTTTATCGATGATTTCAACGTCACAAAGAAAATGAATGAGTGAGCAGTAATCTTCTCCCAATAGACTTTTTAAATGCCTGCTGTTTAAACCTACTGAATCGTTATGGGCGTAAACATGACTTCGAAACTGAGCGAAATAAAGCCAATTAAAAAAAAGAATGAAACTCCTCCTTACTTTGTCCACCTTCTCCGTGGAATCGGTCAATTTCGTTGAAATGAGGAATTTTTTTGATATCTCATCGATATTTAAATTCTCGGGAATGTTTAAACAATAACTTTTCATAATAAGCTTTTTTCTTACAATACTTTAAACTCAACAAATTAAACCAAACAAACTAACAGCAATACTATTGTGTCCGTTTTTGGATGGTTTAGGTCACAAATTCATTTAAGGGTCCATTGTTTTGGTATTTCACAGGTTTGGCTGTACTACCATTCCCATCAGGAAAACATCAAACATGGATGTGTTTTATTCAATTTCACACACAATCAGGCAATACAGTCACTTCCAGTAGGATTTACTACGATGTCGCAGAATGATTGGGTAATATGCACATATACGCATATGCTTTTCCCCCAAAGTACAAATTGCCCGGTGTGTTATGTCGTCATCGGCAGGCCAGAGGTGGAACGAAACTTTCAGGATAAGAAGCAGGCAAGGCCGCCGAGGGAGCCG
>JANYDC010000034.1 GCA_025359965.1 Pedosphaera sp.
TCCTGTCTGGCGATTTGCATTACCAAGATACGTTCCGGCTGTTCGCCCAATTCATGAGTGAGCTAGAGGATGGTCGGGTGAACGGTCCCCGTCCGACCGACGAGGACCTCGCGGACCTGCATCAGGCATTTTTCGATGTAAAAATGAACCTTAGGGCGCAGGATAGTGTGACGGCTCGGGTCGGTCGTCAGGAAATGTATTTTGGCTCCCAACGCCTTGTATCGGTTCGTGAATCTCCCAATATTCGTTTGAGTTTTGATGGGGTGCGGCTCATTTACAAACACGACTGGTTGCAACTGGACGCTTTTGCGACCAAGCCCGTCGCTGTGAACCAGCATTACTTCGATAACGAGCCGAACCCGGATACCAATTTCTGGGGGGTCTACGGGGTTGCCCCCGTCGGTTTCCTGCCGGGAAGCAATGTGGACCTTTATTATCTGGGCGTCGAAACTGACCAGAAGGCGTTCCAACAGGGGAAAAACCGTGAATTAAGGCATTCCATCGGATCACGGATCTGGGGCCAGAAAAAGGCCTGGGATTACAATTTTGAGTTTGTCTATCAGTTCGGATCCTTTGGAAAGGCTGATATCTCAGCATGGACTGCGGCTTCCGAGGTTGGGTACACCTTTTTCAAAGCCCCGTTGCGTCCCAGACTTTCGATGAAGGCAGATGTGGCCAGCGGCGACAGTAATCCGAAGGACGCAACACTTGGAACATTCAATCCGCTGTTCCCCAAAGGCGCGTATTTCAGCGAAACCGGACTACTTGGTCCGGCCAATATCATCGACATTCATCCGGGAATCGAACTGGAGATCACCAAGGAGATCTCGTTCGTGGGCGATTGGGACTTCTTTTGGCGGGAAAGTTTGGGAGACGGCATCTACAACAATGCCGTCGCATTAGCGCGAGCAGGAAACGCCAGCGAGGCGCGGTATATCGGCAGTCAGGCACAAGCAATGATCCAGTGGAAGATTTCGCTTCATTTCACAGCCACGGCCACATATGCTCACTTCTTTGCGGGCGACTTTCTGAAAGATTCACCTGGATCTGATGATGTCGATTACATCTCAGTCTGGCTGACCTTTCGGTTTTGAAGGAAGAGGATTCAAAGCGCTTCTATGAATTCACCAAGCCAGCTCTGATTAGGAGGTGATTCATCAGTAAAGGAACTAGTGTGCTGAGCTATTTATTCGTTCACAAACAGATTTTACGTTTCCAAGAATCAAATCGGCGGTGGCCGTCCAGATAAAGGGTTTTGGGTAGGCGTTGTTGTTTGCGATATGATCGGCAATGGCCTGCTCAAGGTCCTTTACGCAGAGAAGACGCTCCATCGAATCCGCTGATCAGTGATCTTGGCAAGTCAGCATTTATCCTGGTTGAGCCAGGAGGCGCTGGTGGGTGCGAAATGCAGGTGGCAGAGCGGATGTTTCCGAAACCAGGCCGCCACTTTCGGAGTCTTGTGCGTTGCGTAGTGGTCATTGTCCAGATGAACATCCAACTGGGCGGGAATACATGCTCGAACCGGGCATGCCGAAATGTGAAACAGTGGATGACGTAAAAATCAGTTACGCGTCTTCACGAGGATGGATCAGTTGCCACTTGAGATTGTTCTCAGGAGAGATTTCGTTGAATTGGTTCTTGGGTAGTATGCCGTTATTCGCGTTTTTTGTTCCGCGCTCCGACGGAACCCGGCACCTCCCATGACCATGCTGCGGTTAACCGCCGTGCCCACAAGGAAGTGGTTCTTTTAAGCATCCTTTAACGTAACCGGCATATCGGCAGAGGGGGCTGTTGAAGCCACAGCAAGCAGCACCGCAAGGAGGAGTTTAGTGCGTAAATGGCAATTTGTGATGGAATTCTCCACTTGGCCTGGTGGGCTGGTTTCGCGGTTCACAAGGATTTAGGGCGCCAACCTTATTTTGAAACCTTTCACCGGGGCGCCGAGCTTATCCAGAAAGCGCATGGCTCCCTGCCAACTGTTCTGCTCGTTGATGACTTTAAACACGATGACATTGACACCCGCTTTCAGGCTGACTCTCCCCTTGTCCGCATCGAGCATGAGGGGGCGCGCCTCGGAGAATGCGTAAATATCCACTCCGTTAAAATAGATGCGTCCCTGATCGTTGCTGGCAACCGCCATGGTCAGCCCTGGCATTTCCTTGTCGCATTCGATGTAGGTGACCATGAAACCGGCCGCGTGGTCGTTGTTGGTCTTCAGGATTGCGTTGAAGTCGAAATAATTTGTTGAGGCAGTAATGTTCCGCCAAGTCAATTCCTTCCCGTTGATTTTGATCTTGTCGCCGTCCTTCGGCTGAAGTGCTGCTTCGCCCCTAATTTGTTCCTTAAGGACAGAAACCGCACCGCCCTCCTGCTCGGGGAGTGCGATGGGAGCGAGCATGACCCAATCGCGGATATAACCCGCCGAGTCGGGTTTGAGAAAGTCGGCCGCTTCGGCCTTTGCCAAGAACAGACCCAACAGGGTGGCCGATCGAATGGAGGAGAATAGCTTCTTCATGATTATTCGTACACATTCACCCTTTTCGCCGGAACCGTCACTCCGTCCTTCGGTGGCTTCGTGAGTGTGGATAGGTAGGCAAGGATGTCCGCGAGTTCCTGTTCCTTCAAAAGTACGCCGAGGGGCGGCATTGGCGAAATTCCAAGGCTTTCGAAGCCTTTGGCTAGTTTCGCATTTGGCTCCATCAGGCTTTCCAGAATGTAGGCTTTGTCCGCGCGGATGGCGATGCCGTCCAAAATGGGGCCTACGTCGCCCCCTTTGCCATTGACCATGTGGCATGTGGCGCATGCTGCGACGGGACTGTTGTGAAACAAGTCCTCACCCCGCTTGGCATCGCCAGGCGCAACCTTGACCTCGTTCTCACCCACAGCGGCGACCTTGTGGATGCGGCCCAGCAAGGTCAGGGTGTCGTTCAGAAAGGCGTCATTCGTGTTTGCGGCGTTGCGCGGGAGTTGGGCAACGATCGTTTTAATTTCAGGAATGGTTGGGAATTCCGCGAGCTTCACCAAAGCCACCTGCCGCGTGATAAGGTCCGGATCTTGAATCACAGCGCTACTGAAGAAAAGTTGGCGTCCAGCCTCGTTTGCCGGGAGGGCTCGGATGGCATTGCGGCGCAGGGCGGCATCCTTGTCCCGCAAGGCAGCCTGATGGGTGTCCTTGTCGAGCGCGCCAATGCCTTCAAGAGACCATAGGGCGTGGATGGCACCCTTGCCACCGGTGCCGGAATGCACGCGTTTCCTTAGAGCCGGAGCGGCGTTCGTGATGCGGTTGTCAACAATCAGGCGCTGGGCAGTCAAGCTCCAGAATTGGTTGCCGCTTTCGAGCGCTGCTACGAGTTCGGGAGTATTTGCCCTGGCGAGCGAGTGTATGGTACTCTTCGGACCATCCTTCCAGACGACCTTGTAGATGCGACCATGCGTTTGATCGCGGACGTTTTTTGCTGTCTGGTAGGCGCCGCCGGTCCCGGTCGTGGCCTCGATGCCGGCTGATTGAATGCTTGGAGTCGGATTGTGCTGGATGATGAAACTGTAAAAATCGATCACCCAAATCGAACCGTCCGGACCAACATCGGCGAAGATCGGCGACATCCATTCGTCGGTGCTCGCCAGGAGGATGCCTCCGTCGCTGGCCTTATAGCCGCCGCCATCCGGTTGAATATCCATGATGCCGATGAGCTTGGCGGTCGGTTCTGTCACGAGAGCCTTGCCTTGCAGGCGCGGAGGCAGCGCATCGCTAATCATGAAGGCGTGACCGGCGGCTGCCGTATAGCCGCCGAAATTATCGACCATGCGCACGTTCGGTGTGTTCGGATGCATCCTCATGCCCGGAGCCAGCGACTTCGCGGACTGCAGCCGACGAACTTGGAGAGCATTGCCGTCGCCACCGTTGTCTGGGCCGATCCTATAGCCGGGACGGAATCCGCCACCACCGCCAGGACGGCCGAGGCCCGGTTGTGTCGGGTTAAGGATGTATGCAGGCAGGTAGCCGTAAAAGCTTGGGTTTCCGTTGGCGGTTGAGCCGAAAATGTCGCCTTGGGCGTTTAGTCCAAAGCCCCAGGTGTTGTTGTTGAATTGATGGAGGAATTGCAACGAGGAACCGTCCGGCTTGAAGCGAAAAACACCTTGGCCGAATTGCTGATCCTTGCCCCCGACGTTGCCCCGAAAGTTCGAGTAACCCACCGCCCCATAGAGCCAGTTGTCGAAGCCGCGGCCTAGATTGCTCTGCATGGCGTGCGTGTCTCCGGTGCCCCAACCCGGGAGGACTATTTGACGCACATCGGCTTTGTCGTCCCCGTCGGTGTCCTTGAGAAAGAGCATGTGGCGCGCTTCGGAGACCATGATTCCACCGTTTACAAACACCAACGAGGTGGCGAGATTCAGCTTGTCGGCGAAAACGGTGAACTTGTCCGCCTTGCCGTCGCCATCGGTGTCCTCGCAAATCTTGATGCAATCGTGTCCCGGTTCACCTTCGTTCACGAGGCCGTGGGGGTAGTCGCGGGCCTCTACCACCCAAGCACGCCCGCGCTCGTCCCAGCCTACGTAGATCGGCTTCACAATGTCAGGTTCCGCGGCAAACAGCTGGAGATCGAAGTCCGCTGGCGCTTGCGTGTAGCGCATACTGTCCACGGGCGAAAGCGGTGACTGGTACTTCACGGGCTCCGGGCGTCGCTCATAGTTCGGTACATCGCCCACCAAACGCTGCAACTGCGGCCGCGAGGTGAGCGAGGCATTCCAATCCCTCCTCGCACTCTTGCTGATGGCCCCGAGCACAGCTTCGCGGAGAGCCCCTTCCGCCGGACGCTGGCCGGAGGTGTATTTGATGAGCCCTTGGCCCGAGATATTGAAAGCGTCGAGCAGTTTCTGCTGGCCCGTTCCGAGTTCGGCGTCCGGGATCACTTGTACCACGGCGTCGAAGTGCTTTAAGTAGGATTCCGTGATGTTGGCAGCATCGACGAGGTAATCGAAGTAGATCGCCTCCGGGGCGAGGGTTTGGCCGGGCAGATAAACGTAGTTTGTGCGTTGACCGCCAGCCCCGCCGCCGCTCCCGATGACCGGGCCGAGATATAAAACGTGAAGCGGACGATCCTGGGAGTCGGCTGCCAATGTATTGAGTACCATCAAGCCGCCCATCAAAAGAGGCAGAATCCGCTTCAAGTTCTTCATGTCTAAATCAGCAGTGTTGTTGTGGAATGGAACTTCGCTAAGGTGGGTCTCAGCTTACTACTTCGTCGCCGTTTTGAAAATCAATTGCGAGAAATTGTAGAAGCCCTTCTTCCAGTGCTGGAAGTCATGCGCGTGCTCATCAACATGCCAGATGTGCGGAACGTTTTTTTCCTTCAGGTAAGCGTGAACCTCCTGGCTGATTCGAATGAGGCCATCCTTGTTGCCGCAGGAAACGTAAAGCAGCTTCAATTGCCCGGTCGTCTTCAGGGGATCTGGCACGAGTTCCGCCGCAGGCTTCGTGTTGGGTGCCGAGGAGAATCCGCCGACCCACGCGAATGTGTCAAGGTTGCCCAACCCGAAGTTCAGTGACTGGCCGCCGCCCATCGAGAGGCCTGCCAGTGCACGGTTCTCACGGTCGGATTTTACGGAATACTTCGCCTCGACGAGAGGGATGAGACTGCCGAGCAGATCCTGGTCGAACTTGCCGAAGGCCGGTGCGGTCGCCATCGCGTTTGGGCCAGGTCGGTCATCGGTTTGGGCGCGGCCGTTCGGCATGACAATGATCATGGGCACGGCTTTCTGGTCCGCGAGAAGGTTGTCCAGAATGATCTCGGGATGACCGCCTCGGCGCCATTCCTCTTCATCGCCGCCGATACCGTGCAGGAGATAAAGCACAGGATACTTCGTGCCTGCCGAGTAGCCGGGTGGTGTGTACACGAGAGCTTTGCGTTTGTTTCCGACGGACTTGGAATCGTACTCGACCATTTCGAGATTGCCGTGCGCAATGCTCTCACGAGGCTTGTCGAAACCTTCCGGCGCATCCGGGAAGGCGGGCTTGTCGTCCGGCTTCAATTCGATCGGTCCGCCGAAGCCTCGGCGTCCGCCTTGTACCCGTTCGCCGCCTTCGCGCTTGGCGGTGGCCTCTGAGCTTCCGAACTCCCCCACCTTGCGCGTAAACTTGATCCCTTCGCTTGAGATGTTCCCAGTGTAGGTGATTTTGATCTCGTTGTCCTGAACTTTCAGTGGTTCGGCAAAGGTCACCATATCGCCCTCGACCTTGCCATCCTTGAACTCGGCTTCGCGCTTTTGGTCTGTCATCTCAACGCTGGCCCTGCCAGTCACGATGGCGCCATCTTGTTTGAAGTTGAAGGTGTATTTCTGCAGGCCTCGCTGCGTCTGGAATTCGGCCTTCCATGTGCCTGTGATGTCTGCCGCGAAAGCGGAAAGCGATCCGATGGCGAGAGCCAAGAGTGTAATTTGGGATTTCATTGTGATGTGGGTTGTGGTCTGTGGAAATGAAAGTTCAGTCCTTGAACAGGAGAGGGGCGAACTGATACAGGCTGCGCCGCCACGACTGCCATTCGTGGGCGGTGTCTGCCGATTCGTAAAACACGGCATTGATCCCAGAGGCTTTGAGCGCGGCTGTGTTGTCCTTTGGGTCCCCGCCGAATCCTCGGCCGCCGCTACGGTTTGCGCCGAGTTCACGGCTTCCATAGCCGACGAACACCAGCTTCACTTTTTTCTTGAACGCCACCATATCAGTGATGTTTGTCGTCGCGATGCTGCCCCCACTGAAGACGCCGATGTGCGAGAACGTGTCCAGGTGGGCAAGGGTGATGCCGCGGGTCTGCATGCCTCCCATCGAAAGTCCGGCCATTGCGCGATGGGGTTGGTCCGCGTAGGTGCGAAAATTGGCATCCACGTATGGAATGAAGTCCTCAAGGAGCGCTTTCTCAAAAGCGGTGAAGTTGAAGGCGCGACCGCCTGGCCCTGCTACCGCGTTGTTCGTTGCGCCGGCTGCGGCCGGGGCGGCATTTGTGGGCCGTGGGCCACCTGCAAAGGGATTTCCGCCGTATTCCATCGCAATGATGAACGGCTTTGCTTTTCCCTCGGCAATGAGGTTGTCCATGATCAATCCCGCATAGCCTTGTCGGCCCCACCCCGTTTCATCCTCGCCCGCTCCGTGCTGGAGGTAGAGGACCGGATAGCGTTTCCTGGGGTTTCTGTCGTAGCCGGGAGGGGTATAGATAAAGGCATGGCGGTTCGTGTTGCCCGATTGTGAGAAGTAATTCACTTCGCGGAGCTGACCGTGTGGCACATTCTTAAGTGCGTAAAAGTCCGCGTCCTTCGCCGGCACTTCCACGGCGCTGCCCCAACGGCTTGAACCGTAGAAGAACTGGCTGTTGGGATCGGGCACCTCAGCTCCGTCGATATTGATCGTGTAGTAGTGGAAGCCTTCATCCAGCGGCCGAGTGTAGCCGACCCACGCGCCGTCCTCTCCCTTCGTGAAGGGGCTGCTGTCGCGGAAGCTCACGCTCACGGTCTGGGCCTTGGGTGCCATGATTCGAAATTTGACACGACCCTCAGAATTGACCTGTGGATACTGTTTTCCCTGCTGGTTTGAGGGCGCAGGTTTCCAGTCGTTGACCGGCTCATTGGTTTGGGCCAGGCAAAGCTGACTACAAAGTATTGAGGCGAGAGTGATTAAGGAGAGTTTTGATTTCATGTTGGCCAAGTGTCGAATGGTGCGTGGTTGGTCCTCTAGTTCTTGTTCGGTGCCGGCACTGGATCGGGTTGCGGCTTGCCTGCGGAATACAGATCCTGGATTTCTCTGGTGTTCAGCCGGCGGCTGAACAAGCAGAATTCGTCCATTGCGCCACTGAAATTGCGAATGAGGGAAGGATCGTTGTCAGGGAAACCGCTCGCGTTCCAATTACCCAATTCGGCGGCACCAATGCGAAACGGCGAGTTGATTGCGAGATGGTGCTCACTGACCTGCAGTCCGTTTAAGTACTGGACCACGCGTTTCAAGTTCCCGTCGAGAACGACAGCCAAGTGCAGCCAGATCCCAAATTGATCCAGCGGAAGGACTGGCGGACTGGCGCAAATCTGGTAGTTGCCGCCTCCGGCGCCAATCGCCGTCAGCCCAAGCACGCCATCCTTGCGGATTAGCCAATGCACAGTCCCGGCCTCGAACCCGTCAGACATAAAAAGTGAGTTGAACTGGCGGTCCAGTCCCTGCACGCGGACCCAGGCCGTAAGGGTTAGTGCTTTGAATTCGCCCGGCACATTGAGGCGTATCCGATCGTTTACGTTGCGAAACTCCAGCGCCCGCTTGTCCGGCCAGCGGCCCTGGACCCATTGGCAGCCGACGATGGTACCCTCGGGTGCTGTCTTTTGCCCGCTGCCGGCGTTGGGGAGGCTCCAGTCTGGCGAGCCTGTTTGTTCGAAATTGAGATGTACGAGCAAGGATGGATCCTCGTCGAGTCGACTACCGGCCGCGACCCACTGTTCGTGTCGCAACACCTCTGCGGCCGACGACTTCATTTGCAAGTTGAACAGTGAAGCAAAAGCCGTGCGGTTCGCGGCAATCAATCGGGCTGGGCCGGAATTCTCCGCAACCGCTCCAGCGCCCTCCTTCAAACCCTGTCTGGCCGGGTTGGAGCCCGCTTGGAACTCCACGCCGCCCTTGAACACATGCAATTCTGTTCTGAACGCCTTAGCCTCCAGACCGAACGAAGTGCCCAGGTCCGTCACGTTCATCTGCGGCGTGTTTATACGGAATCCTTTCGCTTGTGGCGGTACTTCTGCGATGAGCCGACCGCTCAGGCAGGCCGCCTCGCCCGGAGAAATGATCCTAAGCTCACTAGGCCCTTCGATCACGACGCGCGCGCCGCTGTAAAAAACAACTTGTGCCAGGCCCGACTTGAGCCGCAGCAACCCTGGCTCCAAGGGTGATCCCAGTCGTGGGGCTGCACTGCCCTGATTCCACTGGGCATCCGCCACCCGCCCCAGCATTGCGACCGCTTTGGTGGTTGCGCCTCTGTGTTCTGTCATATGGCCTAGTCGAGACCCCAACCAGCCTGCGGCTATCAAGGCAAAGCAGGCGGCCAAGGCGAACGTCCAATTCCATTCTGCTCTCCCTCCATGGGGGAGACTTTGCCCCGGTAGAGAACTTTGCACATCCCGGGATTCCGCTTCGTTAGTAACATAAGCAAACAGGTCCGGCTCCGATGCCAGCCGCGAATGCAGTTCCAGACGCAAAATGTATTCATCGCGCGCGGCGGAATCACTGCCCAGCAGTTGGTTCAATCCCCGCATTTGTTCATCCGAAGCGGTGCCGTGGCAGACCGCAGCGAGTGCCTCATCAAATTCGCGCGAGGGGAAGGCAAGATTCATGGAACCAATCGCTCTGGTTTGGCTGCGTCCTCGATGCAGCTCTGTAGCGTCTGTCGAACACGTTGCAGGGTTTTGTAGGTCGCCGCCACAGTCCGGCTCGAAGCTGTCGAAAGTTTTTCAATGGCATCGCGCCGATAGTAGTAGCCCTCCACCAACGAACGATGCTCTTCCGGTAACTTGTTCAGGCACCCCTCCAGATGCCTCAGACGGGCCTCGAGTTCGGGACGCAAGGCATCGCGGCGCTCCGCCAGTTCCTCAGCCAGTCCGCCTTCTAGCAGGGCCTGCCAGCGCTGGCGGCGTTCGATCCACTGTTTGGCTTTATTCAATGCGAACCGGCATGCCCAGGGCGTGAACGGCCGGCTCGGATCATAAGTGTCGAATTTTTCCCACAGCGAAAGCGCGGTCTGCTGCACAATGTCCTCGGCGTCCGCCACGCTTGGCACCAGGACGGCAACATAGCGAAAGATCTCCCGCTCACTGCGCAGAAACTGCGAAAGAAATCGCTGCTGCGCGGCGCTCGGACCTTCGAAACCTCGCGTTAAATCTGATGACATGTGTTGGGCTGTTCTTCTACTTCCGGCCAACAGCGAGTTTTGGACAAAGAATTGATGAAATAGTTATTACTGCTGCCTGCCTCGTTTTCCCAGAAGATTGATTCGAGAGATGCTCCGTGTCACTGCTGGCTTTCACTGTGGTTACGTCTTAAATGATCGCGATTACCGGATAGCGGAGCGGGGACCCCGCACCGCCTGCCCGGGGAGAAACCTGTTCGATCCTTCAAAACTGGGCAGGAGGCAGAGGTGTGTGTTCATCGCGATCGTAACCGTTTAACTTGCTGGAAGTACTCCACGATTCTAACTCCCAGGCTTAATCCCTGTCATCCCTTTAGCCTGAGGCAGGTGGAGATCAGTGACTTGGTGGTCGTGTTAGGGAAGACGAACTGCTGTCCAATCCAATCTGCTGATGAAGGCCGATGGTCGGTAACACGACCAAACCAATTAGAATGGGCGCGAACCGCTCTATGAAACGCCGCCGGGATGATTCTTTCATGTGGGTTGGAAGTATTCATCTTATCCTTCGTCTCTTGACCGCGCTACGACTGTTTGATTTGGGTCGCTCAAAGATCGGTGCTCGTCAATGGACGGGAGGAATGAGTGGCTGATCGTTCTTCGGCCAGGGATTTCTCAATGTGTTTCAAGATGTCTGCCACATCATGTTGCAGGCCTGCGACTTGATGCACTATTTCACCTTTTTCGTTCACCACGGTTATGAGGTTTGAATGGGCGAACTGGCCGGTTGCCTCACGCTTGAATTTCACGCCGAGCAAAGCAGCAAGCTCTAGCGTGTCATCAGGGTTCCCGCGCAGGAGGGTCCATCGTTCTGTTGGCAGTTTGCGCGCCGAGCGAAAGGCGTGCAAGATGTCGACTGTGTCCCGGGCTGTGTCGATGGTCACAAGAGTGAAACCTACTTTGTCTCCAAGTTCTTTGGACAATGCCCGGTCGATGCGTTTCAGGTCTTCGACGATGATAGGGCAGGCATAGGTGCAACTGGCGAAAAACATCGTAACGACTTGGACGCGCTTGCGCAGTGCGCCCAATTTAATGCTTTGCCCGAGATCGTTCGTCCATGTTGATTCAAGTTGATAAATGGAGGCGTCCGTAAATGAGGCCGAGGAGGTCAGGTTCGTGGCGCAGCAGCTGGCTGTGTTGGTCCCAGAGGCGGCATGCTTTCGTGAGGCACAGGATACTGGCGTTAAGAGCAAAAAAACCAAACCTCCAAAAATCAAATTACTAGGAATCCGTTTGGCGAACTCAATGCAGGAGTCACTGATTGATGTGAATTGATTTATTTGGCTCATAAAAGGATCCGTCGTTTTCTGGCCTGGACCATGGATTCGCGCCATATCATAAGTCCCTTGCGCAACGAAAACCAAGATTGTGCACTGTGTAGGCTGCTTTCAGGCTGCTGCGAAAACCGAACCGCATAAAGCTCAGGTAATTACTGGTATCGTTGGCTCCAGCAGAACCGCTCCCACAAAAGAGCTGGCGCTCCAACCCATTATCACCACGGGCATCGCCGGTCACCATAGCTGTGTTAAAATCTGCCACCCATTCCCACACGAGACCATGCAGGTCTTCTATTCCATAATAGTTGCGACGGCCCGTTCCGATGGGTGGCAATCTTTCCGGGGAAGGGGAGGACAGCCATGCCGCAATCTGCCTCTTGAATTCGGCATCCTTTCCGCCGTCCGAATTGGTTATACCAGCACTGGCTGCAAACTCCCATTCCGCGGTGGTGGGAAGGCGCTTGGCCGCCCACTTGGAATAGGCTTTGGCCGCGAACCATGAAACCCATGTTATCGGAGCGTTCGTAATTGCCTCGGGCCCGAGCTCAAGTTCACCAGCCCAGTGCTTCAGGTAATTTTCGTCCGCAAAGAGGTGTTTCACTTGAGTACGCTGCCAGCGTGGGTTCGCCCTTACAAAATCAAGGAACTCGGCATTCGTCACTGGGTGGATGTCCAGAGCGAAGCCTTTTACCTCAATGTCCTTTGGGTCCCCGTCGTTCCGGAAGAGTGGGCGGTAAAGGCCTCCAGGCAAGCGGGCCATGCCTGGAGGCGTGTTCGTATAGTCTTCGGCTCGCGCGCTGTTGGGTGCCAACAAACCGAAAAGCATCCCAAGGACGAATTGCATGATCAGGCAGCGTAACATGGAAATGCTAAGCATTCGGACATGAGCTCTTTAAGCCTACTCAAAGGAATTTGCAGCCGGGGCAGGTGCTTCACTTCTGGCTCGACGTACCTCGGCGACACCGACGGCGTCCCCGGAGTTGCCGAATCCATTTCTAACATAGGTTAATACGTTGGCGATGTCTTCATCAGCCAGATAGTTCAGCGGCACCATTGTTCCATTGAATTTCTTTCCGTTGACGGTCAGATCTCCAGTCAGGCCCTGCAGCACAATCTTGATGGATCGCTCCTTGTCGGCCATGAGGAAATCAGATTTTCCAAGTGGCGGAATCTGTCCGGCAACGCCCTGTCCGTCAATTTGATGGCAGACAAAACAGGTTTGCATGAATACCTGTTTTCCTTTCTCGATCTGGATTTCCTTGGTTAGGCTCGCAATTCGCGGATCGGTTTTGATGGCTTCCTTCATTTGCGCTTGGAGTGAAGTGACCTTCTTTTCCGATTCGCTTCCAGCTTCCGCCTGGCGACCGAGGTAAACAGCATCCACTTCCTTGCCGCTGTAGGCCAAAATGTTCTCCGGGCCGGAGACCTTTAGCATGCCAAGCGCGCCTTTGTTGAACGCTCTTGAGAGGGAGTGATCAACAATGATGAATGTTCCCGGTACCTCGACCTTGAATTCCACCATTGCCGAACCCCCGGCTGGAATTAACGTGGTCTGCACGTTTCGTTGAGAAGCTATTGTGCCGCCTTCAGGATAAATGCGGTCGAAAATCTCACCAATCACATGAAAGGAAGAAAGTAGATTGGGGCCTCCATTGCCGACGTAAAGCCGCACTGTTTCCCCAACTTTGGCTGTGATTGCCTTATCTCCCACCAGCGCCCCTACCGATCCGTTAAACACCACATAAGTCGGACGCTCATCGTTGGCCTTTTCTTGGTCAAAGGTTTGCAAGCCTTCGGCGCCGTACTTGCCGGAGGTGTAGAAGTCTCCCTGCATCACATAGTATTCTTTGTCCACTGGGGGCAATCCCTCTTTTGGTTCAACCAAAATCATGCCATACATCCCGTTGCCTACATGCATTGGCACAGGCGCGGTCGCACAGTGATAGACGTAAAGACCCGGGTTAAGTGCTTTAAAGGAAAATTGAGAAGAGTGTCCCGGTGCGGTGAAGGAGGATGCGGCGCCTCCGCCTGGGCCTGTCACTGCATGAAGGTCGATATTGTGTGGCATTTTGCTGGATGGATGATTGGCCAGCGTGAACTCCACCATATCACCTTCCCGGATGCGGATGAAGCTTCCTGGTACGCTTCCCCCGAAAGTCCAAAACAAATAATCAACACCATCTGCCATGCGCTTAACGATCTCTCTCACTTCCAGCTTTACCACGACCTTGGTTGGCTGAGATCTTTTAATGGCTGGTGGAACAGCTGGAGCTTGTGTCAACAGGGCAACTTCTTCTCCTACAATGCTTGGATCCGCGGGTTTTGCCGCCAGCTTGGTCTTGGCAGCATCAGGTTCTGCCGCGTACAGGTGGAATGATGCCAAGCCCAGAGCAATGCTAAGCAGCGTGGCGCAGGTTGGATGTTTGTATTTCATGTTGGTTGATTTCACACCCTTTCAAGAAATCGGGCTCCGTGTAATTTGCTCTCTTAGAGCCAAAATTTGTTCGTCGTGCACCTTTGGAGCAAATGTGACATGAAAAAATGGCTCCTGCTCGCGACTTCACGAATGGCAGTCAGGAAAAGCGTAAGTCGGACAACCTTCGTCCAGTCGTTCCCAAATGATGTTGAGCCATCCGTTGATGCTTCACTCATTGTTGTTCGATATTATGAGACACGTCATCGATACGAGCGAAGTGCTGGGAATCATCGAAACGGCAGAAGGCGAGCTTGAGCTTTGTGCGTCGGCGGACGCGGGCTTCGATAGTAGTGCTGGGTTGCTGGGAGTTGAACTAAAGGCATTCCTGCGCCCTGTCGGCAAGTTTGTTAAAGGAAGTCATTTTAGCCGTCATTGGCTTCCGATGAATGAAACTGTTACGGAATCCTGCAGCCACGATGAGTCCACTGACCTCGCTAAGGCTATTTTTCGTAGCTGGGTGCACAAGGTCCATCAGGCCGCATCACCGCTCAATCAAGTCCATCTTCACGATCTAACCTCGAAACTCTGAACACCAAAAGACCACATTATGTTGCCAAAATACACAATCGAGTACAGTATGCAGTTTCGTAAACACACTCAGTCGAACCATTATTCCACTGACGACCCCGTAGCTTGTGAAGAGTTTTTGTCCGAATTGCTTGAGAGGCAATTGGCTATCCACGGCGTTAAGCACGAGGGAGTGGATTTGACGAGGCACGAGTTTGATCGCATACTTAAGACTGCCGCTGGTATTGTGGCTGCCAAACATCTTTGTGCGTCCTTGGGAATCAAGGCGGAGGAAGAGAAATTTCGATTTGGGTTCACAGCGTGACGCCGTTTTAAGCCCGATCAGTCCAGATTCAAGTATGACAGACATGTTAGATCAACCAGTAACGAATAAACCAAACACGCCCGAGCGCAACACCGACTGGAAAAAAACAGTTCTCGAATTTCAAAAGCCTTCAATGGGCCGAGCCATCTGGCAGGTGCTGACTTCGCTTGGACCCTATGCGGTGACTTGGTACCTTATATACCTGAGTCGTTCGGTTTCTTGGTGGCTCACCTTGCCGCTGGCCGTGCTGGCAGGCGCTTTTCTCGTCCGAATATTTATCATTTTCCACGATTGCGGCCACGGTTCATTCTTCAAGTCGCGCACGGCGAACGACGTGGTGGGTTTCATTTGCGGGGTTCTGACTCTGACCCCTTATCATCATTGGCGCTGGGAACATTCCATTCATCACGCAACTTCCGGCGATTTGGACAATCGCGGCACTGGCGATGTATGGACCATGACAGTTCAAGAATACCTGAAATCGACTCGATGGCAGCGTTTTGTGTATCAGGTGACTCGGAACCCATTTGTGCTCTTTGGCATTGGTCCTCTTTACCTGTTTTTTATCCGGCACCGCTTTACCTCCGCGAAGGCCAATCCGCGCGAGCGTCAATCTGTTTATTGGATGAATCTGGCCGTTTTCAGCATGGCTGCCTTACTGGCTGGGGTTTTCGGCATCATTCCGTACCTGTTGATTCAGCTTACGGTAACGGCAGTCGCGGGTGGGGCGGGGATATGGATGTTTTACGTGCAGCACCAATTTGAGGACGTGTATTGGGAGTCAGGCAAGGAATGGGATTACACTGCGGCGGCCCTGGAAGGCAGCTCCTTTTACAAACTGCCTAAAATCCTTCAGTGGTTCACGGGCAACATCGGCTTTCACCACATCCATCACTTAAGCGCAAGAATTCCCAACTACAATCTTGAACGCTGTCATGATGCCCATCCTCTGTTCAACTCAGTAAAACCCATCACACTCTCCACCAGCCTCAAGTCCTTCAATCTTCGCTTGTGGGATGAGAAAAGCCGGAAACTTGTGGGCTATGGTCACCTCAGAAAACTGAGGAGGCAGTCGGCAGTTTCCTGCTAGTGGTGGGTTTGCTCACTGAGTCTGGCTAAAGGATTTCCCTATCCAGCGTCGTCTCGATCTTTACTGAATTCCGGGTTCGTCCCCAATATTCAAGGTTAGCCATTGGCCGTATTTTGCCATCACCAAGAGCAATTATTAGCTTCTGGGTAAAGCGAAAGATTTGACAATGGATGCGAATGGACAATTACTGGAGACCCTGATTCGTTCTGAAATGTTTCAGAATTACGAAAGGGCCTACACGGAAACCACCGGAATGCCGGTGACGCTCCGTCCTGTTGAAACTTGGCAATTACCACTCCACGGCAAGCGTCGGGAAAATCCATTTTGCTCCATCATGGCGGAAAAGAGCCGCACCTGCGCCGCCTGCCTGCAAACTCAGGAAAAACTGGCCCAAGACGCAATGGAGGCTCCTTGTCTGATGCGCTGCGCCTATGGTCTCTGTGAATTGGCTGTGCCGGTCAAGCTGGGAGCGCAGACCATTGGAGTGTTGCAGACTGGCCAAGTTATGCGTCAAAAACCGACAAACGCGGCTTTTCGGAGGGCGGTTACCAAGGCGAATGAACTGGGCGTGGACATTGACAATGCAAGGGCGAGGGATGCCTTTTTCCTGACTCCTTTGGCTTCTCAGAAAAAGCTCGATTCTGTCACCACTTTGCTCAGTATTTTTGCCGAGCACTTATCCATAAAGAGCAACCAAATTGCCATTCAAGCTGCCAATTCAGAGCCGCCCGTCATCACCAAAGCGAAGCAGTATATTCTTGATCATCACACTGAGGAACTGTCTCTCGGGCAGGTTGCGGCCGCCGTCCACACCAGTATTTTCTATTTTTGTAAGCTTTTCCGCAAAGTGACCGGAACCACTTTCACTGAGTTTGTTTCCAGGACGCGTATTGAACGGGCCAAGACATTGATGTTGAACGCCAACCTGCGTGTGAGTGAGATTGCTTACGAGGTTGGTTTTCAATCCCTGACTCACTTCAATCGAGTGTTTAAGAAATTCGTGGGGGAAGCCCCAACAGAATACAGGGCGCGTCTGCATTCCAGCGATTTCAAATCTTAGTTTATTTACGGTTTTGGTTTGAAATCCGCCCGTGAAATCAGTAGATCCCGCGTGCCTTGGCTGAGTCGCCCGGGTATTCTGGTCCTGATGAAGCAGCCAGTTGAGAACTCAAACCATCCACAGGTTGCCGCACTCACTGCCGACAGCGGATATTCCGAAACCGCGGGCCCAGGTGGTGTCCGTAAGCAATTGGAATCAGCTGTTCGTGCGGTTGAGGAGCTGCAGGCAGCTATTGATGCTCATTCAATTGTGGCAGTCACTGGTCCGGACGGTCTCATTACGTACGTCAACGATAAGTTCTGTGAGATTTCCAAATATTCTCGCGAGGAATTGATTGGCCAAAATCACCGCATCATCAACTCTGGGTTCCATCCCAAATCGTTCTTTCGCCAAATGTGGCAAACCATCGGCAGTCGGCAGGTTTGGAAAGGTGAAATTCGCAATCGAGCCAAGGACGGATCGTTTTATTGGGTAGCCACAACTATCTGCCCGTCTTTTGATGCTCGCGGTAAACTGCGACAGTATGTCTCCATCCGGACTGATATCACTCAACTTAAGGAAACGGAAGTGGCTTTGCGAGAAAGTCAGGCCCGTTTCGCCGCATTTATGGAAGACAGTCCGGCCTTGGCTTTCATGAAAGACGAGGAGGGCCGATACGCCTATTTTAACCCGCCCCTCGGGAGATTGCTTGGACGATCCTTGGACGACATGCTTGGCAAGACGGATGCTGAATGGCTGCCTGAGCATGTTGTTCGTCAGTTTCGCAATACGGATCAGGAGGTGCTTGATCTGCAAAAACCAATCCGAAGGATGGAGTCGATTCCCCTCCGTGATGGCACCACACGCCATTGGCTCGCGGTGAAATTTCCATTTGTTGATGGCTCGGGACGGCGCTATGTCGGAGGAGTTTCAGTAGATGTCACTGATGAGCGCCGTCTCGAAAAGCAAATACTTTCCGCGGGCGAAAGGGAGCAGCAACGAATCGGTCGGGATTTGCACGACGGATTGGGCCAGCATCTCACAGCTATTGAGCTAATGTGCCAGTCACTGCGCGAAGACCTGGCCAGCCATTCTCCCTCCTTCGAAAAGCAGGCTGCTCAAATCTGCCTGTTTTTGCGCGAGACGATTGCTCAGGCCAGAAATCTCTCACATGGCCTGTCACCGGTGGCGCTCGAATCGGGCGGGTTGGTGGAGGCTCTGGATAAACTGGCTCGAAACACCAATTCACTGGCCGGGTTGAAATGCCGCTTCACGTGTCTGGCGTCTTTGCCCGTGGCGGACGATGAGGTTGCGGGCCATCTCTATCGCATTTCGCAGGAAGCAGTGAACAACGCCTTGAAACACGGACGACCTTCAAATATTGAGCTCGAACTATCCCATCGCAATGGTTTGTTGCGACTGAGTGTTTCAGACAACGGCATAGGATTGCCCAAAGGGAATGAGCCCGGGTCAGGAATGGGCTTGGAGGTAATGCGATACCGGGCCAATGTCATTGGAGGTTCGCTCTCTATTGAATCGAGTCCAGGCAAGGGTGTCTCAGTGGTTTGCTCTCTTCCTACTGCCAAATCGAATGAGGGAACTAAAGCGAAACATGTCTAAAAGAAACTCCAGACTGGCACCTCCAGCCAAACCGGCTCCATCAATGGCGCCACTAAGAAAACAAATCCTTCTTGTTGACGACCATCCGATGATGCGGGCAGGAATTTCACAACTCGTTAACAAACAGCCGGATCTGGAGATTTGTTGCGAGGCGGGCGGCCCCGCAGAGGCTTTTGATCAACTATCAAAATCTGTGCCGGATCTCCTGCTGACCGATATGACGATGCCCGGACGTAGTGGTGTTGAGTTTATCAGGGACCTGCTTGCCCTGCATCCAAACCTTCCCATTCTTATTCTGTCCATGCATGACGAAGGATTGTATGCCGAGCGAGTGCTTCGGGCGGGCGCGCGCGGATACATCATGAAAGAGGCCGGAGGCGAGCAATTGATCGTGGCCATCCGACGTGTTCTGAGCGGACAAGCCTATGTCAGTGAAAAAATGTCCGCCCGTTTTCTCGATGCCATGACCGGCCACCATCCACGCGGTTCTCATTCCCCAATTGAGAAGCTCAGCGACAGGGAGTTTGAAGTGTATCAACTAATTGGCCAGGGAAGGAGCACGCGAGATATTGCTAAGGATCTCCATCTGAGCACCAAAACTGTGGATGTACACCGTAGTCACATCAAAGAAAAGCTCTCGATAACCGATGCCACTTCCTTGGTACGCCACGCTGTTCGCTGGGTGGAAAGCCAAAATGCGGGGGCTCCGTAGACGATTTACCGCTAGGATGATTACGACATTTAGAAGTGACGCCGATCCAGCTCGGAGCGAGATCGACCAACAGTGGTTTTATTCTGGGTGCTTTTCACGTGGATCAACATCCACGGAGCCATTGAAAGTGGCATGAAATAGTTCCTTCTGAGCGGCTCGGGCTTCGTGACGGACGAACCAAGCGTCGATCAGGGCGGTAAGCATGGCCAAGCCTGTCATCCCGAAACAGGTCATCCAATAGGCAATGAAAAGCAG
>JANYDC010000036.1 GCA_025359965.1 Pedosphaera sp.
GAACCTAAGCCACGCCGCTGGGTCGAGAAATCAACCTTCGGGGCCTATCCCAAAAAAACGGCTGCCCTGTTCCAACAAGGCAGCCGTCTTACCGAACCCGTATGCAAAAATGATCAGTTATTGGAGCAGCTTGAGCACGCTCTGAGGCATTTGATTGGCTTGGGCCAGCATGGCCGTGCCGGATTGGACCAGAATATTCTGCCGGGCGTACTGGGTGCTTTCCTCGGCCACATCAACATCCTGAATGCGCGAACTGGCGGCCGTAAGGTTTTCCTTGCTGATGGTCAATTGTTCAGAAGTGAAATTGAGGCGGGATTGATAAGCGCCAATGGTGGCGCGATCCTGAGAAAGAGTAGTAATGGCGTTCTTAACGGCGGTCAATGCCAGCCCTGCATTAGTGGCGGTGTCAATGGTCGCAGTTGTGGCGTTGGTGTAGGCGGCGGCAGTCATGTCGATGCCGTTCATCGCAAACGTGTTGCCATCTGAATCGGTCGTGACATTCAGCGCGGTGTTGGTGAAAAGCGCCACTCCGTTGAAATCACGCGTCGCAGCATCGGTGATGTAGGCTGAAAGCTGGCCAAACTCCGTGTTGTACAAGGCACGGTCAGCATCGGTTTTAGTGGTATCTTGAGAAAGAATGGCCAATTCACTCATGCGATCAAAGGCTTTGGCCATTTTCTTGAGATAGCCGTCCTGTGTCTGGGTGAAGGAGATGGCGTTGCCCACGTTGTTGTTGGCAGCGGCAATACGGCGAACTTGCGCATCAAGACGGGAGGCAACCGCCAGACCGGCGGCGTCGTCGGAGGGATTGATGATTTTGGATCCGGAGCTAAGCCGCGCCAGCGATTTGCTGAGCGCATTCGAACTCATCTGCAAGTTGTCGGATGAAGTCTGGGCTGCGATGTTGGTGTTAATGACCATGATCTCTAGTGGTTGGGGGTTCGGTAAAGACGGTTAGGGTTTTACAGTAGCAGGGGCGGTACGGGCGAGGCGCGGGGCCAGGGTAGTTTGTTTGGTGGCGGCCTCGACGTTATTACGAGTGATTTCGTCGTAAACCTCCTGTCGGTGGATGGGGATTTCGGACGGGGCTTCGATGCCGATTTTTACAACATCACCATCGATTCGCATGATTTTGACGATAATTTTACCGTCAATCACCACGCATTCATTAATTTTTCTGGAGAGAACCAGCATACGAGATCCTTCTCTGGGTTACTGCTCTTGGACAGGGAGATGATGCTGCAAACCGTAGGCCGCAGCGTTGACCAAGACCACCTGTTTACCCCGCCACGCAGTCCTGTTAACCACGACGGGGCCCTTTAGGTTCACAGTCGCCTTCCCTGGCGATCTGAGTGTGACAACATTTAATACGATCGCCTCGTCTGGCGATGTGAGGTTGAGGAACGCGGTGTCCTCACTGCTGAGTTCAGGCTGATAATCTGGAAGCACGAGGACGCCTGGGATGACCAGGAATGAAAATGCATTCTCCCCCAATCCTTGCAGCCACGAGAACGGGGCCTCATCCGGATTAGAGATCAGGACGAACCGTTTGGTGGATTCGAACCCGAGCAGGCCGCAAGGCAGATCAATAATCTGCTCCTGGCGGGCGGGCATCGGGTCTAAAACTGAGCTTTGGCTCGAACTCATAGGCAAATCATGCCTAAGCAAGCAACGTGCCAATCAATTCGATCAATTTAACCACACACATAAATCATTGCACTTCAATGCATTAAAACATTCTACGCGCAAAAAATACTTCCACTCAACGGGTTCGAGTAGGCAATTTCAACCCTTCTACGCTTTTTCTGCCGGGTGAGGGGTTACTCAGAAAAATTTTCCTACCCCTTAAACTAAAGATCGTGACAAACCCCTCCGATAGACTTTCATTGCCAAGACTGCCCATGAATCTAAAACATCTGCACTGCAACATGATTCACCTGAATCGCGTGCCGCACGGATCACCTAACAAGCCCTGTTTCCGCGTTAATCCATAAAACACCATGGCCGTCCCCATATTAAGCGGGTTTGAACACAAGGTGGTGGTTGGCATTGCCGATTTTGCTGTCTCCAACAATCCCAGTGTCATACTGACCACTTATTCGCTGGGATCGTGCCTAGGAATCTCGATTTATGATCCTGTGGTTAAAGTGGCGGGACTACTCCACATCATGCTACCCGACTCGAGTATCGACACGGCCAAGGCGGCCCGTTCTCCAGCGATGTTCCTGGATACAGGTTTTCCGATGTTGCTTAAGGCTGCGGCGGAGTTGCGGGCGGAAAGCAGCCGACTACAGATCTGCGTGGCTGGAGGAGCTCAGATCATGGATTCGGTTGGTTTTTTCAACATTGGCAAGCGCAATCACGTCATGATGATGGATTTGCTAAGCCGTAATGCACTTCGCCTAAAAGCGGAGGAAGTTGGGGGTATGGTCAACCGTACCATGCACGTCCACATTTCGAGCGGGGACGTTGTGCTCAAAGTTTCCGGCAACCCGAAAGAGTCCTACCTATGCAAGAACTCGACGACTATATAAACCGAGTCCAGCACCTTCCGCCGGCTCCCAAAGTTTTGCCCCAGTTAATGGGGCTGCTCAACAAGGACGATGTGCCGACCCAGCAGGTTGTTCAGTTGCTGAGCTATGATATGTCCCTCACCGCAGGAGTGCTGCAATTGTGCAATAGCGCATTCCTTGGAGCGGCTCAGCCCGCCTCGGATTTGCAGGAAGCGGTCAACCGCCTTGGCTTTCGGCAGGTCTACCGACTCGTGGTTGCCATTTCCGGAGCCCGATTGATGAGCGCGAGCCAGAAGGGTTATGGCATCGATGAAGGCGAACTCTGGCAGCATGCAGTCACGACTGCTGTTGCAGCTCAATTAATTGCAAGGCACGTCGGAGAGGATGATAGCGTCGCTTTCACGGCCGGTCTCCTTCATGATATTGGCAAAATTGTGCTTTCTCAGGCTCTCGAACATATCTACACAAAAGTCATCAACGATGTGGAGACCAACCAGCAATCCCTCCTCGAAACCGAAAAGAAACTGCTTGGCGTTCAGCATGCTGAAATTGGTGGACGGCTGCTGGCTCGGTGGAAATTCCCTTCGAATATCGTGGCAGCCATTTGGTTTCACCACCATCCTGGGGCAGCAACTCCCCACCAGCGTCTCACCTCATGTGTGTATCTGGGCAATATGATTTCTTACTTCATAGGTCGTGGCTATGGATTCCAAGCCTTCGCCTTCCGGGGGCGCACCGAAGCCTTGGATATTCTGAAACTCCAACCCGATGATCTGCCGAAGTTCATGATTCAGACCATCGAGAGTTTCGACGAAATCCAAACCTTCCTCTCGATCAAAGCTCCCTAAACCAAACAAAGGCCGCAAAGGATGAGTCTTCGGTATCCTATAAGAACCTTGGTGGTGGACGACTCGGCCGTGGCCCGCAAGATCATCACATCGATTCTCGCAACCGAACAGGATGTGGATGTGGTGGGAACAGCCTCCGAGACCCGGGAGGCGAGGGAAAAAATATTTTCAATCAAGCCAGACCTGGTTCTACTCGACTTGGAAATGCCCCGGCTGGACGGCATATCATTCCTCAAATTGATCATGAGGTTCAACCCTATGCCGGTTGTCATCCTCAGCAGTTCCGCCACCCCGGGCTCACAGTGCGAAACCGACTGCCTCGCAGCAGGGGCAAAAGCCGTCATGCTAAAGCCTGGAGGACCATTCACCGCCTTAGACCGCCAGCATTTGATGGATTTAATCCGCAAGGCAGTGACAGGGCCAAGCCCTCAACGCCCTCCGCTTTTGCAGGCCCAAGCCCCTACTCGATCAACTCCGCCGACTGCATACCTCCGCAAGGCCCCTTTTCCTGGGAACTCAGAACACTACCCAACACGATCAATTATTTTGCTAGGGGCATCCACCGGCGGAACAGAGGCGCTTAAGAACGTATTGGAGGAGTTGCCTAATGGCCTTCCCCCCATTTGCGTGGTTCAACATATCCCTGCCCATTTCTCAACCGCTTTCGCAGGTAGATTGCATCAGGCATGTCAGTTTCCTGTTCACGAGGCGGTCGACGGGGAACGCCTTCATCCCGGCATGGCCGTGGTGGCCCCCGGCGGATTTCATTTGACGGTGAAGTGGAACGGGAACGGTTACACCGCCTGTCTGAACCAAGAGTCTTTGGTCCATTATCAACGTCCCGCAGTGGATATCCTTTTTGAATCAGCAGTCGCCTCAGGCGCAGGATCCCACGCAGTCGCAGCCCTGCTCACAGGCATGGGTTTCGATGGTGCGCGAGGTATGCTGGCCCTCAGAAATGCCGGTGCCCGCACCATCGCGCAGTCGGAGGCTACTTGTGTGGTTTTCGGGATGCCGCGAGAAGCCATTAAACTCGGCGCCGTGCAGCATATTGAGGATCTTTCGGACATCGCCGCAGCCTTGGTCCGCGAAATAAATTCGTTATCCGGGTTGGCTACAGCAGCCTAAAAACGGGTTTCCCTCAGATTTCACTCGCACTCGAGCAGTTATTGACACGGCAACATTGCCTACCACCGGGGCATCCGTTAACGTTGCTGATATGAGTCAATGGTGCGCGCTTTGGCGTGCGATAGGTGGTATCTTGCTCGGTCTGCTGCTGGCGGGTTGTTTCCCCACGTCGGAGTCTTCTCTCGACGAGCAGAAAGACCCTCATTTCATTGATGGAAGAAGCCACCTAAGGACTCAGGATTTCCGAGGCGCTGCCGAATCATTCGAACGGGCTCTTCAGAATAATCCCAAATCAGCCGCCGCACACTTTGAGCTGGGAGTTCTTTATGAAACCCAGCTGAACGACCCCATCGCAGCCATTTATCACTTCCAAAAGCATCTCACATTGAACACAAACAGTGATTTGCGCGACCTCATCCAAACCCGTATCAGCCTTAAGAAGGTTGAAATCGCCCGCTCGTCCGCCTTCTGGGTGGTCAACGCCGCCGCCCAGGAGCACATCAGCAATCTGCAGAGAAATGTCCAAACCAATGCATACGAAAATGCCGCCCTCCGCTCCGACCGCACCAACCTTCTTCTGCAACTCGCCCAAGTTCGCGCTGATCTAAGCCGCAAACCTTTGGTCGTGACCAATTACGTCACCAATTACGTGCGTGTCCAGAGTGCTCCCACCCAGCAAGCTATTGCCGCCGCAGCCACACCACCAAGACGTGAGCTCTCGCCCAGCGTATACAACAACTCTACTCCCGCCACCCGATATGGCGTGGTTCAAGGAGGTGCCAATCCCCGCACATCCCCCACCCCATCCGCTCCTTTACCAAAGCCAGTGGCCCCGGCCACGAAAACTCATAGCGTCAAAAAAGGCGAAACCCTTAGCGGCATTGCCGGCCAGCACGGAATCTCCTTGGCCTCGCTTCTGGCGGCCAATCGGAATGTCAGTCCAAACAGGCTCCGCGAAGGAATGGTCCTGACTCTTCCAGCCCCGCATTAACGAACCTATGACCCGCCACTTGACCCTTCTGCTGCTGGTCTCGTTCTGGCTGGTGATGACCACCCTTTTGTGGAGGTCGGAAATTTCGGGCAGAGGCCAGCCCGGTTCAACCATTCCAACAGCCCAAGTCTGGGAAAAAATACTGACCGCCCCGGATGATTCAACCATGGAAGTAACCATGAAAGGACGCAAGCTGGGGTTCATCCGCTGGATTCCCACCGTTAGCGAAGGGATCTCCACCGGAAAAAGACTGAGCGATCAATATGACCTTGAAGGAATGGTGGAAGGACCGGCCAATTATCAGGTCAACCTCGAGGCCAATCTTTTGCTGCCTGATGAACTAGGCCGCCTGCGCGTGGATGGATTGGGACGATTTGCCACCAATCTCGTGTGGCGCGATGCCTCCCTCAACGCCATCCTTCGCCCCATGACCCTACATTTGGAAGGCTCCGCAGCCCCCCGGTCCATTAATTTCGAATATTTTGACGGGGAATCCACTAATCGACAAACCATCCCCTTTGACGACCTCACCAACCCAATACGCCTCCTAAGCCGCCTGCAACAGGCCCACCCCGCCGCAGCCTTGGGAATGCTGGCCGTGCCGGCCATTCTGCCGACCAACTCCGCTCCCCTGACCGCCGGGCTGGCCTCAGGGCTCAAATGGACTGCTCAGAATGACTGGCTCAAGATGGGCCGATCCAATGTCCGGGTGTACCGGCTGCAAGCCAAACTCTTGGACCGTTTTGAAGCCATCATCATCGTCAGCCGAGTGGGCGAACTCTTGAAGATCTTTCTTCCCGGCGAAATCACCCTCGTTAACGACGCCCTTTTGAATCTTTGATGAACCCTGGATGCCATGATCGAACTGATTGAATTGGTCAAAAAATTCGGCGATTTTACAGCGGTGAACGGCATTTCACTGACCGTGGAAAAAGGGGAATTCTTTGCCGTTCTCGGCCCCAATGCCGCAGGCAAGACCACATCCATCAAAATGCTGACCGGCCTCATCAAGCCCACTTCAGGCTCCGCGCGCATAGCCGGCTTCGACGTTCAAACCCAGCCCTTGGAGGCTCGCCGTCGCCTGGCCTATGTTCCGGATTTCCCCTTTTTATACGACAAACTCACACCCGCTGAGTTCTTTCGTTTCACGGGACAACTATTCCAGATGGATAATGCCCGCATCAAAGCCAACGCAGAATCCTTGTCCGGAAGGTTCAACCTCGAACCCTACCTCGGCAAAGCCATTGAAGGCTTGTCCCACGGCACCCGCCAGCGCGTGGCCATTGTCTCCGCTCTACTCCACGATCCCGAAGTCTTCATTTTGGATGAGCCCATGGTCGGACTCGACCCGCACCACGCCCGCGTGCTTAAGGATGTGCTCAAAGAAAAATCCACCGGCGGAATGACCATTTTCATCTCAACCCACCAACTTAGCGTGGCAGAGGAAATGGCCGACCGCATTGGCATCATTCATCACGGAAAATTAATTGCCGTGGGAACCCGTGATGAACTTCGACAGCAAAGCGGCGGTGAAGGCGCCTTGGAACAAACTTTCCTGACCCTGACCGCGGTTGAAGCCAATCTCATTGCCGAACGCCCCCAACCCAAAGCATGAATCCTCCCGGTGCATTCGGCCTGCTCGTGCGCATTAACGCCCTCCAGACATGGAGACGTTTCAGCATGGCATGGCAGCACTCCAAGCTGTGGGTGGGCACCATGCTGCTCGCGGCCGTCGGCTACACAGCTCTTTCCTTCTGGCTGTTCTATCGCGGCTTGAAATTCATCGAGACCTTCCCCGGCCTCGGCACACTACTCACCGAGCGCCTGCTGTTCCTCCTTTTCGCCATCCTCTTCGTTCTCCTGCTTCTCAGCAGCCTAATCATCAGTTACACCAACTTATTTAAAAACCGCGAGACCACCTTCCTTTTCAGCCTGCCCATCCCTCGCATCGTCATTTTTCGATGGAAATTTATTGAATCGACCCTGCTGGCCTCCTGGGCCTTCCTCCTGCTTATAGCGCCCCTGCTTGCCGCCTACGGCCTTACCCGCCATGTGCCGTGGCACTTCTACGCAGTAACAGTTGCCCTCGTGGGTCTATTCATAGTCCTCCCCTCCGTCCTCGGAGCATGGGCCGCCATCGCCCTGGCTCGCCTAATGGACCGCCGCAGTTTCCAAATCGGCATCCTCCTACTCGCTTTGGCAGCACTCGCAGGGCTGGCCTTCTATTTCAAGCCCGAACCCTTCAGCGACGAAAGCCTCGAAACCCGCGTGCTTTCCGTCCTCGACCGCATGTTGGTCCGCACCCGTTTCGCCCAATATCCCTTGCTTCCCAGCTATTGGATGTCATCCGCCGTGCTGAACTGGACCGAAAAAGCCTTGGTCAGCTCAGCTTTTTTTGCAGCCGTTCTCCTCAGCAATGTCCTTCTTTTTGGTTTCCTGAGCCTCGTCTATTCTGGAAACATTTTCTACGATGCGGCCTCAGCCGTTAACAGCCGGGGAGGTCTTCTCAGCGGCTGGAAACGAAAGGCCCGTGCAGGTCAACCAAATCAAAATTTGCACGACGCGTCCTTTCTGGAACGCTCAGTGGCCAGAATTCCTCGCATCCTCCCCGACCAGCGTGCCTTGATCGTCAAGGACCTCCGCATTTTCTGGCGCGACACCACCCAATGGGGCCAGACTTTCGTCCTCTTCGGCCTTTTGGGCGCCTACATCATCAATCTTCGCCAATTTTCTACCCAACTCAGCAACCCCTTTTGGATCAACCTCGTCGCCTTCCTGAATCTCGGCGCATGCAGCCTCAATCTCGCCACCCTCACCACCCGCTTCGTCTTCCCTCAGTTCTCGCTTGAAGGCAAACGCGTCTGGGTTGTTGGACTGGCCCCGTTGGGCCTCGTCAGAGCTGTCAAAACCAAATTCTACCTCGCCTTCGGTTTATCCCTCTGCCTCACCTTGGGCCTCATCTGCCTATCCTGCCATATGCTCAACATGGAACTCTCGCGCATGTTCTTTTTTGGCTGCGCTATAACCGCCATGACCTTCACCCTTAACGGCTTAGCCACAGGCCTTGGCGCCCTTTACCCCAATTTTCGCGAGGAAAACCCCTCCAAAATCGTCAGCGGCTTCGGCGGAACTTTCTGCCTCATCCTCAGCTTCCTCTATATTCTCGGTTCCATCGTGCTACTCGCACTTGGTTCCCCATGGGGCGCACGCGGGCTCAGATCCCCTGAGATGATCATGCTCGGCGTGGGAGGGTTCGTCCTATTTTCCATCGCAGTAGGATTATGGCCCCTAGTCGCCGGACTCAAACGCGTCGCACGCTTCGAACAAATCTGAATCCACTTTACTCCTACCTGCCGGAAAGTAGATTCGCTGCATGGGTTCTCATTACGATGAGTCAGATTTTGTGGATGCCGATTATCAGGCATCCCTAAAGACTTCGCCGACCTCGCCGCGCCACAACGCGGACGCAACCACGGGCGTCTCCACCGGCCGTCCCCCTAGCCGTGAGGAAATAGAGTCCCGCGTCAGCGAGACGCAAGCCAAACTCGCCGAACTCAAACGTGCCCAGGAAGAACTCGAGCGCGAGCGCGCCTCTCTCGAAGAAGCCCGCCGCCGCCGCCTCGAATTCCAAAACGGCCGCACCGAAATGCTCGACCACCTCGGCCGTGGCGTCACCCTCTTGGAACAAGCCGAATTCGCCGCCCGCCGCGACGCCGAACAAATGACCCAAACCCTCTCCGACCTCCGCGAAAACCTCGCCCGCATCGAACCGCTCCGCGAAGAACAATGGAGCGAGCAAACCTGGAATGCGGAACTCACCCGCGCCCTCGCCGCCATCGAACATGCCCGCATGGAATGGAACTCCGCCCGCCTCAAATGGACCATTCTCGACGGCACCTCTCCCGATGCCGCAGGCAAAAAGCGATCCACCTCCAACCTGGATTGGGCCGATGACGTTAGCTTCAAAAAACTCTGTCGCGTTGGTCTCGCCCTCAACTGGCCCGTCGCCGCAGTCACCCTCATCGGGTTGCTGACCATTATCGTGATGCTTGCCCGCCGCTGAACCCGCCATGGCATGGCTTAACAAAAAAAACGACCCCCTCGCGGGCAAATCCAAAGCTCTCAAGGACCAGATCGCCTCCGTGGAATCGCAGATACGCGAACTCCAGGAAAAAATACAGTACAAGGACAGCCACCCGCACATCCGCTCCACCGCGCGCCCCAAAGCCCCCACCATCGTCAAACCCACCCTGCCGACCCCCACCGAGCCCATCTTCGAACCCGTCGACAAGCTCCCCCTCAAAACCGAGGCAACCACTTCATCCGCGCACTTCAACGACCTCGGCGTGCGCAAATACGACCTCCCCAGCGCCTGGGCCCGCATCAAACGCCTCTGGGAACGCCCCACCCCCAACAATCCCAAACTCGTCAGCTATCTCGCCGCCGGCAGCATCAAAGGCCTCCGCCCCCTCCGCCACGAAAAGCGCGTGGCCCGCAACCGCTTCCTCGTCCTAACATTCTTCTTCATCCTCCTGCTCCTTGGTGTTCTAAGCATAGCCCGTCGCCGTTGAGGATCAGGAAAGCAATCCCGTGTGAAATCCGCCAATCTCTCACAACCTTCTCACTGGCGTACGCATCCCCCTCCAGCTTCAAAACAACCTACTTTTCGCACAAAAATAGATGCTAAACGGACTTTCCTAAAAAAACGGCTTTGCCAAAGCCCCATCCACCCATAAAGTAGGTGAAGTTGGGGCGATTGGCGCAGTGGTAGCGCAACTGCTTTACACGCAGTGGGTCGGGGGTTCGAATCCCTCATCGCCTACCAATTCCATGCCCAAAAGCGGCGGTGGCAGGAGTTTTTGAAGTGAGTATCGGCATGGCCGGATTATTTACCATCCAGAGTGATTTCAACTACGAGATCGTCCGCAAGATTTTTGAGGGCGGCATGGGCATTGTTTACGAAGCGGAACAGCGGGGTGCGCGCGACTTCGTCAAACGCATAGCCATCAAGGTTGTTCGCCAGAATTACACCAGCCAAAAGATGTTCATTGAGAACTTCATTGGCGAAGCCAAGCTGGTGGCCGATTTAATCCACACCAACATCGTCCAGACTTATCACTTGGGCGAGGCTCGCGGCGTATACTTCATCGCGATGGAATTGATCCGAGGGGTGAACATTGATCAGTTTCAAGTTCAGCTTCAATCCAAGCGCGTCCAACTGCCTGCTGAATTGGCCGTGTTTATCGCCAGCCGCATCGCCCGCGGACTGGCTTATGCACATGCCAAAACTGATCGGTACGGCAAGCCTCTCGGCATTGTTCACCGCGACGTGAGCTGCAAAAACATCATGCTCGCTTTCGAGGGTGACGTGAAACTAACCGATTTTGGCATCGCTAAAGCGAAGGGCTTTTTACAAGATCAAGAGGGGGAAGTCGTGGCAGGCAAGGCTGATTACATGAGCCCGGAACAGGCCGATTTCCAAGTCACCGACCAACGCTCGGACATTTTCTCCGTGGGCATCGTGCTCGTCCAACTGCTGCTGGGCAAAAATATTTTCAAAGGAGCCACTCCAGAAGAGTCCAGGGACCGCATCTTGAAAATGGAGGTTCCTGATTTTACGCTGGTCGACCCCAGAATCGACAAACGGTTGGACACCATTCTGCATCGGGCCCTGGCCCGACCGCTCGCAGAACGCTACCCATCGGCCGACGAATTGCTCTACGATCTCGAGCACTCCATGTACCACAAAGGCTACGGTCCCACCAATGAGACTCTGGGCAGGTTCATGCGCGACCTGTTCGGACAGCAAACCAAGCCCACCCCAGGTTCTCGCCCATCTCCTGGCTTCCCGGACGGCACAGTCGTACTTAACCCAGCCAAGCAATGAAGCGCAAACCCAACTCGACCACCGTGCAGCTTGGCTTGATGCAGATGCGGGCCGACGCCGACCCTGCCAGGAATTTAAAGCGCACCATCGAAGCCACTGAAAGAGCCGCCAAAGCCGGAGCCCAGATCATCTGCACTCAGGAGCTCTTTCGCTCCCAATATTTCTGCCAGAACGAGGATCACGCCCACTTTAAACTCGCCGAATCCATCCCGGGGCCAAGCACGGATGCCTTCCAAAAAATAGCACGTAAATACGGCGTGGTCATCATTGCCTCCTTGTTCGAAAGACGCGCGGCCGGGCTCTACCACAACACCGCCGCCATCATTGACGCAGACGGCTCAATGCTGGGCATCTACCGAAAGATGCACATCCCGGACGACCCGCTTTTCTACGAAAAATTTTATTTCACTCCCGGTGATCTGGGATTCAAAGTCTGGCAAACTAAGTTTGGAAAAATCGGTGTGCTGATTTGCTGGGACCAATGGTATCCCGAAGGGGCTCGACTCACCGCCATGCAGGGGGCGGAAATCCTCTTCTACCCGACCGCCATTGGCTGGCATCCCCAAGAAAAGGCTGAGTACGGCGAAAACCAGCATGGTGCCTGGCAGATCATCCAGCGCAGCCACGCCGTGGCCAATGGCTGCTACGTCGCCTCGGTGAATCGGATTGGCCTTGAACAACCCATCGGCGGCGATGGCATAGAGTTTTGGGGACAAAGCTTCGTGGCGGGAACCTCGGGGCAAATTCTCGCACAGGCCTCCGTGGACAAGGAAGAGACTCTCATCGTGCCAGTTGATCTCGCAAAGGTGGATGTCACCCGCACTCATTGGCCATTTCTGCGTGATCGTCGTATCGACGCCTACGGTGACATGACCCGGCGACTGATCGACTGACGTCACCCACACGCATTCAATGTGTTCAGTAGTCGTTCGATTCCTTGCATTGCTCACCGTCCTAACTGCGGTGGGCATGGGAGACGACTCAAAGCCAAACACCGCTGAACCATCGCATTTTCGCAAAGTCGTACTCTCAACAAACCTTGTCGAGCCCATCCAACTCTCCGTCGCCAAAAACGGACGAGTATATTTCGGTGAACGGCATGGAGCTGTCAAGGTGTGGCGACCTGATACGCAAGAAACCACTACTCTGGCTCAGTTGGAAGTCTTCAGTGGTCCGGAGGACGGCTTGCTTGGGCTGGTCCTGGACCCCAATTTTCTGACCAACCATTGGATCTATATTTTCCACTCCAAGCCAGGCGTGCTTGAGAACAGAGTTTCCCGATTCACAATCGAGGATTCAACATTGGAAATTGCTTCAGAAAAAATCCTGCTCCGTATTCCTACTCTTGCCAACAAACCCAACCACTCAGGGGGCGGCCTTGGTTTTGATGGCGCTGGCAACCTTTACGCATCCACTGGTGACTACACATCAATCAGCGATTCCGGGGGATTCAGTCCTCTTGATGAAAGACCAGGGCGCGAGGTTCATGATTCCCAGCGCACGGCAGCCAATAGCAACGATCGACGGGGAAAAATTTTACGTGTCCATCCTGAGGCGGATGGAACGTTTACCATCCCCAACGGCAACTTGTTCCCACCCGGCACGGCCAAGACTTTGCCGGAAATTTACATCATGGGTTGTCGAAATCCATTTCGCTTTAGCATTGATGAGAAATCCGGATGGTTATTTTGGGGAGACGTAGGGCCGGATTCATTGGTAGCGAGTCCACAACGCGGACCAGCAGGGTTCGATGAGTTTAATATCGCAAAAGAGGCGGGAAATTTTGGTTGGCCTTACTTCATAGGAGATAACAAGGCTTATCTGAAATATGACTTTGCCACCCATGAAACGGGAGCCCCCTTCGATTCCGCCAACCCGATCAATAATTCACCTAACAACACCGGCATTAGGGAACTTCCACCGGCTCAACCCGCGCTAATTTGGTATCCTCCCGGGCCTTCCACGAAATTTCCGCAGATGGGTTCAGGAGCACGTTCCGGCATGGCGGGACCAGTGTATCATTTCGACTCAATTCTGAAATCCGCTCAGAAATTTCCTGCGCAATTTGACAAGGTCCTTTTTATCTTTGAATGGGAACGGAGTTTAATCCGAGTGGTGCGCCTGACGCTTGAAGGAAAATTGGATCGATTGGAATCTTTTGCGCCAGAGATCAATGTCAAACGTCCCATTTCAATGGCATTCGGTTCTGAGGGTGCCCTTTACGTGATCGAATGGGGTTCCGCGTGGTACAACAATAAGGACTCTCAACTTGTCCGCATTGAATATGTGCCGTAAAATCCAAGCATCATGAGCTTCACGGAATGACGGATGGATGCTTTTGCAAAACTTGCTGCGCAGCCTGCCGCAAAGCGTCCACCAGTTCCGGTGGAGAGACCGCTGTCACCTGCCCTGCCCACCCCATAAGCCACCGTTGCACCTCAGGCAAACTGGACAGGTTAAGGTGAAGCTCCAGACTTCCATCATCAAGCTCGACAATTTTCTGCGAAGGATGCCAGCGCTTTTCCCTGATGTAATCCGCAACAGCCGCCTCAAACCGGGCCACCACTGAATGTTCATGTTTCCCGGAATGGATGCCGAAGGAATTCTTCAACTGCCTTTTAAGTGAAAACTGCGCGGGACGTTTGAACTTCTTGCCCGTGCGCTGCGCATTGACGGTGCGTGCAGGGACAAAGGTGCGTATATCCTTGCGAAGGTGGCAATAAGCAAACAGGAACCATTCGCCATTAACATTAGCCAAATGGTAGGGGTCCACAATCCGTTGCTCGGCTTGTTTTGATCCTGGTTTGCGGTATTCCAGCGAAAGTTGGCGGTGCTGGGCGATGGCTGATGTGAACGTCTCCAAAATCGCCGGATTCAGCAGCGGCTCAACAGTGGTGCGGAAGGAAATGGTTTCGTCCCAGTCGGAGAGATTGACCGAGATGGCATCTGGAAGACTGGACGCCATTTTCTTGAAAGCGGTGATGAGCGGCTTCTCAAATGGCGTGCCTCGGTACTGCTGAAGGGCCTTTTCCGCCACAACCATGGCAAAGAGCTCACCTTCGCTTATCTGAATGCTGGGGAAAGAGCCTACTTCAGCGGTGTAACCATACCCGTTGTGAGCGGAGCTGAAGTCAATCGGCAGCCCCATGCGGTCACGCATGAAATCCAAATCGCGCTGGATTGATTTTGAGGAAACCTCGAACAGTTTAGCCAGCGAGCTGCAGTTGGGCCATTTGCCGGACTGCAACTCGCCGTGAATGCGCAACATGCGCTCAAAAGGCGTGCGCGCATGGGTGGCCCCCTTGGACAATCGACCACCCTTGGTGGCGCGTATGGACCGCGCTCTTGGCATGCGTTGGGGAGGATGAAAAATTAGAGGATTTTCGCGAGCAACTCGTCGTTGGTCTTATGCTTTTTGAGGGCGGCAATAAGCGTTTCCATAGCTTCGACTGGGTTGAGATCAACCATCATGCGGCGAAGCTTGCGAATAGCCTCAAGATTCTTACCGGCAAAAAGTTTTTCCTCTTTGCGAGTACCGCTCTTCGGGATGTCGATGGCGGGGTACAAACGGCGCTCAGCCAGTTTGCGCTCCAAAATCAACTCCATGTTGCCCGTACCCTTAAATTCTTGGAAAATCAACTCGTCCATGCGGGAGCCGGTATCCACCAAGGCTGTGGCAATGATCGTCATTGATCCGCCTTCTTCGATCTTACGTGCTGCGGCAAACATCTTGCGCGGAATTTCGAGCGCCCGGGCGTCGACACCACCCGTCATGGTGCGTCCCGATCCGCCATGGACGCTGTTATAAGCGCGGGCCACACGAGTGATGGAATCAAGAAGAACCATCACGTCCTTGCCCGATTCCACGATACGGCGGCAACGCTCGATCATGAAACGCGAAAGCCGCACATGCGTCTCTAAATCCTGGTCATTGCTGGAGGCGACAACCTCGGCCTTGACCGACCGCTGGAAATCAGTGACTTCCTCAGGACGCTCATCGATCAGCAACACAAGGACATGAACATCAGGATGGTTGGTGGTAACAGCATTGGCGATCTGCTTGAGAATAGTCGTCTTACCTGTGCGAGGAGGGGCCACAATCAATCCGCGCGTACCTTTGCCGATAGGCGTCACCAAATCAATAATACGCGTCTCAAGAAGGTCAGGCGTTGTTTCGAGACGGAATTTCTCAATAGGGTCGATCGTTGTTAGATTCTCAAATCGAACCGATTTAATGTAGTCAGTAAAGGCCATGTCATTGACCTTGGTGACTTCCTTTAGCTGGGGACTGGTCCCCCGGTGGGGCGGCTGGGTGCCACCTTCCACTAAACAACCTTCGCGGAGAAAACTCCGTTTAATCGTATCCGGAGTGACGAAAATATCCGTCGGCTTCGGCTGAAAGTGGTGTTGGGCTGAACGAAGAAAACCAAAGCCTTTTTCAGAAATTTCGAGATAGCCGGAACCGGGTTCCAATGGACCCTGCGGCTGATTATTATGGTGCTGCTGCTGTTGTTTCATGCTGACGGGTGTCCGAACGATCTCGCCCCAAATGGATCTGTTTGACCCTTTGAAAATAAGAATAGGGAACGCCGGTTGTGCAAGGGGGTTTTGGAGACTCCAAAGGCCGTAAGCCTAACCGGTTGAGAACTGTGACAACAAACAGATAGAGCCTAAGCGATCCTCGCGCAACACAAATGTTCATGTTTTTTCCAGATGGCGCTGGAAGCTTTCAGGAGAGAGGCTTGACGTTGAAGTAAAATAAGCCGAAAGTCTCGACAGCATCACAGCAACGTGATACAAATCCCATTCCCCGGGCGGGGTAGCCAAGTGGTAAGGCACGGCTCTGCAAAAGCTGCATTCGTCGGTTCGATTCCGACCCTCGCCTCCAGTTTTATGTGAGTGCGGTTGAAGGAGTTACGCGGGACAAGAGCGAAAGTGTCAGTGAAACTGTCAGTAAACCGGGGTCAAAATAGGCCACTCCGCACTACTCAGGCAGTACTCTCACTAACGCTCTCGAAACCCGGTAACGCGGAAAACGCGCAGGGTTCATGATGCAAGAACACATCGTGAACATGAAACGCCGATTCATTCTCTTCCTGCGCCGAAGCACCTTTTACGTCGAGGACAGCCGTACCAAAAAGCAAACCAGCCTATTCACCAAGGACCGGCTTACCGCTGAGCGGCTTCTTCATGCCAAAAACGAAGCCGAGCATCAGCCTGCCGTGAATCTGCAAATCGCCCGTGCGTACCTGGCTGCGAGCGATCCACAAATTTCCTCTCGCTCCTGGCAATTCGTCATGACTGAGACGGCCAAGCTGAAGAAAGGTCCCACTCTGGAGCGGTGGACTCGTGCCATGAAAGACCCGGCTTTTGATGGCCTCCGAAATCTACCCGTCATCGAAACGCGGCCTGAACACTTCCTGCGCGTGCTGGAGCTTGGAAAAGTCTCAACGAATGTGTTTCTGCGGAGACTTCACAATTTCGCTCTTGATATGACTTGGCTTCCCTGGCCTGTCATCGTGAAAAGACAATGGCCAAAGCCTTCATTCAAATCGAAAAGAGCAATCACTTGGGAAGAGCACCTTGCCATCGTGACAAACGAGAAAAATCCTGAAAGGCGCTCTTTTTATCAACTCATGTGGTTTGTGGGGGCAGCGCAGTCGGATCTCGCGTTTCTCGAAGGCGAGAACATCGACCTTCAAAATCGGACCATCAGCTTTTCACGGAAGAAGACTGGTTCAATTGTTGTTCTCCGGTTTGGCGAGGAGGTAAAGGGAATCTTGCGCAATGTACCTTCGTCTGGTCCCCTCTTCCCGTATCTCCGAACAGTTCGGGCTTCCGACAGGGCGACCGAGTTCAAGCAACGCTGCGGACGGCTTGGGATAAAGGGAATAACGCTTCACTCGTATCGCTATGCCTGGGCGGAAAGGGCTAAGCAGTGCGGGTATCCGGAGCGCTTCGCCCAAGAGGCACTTGGCCACAACAGCAAAGCGGTGCATCGGGCATATGCGCGAAACGCCAAGATGGAACTGCCATCACTGGAAGAGTTCAGCTCAGCACAACAAAGGATGAGAGCTGAGAATGCTTCCGAATCGGCCTGAACGCTGAACTTGAATATTGGAAACGAGGAACACTTTTTCGCGCGCGTGTGAAAGTTTATTCAGCAGGGACACCATCTCCTATCGATGATAGGTCACTTCGCGGACTCGGCTGAAGCACGCAAACCATCCCGTTCGACAATTGACTGGGGGTCGTTTCCGGGGCAGGCAATCGTCATGTGGCCGCGCGGCCACTCCAGAGCGCAAATGAAAACTGATCCAAAACGCGCTTTACTCAAAACTGGTCATCAAATGCGAAACGCATCTTTCAAGTGAGCAAACCCGTCCCTCTGATGCATCCGCGCGTTTTTCACTACTAAATGCCGTCTTCATTCCCCCTTCCCACA
>JANYDC010000119.1 GCA_025359965.1 Pedosphaera sp.
TGTAAGTGCTTGGAACCTCCACATCGGGAGGGCGCGGCACCGGTATTAACCGGACCATTTCTCGTCCCAAAATATTGTCGGCACCCGCTGTAACCAAACCAAAATGAGGTTCGGTTGTGACAGCAATCAGGCGCTGCTTTAAGTCCACTGCTACATTGGTCTCCCATGCGGCGGGGTCGGTAACACCCGCAAGCCCGAGATTGGCCGTGGTTTGTTCCCTCAGCAAACTTCCCTGCAAATCATAAGCCCTGACTGCCACCCCAACTCCCGCAAGCGTCTGGGCGGACACGGTTCCATCGTATGGCCTGGGAGTGGAAAGAAGATCCAAGGCTGATTTATCCTCCAAGCGCAAGGCCGGGAACGGAGGAAGGTTTGAATTCATGTCGGTGCCAGCGACCAATTCGTTGAGGTCCGTGAAGCCATCCCCATCGGTGTCCTTCCCACCCAAGGGATTCAACCCAAGACCAATCTCAACATAGTCAGGAATCCCATCCTTGTCGGAATCAATAGCGGAGGCAGGCTCGTAAAACTGGTAATCGGCAGAATGAATGACTGATTTTGCGTTGGAGCCAAAAGGCTGTGCGTAATACTCTAAGGTGGATCTCTTGAAGACGTAAAATGGTTTGGAATAAGTCTGCCAAGGAGTTCCGGCACTCACGCGGTATTTTATGGTTATGGCAGGCACAGGACTCTTCAGAGTTACCATCACGGCTTTCTGGTACAGGCCTGAACCGGGAATGATTTGAACATCCGCCACCTCGTCGCCCACCGCTGCGGAACGGGAAAAGACAGAGATGGAAGGCGCATATTGGTTTACCAACCCGAATGGTCCACTCACAGGAACGGGACCCAAGCTAACAGTTTGAGGCGAACTCAACCCTTGCGCCTGCCCCTGATAAGTGGAAGCCAGCACCTGAACCGTGCCGGGTGCGGCTCCAATCTTTGCGAAATTAGCAGTCCAATCACCGGCTTGAAGCGATCGAATTAAATTGGGTTGAACGGAAACAAAAGGCTCGTTGGCAAACAAAAAGACGTTTGCTCTTGAGGCAGCGCGGTGAAGGCCTGGAAGGTTTCCTTTGGAACCGGCCACAAATTTTCCGCCCGCAAAATCAAATTTCTGCCATTGGCTCGAGCGGTTGCGCAAACCGTCGCCGGAAAGCATCTGGAATTGATTGTTACCCGTGAGAGCGGCACCTGTGAAAGATTGCCCTGCTTCCGGGGTCAAATTTTGCAATAGCACGGGTGCGCTGACTCCAGTGAAGTCATAAATAGCACCTTTGGACCCAAGGTCAAAAAGCACCAGTAGCCGCGAACCTGAAGGTCCGGGGATGATTTGGACGGATTCGATGCTGTTGCCAAGTTCGTAGCTGGTGGTTCCGGCGACAGCAAAGGTGCCGAGCACGGGCTCATTCAAAGTCACACAAACGAGATTAGATTGTCCAGGGTGGTAAAAACCAAGGACTGTCAGAGGAGAACCACTAAAGCTTCCACTCACCCAACGTGCGTCCGCCAATGGGATGCCAAAGTTCAACACTGTAGTGGCCGGAGATACCGTGTAATTCAGCGCTGAAAAAACATCATTCACTGCACCCGAAGCAAGAAATCCGCCGAACTCTAAACCGGCTGGCTTAAGCCGCAGACGATTGCCTCCATGCATCGCACCAGAAGTAACACTTTCGCTCAGAACGGAAAAAACTCCGGCTGAATTGCGCACCAAGGCCCGGCGCACGCTATCGGGTGGGCTGTTCATGTCAGTACCCACAACGAGGTCGTCCAATGGCGTGTTGCCGGCACCTGCTATGTCAATTGATAGAACCATGCCGGGACCAACCCCGGGGACATAAATGGATTGGGGGATAACCGGGCTTGTCGAGGTCAGCACATCACATAAGTTCACCCGATTGGCGGTGCCGCTCGCGGCTAGCAAAGAATCGCGGGTGGTGGATGCAACGTGGCCGATTGCCACGGCCTCGGTGACGTCAATTCCTGTGGATCGAGAGTCGCTCCATGTGTAAGTGTCGATGGCGGTCTGGTAGCCCACGCGAAACACCCCGGAAGGACGATCCACAACGACGACGTCCTCGCGTCCATCGCCATCAAGATCGCCGGTCGCAATAAATTCGAAGCGGAACTCATGGACGAAGCCTGCGGCGGAGACAGACCCGGCAAGGCAAAGCAGGCCCAGAAACAAAGCAAATAATTGACGCATCGTTCTCATGGCACCACGTTCACAAAGGAAGTCAGGATCACTTCCTCAATTTCTTTTTGTCCATTAAATCGGACGAGCACATATCCGTAAGTCGCATTGGAAAGCACGGGCTGGGTATCGACCAGATACATGTAATTTAAGACACGGTTATCCTTGGCCGGTGCGACTCGTATAAATGGGTCACGGAGGGCCACCACGGCGATCCCGTTTGGATCAGTGGCATTGTCGTAAGCAATTTCCTCCATCAAGGGGGACACTTGAACCACGTCGCCCGACACCGTCGGATACAGTGGAGACGCTACTTGAAAACGGTAAAGAGCAACCGGGAATAGACTCGCCCCCGCCTTGTTGCTGTAGATGTGCTCCATCGGCGGACTTAAATCATACAGAGACTGCTGAATGCTGAGCTTATTGTCGGTGGATCGGGTGTTGAGCACACGTCCTGTGACTTCACCGATGCGGATACCCACACCAGGGAAAACAGAGGGGTTAAGCTGTTCCGCGATGATCGGACTGTTCCAAAAATTCAACTTGGGCAGAGGTCGCGCCGGCCATGGAACTTTGGGACCCGTCAGAATAGTCGGAGCCCAATAAAACTGCTCAACATTGCTGCGCGGTCCTTTGCTTCCATCCTTGCCAACGGCCTTCACGAACACGGTATAAAGTTGGCCTTCTTGGATATCGACGTTCACCTCAAACTGAGCGCCATTTCCAAAACCCGGACCTATGCGAGGCGTCAGGTATTGACCGAAATCATTGGTGCCCGGCAATCCCTTGACCGTGTAGACGATTGGGTTGGGTGTGGGCCCTTGGTTGGCAGACAGTTCTGCGGAAATATTCGGCGGAGTAATCCATTGCTCTGCGGCGATGTAAACCTCAAAGCGCTCCACTCCGTAAGGGGGACAGAACCATCGAATTTTCATTTCCGGCGAGGCGTCCGTTCCGGCCTGTTCCAAGTTGGATAACATCGGGGTCGGCAGCGGAGAAGTGGCGGCCAGATGGAGGCAATCCCCCCCAAGAAGCGTCAGCGGGCTGGCGTTTCCATGCTCATCAAAAAGCTGCCCATAATAGCAAACCGTGGCCGCATGCGGCGGCATGGCGTCATCCGTGTATGAAATGGAAGTGACATCGTCAAAATTGGCGGGGCCCTGTTTGATCAAGGTCAGCGTCCCCTCATCAATCCGGCGGTACAGCTTGTATTCCTTAGTGCCAGGAGTCAGCGTAATTACGACATCGACGCCATCAATGGTGCCATCGGTGGGGTTCACTGGGACATGGCGGTCGCAATCCCGTCCTTTTACAGCGTTGTAGATGGAGGTTTTGACTGTGAAGGTCAAAGCTTCCCACAAAACATGGCGGTTAAAGCCGAACTGGGGATAGCTCACAGCACTGTGAGCAGAGAATGCGGAAACCTCGCCGTCAATCGATCCCACGCGGCAAACAAAAACCAAGGCATCCTTACCGGAGGCACGCGGCAGGAGATAAGGAACCTGCACGGAACCATCGCTCGGGCTGAAATAAAAGCGCCCCAAATAGTTGGTGGGATCTGACGAATCGACGTAGAACTCGGCCCATTCAATGCCTTTGTCCTGACGCTTGCACTCAAGCGTGTAAAAAACGTAATCTTTGCGCTGCTCGGATTCGCGGTCCAAAACGTCCTGATACTTTCGATCGCCTACTACGGGACGGCGGCAGTCAAAGGTGACATCACCGCGAGGGCCGGAAGGGCCTTCACGATCACGAAGAACGCCGAAAACCGGGCTACTGTGCGGGGAAAGATTGCCTCCACAAGCAGAGTCATCCTCAGCCCGGATAGTGTACCAGAAAGTCTTGTCCGCATCGGCAGGAACCTGAGGAGACCCTACTCCATCGTCCACGTAACTATTCCATTCGGCTCCGGGAATATAGGCAATGGGACCGGCGATGCGATGGGAGGCAGGGTTTGGGAAAAAGACAGGAACCTCGGCCGGAGCCTTCCACCGATACACGTAGTACTTGTTGATGACACTGTTGCTGGTATTGACGGGCTGTTTCCAGCGGACTTTCAAGACCTGCTTGTTTACGCCGCCATTGAAAGAGTAATCATTAACCACTTGAACACCTCCCGGAGCTTCCGGCGGCATCATGTCGCACATGGTCACCAGCGAGCCCGGTGAAACGAGGCCATCGCGTCCAAGAATGTCTCGTGCAGTCAGGAAATAGTAGAATTGATCCCCATTATTGAATGGGATACCCCCTTGAGAAAAGCGGCGGTTCTCGTCGACCACGAAATAGTTGGTGCGGTCGGCCACGAAGTCGGCCAGTGAGGCCGCATTAAACTCGCGATTTTTGAGGATGGGCGCTTTGTTGATCCTTTTGACAGCAGGGTTATTGCTGTTCAAAGTGAGCAACTGGAGAGTGGTCGGCGGAGTAATGTGGAAGCCGTTTGCTTCAGCCAGCGTCTTCGGCATGCGGTACAGATTGAATCCATACGATAGAAGCGACAGCTTCTTTAGGTCATCCGGAGAGTACCAACGAAATTTGGCATTTAAATTGCCCTTTGCGATGGCGTGGGGAATGGCCACAGGAATGGACGGAGCAGGCAGAATCACGGGAGCAGCGGGGTCCAAAGTCACACGACCCACAACCTCTCTGTCAGTCATGGTCGAAAGATCAAAAGCGCGAATTTCGAAGCTGCGAATGCCCACTGCGGGAATTTGTTGGGCATGGGCCAAACCCAGGCAGAGATTGATGGCAGGATGGACTTTGGAAAGCAGGATGAGGTTATTGAAATGGTTGGGGTCGGACTGCGCGCCCCGAATGACAATCGAAACCTTTTCCGCAAGGCTGATGCTGGCCGCGGGCATCAGGGTTTGGAATAGAATGGTGACACGCTCCTCCAGCAGCCCCAGGTCATCGCCCAGATGAGTGCCGCGCTCCAACAAAACACTGATGACAGGAATCTCCGTCTGGGTCTTTACCACCGATTCGCGCGTATAAGTCGCCGGACTGGTTACCAGACCTGCCTTATCATAAACGGCGTAGGGACGGTTTTGAACGAGCGAGGCATCGCTGCCCTGCCAGAGGATGTAGGCCCATGTCTTGCCGGCCCCGTCGATGTAGGTGGTACCGACCGAATAGATGACATTGTCCAATGCCTGAGCGCGCACGACCGGGGTGCAGCCCAGCGAACCCACCAGCAAGACCGCCAGAAGGAACAAGTGTCGTATGGTTGAGTGCAGCTTCATCCGTTGCTAAAAATCGATATCCCAGGAACCATTTTTGTAAGTAATGCCCAGTGATTTGCTGAAACTGATGCATAGCGGACAAAACCCAATCTCCCCCGACAGTTCGCCCGTGCCCTTGAGGGTAAGTCCCGAAGGATTCTTAACTCCAATGAGTTTCACTTTGCCCTCGACTGATACAATGCAGAGCACCTCGCCGCTGGCGCCAAGCAGCATTTTGCCGCCGAAGGTGGGGCCTTCAATAAAGAAGAAGGCGCCTGCGCCAACTTCTGCGCTGATTTCGAAGAAGCAGCTTGCAGGAATTCCCAGCAATGCTTCTGAAATGGGGATGGTAGCCTCGGCATATACGTAGGCACCGGTGAATGGAGGCGTGCCCAGCACAGCCGCCACTTCCGGATCCCACATGGCAATTGGGTCCAAAGTGCAGGTCTTGCCGAAGTAAATGCCGCCGAAGCCCTCGTACTTGTTGAATTTGATGCCCGCTGCCGCACTGAAATAATTCTCAAGCTCACCAAAGGCCATAGCCGCAGCCAGACGATTGATCTCGAAGGCCTCGAATGAAATGGCACCGTTCAACTCAAGCTTGCCTGCAACGTTAATCAACAGCGGCGGGGTTATTCCCGAATCAAAAGTAAACTTGGCTCCCACGCTGGCTCGAAGATCGGGACTGATCCAGCCCACTTTCACATCATCCGCGCCCATGCTGACCTCGGTGGCCTTGCCGCTGGGAGGCAAACACGCTGCAGGAGTGCCATCCGAATCCAATTCCTTAATTTGAATGTAAGCATTCAGCTCCATTTCAGAAGGAACTTTCAACTGAGCGTATATATCAAGGCGGAGGAGTTTGAGCGAATCGCCGTTGATGTGGGCATAGCCAGTGATGCGACCGGCTCCCATCACTCCGCTGGCCTTGCCGAGGAAACCGTTAATTTCGTTGTCCACTTGTGACAAGGTTTCGTTGATCAGGCTGCGCATCAACCCGTTAAACTGCTGGAACATCGAATCCATGCCCTCACGGATGGAAGTGTCTACGTCGTAGAGCCGTTGTTTGATAATGCTTTGAAGCGCGGCTACCAGTTGTGTGCCAAAAAAACGATCCTCCACTTTTTGGCGGATGAAATTCTCGATTTCCTGCTCAGAATAATGCACAAACGGATCGTCAATGCTGATATTGATAGACCCTACGAATGATCGCACGTCGCTGGAAAGACTGGTCGTAATACCGTCGATCTCCCCTGCAAAACTGAGCAGTTTGGCCTTCAATTCGTTCACTACTTCCTGGCCAGCCTGAAGTCCAGAGCGGACAGTGTGAATAAAATCCTTGAAATCGTGCAAGGCTGACTCGACCTCGTCCAAAGTAGGATCCGCGTCCGCAAGAAGTGCATTGAGCTTATCGTCGAGGATGGCGCCGGCAAACTGGGCGGCCAACTCGCCAATCAATTCCTTAATCAACTGGCTGGCAATGGTCCGATGTCCGTCCGTCTTGGCGAGAATGCTATCAATAGAATCAATTGCGTCCTCAACTTTTTTGAGGTTCTCATCAATTTCCTTGATAACGCCGAGATCAATCGGGGAATTGCCCAGAATGTTCTTTAATTTGTTGCGAAGATTGGGAACCGGTCCGCCGCCCAGACAGTACTGATCGATTATGGTGTTGGGATTGACGGTCCAAGTCTTGGTGCCAGGGTTCCAATTTGATTTGAGCTCCAAATACAACGCGTGGATGACCGGCTGAAGGATATCGTCAAAAGGTTTGTCAAAGAATTCCTTCAACTCCGCGTTGAGCATGGTGTTCATCTTGCCCATCGCCTCATCAATCACTCCGCGGGCCGCTCCCAACCCGGCATTGGCAAATGCCTCGGTGACACCTGATGCCTGATCCACAGCATTGAAAGCCAGATTGGCCAGGTTCACCTTCGGAATACCCTCGTACTCGATACCGAATGTAAGTTCCGCATTCTTTGCGCTCAAGTACTTCACTTGATGCTCCACATTCACGACCAGCAGGTCATTATGGACCGGTTGGAAAGATTTGAAGGAGCGGGTGGCCGTCGACCATGACAGCGGATAATCGAGATCAATCACCCCAAGCCAGTTCCTCTGGGCGCGCACCAAGTATTTGCCAAGCCCATCCGTATTGCCCTTACGGTAATTCTCGACAGTCACTCCGTCCGGAAATCCTTTGTTGCGATCATCAAAACCGGCTTGGTTGAAAAAATTCTTCCCCGCAATTTCGAATCCATGGCTTGGCCAGCCACCCATGAGGTAAATGACCGCCGTGGTATTGGTCTTCTTGGCGCTGGTGTGGAGATGAACTTTAAGATCTTCAAAAAACGGCACGTCGCATTTACCTGCCATGTTGATAAAGCCGGGTCCGGGCGGAGAATCAGCATGATGGTTGTAATAGGCGTCGCTAACCGAAGTGAACGAATATTTCTCAGTCCCTGGACCGTGGAATTTGAAGGAGTTAGGGAGCTTCAATCGCGAATCAAAATTGTTGAGGATGCCGTCGGCAGCCCTGATCAACTCACCCGAACTCATGAAACCCACCGAACCGTAGAGCGGATCGTCCACGTGGGAGGCCCAAGCCTGCACGCCGAGCACCAAATAGCCGACCCCTGGATCGCAGGCCACATCGCTTTGAAAACTGATGGCCAAAGTCGAGAAATCAGCCTGCCAATATTCCAGCACTTTCATTAGGCCCGCTTCGCCGTTGGGAACCTTGGCTTTGTCCAAGGCACCCAGACAGGTGAAACGGAGCTCTTCAAAATTTTGATCAATGTTTGAAGGGGCCGGCACATGCACGTAACCCTCGGTGCGGGAATCGACGTTCTGGCTGTCAAGGTAAGCGAGCCCGTAATTGCTAAAATTAATCTTGTAGCCGTAGAGGATGGCCGTTGGCGGAAACTGGCCGAAAACCGCTTCATGAATACCGCTGACACCACCAAACCGGGTGTAGTATTTGGATCGGCCAGTTAGGGGATAAAGTCCAGTGGGCTTTGAGGCCAACACACTCTCCGCCTGCTTTGCGTTATCCGTGCCGACCCTGAAATTGAGACCAGGATAATCACCAAAACCATCGAGATACTGAGGCGTGCCCGGACGCTCCAATTTGTTCAAATCCGCCGGGTCAACCCCCGTGAAAAGAATAACGCCGGGCTTAAGAAATACATTCTTATCCGACTGATCGCCGCGAATAAAGAAGCCGCCCATGGCAAAATTGGCGTCGATGAATTCAGTCGTTCTTTGGGCATATTTACCCACTACATTGATCCAACCCCAATCAAGCGGAGTGCCCACATCGAGCTTACCGATTTGTTCCAAGCCACCATCGGGTGTAATCCGAAGCGACGATGAATTGGGAACAAATTTCAACGCATCAGGCCCCACCCCGCCCGGACAGCCCGTGGCGGCGCAATCACGGGCATACTTCATCTGGACTGGCACCACCCCCTCCAAACTACTTGTGGTGGGGTCAATTAAATCCTCCTTAACATTTAGGCTGCCCACTCCCGTCCAGCCTATACGGGCGTCGTAGGGGAAATGCGTTCGAAAAAGTCCGGGGTTAATGGAGAATTCACCGCTCAACAGGGCAGCCCCATCCGAGCCCGCCTTGATCACCACTTCAGGTGAAATGACGGTGTCTATAGCACGGAAGTACTGCTCATTGGATCGTTTAATCTTCATTGATGCCGACACAACGCTTGCCGCCTGCAGCGTATCCAATTCATCGCCGCGAACATAAACAGCGTGCCCAGTGGTTTTGAGAACAAATTCGCCAGTGTTGATGCGCCAAAGGGTGGCAATGGCCTCAATCCAGAGAGGTTTGGTTTCCTCACACCCGAACACATGGTTGGAATCTTCGAGGTCCGATGCAGGCTCAAGAGCTTGATTAAGGCGCACTCCGCCGAAAAAAAGAGTTCCCGTAAGTATCTTTGAGGTGATGTCCGCCCGGTAGCCATATCCGGCCGGCAGGCCCACCAGCAAATCCGCAAAACCACCCACCGTGTTCAAGGTGACCGCGCCCCTTAGAAATCGAACGTTCTCCACCACCGCCAAATCAGGTGATGGGCCCGTCAGGATCACCGAGCCGGAATTCAAGAAAGCAGTGCCATTTGGGGTAAGCCTAACGTTCAAAGGGGTTCCATCACCAAAGATGTGGTCAGCCGAACCTACGACAAAACCACTGTTCGCATCCACGGCGAGTTGTGAAGTGATGTAAGTTGGACTGTTTACAACAATCGTAAAGGGTGAGTTGGCGATGCTTGTGAAGCCCGTCTCGATATCACCAAAGATAAGTTTACCATTGAAATGCAGAAGCCTAGCGGCAGGGGAAGTCGCGCTGTTGGCAGTGGTGTAAGCCAACAAGAGAGGGTTCTCCTTGTGCTTGAGGGTGATCGTCAATTTGTAAAACTTCGTCACCGGGTCCAACTGAGTTCCAGGAGCCGGCTTGAAGGATACGGTGTGCGAGACGTTGGTAACTACGGGAAGCGTGAAACCAGGAGGCGAAAGACCGTACCTGAGCGAGGCCATGGGAACGGTAAACGTATCAGAACTATCGGCGAGTGGAATCAAGGCATCAGTGACCGAATCCCGCAGTTCCAAGTCCAACCCAACCGGTATGGAGGAAGCTGAGATGCCAGCAAAGAAATTATCATACCTAAACAGTGTGAAATTGGCGTTGGCACTAAACAGGTCCTTACCTGGAACTGAGGGGATCAGATAGGTTTTACTGAAACTGCCACTGCTCATGACGCCCACCACATTCAAATCAACATCGCCACTGACTGTGCTGGTGAAATGAACAAAGGAGTAGGCTCCGGCCGTCGAACCTATATGAGTATCGGTGGCAATTTCAAACTTACCCACACCTGTCACCTTGTAGACCTCGGCTTCAACCGTGTAACTATTGGTGGTGTTGAGCCAATTCACAGGCTTCAGCGGCGCAACCGAAGTCCGTGACGTGCTGTTAATGGTAAAATTAAAGATGGTGAACGGCAGAGTGACACTGTAGTCCACATCATAAGCCGTGTTGGTATTCCCCAACTGGTCCAAAATCTCCACCGGCTGCCCGCCTTGATCCAATAGCCGGAACTTTACGCGATAGTTGCTCGTAACAGGCCTTGAACCGGCTGTAACAGAATAACCTATGGTTGTACTAACACGGATGGCATCGCGGTGGTAAATATCAGGAGAGCCTCCGACGTCCACTTGGGTAGCATCAGAGTTAATGAGGTAACCAGTGTAATTGGTGACCGTTATATTGGTCAATGAGGTGACCGTTTGCCCGGATGCGTATTTGACCCCAAGGATCAGCAACACCAAAAGACACAACCAAGTCTTGATTCTCGCCAGCATACAAAACCCAAAAGCCAACCCGTTTAAGAAAAACTACACAACAGATTTACTGAGCATCTCTTTGATTGGATCTATGAATAGCAGAACCCTTGCCCCTTGACAACCTAAAAGGGATAAAAATGAATAATAAAAAACTGAATGATCCAATGGAAGAGCCTCAGCCTCAGAGAGTAGCCACCCGCCCCACCCTCACCGCACCCGCTGCCAGCAGGCTTTCCTCAATGTTTTCGCTCCCGGCACAGGCTGCCTTGATAAGAAATTTAGGGCTTAGCAATTCCCGCAATTCAGCCAGGCTTTCCGCTGTGTCGGCCAAATCACCCAAGCCAAGACCGGTGCTGAAATAGTGTGCTCCCGAATCAGCCACCAATGAAGCCACGTTTTGCCGCTGTGGTTTCCCCAGTGCCTGCCAGCGCACGGTGGCGCGGACCAACCTTTCGTCGGCCGCTTCCACCACATCGCGCAACTCGCGCAAAGCGGCATCGTACCGACCTGCTGCGATGTGAGCTGGGTTGAGCAAAACCTCAAAACCCTGTGCCCCTTCGTCCAATGCCACCTCAACTTCATACCGCTTGACGTCGGAATGAACATTGCCGAACGGAAATCCGATCTGGGCCAGAGCCTGGACTTCGGATCCCTCCAAAAAATCCACAGCAAAAGAAGTCAGACTTGATGGCACCAAAACCCCCGCCAAACCCTCAGCGAGAGCAGCATCGCAGATGGTACGCAGTTGCTCTGGGGTAATATCGGCGCGGAGGAGGCTCAACTCCACCGCATGGCTTGAACCTTTGCCGGGCGAGGACCTCATGAGTGCGGCAGCAAATCCGCCACAAGCGCTTTCTCCTCCTTCAACTCATTTTCAGTCGCCGAGATTTTTCCACGGCTGAATTCGCTGATGGAAAGTCCCTGCACGATTTCCAAGGTCTGGCCATTGCTGCGGACGGGGAACGAGAAAATCAAACCTTTCTCAATACCATAAGAACCGTCCGAACAAACACACACACTGTGCCAATCGCCGTGAGCCGTTGGATTAACGACCGATTTAACACTGTCCACCACGGCATTGGCCGCGCTGGCGGCACTAGAGAGGCCGCGGGCCTTGATAATAGCCGCGCCGCGTTGCTGAACCGTGGCAATGAATTCGGTTTCAAGCCAGGTGCGGTCAGTAATTACCTCGGTCACCGGCTTGCCGTTGATCTTGGCAATCGTGAAATCAGGGTACTGGGTGGCGGAATGGTTTCCCCACACGCCCAGATTGGAAACTGCGGTAACGTCAACACCGGCCTTGCGGGCGAGCTGTGATTTAGCCCGGTTTTCATCAAGCCGGGTCATGGCAAACCAGCGGTTTGAGGGCACCCCCGGCGCATTGTTCATGGCAATCAGGCAGTTGGTGTTGCAGGGATTTCCCACCACCAGAATCCGCACGTCAGATGATGCGTTGCGTTCGATGGCCTGCCCTTGGCCGGTAAAAATCTTGCCGTTGATGCCAAGAAGGTCCTTGCGTTCCATCCCCTGCTTGCGGGGCACGCTTCCGACCAACAGAGCCCAGTTCACCCCTTTGAAACCCTCATCCAAGCTGGCAGTCGGCACGATTCCCTTCAATAGCGGAAATGCGCAATCATCCAATTCCATCACCACACCGCCCAAGGCAGGCAAAGCGGGTTCAACCTCGATGAGATGAAGGATTACAGGCTGATCAGCCCCGAACATCGCGCCAGAAGCGATACGGAACAAAAGCGAATAACCGATCTGACCGGCTGCGCCAGTCACCGCGACACGAATGGGAGATTTCGTCATAAATCTTGTGATGCAAGCATGCAGCGATTTGGGCGGGAACGTCCAATCAGAAAATGCGATCAAAGCCAGATACCCACATAGTCGAGTCCAACCAATGCCGCAAATCGATGAATGCATGGCATTTCTGCGACCGCACATTGAGGAAGGTCAGATCTTCCTCTCTTTGTTGCGCAAGGTGGCCGATATTGAAACCAAGATCAGTGCAGCTCCTAGCGCGCAAACGATGGCCGCGCCCGTGGGAAAATCAAAGCGATAGGCCGCATACAAACCCATAACACTGGATACGGTGGAAACCATACAGCCGATGGCCATCATTGCACCCAGTTTGCGACCCAAATAGTTGGCACAAACCGCAGGGACGATGAGGTATGAGAACACCAAGAGCACGCCGCCTATCTGCACAAAGCTAGTCACCACCAGGCCGAAAAGCGCGTAAAACAAGAAATCCCACCTGCGAACGGCTACCTTCTCTGCAATGGCGCGTTGGGGTTCGAAGGAAATCATCAGGAATTTCTTTCGGCAGACAAAATGGACGACACCTATGGCTACATAAATGGCGAAGGTTCTGACAACTTCACGGGGGGTCACCAGCAAAACGTCGCCAATGAGGGTCCTCCGCAACTCTTCGTTGCCTTCGGCGCTTCGACTCAAAAGCAGGATACCCAAAGCCGCAGCAACCACGTAAACGATTCCAATCAGGGCCTCTTGAGGCACCTGATGGCGCTGTTTCGAACGGGTGAGCGCAAACAACGCCGCGCCCACCAGCGTAAAACCGAAAGACCAGAGATAAGTTTGGACATCGTGCGCATCATGCCCGAGCAAAAGAGCGAGACAAGTGCCCAAGGTCGCCACCTGCGCCAACGCCAGATCAACGAATATCACTTCGCGCCGCACAATGTGCAGGCCGAGATAAACCAGAATTCCCGGCAAAAGCAGGCAGGCGATCAGCGGCCAACCCATCACGGTCAACATGTCACTCATAATTGAAAAACAGTAAACCGTGGCTCACTTCACTTCCCCAAGGGCCTTCGCCAGAGAGTTGACCAGATAATCGATCAGCGGAATGTATCCGCCTTCCGTCCCTTTAACGCCTGCCGGGAACTGCGCCACATCCACCACAACCCCCTCGGTGTTGCGCGCCACGGTTTCCGCCGTTTTGCGATTTAGGTAAGGGTCAACAATCGTGACCTTGATATGGTCAGCCTTCATTTTCGCAATGACCTCCGCAAGATGAGCTGGCGTCGGGGGAATACCCGGCTTCGGTTCAAGGAACAAATCCATCTTCAGGCCAAATCGTTGCCCAAAGTAGAGCCAAGAATCATGGTAAGACACCACCTCGCGACCCTTGAAAGGCTCAAGAGTTTTTTGCCACTCCTTCAATTTCAAATCAAGCGATTCAATAAAGCGGGTCAGGTTTGATCGATACAACTCGGTGCTTGGGGCGTCCTGAGCGCAAAATGCTTCCGCAATGTTCCGGGCCACAATCTTGGCGTTCTCGGGATCAACCAGAAAATGGGGATTCCCTGACGCATGAATATCGCCCTTTGCGCGGTCCAATGATGTGGGAACATCAAGCAACCGAACTCCTTGGGCACACAACACGTGGCCGGTAGCGCCGGCAGCCAGTTTCAAGTTGCGGGATTGGGTCAGCAAAGTGGGCAGCCAGCCTACCTCAAGTTCAGCCCCCCCCTCAACCAACACGTCTGCATGGTTCAGTTTCACAATGAAACTGGGTTTTGCATCAACGAAATGAGGATCCTCCGTCGGCTTGGCCAAAGTGGTAAGCTCAATTTTATCGCCTCCAATCTCTTTGGCAATGGAAGCCATATCCGCCGTCGTGGCCACCACGTTCAGCTTGGCAAACGCAGGGGCCGATAACATCACCGCTGCGATTAAAACAAAAATCGATCTCTTCATAATCTCATCAAAGTTTTCAAAATTTCTTGTGGCAATCCGCCTTTAGAACTTGTGCGCCCCATGAGCGCCAAGCATGAACTCCAGTTGAAGCCAGACCGAGTGCTCATCGCCAAAATGCTCCCCGTGATCGAGGTTGTATTGAAGCCGGACCTTGGAGAATTCACTGGGATAAAATGTCAGCGCCGGGGATATCCGCGTACGCTGGCCACGAAACACTTCATTCGCGTCGTTTTGGCCGGAATTACCGTTTGCATATTCCCCGCGAAGTCCGGCCACCCAGCGCGGCTTGAATCCCCAAAGCACTTGCGAATAAAAACCCCAATCCCGCAGCGTTTCGGCCTGCAGGGGTGTGGGCGCAAGTGGATCGGCTCCTGCCCCGAATCGCCGGTAAAGGGCCTCCGTCTGCCATGAGACAAAGGGATACCCGGCGTTGGCTTGCGAGGGTTTCCATTTCCAGTAAGCATCCAGACCGTATATTTCCGTCCTTGAATCCGCACCGGTATCATTGGGAGCCAAGGCCACCGAGGCACCCGTGACCAAAGTTTGATGCTCCGTCAACTCAAACGAAGACGCCCACCGCGGAACAAATAATAAATCCTGCACTCCGCCAACGGTGCGATCCGTGGTAGCATGCCCATGGTATCGGTCAACACCCAGGGCATCCATGGCACCGGTATTGCGGAAACTGAAAGCCGTCCCCCCCTGCCCGTCAAAAACGCCAAGAAACAACTCGGTGTAAAAGGGGGTGGGCGCAAGCCATGAAAGTTGTGCCCCTATATTGCGCAGGCCGTCAGGTCCGAAGGCCCTTCCCAAGATGATCGGCTGGTCAACAAAGGCCCAACTGTGCGGGTGTTGCGAATTCTGTCGGCCGAAGTTGGCGAAAAACTGCCCGGCTTTGAGCTGCAGATTCCCAGGAAGGCTGGTGGATTGCAGGAACGCCTCCTCCAGTTCCGCACTCGTCTCGTTGTGGTTGTCGAGCTTGAAGACGATGTTGGCGAATCCGTTAAAGTAAGGATCCACCGCGCCATCCAGGGAAATCTCAGCGTTGCGCAGCGAGAACCCGTTTTTGCTGGGATCGTGATCGCCCAGTTCCAGATACGCCGATGGGTCTTTTGCGGTGGACCCGCCTACAGCCATCACGGCATCGAAACTCATGTTCATGTAAGACGACCCTGCTCGGGCAATGGTTATAGGCTGCGTGGCCGACCATGCCGGGGCTGACACGGGCGGGATGGCCGGGGTTGCTGCGTTGGTAGCGTTGCTGGAAAGTTCCGAGCGCACGATATTCGCATTTGTAGAGGTCATAGAAGATTTTTGCTGAGTCAGATCGGCTAACTGCCTGCTAAGCGCCTCAATGAGGCGACGTTGCTCAAGCTGGGTCTGTTCAGAATTTTCCTGCATCTGCTGCAATTTCCTGACCTGCTGTTGCAACTCCTCGAACTGTTTGCTTTCCTGGGCCATCAGCACGGATATAGGGAGGGACAGGGACAAAATAAGGGCACATTTCTTCAATTTCATAAACGGGGCTTTCTTGTGAAATTCCGAATTTCGGAACTCCAACGGGACTTAAGGGAGGGAAAGGCCGCGTACCAGAAAAGTCGCGGCAACAAGAAACTATTGAAGATTGAAGAAAACAGGAGGAGCCCGACCAAATTGGAGTCGCAGATCAACGAAAGAGACCGTGGGTTTTAAGGCAAGCGGAAGACAAAAAAGAACTAGTAAAACAAAACCCAGAACGGCCAAACGAGCCCCTTCAGCCAGCACCTGACCGTGCTTCAAAAGGGTGACCGCACAAAGATAATCATCATCCCCTCCGGGATGATGATGGAAATATTGATGGAGGGTTGGGCTAAGTGCCAGAATGGATGCACACAGAAGCGACAACACAAGCGCACCAGCAATGGCTGATTTAAGGACTCGGCGGATCTCCCGAGTTGTTAGTTCCTGCTGCACTCTTATACTAAGCAACCAATTCCCTGCGTCGACCGCAAGTCTGAACTGTCTTTAACTCAATTTGTCCACCGGGGTTTCCGCTACCCCTGGTAATGCTTGGATAAAAACAGTGTCTCCGATCGACTTGAGGGCACGGAAATTATTCAGGCGCTCGATCATGATCGCGGAAAGCTTGGTCCCGCTCGCAACAATGAGCATCCCTTCCGTCATTTTGAGATCCTGCGCCAACACATGCCCCTCCTGTAACTCGTTGATGCGGATCGATAGGGGACCAAGCTTGGCAGCAACAGCCTCGGGCAGACTAATGTCGAAATCTTTACAGGCCGCAGCCAGTACCAAGGGATCATAACGTCCGGGGTTCTTGTCCATCTGGTCAAGAGCCGCCGCCTTGGTAACTCCACGCCCCTCCAAATCAACCAGATCGAAAATCACCTTCAAAATTCTGGCGCCGACGGGAATTTGCTCACCAAAAAGGGAGTCATCGGGAAAGCCGCCACCATCAAAATCCTTCGCCTGATAACGAACGATTCGGGCAACTTTTTCCAGTCGGGGAATCTTCTCAAGAAGATCGGCACCGACCGCAGGAACGCGTTGCAGCATTTGCTTCTCGGTCACGCTAAGGGCAAGTCCGGATCTTTCCTTAAGAAGCACCGTTGCCGGAATAGTTGTACGGCCAATGGAGGCCAGCATCGAGGCAAGCTCTAACTCCCACGCCTGCCCGTTTTTCAGCGATTTGGTAAAACATTCCACATAATCGCGGATCTTATGGGCACGCGTAAACGACTGGGGATCGATAGTCGCGAGAATTTCTGTCAACACCTTGACGGCGCCATTGAGGGTGCCTTCCAACAGTTTTCGTTCGGCGCTTATCAGCCTGTATTGCTCAAGGCTGCCGTCGAGTGCCTGGGTTAACGTCTCCAGCGGACAGGGTTTGCTCAGAAAGCGGAAGATATGCCCTTCATTGACAGCATCCATCGCCGTTTTCTGGTCAGCATTGCCCGTAAGCATGACTCTCACCGTTTCAGGCGAACGGTTTTCCACAGCCTTAAGAAACTCAATGCCGTTCATACCCGGCATTTGCATGTCGGCCACAACGACCGCAAAAGGTCCCTGGCTCTTGATTGCCTCCAGACCCGCTTCGCCGCCCAGGGCGATTGTGAGGTCAAACCGCTTGCGCAGATTGCGCTGGATGCCCTCCAGCAGGTTCGGCTCATCATCAACACAAAGTATTCGTTTGCTCATGGAAATTTGATATATCAACCGGTTTTTCTTGAGAACATTTCACGACAAGTCACATCCCACTTGGGCAGGCGATCTTCCAAACTCAGCGCCGCGAGATAGTCCCTATCTAGGCGGGGCGACGGCACTGGGCGAGGGGAGGAGACGTACTGGTGAGCAAAAAAATCTGCCACATGCACAGCCGTCAAAGCGCCAAACTTGCTGTGAACAGCACTGCTCGGAGAATGATGAAGGGAAACTGCTTCCACAACTACAGATGGCAATCCCCATAATCCAAGTAGATACCCTCCCACCCGGTCATGACTCGAACCAAACACTTCGCACTCAGCTTCGCTTACTCCCATCGACCCGGCCAGCATAAGTTCAGCCACACGGTTCATCTCCCCGGGAAAATTCATCATCAGAACCAGTTTGCCGATATCGTGCAATATTCCTGATGTAAAAGACTCCTTCGCGCTTGCCCGGCTCGCATTTTCAGCCTGCATGATGGCTTCGGCCATTCCGCTCACGACCAGACTGTGATTCCTTAGCCTGTCTAGAGCGCATTCCGCCTTCCCGGCCTTCTCAAACTGGGAAAAAACATGGAACGAAAGCACCAGCGACTTCAGCACGTCGATCCCAAGGTAGGATGCCGCTTCGGCAGGATCTGAAACCTTATGGCTTAGGCCGAAAAACGCAGAGTTGGTGAGGCTAAGGATTTTGGCGGTCATGCCTATGTCTTTGGCAATGATGGCACCTATCTCATCCATCGAAACCTCGGGATCTTTGAGCATTTCATTGATCTTTAAATACAGTGTCGGAACACTGGGAAGACAGTTGATGCGGCCGATCAGCGACATCAACCGCTCATTGGTCATGGTCAGATTGGGGTCTGTGGCCCGAACGAGCACGGTCTTCAGTATTTCCGCCTCGCAGGGTTTGGCAAGGTACTGGTGGGCCAGCCCCACACTCTGCAAAACGAGCTGCCTCTCGGCGTGCCCGGAGAGAATCAGCCTCACTGTCTTGGGGAACCTATCTTTGACCTGCCTCAAAAGCTCCACCCCGTTCATTCCCGGCATTAGCATGTCCGTAACGACAAGATCAAACGGAAGCTCGGCCATTCGGGTAAGGGCCTTGTGACCGCTATCCAGAAATTCCATATCCCATTCCTGGCGCATGACGCGGAGAGACCGTTGCAATCCCTGCAGGACCAACTCCTCATCATCGACGAAAAGAATTCGCTTTTTCACGCGGCCTTCCTTTCCTTCCGTTCCGTTCTGGGGTGGATGGGAATGCGAATGATGAATGTGGTCCCCCGCCCGCTCTCCGTCTCGAAGCAGATGGTGCCGCTGTGTTTGTCGACCACCACCGAGTGGGCAATGGCCAATCCCTGTCCTGTCCCCTTGCCCACCCCTTTGGTGGTAAAAAACGGCTCGAAAATTTTCGCGCGCGCCTTCTCTGGTATGCCGGTGCCGGAATCACTGATCCGAATCTCCGCCATCTCTCCGCATTGCCGGGTTTTGATGGTGATCAGTCCCTTGCCCTTGCTGCCGTCGCCCACTACATCGCCAATGGCGTGCGCGGCATTGACCACAATGCTCAGCACGGCTTGGTTGATTTCCCCGGGCAGACAGGCCACTCCGGGAAGGTTCGAATCAAATTCAGTCACAACTTCGGCGACATACCGCCACTCATGTCGGCACACTGTGACAGTGCTCTCGATGGCCTGATTCAAATTAATGACCGTTTTCTCATCGGAGCCAGGATGTGAAAACTCTTTCATGGCACGAACGATGTGCGCGACGCGCTCTACTCCATCGATCGACTGCTGGATGGCCTTGGGAATCTCCCCCGTCAGATAATCCACATCTGCGATTCTTACAGCCTCCTCCACTTCGGCAATCAACTCCGGACTTACCTTCCCTGATTTGGCGGCTTGAAGGAGTTCAGCCTGGAGAAGGAGAACATTTTTCAAATCACCAAAGGCATCCCTCAGAAAACGAGTGTTATCGCCTATGTATTGGGTAGGGGTATTGATTTCGTGGGCAATGCCGGCGGCCAGCTGCCCGATTGTCTCCAATTTTTGCGCGTGGCGAAGCTGGATCTCCATCTGCTGCCGAGCCTCCTCCCCCTGCTTCCGCTCGGAAATATCCCTCGCGGCCTGCATCACATATTGGACTTCCCCATCCTCCCCCCGCCACCACCAAGGTGTGGGACTCAAAAACGCGCCAATTCCCATCCTTGTGGCGGATGCGGTACTCTATGACGCTGCTTGTCCCATCCACAAATCCGGCGTTTACTGAATCCACCACCTTTTGCTGGTCGTCCTTGTGGACATGCTCCATGTCCCACATATCGGAATCGTCAACAGCAGAGTACCCAAGTTCAACCCTCGTGGAGCAGGTGTCGTAAAGATGTTTTCCATTGGCGTCGAGAATCGAGATCATATCCGCCGCGTTTTCCGCAATGATACGCAATATCCCTTCACGCTCACTCAAACTTGCCGTACGCTCTGCAACCAAGCGGTCAAGCTCCCCGATTTGCCCCTTTACCTGCTGCGACAAATTCCATTTTGCCGATAGGGCGCTGGCTAGCAGCAGCACCTCCACAGGGTCAAAAGGTTTCTTGAGAACCACCAACCGGTCGGACTGGCCAACCCTTTCCAGCATTTCGTCCCACGAATAATCAGAGTAGGCAGTGCATATCACTACTTCCAAATCGGGGCATATCTCCCATATCTTTGAAATTGTTTCAACGCCATCCCATCCTGGTGGCATCCGCATATCGATAAAGGCCATCGCATAAGGCCGATTTTCCTGGAGTGCCTGCTGAACATGCTCGAATCCCTCCCTGCCTTGCATCGCTGAGGTGATCTCAAAATGAGGAATGGGAGGGGTATCGCTTGGCCCAAAAAGCGAACACTCTGCGGCCTGAATCGCACTGATGTCTTTCGGGATCGGCATTAAAATTTTGCGAAAGTCGTCATGGATCGCGCGGCTGTCGTCAATGATCAGTATGCGTCTGTTTGAAAAGGGTGTGACGGGGCTCATTATATTTCGTCCTGTTTGTTCAGTGGCAGATCAAGCACGAATAGGGCACCCCTGCCGGGACCATTACTCTGTGCTGTTAATACGCCTCCCATTTCCTTGGCGGCCAGGGCACCGCTGTGAAGCCCGAAGCCATGACCATCCTTCCTGGTAGTGAAACCGTGGTTAAAAATCCGAGTGAGGTTGTCGTCAGAAATGCCCACGCCCGTGTCCGCAACAGAGATTTGAAGCCGCTTGCCGGTATCTATCGCGCTCACTGTCACACGCCTTTCCTCCTTCCCCGACTCTTCGCAGGCGTGCTTGGCGTTTGCCACCAGATTGACCAGAATTTGCAGTAGTTTGTGCTTGTCTGTCCGGATGACCGGGAGATCCGTGAACTCGCGCACCATCTCAACCTCGTGTCGAGCAAAGGAAGCTTCGTTCATTCGCAGCGTGTCTTCCAGCAGTTCCACAACATCAACCGCCTCGCTGATTCCGGTAACCTTCGCATAGTTTTGCTGCATTGAGACAATCGCCTTTATGTGGTCCACATTCTTTTGCAAGGAGGCAAGCTCCCCAAGAATGTCGTTTCTCTCCGCCTCCAGATGATCCGCAAGGGCGCTAAGAAATCCCGGCACCTGCCGCCCCTTGGCATCCAGAGTGAGGAAAGCACCGATATCCTCCTTGTGTTCCTCCAACATTGTTGCGATCCGCCCAATGCTGGCTGACTTTGATTTCCGTACCTTGTCCGATGCGATCGACGCTGACACGTTTACGCTGTTCAGCACATTCCCCACGTTGTGCAGCACCCCGGTGGCAACCTCGGCCATGCCGGCCATGCGCGAGACCTTCAACAGATCCTCATGCAAACGGGCGAGATTGGCCTCAGCCTGCTTCCGCTCGGTAATATCCTCGGAAATGCCCAATAGGTAGGCTGCCTTGCCCTTGCTATCGAATATGGGCACTTTTTTCGTGTGCAGAATCCTGGTGCCCAAATGCGGGGTTTGCAGGGTTTCCTCAGGGATATCCAGAACATCCCCTTTGATCAGTGTTTCGCGGTCTTTCAGCGTAAAATAGTCGGCTTGCTCCGGCGGAAAAATGTCATGATCGTTTTTGCCCACCAGCGCTGTTGATTTCAATCCGTGCATTTGTTCATTGGCCCGGTTCCAAAGGATGATCCGCAAATCCTTGGATTCCTTGAGAAACACGCCGATGGGAAGGCTCTCAAGGACTGAATTAAGTAGTGCCTGCGTCTGATATAGTGAGTTCTCTTTCAATCTAGCCTCGGTGACGTCGCTTGAAACAGCGAGTTGGGCTGCAATTGTCCCCCCTGCATCCAGTAGCGGGCAGGCCCGTGTCCTTATCCACCTTCTGGTTCCCTTCAAACCTGCCACCTCGAACTCCGCCACCATCGTTTCTCCTTGGAAAACCGCCTGGTGCAAATTCCTGAACACCGCATGACTCTCTGGCACGATCAGATCGTAGATTGAATGCCCCCGAACCTGGTCGAGATGCTCCGCCTCCACCAATCGCAGCCCTGCCGGATTCATGTCCAATACCGTGCCATCCTCAGAAATCTGTTGCACGCACTCAGGTTCCGACTCAAGAACGGAACGCAAGCGGTGCTCGCTGGTCTGCAGGCTTTCATGAGCTTCGGCCAGCGCACTATTCGAGGCCTTAAGTTCAGCGGCGCGCTGTTCAACCCGCATCTCCAAAGAATCCTGGGTCTCGCGCATCGCCTTCTCCGCCCTCAACCAGATGGCGATGTCTGCCGTCATTTTGCGGGTCACCAGCGCCCCGCCGCTCAGCGTCAGAATAAATCCAAGGACAAGAAAATATGAGACCTGTCGGCGCGAAGACACATAAATGCCTTCGGCTGTGTGGGCGGCCTTTTCCATGTCCTCGTTCTGCAACTCAGCCAATGCCTCCCACAAACGGTTATGCGCATTCAAAAGATCCGCCATTTTGCGGATGTTTTTATCCAGGGCATGCTGATCGCCGACCTCCAATAGTCCCAGGGCGCTGGCGTAGCTTGCGTTGCAAAGCACAAGGCTGGATTCTATCTCAGCCACGAGAGCACTCTCATCGGCGGAAGCCGGGGCCAGCGAAATCTCCCGCAGCATCTGCTCCTCCTTAACAAGGTTATTCTGACAGTTTGCAAGCAAGGATCGCGCTTCGTCCCCATCTTGTTCCAGAAAAAACCGGAGTGTATCCCTGCTGTTAGCATTGGAGTAGCGCAGACCATTGTGCGAAGCCTTCCGCTTGTTCCAATGCCCCTCCATTATCTCCTTAACACCCTGGTTGATCAATGCCATGCGACTTAGACCAAACCAGCCACTGGCCAGCAGAATAGTCAGTACCAGCCCGAAAGTAAGGCTCAGCATCTGCGTGGCATGGCGTGCGTTCATATCTGTTTACGGTTGGCTGACCATTTCAGCCACAGAGCATGCAAGCGTCCGTCATCAAAAAAATATTTCCAGCCATTCTGGACTTCCACGGCTTTTCAAAAATTCTTCCCAAGGATTAAATATCTGATGCCTGCATCCACCCTTCCCCAGTACGAAAAGGCTGTAACGACCACTCGACATGTTCTAACGGAGAATATCGGTAGAATTTAGCCCGGCATGAAGAGGAGACCTTTCCTGACATTGGGAGTCCTGCTTCTGGGCCTCGCTTAACAATCAACCAGGACGCAGTCGTTCCCCCAGCTTATTGCCGGGATGCTCCCCTTTTCGACCATGCACATAAACCGCCGTCCATTCCGCCAGACGCTGCCCCAAAAGTCGGCAAACCGCTTGCGCTTCATCCGATCTTGGCTCCTTCGCCACAACCGCCCCGTAATGAGGTGTCAGCATTTTAGAAGCGTAATCTGTAACTCCGAAGACTAGAAATCCGAAGTTCATCAGCACTGTTGAAATGGATTGGCAGGCCAGTTCCATCCCCCCTCCCCATCCACCGGCGGAACTAAAGGCACAGGCGATTTTGCCATCCACTTTCATCCAATGCGGGCCCATCGTCTCATCCCAAAACCGTTTCATTTTCCACGATAATAAGCCCATATTGGTGGGGCTGCCCACCGCCAAGCCGTCGCACCAAAGCACGTCGTCGGCAGTAGCTTCATCCACTGATCTAAGGCGCACTTCGGTATCAGGAATGCGTTGGACACCCTCCGCCACCAGTGCCGCCATCGCTGCAACATTGCCGGTTTGGGAATCGTAAAGAACAAGAACGCGGTTCATGCGTTCATTTTTGAAGGGATACCCGCGAATGTCAACCAGCCCCCTGCTCTGCCTGCGATGTTTCGACGTCGGTAACCTCCTCGGGCTCAGCCACCACCGGCTTGGTCGCATTGCGCTCATCGAGCACCAAAACCCCATGGGATGGAAGGTCGTAATTGCCGGAAAAAGTCTCGCCCGTTAGAAAATCATGCATCGGCTTGTAGAATTGCAGACGGACCGCCGAGTGATGATGGTTCAGCAGAAAATAAACCTTACTGTCTTCACTTTGCCGCATGCTCACCTCAACAGTGTCGGGCACTTTCAAAAGCGGGAAAAGATTGCACAATTGACGCAGCCATGAAACTAAATCGTAATAAAAATACTGGTGACTGATTGTGCCGATGTAAATTGCCTTGCCCAGCCCATATTGATTCATGGTAATGGCAGGCCTACCCGCGTAGAAATCTTTCGAAAATGTGGCCAAAACCTCACAATCCTTGGGTTCAATCAAATCGCACCAGATTTTTGCGGGATGCAAATGACTGGTGGGAAACGACCCCTTAAAGGTGAGGTGGTTGTCCTCGCCAGCCGGAATAGGATCAAATTCACCCACTGACATTCCAAAAAGGTCCGTCAGGTTGTTCGGAATGCCCGTGTCCGGCACAATATGGTGTTCATCGATCAAGCCCGTGTTACAGGTCGCAATCAACGTGCCCCCGTTTTGCACATATAACTTCAGCAGATCCGCCTCTGCCGTCGGGATCATGTGCAACGATGGGGCAAAAACTATTTTGTATTTGGACAGGTCTTCTGTGATGCGCGCAAAATCCACCGGAATATTACGGTCATGCAGGGCCGAATGGAACAATTGCACGTGTTCGCGGTAATCAAAAAGATGGGTGGGCTGCATCGGCATCTTTAAACTCCAAGCGTTTTCGTGGGAAAACAGAATGCACGTCTCAGCCACCACCCGAGTGCCTTGCAAGGCGGGAGCGAGCAGTTTTATTTCCTCGCCAATTTGCCGAATCTCATTGTACACCCGATTTTCCGCCCTGCCGTCATGAGTGAGAACGCCGCCGTAAAATTTTTCCGATCCGATCCGCGGTTGGCGCCAGAAGAAGTAGAGCACCCCTGTCGCCCCTCGGGAAAGAAGCTGGTAAGTGAACAACCGAACCACACCTGGCCGCACCAAGGAATTGACCGGCTGCCAATTGACATGGCCGGCCTTCTGCTCGATGACCCAAAAACCCGCGTCCCCGTCAGGAGTTCGGATGCCCGATTTTTTCAAGGATCGCAGCATGTCGATCTCGCAGGCATTCTCCGCAGCCTTCGATTTAATGGTAGCGTTGGAATCCACTGAAACGAAATCCAGCACGTCAGCCATGTCAAAGTGATCAAAATGCCTGCTAAGCGCCCGCAAATTGGTCGTCACCGGAATGTTCGGCGTCGATTCCCTCAAAATCTCCGCCTGACACTTAATGAAGGCCACACACGTATCACTACTAAACCGCATCCAATCCAGCACCAACGCCGGGTTGTGCACGGTGGGCGCGTGCTTGGGCATCGGAACCTGCTCCCAATCCGTCACTATCTGCCCCCAGAAACGATTTCCCATCAAATCATTCAAATTCTGGATCGTCCCATACTTCGCCTTTAGCCACGCGTGCCAATCTCGGCACGTTTCAGGATTGAACGAAAATTCAGTGCCATGACCGCCGATGCCGTTGTCGAGCTGCCAGCCAATCAGTTGAGGATGATCCCCCAGCGCGATTGCAATGGCGCGAACGATGCGCTTTGCATACTCCCAATAAACGTCACTGTTTAGACAATAGGCGTGGCGGGTACCCTCATTCAGCTTAATCCCGCGCTCGTCAACGGGGAGAATCTCCGGATGCGTTTGCGCCAGCCACAACGGTGGAGCAGCGGTAGGGGTGCCCAAAACCACCTTGATACCCGCCTTCTGCATGACATCCATGGCTCGGCGCAACCAGCCGAAATCAAACTTGCCCTCCTCCGGTTCACAAAGCCCCCACGCAAACTCACCCATTCGAACCACGTTGAAACCGGCCTGCACCATCAGCTCAGCATCCCTCTCCCACCGGGATTCAGGAAACTCAGGAGTACCAGCGTAGGGATAGACCCAATGCTCCGGATGATAATCGACGCCAAAAAACATAAGACGTGCGGGATGAGGGTTACTCACTCCCTAATACAACTGCGGAACCGGCTCTGACAATGAAAATCGCCATTCTCTGTTGCTTTCAAAGCATGGGAACTCTCTTAGCACCCGTCTCGGAATCAGCTTGAATAATTATCTGGATTTCCAAAGTCCGGTTTGTGACAATATCCGGAATTCCATGGAGTCTATTTGCATGAATCAAAAGGTGGTTTCCCTCGTTCGCTCGTTGGTTTTGACGCTTTTGTTCGCAGCGTCAACCGTGGCGGCTCATTCTCAAAGCGGACTGATCCGCGAAGTCTACGAAAACATCCCAAACGGAACTCTTTTTGCCCTTACCAATCAGGACGCCAATTTCCCGGACTTCCCGGATGTAGTGGGAGTGGTTCCCGAGTTTGAGGCTCCTCAAAGTTTCGGAGATTTTTACGGCCAATCGGTCCACGGGTATATTCTCCCCCCCACCAACGGCGACTACATTTTTTGGATAGCCAGCGACGACGGGTCCGCCCTTTTTATTAGCACCGACGAAAACCCCGCCAACCGGTCCTTAATCGCGGAGGTGGACAACTACGTCGGTTTCAGGGAATTTGATTCTCCTTTCGAACCAAAGCAGCAATCAAGGCCAATCACCCTTGAGGCTGGAAAGCGGTATTTTATTGAGGCGCTGCACGCGGAGGGCGGTGGAGGTGACCATATGACGGTGCGCTGGCAGCTGCCAAGCGGCACCATCGAAGAGCCCATCCCGGGTTCAAGACTTATCCCCGAACTGATACCACCGCAAATAACAACTCAGCCACAGAGCACGAACTCTGTCGAAAACCTGTCGGCCCTGTTCACCCTAAAACTAGCAAATCGGGCTCCGGTATCCGTTCAATGGCTCCTTAACGGGACAGCAATTCCCGGGGAAACCAACGAAACCCTCTTCCTTCCCCAACTCTCCATCGCGCAAAACGGGCAGCGTTATAGCGCGGAATTGACCAATAGTTTCGGCATTAACCGGACGACCGAGGCTACTCTTACCGTCATCCGCGATACAACACCGCCCAGCCTGCTTACCGCCTACGCGCCGGGGCCAAACAATCTTGTTGCGGTGGTTTTCTCGGAGCCTGTCGATTCTTCCTCCGCTAACCTAATCGAAAACTACTCATTGAGCGGGGGGCAAATCCTGAGTGCCGTACTCGATAAAGATGGTGTTACCGTACTCCTGCGAACGACACCCCTACAAATCGGGTCGAGTTACACACTCACGGTCAACAATGTCACTGATCTCGCCTCGAATCCGAACAATATTGAGCCCGAAAGTTCGGCCACTTTCTCCTACGGATATTCACCAGTTGCGCCGAGTCTGATTTACGGAAAACCAGAACGGATTGGACCTTCCAGCCGCCGAACCGGGCTCATTATTTCCGAAATAATGTACCACCCATCGCCCCGGGAAGACGGTGTTAACTTGGAATTTGTTGAACTCTTTAACTCATCAGCATCCGTTGTAAGCCTGAACGACTACCGCATTGAAGGGGCGATTCAATACACCTTCCCACAAGGTTCCTTTATCTCGGCGGGCTCTTATTTGGTGCTGGCCTCCGCCCCCAACGACTTGAAAGTACAAACTGGACTTCCCCGAGTGTACGGCCCCTATTCAGGAACCCTGCAAAACTCTTCCGGAAAACTCAAACTTTTCAACTCGCAAGGCGCACTTCTCATTGACGCTTCTTACGGAAGCACATCCCCATGGCCCGTTGCTCCCGATGGCGCTGGTCATTCCTTGGTCCTTTCCCGCCCTTCGTATGGAGAAGCTGATCCGCGCGCCTATAGTCAAAGCGCCTTAACTGGCGGCAGTCCCGGCAATAATGAACCCGCCATTCCTACCGCGTTCCAATCCGTGGTGATCAATGAGTTTCTGGCCCATTCAGTCGCACCGCAATTGGACTTTATCGAGCTTTTCAACTACAGCACCAATGCAGTCAATATTTCGGGCTGTTGGTTAAGTGATTCCCCCACAACCAACAAGTTCAGGTTTCCTGCCAATTCCATATTGCCCCCTCTCGGTTTTATTGTGGTTGATGAAACTCAACTTGGCTTCAGCCTGAGCGGCAATGGAGAGTCAGTCTATCTAAGAGACCCACAACGAACCCGGGTGATCGATTCGTTCCGCTTTGATTCCCAAGCAGTGGGAGTCTCCATGGGACGCTGGCCCGACGGCAATCAAGTCTTTCGCCCTCTCGCACAAACCACCCCTGGCGAAGTCAACACCGCCCCGTACAGAGAAAGCATTATCGTTAGTGAAATTATGTATCACCCTCCATCCGGGGGTGGCAACGGTGAATACGTCGAGCTTTACAACCGCGGCACCAACACCGTAAACCTTGGCGGCTGGCGTTTCGACACCGGCATCTCGTTCGTTTTCGCCGCCGGTTCCCAGCTCAGACCCGGAGCTTACGCGGTCGTCGCGTCTGACAGCAGCTATTTGCGGTCGGTTTACACAAATCTAACTGCGGATAACACATTCGGTAACTTCAGCGGCAACCTCTCCAACGGCGGCGAAACCCTCCGACTGCTTCGCCCTGAGACTGTGGTGACCTCCAACACAAACGGCACTCTCTCCACCAACATTTCCAACGTGACTGTTACCAGCATTGATTACAAAACCGGAGGACGTTGGGGGCAATGGAGTGATGGCGGCGGCAGCAGCCTTGAGTTGATTGATTCTGAGGCAAATCCAAACATTGGCTCCAGCTGGGCCGACAGCGATGAATCTCGCAAAAGCCATTGGATTACCATTGAAAAACGGGGTATTCTCGATTTTGGCATGACCAATTTCTCGGCTGCCAACCCCTCCAAAAGCCTCCATATTTTCCTGCAGGATGCCGGTGAGGCTTTAGTAGATAATGTGCAGGTCATTCCAGACGGAAGCACCAACGTGGTGGCCAATTCGACTTTTGAAAATGGCTTTTCCGATTGGACTGCGACAGGCACGCAGGAACTCACCAAATTGGAACTTTCCGAGGGCGATGCAAGCGCAAGATCCATGCATGTGCGTGCTGTAACGCGCGGCGACACCAGCTCAAACCGGATTCGCGGCAAATTGCAAGTTGGGCTCAAACCCAACACCATAGCCACCATCAGTGCGCGCGCTCGATGGTTGGCAGGAACCCCGGAAATACTCTTCCGGCTCCATGGCAACTACCTCGAAGCAGTCGGACAACTGCCCATCCCCGCCAACTTAGGAACGCCCGGCCTGCCCAACAGTAGAGCAAACCCCAATTTTGGTCCCTCCATCAGCCAAATTCAGCACCAACCCATTTTGCCCAAAGCAAATCTGCCTTTCACTGTTTTGGCCCAAGTGGCCGATGCCCAAGGCGTGGCCGTTGTAACTCTTGCCTATCGTAAGGATCCTTCCACTAACGTGATTCGCGTTCCCATGGTCAACGTGGGCGCCGGATATTTTCAGGGCACTATCCCTGGTATGCCCCAAGGACAAATGGTGGCATTCTCCATCGAAGCACTCAATCAAAAGGGTGGACGGTCGATGTTCCCCTCCGATGCGCCGTTCCGTGAGGCCATGATCCTGGTGGGCAGCCAGCTGCAAGGAACGCTGGGCAATTACCAACTCTGGCTTTCATCCTCCAACATCACTCGCTGGACCAAGCGCGAAAGCTCCTCCAACTCGGGTTTGGACGCCACCTTTGCCTACAACGGTGACCGCGTGATCTATAACATGCACACTCTATTCAGTGGCAGTCCCTACCACTGGAGTGGTTATAACGGGCCTCTTGGCAATTTCTGCAATTACTTGATTTCCATGCCTCCGGATGACCTGTTTCTCGGTCAGCAGGATGCGGTGCTCAATCTTCCCTCCAACATCCTGTCCGACGACACCGCCATCCGCGAACAGACCGCCTTTTGGATGGCTGATCAAATCCACCAACCGGCCAATAACCGTCGCTACAACTTCCTGACCCTGAATGGCCAGTTCCGCGGTGGCCCTTTTGAGGATGCTCAACAACCCAACGGGGATTTCGTTAAGCAATGGTTCCCCAACGATTCAAACGGCGATCTCTTCAAAATTGAGGACTGGTTCGAATTCAACGACAGTTACGGCTTTCAAAACGCCGACGCCACCCTCGATAAATGGACAACCACCAACCTCGGAACCAATCTTCGCGAACCCAAACTGGAGCGCTATCGCTGGAATTTCCGCAAACGTGCCGCCTCTGAGGGCAACTCTGATTACAGCGAGCTTTACAAACTGGTCGATGCATTGAACAACACCAACTCCGCCACATACGTCAGCCGCATCAAGGAATTGATCGACATCGACGAATGGATGGGTGCCATGGCTTTTCGTCACGCCATTGGTGATTGGGATTCGTACGGCTACAGACGCGGCAAAAACATGTACGCCTATAAACCCACTGCGGGCAAATGGAATCTTCTGCACTGGGATATCGCTTTTGCTTTCGGCCTCGGCGACGGACCCACCTCAGACATTTTCGACACAACGCATTTCGATGGAACCATCGATAAAATCACCGCCAGGATGATGCAGGAACCCACCCTTCGCCGTGCGTACATGCGCACCATCCAACTATTGGTCGACGGGCCATTCCTAGCCTCCCGCGTAAACTCCGCCATTGACGAGCGGTATGCTGGCCTTTCAGCAGCCTACGGAAATTTACCTGGCCCCACGGATTCCGTGAAACAATGGATTGCAGAACGGCGTGACTTCCTCCTCAGCCAACTCTCGCCCGTCAATACGGCCTTCGGTTTACTTTCTCCGACTGGAACCATCACCACCAACCGCAACCAATTCACACTCATTGGAACAGCCCCGGTCTCCGTCAAGACCATCCGCATCAATGGAGTTGTTTATGATGTCGATTGGACCAGTACAACCACATGGACCACACATTACGCCCTGCCAATCGGCACCAAAAACGTCGTGATTCAAGGATTTGATGTTAATGACAAACCGGTGCTTGCCGCAACTTCCACGCTGACCATCAATTATAACGGCCCCACAGACAAAGTGGATGACCGAGTGGTCATTAACGAGATCCAGACCCACCCATCCATTGATGGCGCCGAATTTGTCGAACTCTACAACAACTCACGTTCAGTGGCGTACGACCTAATTTCCACCCGCCTGCACGGCGTTGATTTCACCTTTACCAATAGCACCATTATTGCTCCAGGTGGTTTCATTATCGTGGCAAAGGACTTGGAAAACTATCGCGCTGCCTACCCATTCGCCCTCCAACCGGCGGGCGTGTATGCCGGAAAACTCAGGGACAGCGGAGACACCCTCAGCCTGGAAAGGTTTGATGCCAGCGGCACTAACGCAATTGTCATCGATGCCGTAACATTTGAGAATGCGCTGCCTTGGCCCGTCATTACAACCAATGACGGCACTTCTCTCCAGTTGATAGACTCCTCACGCGACGGCAGCAGGGTTGGAAATTGGGCCATTACCCCCGGAGTGGCCACGCCTGGGGCCAGCAATAGTGTGCGTTTGGCTTTGGCGGCCTTTCCTGCAGTTTGGCTCAACGAAATTTCCACCGGCAATGCCAACCAGATTGCCGACAACGCGGGTGAATTCGATTCTTGGACGGAAATTTTTAATCCTACCACCAATCATGTCAGCCTTTCCGGCCTGAGCCTGTCCGATGATCCAGCCAATTTGACAAAATGGACGTTCCCTGCGGGAGCAGAAATTTTGCCGGGTGAATTTTTGGTCGTCTGGCTGGACGGACAAACAGCCCAAACCAGCGGACGAAATTATCATACCAGTTTCAAGCCAGTCTCAGGTGCCAGCGGATTCCTAGCCCTATCCGTCAGTGATCAGGGTGCTTCACGCATCATCAGCTACTTGAATTATCCGGCCCTGCCCTCGCGCTATTCCTACGGAGCCATTCCCGATGGCCAAGCCCACTCGCTGGTCTCCATGTTTTACGCGAGCCCGGGCACGACCAACAACGCAACCGCCGCCCCCGTTGCCGTAACCATCAACGAATGGATGGCCAGTAACACTCACACCATCGCTGACCAGCACAATAAGTTCTCCGATTGGTTTGAGTTGTACAATGCCGGCAATTCTCCTGCGGTTCTCTCGGGATACTCGCTCGCAAATAATTTACTAAATCAAAACGGTCAGGTCATTCCCTCGGGAGTTACCATCCCAGCCAAAGGATTCCTGCTCATCTGGGCTGATGATTCCGGTCCTAAAACCGACGGATCAAACGGCCCCGTGCATATTTCATTCAAGCTGAGCGCAAAGGGCGAAAGCATTGCCCTCTTTGATCCTAATGGCCAACAGATTGATGCCGTTGCCTTTGGCGCACAGACTCCTGATGTGAGCGAGGGAAGATCCACAGACGGTGCTCCCCAGCCCTTCGTTGTCCTGCCCACCGCCACTCCCGGAGCCTCGAATAACCCGGCCGAATCAAACCAGATTAACATTACCGCTTATCTGGCCAGTGGCTCGGTAGTGATCACTTGGAATGTCTCGCCAGGGGCAAACTATCTGATCCAGTACAAGAACTCGCTTAGCGAAGATTGGTCACAGGGGACCGCCGCCAATCTTGGAACCTTCAGCGAACCCATCAGTATAGCTCATCGGTTCTACCGCGTAGTCCAGCCCTGACCTCACCAACAAACAAGGGCCGGAATAAATATTCCGGCCCTTTGATCCACCACAAGTCCTGCGCGATTAAAATCAATCGGAGAGGACGAATCTTTTGGCGTAGAGCGCTCCTAATCCTTAAACAGCTCCCTCAACATCCCCTGCGGATTATTGAGGAAACTCTTGGTCAACGTGAAATGTTCAGTTTCCTCGTAGAGAATGGGTTTCAGCCCGTTCTCGGTAAGTTGATGAATCACCGCGTTCGGATATGCCATCAGAATGGGCGAATGCGTGGCAATCAGGAATTGCGAACCCTCGCGCACCAAATCGTGTAAGCGCACTAAAAGCGCGAGCTGTCGGGCTGGTGAAAGCGCAGCTTCCGGCTCATCCAGGATGTACAATCCGTGCCCCTGAAAACGATGCATGAACAAACTCCAGAAAGACTCACCGTGAGACTGATCATGAAGCGATTTGTCCCCATATCCCGTAACTCCGATGCCATCCACGTAAGTGGCCACATTGTAGAAACTCTCCGCACGGAGAAAATAACCATCGGACGGCTTGTTTATTCCCTTCGCCAAGCGTAGATAGTCGTGAAGATCCGAATGCGAAGCACGGGTGGCAAATCCGAAGTTCCTGCTGCCACCCTCTGCATTAAAGCCATAAGCCACCGCAATCGCTTCCAGCAAAGTTGACTTTCCAGAACCGTTCTCCCCCACAATGAAAGTTACGGAGGGATGCAGCTTGAATTGTTTGAGCGTTTTGACCACCGGCAGCGAAAACGGATACTCCGCAAACGACAAAACCTTGTCCCTCCGCAGCTCCACCTGAAGCAGAAAATGCTCACAATCCCGCAGGCTCATACGGTTAGCTCGACTTATTGGATGTCACCTAATTTTCGATTCTCAGGAGATACTCTATCCATAAACCGAAAAGTGTCCTGCGTCTTCGGTGGGCAAACCTCCCAAACCCAACCGAAAACTCAAGCCAGCGAAACCACCGTAGAAGTTAGGTGCGACCTCAGCGCCGCATCAAAAACTTCGTGGGAGGCAACTGCCTCTTCAGGAGTGGCACAGCCGAAGCGGCCGTTGAGTTGGCCCTCGCGTTCGACCAGATAACCAGCCCACATTTGCTGAATAAGGTCAGCGAAGCCGGGCTCAAAAATTCCTCCGGTGACGGTCTTGTATGGAGTCTGGAAGCCGAGGTGGGTTTCCTTCCACCATTGGTCGGTGCCGCGCTCGAAAACGCGCAGGGTTTTAGGCTCGCCGGTGTTGAAACGCACGCCACGTTCGCTGCCGAGCACTTCGATAAACCACGTGTTGGTGGCTCCCGGAGCCAGGCGCTTCATTTCCCAGCGCATGACCACTTCGCGGTCGCCAATTTTGGTCCATCCGTGAACCAGAGCATCGTCCCAGGTATCGCAGGTGGCACGACCGCCTTTGCCGTCAGGGCGCTCGGTAAAACCGCGCGAAAGTTGTGCGTAAACACGCGAAGGTTTCCAGCCGAGACGCAAAGGCAGATGCGCGGCGTGCATGCCAAGATCACCCATGACGCCGATGGCACCACAGGTAGCGCTTTGGCGCTTCCAATTTGCGGCTTTCGTCGGGTCAAGATCGCTGCTGTGATGGAATCCACTGACGATTTGCAGCGGCAAACCAAGATCGCCTTTGCGAACGATATCAAGAGCCCTTTGCGCGCCGGGCAGGAAGGGAAACTCCGAGCTGCACCGCACGAAACGTCCACTCTTCCGCACGCCAGCAAGGATGCGTTGGGCCGCAGGCAAATCGATGCCGAAAGGCTTTTCCGCGAATAAATCTTTCCCAGCGGCCAGCACGTCGAGATACAGCTTCTCATGCAGATTGTGCGGCACGGCCACGTAAACCACTTCGACTGCCGGATTGGCCAACAGCGCGTGATAGTCGGTCACTCGCTGAGTGCAGGAGGGAATGCCCTCGAACCAAGTGAGCGTGGCGGGATTGAGATCGGCAACTGAAACCAAGCGCGGTTCCACCGGCATATCAACAAGCGCGCACCAGCGCGCGAAAGCGCTCGCCACTTCGCGCCCCATCAAGCCACCACCAATGATCCCGATACCGATTGTTTTTCTCGCTGCCATAGTAAATTCCTCCGATTCTCGGCCACGGCGCGCTGGGTGAGGCACCCGGTGCTCGTAACTCTTGTAGGCCGAGTGCCCGCACCCGGCGTTCTTTCACCTCAAACCATCGCCAACGCCGCATCCACCGTTGCACCCTCATGCACCATTGACATCAACGCCTTGGTAATTCCACGCGGGTTGGGATGCTGAATGATGTTGCGCCCATAAACAATGCCGCTGGCCCCTTGCGCAAGAAGTCCCTCCGTGCGTTGCAGAATCTCGCGATCCGGCACACGTCCCCCACCCCTCACCAATACCGGAATGCCGCCCGCCACTTCAATCACCTTGTGATAGGCCAACACTTCATCCGTTGGATCCGCTTTGATCACGTCAGCACCCAATTCAACGGCTTGGCGCACGAGATGCAATATCTTGGTCAGATCACCATCGACCATGTAGCCGCCTGCTTCGGAATTGGGTCGGAAGACCAGCGGTTCCACCATCATTGGCATATGGTAATGATCCGATTCCGGCTTAAGCCTAAGAATATTGTCGATGCATTGCTCCGTCACCTCTGGCGCGCCGGGAATCATAAACAGATTCACGCAAACGCAGGCCGCATCAAGCTGCACCGCTTGCAGCATCGTTTCGGCAATGATGGCGCTAAAACTGGTGGTGGGCAGCTCCTTGCCGTAAACATTGGCCGTGTCAGTGCGCAGGACCAAGGCTGGTTTATTCTTACCCGGAATCGACTGCAAATGTCGCGCCTGGCCGATGGTCAGTTGGATCGCATCCGGCCCTGCCTCGACCAAGGTTTTGACTACTGCAGGCATGGACTCGATCCCTTGAAGAAACCCCGGCTGGTTGAAAAACCCGTGATCGACCGCGACGTCGAAACAGCGGCCGGAACGTGCGTTGAAAAGGCGGTTGAGACGGTATTGTTTCATCGGTATTCCTTGTTTACTTCGCACCCAGCAGGTGTTGCAGGATGTACCATTCCAAAGCCTCGTAATCGCGGGCGTCGCGGTGCTGTGCAATGAGCTTCTGATCAAGCGAACGAACCTTGTCCACGAGCAGTAGGAATATGGAGCGGCTGTTCTTGAGGTGATCCAGAACCGGCATCCCCTTCTGGGTTCTCATGGCTTTGACATCCAAACCGATGAACTCCCCGCGTCTTCCATAGCCAGCCTCCTCCAGGACGCGAACCTGATTGAACCCAACCCGCAAATTGGCGGCGCCAAAATTCTTATCCTGGTCGTACTTCAACCCGTTCTGATCGTTCAGGTGGACACTACCAAGCTTGTCGTGAGCCAGGGCAAAAGCCATTTCATCGCTAGGGTCCAGCCCGGCCAGCAGGGCGTGGGCGCTCTCGATCAAACCTTTGACCCGCTTGTGATCGGTCGATGCATAAGAAAGAGCAATGGCGTGGCCAATGGTCGGAACATAAGCCTGATCGGTGGGTTCATTCGGTTTGGGCTCGATCCAGATTTCCAGAGTGCTGTCATGGGCCAACATCTTGTTGATCGTTTCGAGCAAACGGTCATAAGCCAGACGCGCATCCTTGGCCTCACGAATGTAGGTGCCCTCGCGCGCCAGCCAAAGCACAATGGCCTTGGAACCGACCGCGCGCGCGATATCCATGCACTTGCGGGTGCGATCCCAGGCGTAAGCCCGGTCTGCCGCGCTGTTGGAGGTATAGCCACCGTCGACCGTTTGTGAGGCGAACCAAAGTCGGGGTGCGACGAACTCAGGAGTCAGCCCAGAATCACGTAACATGTTGCCGACCGAAGTGGCGCGCTGAAGCATCTTCTCCGCAGTCAGATCATCCATACCCGGCACCACATCGTCATCGTGGAATTGCACCCCGTCGAACCCAAGTTGCTTGTAGATGGCGAATTTTTCCTCATGGGGAAAAGCGGCGCGAACTTCGGGGCCAAAAGGATCCCCGCCTTCGCTGATATTCCAAGGTCCAAACGAAAAGCGATAATTCACAGGTGTGCTCATATCAATGACTGATCTTTGCATGCAATCAAGGAACCAGCAACGCTCAGCGTCTCTTTTTTGACGTGTTTTGTCTCATTGTACGTGATGATCGATGAATTATGTGCTACTAAACTGGCGTGCGTGGAAGTTTTGAGGATATCCGGCCACCGGAAGACCAGTCATTCCGAGTGTTGCGCTGGAGTAAAAACCTTAGGGATGTGGAAATCGCTCTGGCAGCAGGAGCCTTCCGCACTGCCCGTGGTGAAGGAGCAAATTGGCATTACCACGCAGCGATGGAGTTGACTCTTTTCACGGTCGGTGAAGGTACCCGTTTTGTGGGCGATCACATTGCCCCATTCCGCGATGGTGACATGGTGCTGCTGGGACCGCGACTGCCACACTATTGGCATGTGCGTGGCGCGTCGGGAGGGATTTCGGTGCAGTGGCATTTTCCCGCAGGACACCCCTTTTGGTCGTTCCCGGAGGTTCGCGGATTGGAAAAGCTTTTCGCAATGGCTGAACGCGGGCTGCATGTTGACATCAATGACCAAGCGTTCATTCGTCAGCAAATGCAATCCATGCTGGAGGTAACTCCGGCCACGCGCCTTGGTTTGCTGATCCAAACCTTCGCCCGTTTGGCCCAGCATGGCGGTGGCGATCTGCTCTCACGCAAGTCGTTTGCCCTTCCACCCATTAGCAGCCACCAACAAGCCATGAGCGAAGCGGTTCGCTACATTTTGGCCAACTATCGTGAAAGCCTGCGCCTGCCGGAACTTCTTCGACGTGTGGGAATGAGCAAGGCAACTTTTGCCCGACAGTTTAAACGCCACGCGGGAAAAACCTTCACTGATTTCGTGCTCGAACTTCGCCTCCAACATGCCTGTGAGGAATTGCAGAAAGATGATCGGACCATCCTAAGCGTAGCGTTGGACTCAGGGTTTAGTCAGATTTCTTTTTTCAACCGCGCCTTTCGACGATTCCACCAAACCAGCCCGGACGCCTACCGTAAAGACCACCGCACCACCATCGGGTCGCTCAAAACTGAGAAAGCGCACCCGACAATTAAGGCTTCGTCCCTCCTGCAGACATCGATAAAGCCCTCTTGAAAAGTGCCTCGTATTCTGACGAAGTTTGCTCCCAGGAAAAGTCACAGCCCATACCATTCCATCGGTAAAATTCGAGCAATTTTGGATCGGCAAAAATACCGAGCGCCTTGCGAATGGCTTTGGACAGGGCAGCGGTGGTGTATTCCTTAAATTTAATACCGTTCACCTTTTTAGCATCATCCTTCGCATCGATCACGGAATCATCCAGCCCGCCGGTGATGCGGACGATGGGTATCGTGCCGTACCTCAGGCTGTACATTTGGTTCAAACCGCAGGGCTCAAATTTCGAGGGCATTACAAAAAAATCTGAGCCTGCCTCGATTAAGTGCGCCAATTTGTGATCGTAACCCACTTTGATGCCGACTTTCTCCGGATGCCGATGCGCAAGCACACGAGCGGCCTCCTCAAGTTCAGGCTGGCCAGTGCCGAGCAAGATGAACTGCATGTCGCTCGAAAGCATTTCCTCGAGCGCGCCAATGGTGAGATCAAAACCCTTTTGATCGGCAAGTCGGCCCACTGTGGAAAAAATCGGCACATCAGAACGAACAGGAAGATGATAAGCCGATTGGAGGGAGGCTTTATTAAGGGCTTTGCCCTCTGGATGATCACGATCAAAAGCGGCTACCAGGGATTTATTGTCAGTCGTATTCCACTCGTCGTAATCGACGCCATTCAAAATTCCTGTAAGATCGCTTTGCCGCCCCCGAAGAACCCCATCCAATCCGCAGCCAAATTCTGGCGTCGTAATTTCCCGCGCGTACCGAGGACTGACCGTGGTCAATTGGGTCGCGAAATTGATTCCGGCTTTGAGGCAGCTGATTTGGTTGTAAAACTCCACTCCGCCCACGTTGTAGTAAGACCAGGGTAAATTGGTGAGCGGATATGAGGTTGCGGCAAAAACCCCTTGATAAGCCAGGTTGTGAATCGTCAGCAGGGTGGGCGGCGCGGAGGGCCACACCCCAGCCGCTGCTTGAGCTCTGATCAGAAGCGGCACAAAGCCCACCTGCCAGTCATGCACATGCACCACCTCGGGCTTCCAAGAAAGGTGTCGCGCAAGATGCACCACGGCCTTGGAAAGAAAAATAAAACGCGCGTCATTGTCCGGAAAATCACGCCCCGCTTCGAGATAATAGGAAGAACGGTCGAAAAAACCGTCGTGCTCAATGAAGTAGAGGTGCTCTCCTGCCGAACCTTTCAAATGCCACACCTGCCCCGCTTCAGCCGTAGCTCCCATCGGCAAATACAATCCTTCGCTCATTTTTTTCAGCTTCGGAAATTTCTCCCGAATGCCCCGGTATAGCGGACTCACCAGCCCGACTGTGTGACCGCGCGAAGCCAGGCTTTTCGCCAAAGCGGCCACCATGTCGGCCAGTCCTCCGGTTTTTGAAAAGGGGTGAACTTCGCTGCTGGCAAGGAGGATTCTCATGCAGCAGTTGGGACAGGAATTCGATCCGTTTTAAGATAGGGCCTTAGCGGATCGGGGATGAGCACCGATCCATCAGCCTGCTGATGGGTTTCGATCAAAGCCACAAACAACCGCGCCAGCGCAGTGCCACTGCCGTTCAGGATATGTGGAAGCCGGTTGTCGCCCTCCTCTGTCTTATAGCGCAGGCTCATGCGCCGCGCTTGAAAATCCTCACAATTGGAACAACTGGAAACCTCAAGGTACTGATTCTGGCCGGGAGCCCAAACCTCGATGTCATAGGTTTTCGCGCTGGCAAAACCCATGTCGCCTGTGCACAAGTTGATGACGTGATAATGCAGGCCCAGCAATTGCAACACCCTCTCGGCATTGTTCACCAGTTTTTCCAACTCTTCGTACCCCTGTTCCGGGGTGACAATTTTTATCAACTCCACCTTGTCGAATTGATGAACGCGAATCATTCCCCGGGTACCCAATCCTGCGGCACCCGCCTCGGCGCGAAAACATGGGCTGTAGGCCGCATAACGGATTGGCAACTGCGAGAACTTGAGTATTTCTTCGCGATGAATGTTCGCCACCGGCGCCTCGGCGGTCGGCACCAGATAGAGCTGCCCGATTGATGAGGTATCCAGCCCCTCCTGCACCGCGTAAGCCTGATCCAAAAATTTTGGAAACTGGCCAACACCTTCCATGCAATGCCGCCCAACAATATAAGGAGGGGCCACCTCGGTGTAGCCATGCTGCTCAGTGTGCAGATCCAACAGGAACTGAATCAACGCACGCTCCAGTTTCGCGCCCCAATTTGTGTAAAGCAAAAAGCCGCTGCCCGACAGTTTGGTCCCGCGGGCAAAATCGACCAATTGCAATTGCTCGCAGATCTCGATGTGGGTTTTTGGCTTAAACGCAAAAGCGGATGCTTCGCCATGGACGCGGATGACGGGATTCTCTGCCGCTGTGCTTCCCAATGCCACAGTCGAATGAGGCAGGTTGGGCATGCGCAGCATCACCGCGTTCAAGGCGGCTTCGGTTTCGGCCACCGATTTATCAAGCAGCGTGATCCGATCGCCAATCTCGCGTGTTTCTGTTTTCTTCGCCTCTGCTTCCGCGAGCTTTTTCTGGCCCATCAATGCACCGATGTCCTTTGAGACGCGGTTGCGCGAGGCTTTCAACTGCTCAACTTCCACTAAAAGTGCGCGCCGTTTTTCATCCAGTTGCAGCACGGTGTCCACTTGAGCTTCGTCCCCACCGTGGCGGGTGGCCAATCGTTCGCGGACGTATGCAGGGTTTTCCCGGATCAATTTAATGTCGAGCATGGGCGGATTATAGGAATGATCGAGTGTGCGGCAAGGGAGGACATCAGTTCAACCGCAAGTTCACAAACGTTTTTCATCGGCGTCGATGAAATCCACAAAGGTAGTGATCCCGGTACGATGAGCCATGCCGGCCTGCTCCTTGCGCATCTGCAACCTTGCCCGCAATTCAGCATCATCCTCGGTTCCGCGATTCAAAATATATCCGTTGCAAGTGGCTTTTTCTGCGGTGGTTTTGTTGACGTTGGCGCGCACCCAATCGGTGACCTGCCCGTCCGTCAAGGCGCTTCCCACCACTTCAATCATTTGCGCCAGGACAACTCCGGAATGCTTCATCCAGACTCCATCAAAACCTTTGCCAAAATTCTCCTGATAATCCGCGTGAAGCTTTCCAGCCAGGTGCAGACGTATTTTATCAATAAAGCGGGGCAAATAGGCCCAACCATCCATGGTCTCACGCGGACTGCGAGGAAAAATGACTTCGTTCATAACTTGTCCGAGCTTTTCCTGACATGCGCCTCGATTCAAGCGGGAAAAATGGTCTTTGCGGAATATTGACATTTTTCAGCCAGCTTCCGGTTTACTGCTTCCAATGGCCAGAGCAACTCATCACTGTTGCAGACCGTGTTTCTCTTTGGGGCTCAAAGTAGGCAATTAACCGCAATTGGCCACCAAAGAATCGACACAAAAAGGCCGGGACTTTTGTGAAGTCCCGGCCTTGCGAAAAGAATAGACTGAGTGATTTACCCAGCGATCGGCTCTTCAGTCATCGGGGACATTTCCTCGATTTGAATTTCTTCGACGAGAGGTTTCAGCGTCACTTTGCGATGGATGTCGTATCCGCTGCCGGCAGGAATGATATGACCCATGATGACGTTTTCCTTAAATCCGCGCAGGTAATCGACTTTGCCCATGGTGGCGGCATCAGTTAGCACCCGCGTGGTGTCTTGGAAGGAAGCGGCACTCAGGAAGCTCTCGGTTTCGAGAGATGCTTTCGTGATGCCCAAGAGCACAGGTGAAGCCTCGGCCGGCTTGCCACCCATCTTCTCGACGCGTTCGTTCTCGGTTTCGAACGCTATCTTGTCGATCTGTTCGCCCCAGAGGAACACCGTGTCACCAGGCTCGGTGATGCGGACTTTGCGCAACATCTGACGCACAATGATTTCAATGTGCTTGTCGTTAATGGTCACACCTTGGAGGCGATAAACCTCCTGAACTTCGTTGACCAAGTGTTCCTGCAATTCCTGAGGTCCGCAGACATCAAGAATTTCGTGGGGAACGACTGGACCTTCGGTCAACTGTTGACCCTTTTTGACAAAGTCACCCTTAAACACGATGACGTGCTTACCGATGGGGATCATGTGTTCCTCCTCGGCGTTTGTGGCCGGATCCTTGATCACCACAGTGCGTTTACCACGAACACTCGGCCCGAAGTCAACCACACCGTCGATTTTGGAAATCTCGGAGGCGTCTTTCGGGCGGCGTGCTTCAAACAGCTCGGCCACACGGGGAAGACCGCCGGTGATGTCCTTGGTTTTGGACGATTTACGAGGTGTTTTTGCCATGAGCGTACCCGCCACGATCTTGTCACCTTCGTTGACGACCATGTGGGCGCCGGAAGGAATGGGATAGTTGGCAAGGGGCTCGCCGCGTTCGTCAACAATGATAACGGCAGGATGGAGGTCCTCCTTGTGATCAATGATGACCATGGAGTCCTGACCGGTGGCTTCATCGGTCTCCTGCTTCATCGTCACACCGTCGATGATGTCCTGGAATTGCACGACACCCGCCTTCTCAGAGAGAATGGGAACATTATAAGGATCCCATTGGACGAAGGTTTCGCCCTTCTTCACGGAAGCGCCATTTTGCAACGCGATGACGGAACCAATAACAATGTTGTGGCTTTCCAACTCGCGGCCTTCAGGGCTCAAAATCGAGATGGAGCCGTTCTTGTTCAGCACAATGTTGTTACCGTCCTCCAACTGCACAAGGCGCAAGTCATTGTAGCGGAGGACACCCTCTGCCTTGGCTTTGATTTGCGGTTGTTTGAAGACCTGCGAGGCCGTACCGCCGATGTGGAACGTACGCATGGTCAGCTGGGTTCCTGGTTCGCCGATGGACTGAGCGGCAATAATGCCAACGGCCTCACCGAGTTTAACCAATCCACCGGTCGCAAGGTTGCGGCCATAACAATTGATGCAAATGCCCTGTTTGCTTTCACAGGTAAGCACCGATCGAATCTTCATCTTCTCCACGAACGAGTTATCGATAGCCTTGGCCTTAATCTCATCGATCTCGGTGTTAGCAGCGACCAACTTTTCTTTCGGATTCGTTGGATTATAAATGTCGTCGCAGCTGAAGCGGCCAACCAAGCGTTCGCTCAATTTAACCACCAGGTCCTCACCTTCGTAAATGGCCTGAACCAGAATACCGTTGCTCGTGCCGCAATCATTCTCACGAATAATCACGTCCTGAGCCACATCAACCAGTTTGCGGGTCATGTAACCCGAGTCAGCCGTTTTCAAGGCTGTGTCAGCAAGTCCCTTACGGGCACCGTGCGTCGAGATGAAATACTCCAAAACGGTCAGACCCTCGCGGAAGTTGGACAAAATCGGTTTTTCGATAATGTCGCCGCTGGGCTTGGCCATCAAACCGCGCACACCGGCCAACTGACGAACCTGTTGGCGGTTACCGCGGGCACCGGAGTCGACCATCAGCCACACAGGGTTGAACTCCCGTTTGTTCTGGTTGAATTCCAATGTCTTGAGCATGACGCTCGCAATCTGATCCGTGCAATGCGTCCAGATGTCGATGATTTTGTTGTAGCGTTCGCCAGGAGTAATAACACCCTTGCGGTACTGTTTCTCCACGTCGGCAATCTGTTTCTGGGCGGCCTCGATCTCCTGGGTTTTCTCCTTGGGGATGATCATGTCGTCGATACCGATTGAGATACCGGCACGAGTGGCTTCGTAGAAACCCATCTCCTTGAGTTTGTCCAGAGTGACAACAGTGCGTTCGTGACCGCACTTCTTGTAACAATTCCAGATCAAATCACCGATTTGACCTTTGCCGATGACCTTGTTGGGGAAACCAAGCTCCGTGGGCCAGATTTCACTGAAGATGACGCGGCCTGCCGTCGTATCAATAACCTTTTTCTCCGCATCACCGTAAACTGTAACGACACCGTAATCAGGATTCTTCATCCGGATTTTGTCGTGAGTGTGCAATGCACCGTCGGCCACAGCAAAAATGACTTCGCTTTTGGAACCGAACAGCATGGGACGGCCGGGAGGCGGCGCGCCGTGCGAACGAGGGTTTGCCGTCAGGTAGTAGCACCCGAGGGTAATATCCTGCGTGGGCGTCATGATGGGTTTGCCGCTTGAAGGGCTGAAGATGTTGTTCGAGGCCATCATCAAAAGACGAGCCTCCAACTGAGCTTCAACCGACAAGGGCACATGGACGGCCATTTGATCGCCGTCGAAGTCCGCGTTGTAGGCGGTACACACGAGCGGGTGAATACGAATGGCTTCGCCTTCGATGAGCACGGGTTCGAACGCCTGGATCGACAAACGGTGCAGCGTGGGCGCACGATTCAGCAATACGGGGTGACCCTTGGTGACTTCCTCGAGAATATCCCAGACTTCTGGGGATTGGCGCTCGATCATTTTTTTCGCCGAACGAACGGTATGGACATAGCCCATCTCCTTCAAACGACGAATGATGAAAGGCTCGAACAGAACCAAAGCCATTTTCTTGGGCAAACCGCACTGATACAGTTTGAGTTCCGGCCCGATTACGATGACCGAACGGCCAGAGTAATCGACGCGTTTGCCGAGCAAGTTCTGACGGAAACGACCGCTTTTGCCCTTTAGCATGTCGCTCAGGGATTTCAACGGGCGGTTGCCGGCCCCGGTAACAGCGCGGCCGTGACGACCGTTGTCGAAAAGTGCGTCCACCGCCTCTTGAAGCATGCGCTTCTCGTTGCGGATGATGACTTCAGGCGTCTTAAGCTGCAACAGGTTCTTCAACCGGTTGTTGCGGTTGATCACGCGGCGATACAGGTCGTTCAGGTCGGAGGTCGCAAAACGACCGCCTTCGAGAGGAACCAAAGGACGCAGATCAGGGGGAATGACAGGCAACACCATCAAGATCATCCACTCGGGACGGGTCTTGGAGGAGGAGAAACCTTGAAACAATTTGATCCGTTTGGCAATTTTCTTGCGGATTTGTTTGCTCTTAGTTTCTGTCATCGCGATCTGCAGCTCGTCAATGGACTTGAGCAGATCAGTGTTGGCCAATGCTTCGCGGACAGCCTCGGCTCCCATCTTGGCCAAGAACGCGTCATTTCCGTAGGTTTCCTTGGCTTCCCGGTATTCCATCTCGCTCAGCAGCTGGTGCTGTTTGAGCGGGGTGGATTTCGGGTCGATAACCAAGTAATCCTCATAGTAGATCACACGCTCAAGATTGCGCGCGGTCATGTCCAGCACCAAACCCAACCGGGAGGGCATGCACTTGAAAAACCAAATGTGCGTGACCGGCACGGCCAGTTCGATGTGACCCATGCGCTCGCGGCGCACTCTGGACAGAGTGACTTCCACACCGCAACGGTCGCAGACCACGCCTCGGTGCTTAATCCGTTTGTACTTGCCGCAGGAACATTCCCAGTCCTTGACGGGACCGAAAATGCGCTCGCAGAACAAGCCGCCCTTTTCCGGTTTGAACGTCCGGTAGTTAATGGTTTCAGGGTTTTTCACCTCACCCTTGGACCAGGACCGGATCGCTTCCGGTGCGGCCACAGTGATAGCAACGAAGTCGACAAGGTTGACCTTGTCCAAACCGAGCAACTCACGAGCGGATTCTTTGGTATTGATCATACTACATCCGGGGGTCCCTAACGGGCACCCCAACTAAAATGACACTTTCTTGGTTCGAGAACAGTAAAGGCTATCGCTTCAAGTCAAAGACGCCAGACTTGGCGCGTGAGACGCGTTATCCATCGGGTTCGAGTATCCCACCTTAACATCCAGACCAAGGGATTGCATTTCCTTGACCAGCACGTTGAAGGATTCAGGCACGCCCGCTTCGAGTGAGTTATCACCCTTGACGATGCTCTCGTAGATTCTCGTGCGTCCCTGCACGTCATCCGATTTCACCGTCAGCAGTTCCTGCAATGTGTAGGCAGCGCCATAGGCTTCCATGGCCCAGACTTCCATTTCTCCGAAGCGTTGTCCGCCGTACTGCGCTTTGCCGCCCAGGGGTTGCTGGGTAACGAGGGAGTATGGTCCGACAGCTCGAGCATGGATCTTGTCCGCCACCAAGTGACCCAGCTTCATCATATAGATGTAGCCGACCACCACTTCCTGGTCGAACCTTTCACCGGTGCGCCCGTCATAGAGATGGATCTTGGCGTGCTCAGGAAGCTTGGCTTCCTTGAGGTAACCACGAATGTCCTTTTCTTTGATGCCGTCAAACACCGGAGTCGCAAAACGCAGACCCAGAATTTTGGCCGCCCAACCCAAGTGTGTTTCCAACACTTGTCCGACGTTCATGCGCGAAGGCACACCGAGCGGGTTCAAGACGATGTCAACCGGAGTTCCGTCAGCCAGGAAGGGGAGGTCCTCTTCCGCGACGATTTTGGCGACAACACCCTTGTTACCGTGGCGACCCGCCATTTTGTCACCGACCGAGAGCTTGCGCTTCGATGCGATGTACACTTTGACGGATTTGATGATGCCAGGATCAACTTCGTCCCCGGCCTCAACACGTTCCATCTCCTCGTCGTGCTGCATCTGGAGGTCATCGAACTTTTTCTTAAAGGTTCCAATGATCTCGTTGATCTTGTTACGAATGGGCGACGGATCGATTTCGATCCGATCATACACACTGGCCAATTTGCGCAGCAGGGTCTTGGTAATCTTGCGGTTGGCCGGGATGATGATTTCACCAGTCTCCGAGTTGACCACGTCGAGCGGGATTTTTTCGCCCAACAGGATGTTGCTCAGGGCCTCGGTCAATTGCTCACGCAATTCTTCGACTCTGGCTTTGTGCTCTTCCTCAACCTGCTTGGCGTGCTTCTTAGGCTCGCCTGTCACGGTGACGCGGGGGACTGGTTTGTCGCTCTCCTTTTTGGAGGAGACTTTGACATCCATCACAATGCCGTAAGTGCCGGAAGGCACTTTGAGCGAGGTGTCTTTCACATCAGCGGCCTTTTCGCCGAAAATGGCTCGCAGCAAACGCTCCTCCGGGGCAAGTTCTGTCTCGCTTTTCGGAGTGATTTTGCCGACGAGAATGTCGCCGGGTTTAACCTCAGCGCCGATACGTATCACGCCGTCGGGGCCGAGGTTTCGTAGTGCTTCTTCGCCGAGGTTGGGGATATCACGTGTGATTTCCTCAGGTCCCAGCTTGGTATCGCGGGCACCGACTTCAAACTCGTCAATGTGGATGGAGGTGAAAACATCGTCCTTCACGATGCGTTCACTGATTAGGATGGCGTCCTCGAAGTTATAACCGTTCCAAGGCATGAACGCGCACAGGACATTTCGGCCGAGTGCAAGTTCCCCACCCTGTGTGCAAGGACCATCAGCAATGGCCTGGCCCTTTTTAATGGTGTCACCCTTGGTCACCAGAATTTTCTGGTTAATGCAGGTGGCCGCATTTGAGCGCATAAATTTGCGCACGGGATAGACGAATGTCCCCTCACCGAGGTCGGTCTTGATCTTTTTCTTGCCCTCCGGAAGCTTTCCGTCACGGGTAATAATGATCTGATTTCCGAGGACAGAGGCAACTTTGCCCGCTTCTTCGGCAACAAGCACAGCCCTTGAGTCACGCGCGACACGTTCTTCAAGTCCCGTGGCCACCAAAGGCGCTTCTGTGACCAGCAAAGGCACTGCCTGGCGTTGCATGTTTGAACCCATCAACGCGCGGTTCGCGTCGTCATGTTCAAGGAAGGGAATCAGACCGGCAGCAACGGAGACCAACTGCTTGGGCGAAACATCCATGTAATCGACCTTGGAAGGCTCGACGTCCACGAAGTCATTCTTACAGCGGCAAAGGACGCGCTCGGTTTGGAAGACACCCTTGTCATCGATAACAGCGTTAGCCTGAGCGACCGTGAAGGTTTCTTCGCGATCAGCAGTCAGGTAATCGATCTGATTGGTGACACGACCCTTCTCCACCTTGCGATAGGGAGTTTCGATGAAACCAAAGTCGTTGACCCTGGCGAAGGTTGCCAAAGACGCAATCAAACCGATGTTAGGTCCTTCAGGCGTTTCAACAGGACAAATGCGGCCGTAGTGCGATGGATGCACGTCACGGACCTCGAAGCCGGCACGATCACGTGACAAACCTCCGGGCCCCAGTGCGGACAACCGGCGTTTGTGCGTTAATTCAGCCAAAGGATTGATCTGGTCCATGAACTGGGACAACTGGCTGCGACCAAAGAAATCGCGAACCACTGCCGACAGAGCCTTGGGATTGATCAGCTTTTGAGGCGTCATCGTATCCATGCCCTGATCGAACAAGGTCATGCGCTCTTTGACCAATCGCTCGGTGCGAGCCAGGCCCACTCGGCACTGGTTGGCAAGCAACTCGCCCACTGTGCGAATACGGCGGCTGCCCAAGTGATCGATGTCGTCCAGCGTGCCCTCGCCTTTTTTGAGGCGGAGCAAATACTTCGTCGCAGCAACCAAGTCTTCCTTGGTAAGAATGCGCGAATCCTCACCCGCTTTCAGACCAAGTTTTTGGATGATCTTATACCGTCCGACACGACCGAGGTCGTAACGTTTCGGATCAAAGAACAACCGCTTGATCAGAGCACGGGCGTTGGCGGCGGTGGGTGGATCTCCGGGCCGGAGGCGGCGATAAATATCCTTCAGGGCCTCTTCCTCGTTCTTCGTCGGATCCTTCTTAAGGCACTTTATGACGATTCCTTCGTCAACCGTGGTGTCAACCACACGAATCTTGGATATACCAAGATCAGCAAGCTGTTTCACGACCGCTTTGGAGAGCGGTTCAAAAGCGCGGGCCACAACGGTACCCTTGTCGTCGTCCAACGCGTCTTCGATCAGAACCTTGTTCTGAATGTCCTCAAGACTCTCAGCAGCCTTCACCGAAATTTCCTCGATGTCGTAGAACAACTTAAGGATGTCAGCGTCTGAGCCGTAACCCAAAGCGCGGAAGAAAGTGGTGGTTAAAAATTTGCGGCGGCGTTTTTTACGATCCAAATAGACGTAAAGAAGGTCACTGGTGTCGAACTGGGCCTCATACCAAGAACCACGATCAGGAATAATCCTGAACGAGTGGAGCATCTTGCCATTGGGATGTTGGGTGGCTTCAAAAGCGAGGCCAGGCGAACGATGCAGTTGGCTGACAATCACGCGCTCGGCACCATTGATGACAAAAGTGCCCTGAGGGGTCATCAAGGGCAGTTCGCCCATGAACACTTTTTCCTCCTTCGTCTCCTTCTCCTCTTTCAAGGTGAAAGTAACGTGGAGCGGGGCTCCATAAGTGACACCTTCGCGGAGGCATTCCAGCCAATCCTGCTTGGGTTCACCTATCTCGTAGCTATGATAGTCGAGCACGCATTTGCCGTCGTAGCTCTCAATTGGGAAAACTTCGGTAAAAACCGCTTGCAATCCCAAATTTTTACGCTTTGAGGGCGCGATATCCGCCTGCAGAAACTCTCTGTAGGAATTGACCTGGATCTCAATCAGGTTCGGCGGGGCGATGATCTCTTTGATCTTACCAAAGTTGATTCGTTCAGCAGAGCGCGATGGCATTTTTACCTCGGTTTTACACTGGTGGCAGCACCAGATTTCACGTATCTCTCAAAACGACAGAAGACCGGCATCCTTGCTACCGCAAGAACTTCGCCGGCTTTCGATATCGATTACTGCTATTTGACGATACAGCAGATTAAATTATTCCAACTTAAACAACATGGCAACAACATAAATTGCCGCCCGACTGTCAAAAAGGGTGGTGAGACAGGCTCACCACCCTCGAAAGTTACCCTAAGGTTACTTGACTTCAACCTTGGCGCCAGCTTCTTCAAGCTTTTTCTTGGCCGCGTCGGAATCAGCTTTGTTAGCACCTTCCAAAATAGCTTTGGGTGCTTCTTCAACCAACTTCTTCGCTTCAGCGAGGCCGAGACCGGGCTTCACTTCACGAACGACCTTGATGACGGAGATCTTCTTGTCGGCAGGAACCGAAACGAGGATCACGTCGAAGGCAGTCTGGGCTTCAGCAGCAGGAGCAGCTGCGCCAGCACCGGCGGCGGCGGCAACAGCAACAGGTGCTGCGGCACTAACGCCCCATTTGGTTTCGAGTTGTTTAACGAGGTCAGCGGCTTCGATAACGGTCAGTCCGCTCAGTTGTTCTACGATTGCAGCAATATCAGCCATATTTACTTTCAGTCTCGTCGTCAGACACAGCCGTGTCCGGTTTTAGCAGGATAGCCACCCTGCCGACGATTTACTCTATTGATTCAGGTTTGTTGATGCCACAGATCGAAAGACCGGCGGCAAATTGATTTGAGCCACTCGCTTAAGCGGCGGCTTTGTTGACTTGGTCCACATGAGCTTGAATGACACTTGCCAATTGAGCTCCAGGCGCGTTGATGATTTGGACCAGTTTTGCAGCAGGAGCCTGTAAAACACCAAGAAGTTTGGCACGCAAGACCTCGATGGAGGGAAGGTCAGCCAGCACCAAGACATCCTTGGCTTCGAGGCGGGTATTGCCCAGATAGCCGTACTGCAGCTTGGGTTTGTCAAACTCGCCTTGGAAAGTCTTGACGACTTTGGCAGCGGATGAGACGTCCTTTACGCCGGTAACAACAGCCAATTGGCCCGTCAAACCACCCGCCAAGTCGGCCAAGTTTGCATTTTTCGCAGCGATGCGGAAAATGGAATTCTTGACGACGTGAACTTCCGCACCGACTCCGCGGAGCCGCTTGCGCAGCTCGGTAAACTGGAGAACAGTCACCGCACGGTAATCAACCACAAGAAAGAAGGGCGAGCCATTCAACCGCTTGAGGTATTCCTCACTAATAAATTTCTTTTCTTCGCGCATGAAAATTTCTTTCTACTGAAGATTACATCGATGTGAATTCGCGGATGTCCACGCGGACAGGCGGGCTCATCGTTGCCGAGAGTGTGCAGCTCAGGAGAAACACACCTTTGGCGCTGGTTGGACGGGCTTTGGACACAGCCTCGATGACGGCACGAGCATTGTCAGCCAACTGTTCGGCTGTGAAGCTGAGTTTGCCGACGGGAACGTGAATATTGGCTGCCTTGTCGATTTTGAACTCCACACGGCCCGCTTTGACTTCTTTCACTGCTTTGCCAGTGTTTTCCGTCACGGTGCCGGTCTTGGGATTGGGCATCAAGCCGCGAGGCCCGAGAACCTTACCCAATTTACGAACCTCGACCATCGCTTCAGGAGTGGCGATTGCCACATCGAAATCAGTCCAGCCCTCCGTGCACTTCTTAATCATGTCATCAAAGCCAACGAACTCAGCACCAGCGGCGATAGCCGACTCAGCGGCTGCACCCGGCTTGGCGAACACGAGGACTTTGACGGTTTTGCCGCTTCCGTGCGGCAGCGGAACGGTCCCGCGAACCATCTGGTCCGATTGCTTGGGGTCCACACCGAGGCGGAAAGCCAAATCGATGGTTTCGTTGAATTTCGCCTTGGGGAACTTGGCGATTACTTCGACAGCCTGAGCGATGGAATAAGTTTTGGTCTTATCCACCAGAGTCAGCGCTTTTTTGTAGCGTTTACTGGGCATGGTTTGGTGCGGTGCAAACGAACCGGTTAGGCTCTCCCGCTTTGAGGTTTAGGGAAATTTAACCGACGATATCAATGCCCATGCTGCGCGCTGTTCCCGCGACAATGCGGAAGGCGGCCGCGTCGTTGGACGCATTCATATCTTTAGCTTTCAGCTTAACAATGTCGTTGACCTGTTTGGCTGTGACTTTGCCCACTTTATCCTTGTTCGGTGTTTTGGAACCGGAGGCAATGCCCGCTGCTTTTTTAAGCAGTGCGGAAGCCGGTGGTGATTTCGTGATGAAGGTGAACGATTTATCCTGGAACACGGTGATGACCACTGGAATGATCATGCCGGCCTGGTCCTTCGTCGCCGCATTAAATTCTTTGCAGAAGGCCATGATGTTCACGCCTTGCTGACCGAGAGCGGGACCCACGGGAGGTGCCGGGTTGGCTTGACCTGCCGGAATCTGCAATTTGATTTGTCCAACTACTTTCTTCGCCATAAAAATCCGTTTCTAACTTAAAAATTTCCGAACCACGCATCCATCGGACAACGTGGCATCCTTCGTTACGCTTTTTCGACCTGCCAGTATTCCAACTCCACAGGCGTATTGCGCCCGAAGATATTGACGGTAACTTTCAACTTACCGCGATCAGGATCGATTTCTTCAATGACACCACCAAAACTGAGGAATGGTCCGTCGTTAATCTTGACGGTTTCACCGACCTCGAAATTGACCTTGGGCCGCTCCGTGTCTTCTGCGTCAGAGATCTGGGACTTAATGCTGCTGATTTCCTCAGCACTGGCTGGGGAAGGACGCTCGCCTCCGACAAACCCGATAATTCCCTGAGTATCGCGAATGAAATACCAAGGCTTTTCAATGATGCGCTTGGCATCATCGAGCAATTGCATCTCTACAAAAACATAACCGGGATAAAGCTTCCGGTTCGTCACGGTTTTTTTACCGCTGCGAACTTCGGCAACCTTCTCCATGGGAACGAGCACCTCACGGATGTACTCGCCCATTTCTTCGATCTTCAGACGCTTTTCAATGCTATCCTTGACCTTTTGTTCCTGGCCGGAAAGCGTGTGGAGGACAAACCATTGCATGGGCATTGCTGTGCTCGCTTTCGGTTAGGAATTGACCCACTTCATGACCAAGTTCAACACCCAGTCCACACTGACGGTAAAACCGCCGATAAGTGCGATAGTGAGCATGACAACCAGTGTTGAACCCTTAAGCTCTTCAATGGTAGGCCAACTGCACTTGCGCAACTCCTCGCGAGTTTCCAGAACATAGTCACGGATGCGCAGGAGGTATCCCTTCTTCCAGAGGAAGAAGAACAAACCGCCAACCACGGCAGCCCAGACAAAAATCTTAGTATATTCGTTTTTCACGTTACAATTGGCGGAGGGGGAGGGATTCGAACCCCCGAAGGTGTTAAGCCTTAGCGGTTTTCAAGACCGCCGCGATAGACCACTCTGCCACCCCTCCATCACCTCACACTGTATTTTTTGGCAGGGCAGGAGGGAATCGAACCCCCAACCAACGGTTTTGGAGACCGCTACTCTACCAATTGAGCTACTGCCCTGTCACCAAAATTTAACAGAGATTTGAGATGTGCAGACTATGGTGTTGTCACCGGACTGGCTAGACAAAAATGGAGGCGGAAATGATTAATCTCCGCGCTCCAAGTAAAATCCTGAACGGATCAGGTCATCGGGATGATATCGCTAACGCGACCAGCACCAATGGTACGGCCACCTTCGCGAATGGCGAAGCGCAGACCTTTTTCCATGGCGACTGGAGCTTGCAGCTCAATGTCCACAGAAACGTTGTCGCCAGGCATGACCATCTCAACGCCTTCAGGCAAGGTCACTGTGCCGGTGACATCCGAAGTACGGAAATAGAATTGCGGGCGGTATTTGGTGAAGAACGGGGTGTGACGGCCACCCTCTTCCTTCGACAAAACGTAAACTTCAGCTTTGAACTTCACGTAAGGCTTGATCGAACCAGGTTTGGCCAAGACCATTCCGCGTTCAACTTCTTCCTTCTTGGTACCGCGAAGCAGGACGCCGACGTTGTCACCAGCGCTGGCTTTATCCAACAGCTTGCGGAACATTTCGATGTCGGTTGCGGTGGTCTTGCGGGTGTCCTTAAGACCGACGATTTCGACTTCGGACATCTTGTTCAACTCACCGCGTTCGACACGACCTGTGACGACTGTGCCGCGACCTTCGATATTGAACACGTCCTCAATGCACATGAGGAATGGCTTGTCGATTTCGCGAGGAGGAAGAGGAATGTGGGTGTCGATGGCTTCCATCAAGTCAGCAATCGCCTTCTCTCCTTCTGGCTTGGCTTCGAGGGCCGCCGTGGCAGAACCGCGCACCAAGGCAGCGGTGTCGCCAGGAAATTGATACTTGTTGAGAAGATCACGAATTTCCATCTCGACGAGGTCGAGCAGTTCGGGGTCGTCAACCAAGTCAACCTTGTTAAGGAACACGACGATGGCGGGTACGCCCACCTGGCGAGCCAAAAGAATGTGCTCACGTGTCTGAGGCATTGGGCCGTCAGCAGCGCTCACTACCAGAATCGCGCCGTCCATCTGCGCGGCACCGGTGATCATGTTTTTAACATAATCCGCGTGTCCAGGGCAGTCGACGTGTGCGTAATGGCGTTGAGGGCTCTCGTATTCCACGTGCGAGACTGCGATGGTCACGGTCTTCGTGGAATCACGGACAGTACCACCTTTGGTGATATCCGCGTAAGAGATTGGAGTAGCCATCCCGCGGCGTGATTGTACGGCCACAATCGCTGCAGTTAGGGTTGACTTGCCGTGATCGACGTGACCAATGGTCCCGACGTTGACGTGCGGTTTTGTACGTTGAAACGCTTCCTTAGCCATTGCGATTCCTGTGTTCTGTTATCTCGTTAAATTGTCTATCGTGCGGTCAGGTCTGAACTGGAGCCCATGATCGGGTTTGAACCGATGACCTCGTCCTTACCAAGGACGTGCTCTACCAACTGAGCTACATGGGCCCATTCGTTCGGGGCCAAATCCAACTCCCCTCAAAACGACAAAAATCCACCATCCCACCAAATTTAACACTCAGGGGATGGCGAAACAGTCTGTTCTACCCGCTGCTTGCGTCGAATATAGGGTGGTAATGAGGGGTGTCAATGGTTTTTCTGACAACTTTTACTGCATTCGTCGCGGCCCTGGCTCCGGATTCCAACTTTGTCTTGAATTCCCCCCAAAATTGACGATCTTCCCATTGCAGCCACTGCATTCGGCTGACAGACGGCCCACGCAAGTTCAAATGCCAAAGAAGAAAACAACCAAGTCCGACGCCAAGAAAACGCTCAATCGGCAGCAACAGCGCGATCTTGATGTGGAAATCGGTTTTCTGGAAGGCCTCGTTAAGCGTGATCCGTCTTATGTGGATGCCTTACAGTTACTTGGAGACGATTACACTCAAAGGGGCAAATTTCAACAAGGGTTGAAGGTCGACGAAAAGCTGGCTCATATCCGCCCAGAGGATCCGATGGTTCAGTACAATCTTGCCTGCAGCTACTCTTTGGTAGGCCAGTACGAGCAATCGGTCAGTGCTTTGCATCTCGCCTTGGACTGCGGATACAAGGACTTTCGATGGATGGGGGAAGACCCGGACCTAGTTGGCTTGCGTGCCCAGCCTGAGTACAAGCAGATTAAAGCGAAGGTAAAAGCCATCAAAGCCAAATTAGCCTGACCCACGGCTGTTTACCTCAGACAAGCCTTGAGGTAAAATCGGGCTATGGACTCAAGCTCACGACCCGCCAATCGTCTGGCTCAGGAAAAATCCCCGTACCTGCTTCAACACCAATACAACCCGGTCGATTGGTGGCCCTGGTCCGAAGAGGCTTTTGCCCATGCCAAGAAACTGAATCGACCGGTTATGGTGAGCATTGGCTACTCGACGTGCCACTGGTGTCATGTGATGGAGCGAGAATCGTTTGAGGATGCCAGTTTGGGCGAATATCTCAACGTTCATTTCGTGTGTGTCAAAGTTGACCGTGAAGAGCGTCCTGACGTGGATAAGATCTACATGATGGCCGCACAATTCATGGGATCCCAGGGGGGGTGGCCACTGAATGTTTTTGTCTCCCCTGACCGCAAGCCATTTTTTGCAGGCACCTACTTTCCCCCTGTCCCGAAATACGGCCGCGCAAGCTTTATTCAGGTCCTCAAACAGATTGCCACGGTCTGGCAAACACGCCGCGACGAAGTGGATGCCACAGCCCTTGATCTGGTTTCACGCCTCAAAGGCCTGTCAGACAGCGCCAACGAAAGCAATGCCCCAACCCCAGACCGCGAGGTACTCGACAACGCCGCCCAAACGTGCAAAACGGAGTACGAGCCCCTGTATGGCGGCTTCGGTGGTGCGCCTAAATTTCCCCGCCCCTGCCAGCCACGTTTTCTCTTGCGTTACGGGCTGCTGACTCAGGACCGCGAAGCAGTGGAAATGGTCCTCCACACTTGTCGAGCCATGGCGGATGGAGGCATGCACGATCAGATTGGCGGGGGGTTTGCTCGCTATTCTGTCGACGCAAAATGGCTGGTCCCCCACTTCGAAAAAATGCTTTATGACAATGCCCAATTGATAGTGCTCTACACCGAAGCCTATCTGGCCAGCAATGATCCGAGATTCGCCGAAGTGGTGCGTTCAACCGTTCAGTACATTCTGCGGGACATGACCGACACTCTCGGCGGTTTTTACTCCGCGGAGGATGCAGACAGCGAAGGAAAGGAAGGAAAATTTTACTGCTGGACTGAGGGCGAACTCAAGTCACTGCTTACGGCCGATGAAATGGATTTTGCCCGCAATGGACTAGGGGTCACTCAAGATGGAAATTTTGTGGATCACAGCGATCCCAGTCCCCTTCTCCACCAAAATATCCTGAGCATTATTTTCCCGGCCTTAACTGAAACCAAGGCTGATGTTTTCGCTTCCATTCGGACCAAATTAATGGCCGCGCGGTCGGTGCGTGTTCGGCCACACCGGGACGATAAAGTCCTCGTTTCGTGGAACGGCATGATGCTTGGTGCTCTCGCCCAAGCAGGCGTTATTTTGAGCGAACCGGGCTGGCTTGAAGCCGCAGAACGTAACGCCACTTTTGTTCGCAAAAACCTCTGGAACCCTGACACCAAGCAACTCCACCACAGGTGGCGGGAAGGCCAGCGCGATGACGTTCAACTGCTTGACGCCTATTGCAACTGGCTGGCTGGACTGATTGATCTCTACGAAGCCACTCTTTCTCCGCAAAGTCTGGAATTTGCTATCGAGGTTGCCGATGCCATGATCATCCAATTCCATGACCCAACGAACGGCGGCTTTTATCAAGGGCCCGCCCAAGCGGAGGATCTGATCTTCAGGGTGAAGGACGACTATGACGGAGCCGAACCTGCGGGCAATTCAGTGGCCGCGCTGGCGTTGCTACGTCTTGCCGCCATCACAGGGCAAGCCAATTATCGCGAGGTCGCCGTAGGGGTATTCCGGATGCTCGCCGAACGACTCCACCGACTGCCCCAAGCTGTACCAGTCACTCTGTTGGCCCTGCTTTTTGATGCGGCGCCCTGCACCAAAATTGTTATTGCGTCGGAGACCCCGAAGAGTGGCGACGACCTGGTGAGAGCGGCCCACTCAGTTTTGCAGCCGCGCCGGGTCATCCTGGGACCCAGTGGCCGCGTTGACTCCATCGCCAAAGAACTCAAGCCAGTGCAAGGACTGCCAGCCGCCTTTGTCTGCACGGCTACCGAGTGCAGACCACCAGTGACAGCGCCCGCCGAACTGCGCGCCATACTCTCAAAGTAATGGTCGCACGAAAAAGCGCACCCGGAGATATCCGGATGCGCTTTTGACTGACTGAAAAAAAATTAACGCTGGATGCGGGCGCTGCCGCCCTTCATCACGTGCATCACTTCGTCCAGAGTCACCTGCGAGGTGTCGCCGCGGGTGGTTTGCAGCATGGCTCCGTGCGCCGCACCAAAGTCCACCACGTCCTGAGGTTTCATACCAGTGGCAAAACCATAGGCGATGCCACTGGAGAAGCCGTCGCCGCCGCCCACGCGATCTTCAATTTCCAGATCCTTGAACTGGCGGGCCTCGTAAAACTGTCCGTCATAGTAAAGGATGCCGCCCCAGTTGTTGATCAACCCGCTTTTCACTTCGCGCAAGGTAGTGCAGACCGCCTTGATGTGGGGGTAAGCCTTCACCACGCGCTCCACCATCCGCTTGTAATTTTCAACGGGCAATTCTTTCAGGTTCGCATCAGTTCCTTCAACCTCAAAACCAAGCACCTTTTGAAAATCCTCCTCATTGCCGATCAGCACCTGGACGTCGTTGATGATTTCCTTGGTGGTCGCGATGGCCTTTTCACTGCTCCAAAGTTTCGAGCGAAAGTTCAGGTCATAACTAGTGATCGTGCCAGCCGCGTTTGCTGCTTTCAGGGCCGTCTTGACCGTGGCGGCGCAATCACTGGACAACGATGTAAAAATACCGCCGGTATGCAACCAACGGCAGCCGTCTTGGGCGAAAACCTTGTTCCAGTCGACATCCGTCGGTTTCATCTGGCTGGCCGAGGAATTGCCGCGGTCATACATGGTCACGCTGCCGCGGACGCCGGTGCCGACTTCGGTGAAATTAAGTCCCACACGATTGGCGCGACCCACGCCATCAAATTTCTCCATCACGACAGTCGATGTGTCCACACCCACGGAACGCGCGTGGTTGAGGACGATCCGGGCCACGTAATTATCCGGCAGCTTGCTGATAAAACCAGTGCGCAGCCCCAGGCGGGAGCAGGCATAAGCCACGTTGAACTCTCCCCCGCCCACATCAACTTCCATGGTTTTGGAAAACTCTATCCGGCCGTGTCCGGGAGGCGAAAGACGGACCATGCACTCGCCCAAGGCCATCACGTCGTATTTACACTGAGCAGCATCGCGTACTTTAATTGGCATAAATGATCAATTGGTCCGTTTGTTGGATTCTTGGGGAAAACACATTCCCGACGCAATCCGTCCGAACACTTGATCGCGTAAAATTGGACAAACCTTCTTTTCTGTCAATCCCAGACCCGCCAATGCCCTCGCTTGGAAACGCCAAGTGTCACGGCGGGAGTATTTGAAATACAGCCCAATTTGAGTCAAGTCTGCCCGACCAGGTATCCGAAACTTCCTGATAAATGATTCTAAAATAAAAGCTGCCAGGATTCTCCAAACTGAACAGTGCGAGCAGGTCCTCAGGACCGTCCACAGCAACGGATTCACCCGGTGCCAAGATTACCGGCAGATTTTTGCGGCGAGGGCCTGCTGGAGCAAACAATGCTGTGGCTTCCTTGCCCCGGGCGGTCATGGTCACTTCTCTCCCCTGCGCATTTTTGAGTTCAAGACGGTGATTCGGATAAAAACCACACTGCCAAATGGTGATGTTGGTCTTTGTGGTGTTTTGGATTTGATACAAAGGGGAAATGAGTTCGCCTGCCTTGTAGGCGCTTTTGGGAAAAGACACCACCGCCTTCAAACCATCAACCAAAGAACCCGATGCTGATACTTTAGGTTTTACCCCAGCAGAAGAAATATACACAAAAAAAACAAACAATAAGGCAAAACTCCAAACGAAAAACGGCGTTTTCTTAAGAGTGTTGAAAGCATTCATACCAATCCTGTCGAAGAACCTGAGATGAACCATAAATCGACCGGCAAATAAGGCGGCGGGATGGAACCTCCGCCCGTAATAGTCGAGGTGCAACAAATACTCAATTATGTTGCAGGAGTAGGCTTCCGCATTCTCGCCGCAAAGAAAATGAAGGCAACTCCCAGACCTGTCGCGATGAAAGCGTTTCCTTCAGGCACGCAGGCTGTCAAATTACAATCCATCATGGCCACATAATTGGGGAACCCCCCTCCGCCCGCGTTTCCCATCGCAGTGTTGATTAGATCAACCATGCCCTTGTCCACCACGCCTGAAACGGTGGCCACAGAAGATTCCCCTTTCGCGGAGTCGGATTTATTGTCGTACGTCCAATCAAACCAGCCGAGCACACAGAAATCAGTCTTCTTGATTGTTGGGTCGGTGACGTTCTCCAATACGAGAAATGTCATGAAATCAATCTGGCTGTTCTTCGTTCCGTCACTAGGCCGATCGACAAAGCGTGATGCGACGCCGTCCTCCCTGATCTTAACGCCGTCGAAAACGCCCGCCTTGTACTCCTTGCCGTTAAAATACCAAGGTATATTGTCCTCTTTAGGGCCGGGTTGGGGATCAATTGCCGGGAGTTTACCAACCACTGGATCGTTGGCCTGCGCAGCTCCGTTGAGCGTGTATTTGACTTCAACGTTGAGCCACTGGAAATTGTACCAGTCGTCTAAAAAGGCAAAATTTTTGTCGAATAGGAATTCACCAGTGACTCGCGCCGGTTTGGTGATGTCAGGAATGGATGCGTCAATCGTGCCAATAGGCTTTGTGACGCCGTTGATTTTCGCCGAAATGGTGACCGCACCCACTTGGAGCGGAAGCCACGCTACCAAAAACGCCAGCGCCCAGAGGCGTCGCGACATTGACAGGGTTCTTAATCGGTATGAAGGAGAGAGTTTCATGATTTTTCTTGGGCTATTATTTTGGTGTTAAACAGGTTACACAACCTCTCCGTTCCCGTATTCGCGCAAACGACGAATCTAATCCAAGCAAACCTCAAATCCCCCATCAACCGACAGGGCGGCACCGCAACGCCCAATCAGGGGAATCCTCGACACCTTGGAACCGAGGCGGATTGGAAATGCAAATCAGTCGATCTACTAATGAAACACTATCGAATGTCAAGCCCGGAAGAATCAATTCCTGTTTATTTTCCCATCAGTCTCACCCTCACGCCGCTGACAAGAGAGTCCGCTGGATTGATCACCACCGATTCGCTCGCTTCCACCCCCCCAACAATCTCAATGGTCTGCCCAAAATCACGGCCCACTTTGACCAGACGAAGCTCCAATTGATTGCCACCTTTCACCACAGCCACAGTGGGACCCTCAGGGCGATACATGAGACAATTTGCGGGAAGCGCCAATCGCCCCTCCAGCTGGGCCTGAGGGAACCGCACTTGGGCAAAGCTGCCCGCCAGCAGCTTTCCATTCTTGTTATCCAATTCCAATTCCACCTGCCTCGTTCTCGAGTCGGCGTCTATGCTGCCCGATTCCCGGCGTACCTCGCCCAGAAAAGCACGCCCGGGAAACTCCTGAAAAAACACCTCCGCCCTTGTCCCTATGCCCACATCACGCGCCAGACTTTGTGGCACCGCTATGGAAACTCTCAATGTCTTCGTTTGTGCAAGCCGGAAAAGTTCCTTGGGAGTGTCCGGATTTATTAACTCGCCCATCTCCACCCTTCTCATGGTGATTGAACCCGCGAAAGGAGCCGTCATTTTGGAGAAAGCGGTCAGCTCTTCCAACCGGCGCACGTTGGCCGTGGCGGAAAGCACCGCCGCCTGTCTCAAGGATTCCTCTGCCACTTTCTCTGACGTCTCCTGCTCGCTGACCGTTGAAGTCTTGAGCAGATCGCGCCAGCGTGCTGCCGTGGCGACCGCCAACCTCAATGTTGCTTCAGTCTGTCGCAACTGGGCACGGGCTTGGGCCAACTCCTGATCCACCTCGGGAGTCTCAATCTCAAGAAGAACCTGTCCCGCCTCCACCTCCGCACCCAAGTCCACGTTGTACCTCTTCACGTAACCCCGGGCTCGCGCATGGAGTGACACCTCCTGAAAAGGGCGAACCTCTGCCGAAAGCATAAGCCCCTCCTGGCCCACGGCCGGAAACGCGTTGGTGACTTTCACGGTCGGAATCGACAAAGCCACCGTCACTCGGCGCACCTCCGATTGTGCGCGCCAGCGTGGCAGGTAACCTGCCACAGCCAATATCCCCAATACAAGGCCGGTGAAAACAACAATCAACCACCATTTTTTCCGGCTGACGCCTATCCGCTCATCATCCACCGCAGGCTGCGGTTGGACCGCTTCATTATGCATGTTCAACTCCTCCCTCAAAATCCTTGGGTTTCGTGTGACGGTGGACCAGACTAAAGACCACCGGCACAAAAAGTAGAGTGGCAAGGGTGGCAACCGCCAACCCGCCAATCACCGCCCTGCCCAACGGCGCATTCTGTTCACCACCTTCACCGAGTCCCAGACTCATGGGCAACATCCCGATCACCATCGCCAGCGCCGTCATGACCACCGGTCGCAATCGGCTTGTTCCCGACGTCCACGCCGCCTTGATCGGATCTAGACCCTCGTTCAAACTCGTCCGGGCAAAGCTTACCACCAACACAGCATTCGCCGTGGCCACGCCAAGACTCATAATCGCACCCATCAAGGCCGGCACACTCACCGTCGTGCCCGTCAGATGAAGTGCCCAAACCACCCCTGCCAGCGCTCCCGGCAAAGCCATGATGATCACAAACGGATCAAGCCAGCTTTGAAAATTTATCACCAACAACAAGTAAACCAGCACCATAGCCATGGCCAAGCCCCCCAAGAGCCCTACAAAGCTCGAGTTCATCGTCTCGACCTGGCCTCGCACCATAATAGTTGTTCCACGAGGCAGATTTTGTTTTGTTTCCTCAACTATCGGCATGATTTCATTCATTAGTCCGCCCAAATCACGACCGCTCACCCCGCCAAAAACATCGATTACCGGCTGCACATTATAGTGCGAAATGACAGGAGCGCCGTTCGTACGCACCATCACGGCCAAATTGGCCAACACTTGGTCGGTAGATCCCGGGTTGTTAACCGGAATTGAATTCAAGGCCGCCAGGGAATCCATTTCACGTTCGGGCGACCGCACATTGATCAAATACTGGATGCCTACCTTCGGATTGAGCCAGTAACCGGGTTGGACCTGGCCGCTTCCGCTTAGGCTCAGGAGGACCGAGTTTGCCACATCTCTTTCGGACAAGCCAACCTCGGAGGCCTTGGTGCGATCCACCGAAAAACGCAACCTAGGGAGGTCCGCCGGTTGTTGCACCCGAACATCCACAGCACCGGGAACATGCCGGATTTTTTCAGCCAACTGATAGGCAATTTGGCGATTCTTCGACTGGTCACGCCCGACTATTTGAATGTCGAACGGCGCCGGCAACCCAAAGTTCAAAGTCTGGCTGACGATATCCGCCGGCAGAAAATAGAACATCGTCCCCGGAAACTCCTGATTCAATCGCGTTCGCAACCTTCGAATATGGTCCTCCGTTGGGCTATGATTCGGGTGCATCGAAACAAGAACGTCGGCGTCACCCACTCCGATCAATCCGCTGTTGCTATAGCTCAGGCTGATCCCCGAGGTCGGAATCCCTATGTTGTCCAAAATTCCCTCCATTTCCTCCGCTGGAATTTCCTCGCGGATGACTTTCTCCACCTCATCCACAAGCCGCAACGTTTCCTCAATGCGCGTGCCGCTCTTCGCCCGCAGATGCAGCCGAATTTGGCCCGCGTCCACCGTCGGGAAAAAATCGCGTCCCAAGCCTGGGATTAAAAGGCAGGTCGCAAGACATGCTCCCAGGAACAGCGCCGCAAACAGCTTCCGGCGGTGCAAAACCGTGGACAGTACCCCCCCGTACCAGGTTTTCATGCTCGCAAAGCCGTCTTCAAAACGGCCTTGAATTGTCCCAAAAAACCCGCTGCCAGCCAAGGGATGAAGGGTCCCCGATTGCATCGTCTTGAGAAATTGGCTTCCCCGATAGAACCACATCACCATGGTTGGAATCAGAGTTCGCGAAAGCACGTAGCTCGCAAGCATGGCAAACACCACGGCCTCGGCCAGCGGTACAAACAAATATCGCGAAACACCACTCAAAAAGAACATGGGCACAAACACAATGCAGATGCAAAGCGTCGATACAAAAGCCGGCACAGCAATTTCCTGCGCGCCATCCAAAATCGACTGCTCCAAAGGCTTGCCCAGCGCCATTTGGCGGTGCACATTCTCGATTTCCACCGTGGCGTCATCCACCAGAATCCCCACCGCCAAGGCCAATCCGCCCAAAGTCATCAAATTAATTGTTTCGCCCAACGCGCTTAGAATGGCAATAGAACTCAAAACAGAAAGGGGAATGGACAGCGCGATAATCACCGTGCTGCGCCACGAGCCAATAAAAAGCAGGATCATCAAAGCCGTAAGCCCGGCTGCGATTACTCCCTCCTTAACCACTCCGCCCACAGCCGCCTTCACAAATAGCGATTGGTCTGCAAATTCCGTAAGCTCAAGCTCCGGAGGGAGAGTCTTCAACAAGGGAACCATGGCCTCCTTAATTCGCGTCACCACGTTGAGTGTCGAAGCCGAGCCGTTCTTAAGGATGGTCAAAAGAGCCCCACGCTGACCATTCTGCCGGACCGCATTCACCTGCGGCTGATAGCCATCCCGCACGTGGGCCACATCCCGCACAAACACCGTCGCACCATTCGCCGTTCGCACCGGCAGGTCGTTTAATTCCTCAAGCACCCGCGGGCTAGCATTCATTTCCACGTCGTATTCCTGCGTCCCAATCTTGGCCGTGCCGCTCGGCAGGATTAGGTTCTGCGCATTGATGGAATTGACCACATCCTGCGCGGTAAGATTGTGAGACTGAAGCGCCCGCAAATCCAAATCCACCGATACCAGACGCGTTTTCCCTCCGTACGGCCAGGGAATCGATGCCCCTTGAACGGTCGATAACCCCACACGTATTTGATTTTGGCTCAAGTCATACAACTCCTGCTCCTCCAAGGTTTTGCTGCCCACTCCGTACTGCAAAATCGGGACCGTCGAAGCGTTGTAACGAATGACCAGCGGCGGCGTTTGGCCCGGCGGCATCTGGCGAAGAATTGTTTGGGCGATGGCCGTAATCTGCGCCACACCAGCATCCACCGACGCCCCCGGCCGCAGGAAAACCTTGATCACCCCCACCCCGTTGTACGCATTGGCCTCGGTATGCTCGATATCGTTGACCGTCGCGCTGAGGGATCGTTCGTGATTGTACAAGATGCGCTGCTCGATTTCTTGCGCACTCAAACCCGCATACTGCCAAATAACGCTGATCACCGGGATGTTGATCGCCGGAAAGATATCAATGGGGGTGCGCTTGATCACCAACGGTGAAAGCAAAAGCAAAGCAATCGCCAGCACCACAAAGGTGTAGGGCCGCTTAAGAGCTAAACGTACAATCCACATACTGATTCAACAACCGCTCATCCACCGGTACCTGAGTATCATTCCTTCATGTTTCACACGGAGGCCAATACTAGTTTGAAGTGCTCATTGATATGATGTAAGTATCAATAGCATGGAACTACGTCATTTACGATACTTTATCGCGGTAGCAGAGGAACTGAGTTTTCGTCGTGCCGCAGAAAAGCTCAACCTCGCCCAACCGCCCCTCAGCGCCCAGATCAAAGCCCTCGAAGCCGAACTCGGAGCCCAACTTTTCCTCCGCAGCACCCGCAAAGTAACCCTAACCTCAGCAGGCAGGGTGTTGTTGGATGAGGCAAGAGCCGTTCTGGTGGCAAGCGCGCAGGCCGAAAGGCGCGTCCGTGAATCGTCCGAAGGCTTGGTTGGTATTCTTCGACTTGGCGTGCTCGCGCCGGCCGCCAATTCCAAACTTGCCAGCGTCCTGCGCACTTTCCGTGTGAAATATCCCGGTGTCCAACTCGCCCTGCACGAACTGACCAGCATTGAGCAGATCCGCCGCTTGCGCGAGGGACAGTTGGATGTCGGCCTCGTGCGCCCACCCGTGCCCGCTTCTGAACTTGCCACCGATTTTGTGGAAAATTGGCGTCAAGTACTGGCCATCCACACCGACCACCCTTTGGCCCAAAAACGAAAACTCACTTGGAAGGATTTCGACAAGCAAGCCATGGTCATGATGCATCCCTCAGTCCAGCATCTTTACTACGACAGCTTTCTCGCAGCCTGCGCCAGCGCCGGAGCCACACCCTACCCCGCCCAATACGCCCACGACGTCCAAACCAAACTCTGGCTCATCTCCGCCGGTTTTGGCCCCAGCCTCCGAAAGCCTCGCCGAAATCCGCCGCCCCGGCCTGATATACCGGGACTTGCCCACCGAACTACCTTCCATGCCCACTGTCATAGCCTGGCGAAAAAATGACGATTCCTCCGTCATCCAATGCTTCCGAGCCTGCTTCGGCGCCACCCCCTCTCCGCCAAACCCCAAACAACCAAACTGCGCCCCATCTTCTTCCCCCGGATAGGGGTAGGAACGAGGAATTGAACCTCGATCACTCCAAACCGGACCGGCGGATTTCCCGCATCCGGCTTTCCAGTCAGTGGGCTGTTTCAGAGGCTGGCGTGCTGACCCCGGATGGAGGCTCAGGAGATCAACCCAAGTGGCGCAAGGAAGAAATGGATCGTCTGCCATCCTCAATTCCTCTTGCGAGCTTTCCCGGCATGCGATTGATCCGCACTCCTACTTTGTTACCATGCCTTGCTTAGCAAATGGTGCCCGCAGCAGATTGGTATGCAGTTTCGGTTCTTTCAATCTCTAGCGGACTAGGGCGAGGCGTCTCACCTGCCGACAAAAGAGTCGTCTCCTTATTCCAAAGAAAATTCAAAAAACAGCCAATTTCCTTCGACATGGACCAGTGACAAAAGTTGAAATCACGCCGTTACGTGCCGTGAGAAGCAGTAGACCTCGGTACGTTTTTACTGATTCTTGCCAGAAAATAGCATTGGGCAGGAAAACCCATGCCCTATGTGAAACAAACAAATAAACAACTGAATAAATCAACGATTGCGGACAGAAACCTACGCTGATAGTATCGTTTCTCGATTTGTTAAATGAAACAATTTTGTATGGGTAATAGATTTCTTGCCTCTTTAGCTGCCGCGCTCGCCATTGTCACTTTGGCCAACGCGCAGACATCCACTAATCCTCCAAGCTTGGTGCCTGCCCCAGCGGAGACCAATCCTCCATTGAGCACCCTGCCGGATGCTTCAGTCTTGCCCAATACCCCTGCCCTTCTGCCGACAGATACTGGATTGGCCCCGTCCATCTCCACTAATGCGCCATCGGCCAAACCTAAGCCCAAAAAGCCCAAACCCGTCAACGTCATCAGCGGGAAGATTTCCAGCCTCGACAAAACAAACATGACCGTGACTGTCGAAGGGAAGAAAAAGTCCCACACCTACGCGGTGACTTCCGCCAGCAGATTCACCAAAACCGGCAAGCCGGCGACCTTCGCCGAAGTCGCGGTCGGCGAACAGGTTCGCGGCATATTTGCCAAGACCAAGGCCGGAGGCGAACGAATTGCCACTCTCGAATTGAATGCCAGCGTTCCCAAAACTGCGGCAGCCACTCACAAACCAGCACATAAGAGGGCAAACACCACCAAGAAAAAGGGATCAAAGCCATTGGACTCCAGTGCTCTGCCTGATCCAACACCCAGTGCCCCGGCCGCAATAGTTCCTGAACCCGTCGCACCAGTAACGTTGCCCAAGTAATTGGGACCCCAGCATTTTGGAAGGGCGGCCTCTTTAATGAGTCCGCCCTTTTCATTGATCCCCCGCCCTCATATTTCCCAACCCTGGCGATAGGGGGTTTTGACAAAGTCATTGGCCGGCCCGTGGTTCGTCACGCGCATTTTTTCCGCATCCCATTCCAGCCTTTGTCCCACTCGGAGCGCCAGTTGACCCAACAAGACGGCTTCACTCACAGGCCCTGCTGTGTCAAAATTGGAATAAGTCTTTGCGCCACCCTTGCAGGCATCGAACCATTCCTCGTAGTGGGAGTGCTCCCAATTCTCCATTTTGGGCAGTGACTCACGGATGCCTTTGAAGTCATTATAGGTGGCACCGCTCTTAAAGGTGCCACCGCCATCGTAGGTCGGGATATACAAGGTGTCCTTGGTCCCGACCATGATAACTCCATTCAGAGGGTAGTCGGTGCCACGAAAAAGACTCGGGCTGGGCTTGCGACCGCCATCATACCAGAAGAATTTGAAGGGCCGTTGCTTGCCTGCTGAGGCGAACTCCCATTTGATGTCGGAAGCGGTGGGACCGGATTGGTCGGTCGCGCCCACGCCGTGAGGTTCGACACTAATGGGACGGCTCATATCCAGGCAAAGAGCCGCCAAATTTAACAGGTGACAACCCATGTCCCCGATGGCACCCGTGCCAAACTCCCACCAACCACGCCAGGCAAAATGACTGTAGGCAGGGTGGTAGGGACGAAAGGGAGCCCCACCAATCCAAAGGTCCCAATCAAGAGTCGGGGGTGCGGGAGGAAACTCAGTCGGCATGCTGAGACCCTGCTTCCAATATGCGCCGGGGCGATCCGTCCAGCAATGCATCTCAATGATGTCGCCGATCACCCCTGCTGTGACCAATTCCGCGTCGCGGCGCAACGTGGGTTTGGAAATGCCCTGATTTCCCATCTGCGTGGCGATCCCAGCTTTGCGGGCGGCGAGAGTCAGACTTCTAGCCTCTGCAATAGTGTGAGTCAGGGGCTTCTGGCAGTAGACATGTTTGCCTTCACGAATCGCGCGCATCGAGACCAAATAGTGCATGTGATCCGGCGTGGAGACGGTGGTCGCGTCGATGGACTTCGACATTTCATCAAACATCCTGCGATAGTCACGGAACGTTTTGGCATTGGGGAATTTTGCCGCTGCTTTAGCCAGATTGTTTTGATCGACATCACAAACCGCCACCACGTTCTCAGACTCGCAGTTGTTGATATCCACCCAGCCTTTCCCACCCACTCCGACGCCAGCAATATTCAGGCGATTATTCGCACCCAGCACGCTGCGCTTACTGACGAAAGGGAAGGCAAGCGTGCTGGCGAGAAGAGCGGATGATTTTAGGAAAACACGACGATTCGAGTGAAAGATCGATTTTGGCATACTTCAGTCTTAGCCAGACCAAGCGGGAACCGCCATCGAAATCTTGTAAACCTATTCCAGGTGGGTTTGCACAACCTGTAGAAACGCTTTCAGAGTGAAGGGTTTCTTCACTAGCACCGGCTTTGGGCCATCCGAACCCAGAAAGTATTTGTCGTACTCACTTGAGGCATCGCCACTCACCAGGATCACCTTGGTGAGGGGATCGATCTTTACAATTTCACGGTAGAGCTCTATTCCACCCATCTTGGGCATGGTGATGTCTGATATGACCAAGGACCACGACTGGGGACTGCGGCGGAACATTTTGAGCCCCTCCTCACCATCGTGGGCTAAATGTAAATCTCTCGGGATTTTCATCAGGCATGATCGAATCACCTCACGCACTAGTGGATCATCCTCAACCAACAAAATTTTACCTTGTGGTGTGGCGGGAGTCCTGACCAACGGCTTTGAGGGGGTGCTTTGTCGACTGGACAACGGTCGAGCATCATCCGGCGGCGAATCCAAGCGTGGGATGACAATGGTCACGGTGGTTCCGACATCCTCGACACTTTCAATCACCAATTGCCCCCCGTGAATGTGTGTAATGCTGTGAACCACCGTGAGCCCCAGCCCCAAGGCCCCGGATGAAATCCGCATCGTGAAAAAGGGTTCACAGGCGCGCGAAAGCGTGAGCGCACTCATGCCAAAGCCTGTATCCCGCACCGTGAGTTTCCAGGCTGGGCCAACTGGAACATTGAGGCGAAGTGCCTCGTCTGACTCAATGTGAACGAAAGAAAGCCCTACATTCAGAGTGCCCCCCATCGCCATGGCAAAACGGGCATTCGCCAACAATTGTTGAAGTACGGTGATCCATTGGGATTCGTCCAAATGTGAACTTCCCTGCTGAAGACTGGTCTGGACTTCAATCTGAGAGCCCGGAGGAAGTGCGTTCTGCCAATCCAACAGAGCTTTTTTGATCAATTCAGAAAATTCCGTAGATTTGGGATTGAAACGGCGGTGGGGGCGTACAGAGAGAAGAATGGAATCAAGAAAGCCCTCGGTCTTGCGGGCAGCGGATTCCAGCGTTGTGGCGTATTGAGCGGCAGGGGAGGCGGTTGGAACTTCGTCGCGTATGAGGGTCACGTAACCTAGGATGGGCACGAGTACGTTATTAAAATCGTGGGCCAACCGACCCACTGTGGCCTTCAGTGCCTCAAGTCGTTCATCCCTAAGGCGCAAAGCATCATCTGCCGCGAAAGCGGAAGGTTGTCGGGCAAAATAGGCGGCCGGTGTGCTCATGTGGAGGCGCTAGGGCAAATGATAAAGGAAGCGATCAATGATCCAAAACACGTTTGATTTCAATTAATAATTGATCAAGAGGAAGAGTCTTGCTGACGTAAGCCGCGGCTCCGTTCAACAAAGCTTGGCTTAGGAGTTTTTCATCAAAACCAATACCAGTCATGATCACGATTGGTAATTGGGGGTAGGCTTCCTTCAATTCGCTGAGGATCGCAATCCCATCACTTTCAGCGAGCATTATGTCGAGGATGACCAGACTGAAGGGAACTTCCTCGACCAACCGCTTGGCTTCAACTCCGGTCCTAGCCGTCACCACCTCAAAACTATGTTTATTGAAGTAAACGCGCATCAAATCACCGATCGATGCTTCATCGTCGACAACCAAAATGGAATGCTTGGTGGTGTCCCTGTTAATCAATGGGGTGACTATGTCAAAGAACCGACTTTGTCTCAAGAGGCATTCTTGGCATGCCGATATAATGATTGTGATTGGAAGTCAAAATGAACTCCTCCAAAAACATCATTGCGGTGACGATGCTCTCGGTGATTCTAATGACCAGCCTGGTCTGGCTGTGTTATTTGGACGGACAGACTTGGATTTTCCCGGCCTCAGCATCGGAAAGTCCATCAGCCGAATCGATCACGCTTCTTCCCGACTTCATGGTCGCCAGCGCACCTGAGGAAAGAGACACACTCATCCGGCTTGCAAGGAATTCTGTGGAAGATCGTTCACTGCCTCTCTGGCTGAGGGCTCACTTAGAAAGCTTTGAAAACATTGCCACGAATATTCACGACGGTCTGCGGCAGCAGCCAATTGTGGAGTTTGGACCCGCCATCAACGATGGCAGCAGGGCACTTCTGTATATCCGGATTTACCCACCAGCCGCCGACCGCATCAGTGTGCACTTGGAATTTATTACCGACAAATCGGGCTGGAAAATCAGCGGCGTGAGCTATGGCCGCCAGTTTGAAGACCAGCGTCTTAACCTCGTGAGTTCCCACTGAGATCGGCGTGCCTCAGGATGGAGGCACGCCAATGAAACTGCCGAATCAAGGCTGTGCGTCGTGCGATTTCTCCCCGCCGGAACCGAAAAACCGGTTGACCGCGTTAAGGTAGGCGCGTGCGCTGGTCTCAACGATGTCCGTGCCCGTGCCTTTGCCCGTCACGATATCTCTGGAGCCAAAGTTCACTTTGAGAGTCACTTCGCCGAGGGCGTCCTGTCCCTCGGATACGGAGCGAAGTGTGTAATCGAGCAACTTTCCAGCGGTACCCGCGAGTCGATCAATTGCTTTGACTGCCGCGTCAACCGGGCCGTCCCCAATGCTGGCATCCTGCACTGCATCGGCACTGCCGCGTTTCCTCAATCGCACGGTGGCGGTCGGCATGGTTTGGTTGCCACAGGTGACATGGATGTAATCCATGGACCAGGTTTCGGGGACCTCGGTGATTTGTCCTTCAACCAATGCGGTGAGATCATCGTCGTAGACGAATTTCTTTTTATCGCCGATCTCCTTGAATCGGGCAAAAATTGCGGCGACGTCCGCATCCGTCATCTTGAAGCCGAGATGCTTCAAGCGCACCGCGACTGCGGCTCGGCCGCTGTGTTTGGTAAGAGGCAACTCCGTTAATCCCCAGCCCACGTCCTGCGGGTCCATGATTTCGTAAGTCTCACGTTTTTTAAGGATGCCGTCCTGATGGATGCCACTCGAATGAGCAAAGGCATTTTCCCCGACAATGGCCTTGCTGCGTTGAACAACGAGGCCACTCATGCGGGAAACAAGGCGCGAGGCCTTGACGATTTCCTTTGCATTGACGCCGCATTCGACTCCTCCGAAAAAGTCCCCGCGTGTCTTCAACGCCATCACGATTTCCTCAAGGGCGGCATTGCCAGCCCGTTCGCCAATGCCGTTCACGGTGCATTCCACCTGACGGGCGCCTGCCTTGATCGCAGCCAAGGAATTCGCCACGGCCAAGCCGAGGTCGTTATGGCAATGCACGCTGATGATGGCTTTGCCGGACTTGAATTCCGGCACGGCATTATACAACTGCGCGATGAGCGCGGCGTATTGTTCCGGCACGGCCCAGCCGACTGTGTCCGGAATATTTACCACAGTAGCACCGGCTGCCACCACGGCCTTGCAAACATCAATGAGGAATTCCGGCTCGGTGCGCGACCCGTCTTCCGGCGAGAACTCGACACTCGAAACGTGGGTGCGTGCGCGCTTAACGCCCTCAACCGCAAGACGGATGATTTCGTCCTTGGCCTTGCCAAGCTTGAATTCCCGGTGGATTTTTGAAGTGGCAAGGAAAACGTGAATGCGGCCGCGTTTGCCCGCAGGTTTGACTGCCGCCCCGGCGGCGTCAATGTCCTTGGCCACACAACGAGCGAGTCCAGTGATGACCGGCCCCTTGATTTCGCGGGCGATGGTTTGAACGGCCTCAAAATCACCATCGCTTATGACGGGAAAACCGGCCTCGATGACATCGACTTTGAGTCGGGCGAGTTGCCTCCCCACCTCAAGCTTTTCGCGGAGGTTCATGGACGCGCCGGGACACTGTTCACCATCGCGGAGCGTGGTGTCGAAGATCATGATTCGATTTTTCTTATTCATCTGTTCCGTTTCCTATTGTGGTCATCCCGCCACCTCCCAGTCAGGACCTAAGCCTGACCTCCAATCGACCCTGCGACAATGCAAACAAAAAGCCTCACCGCCGGGTCGGGCGGTGAGGCTTTGGAAATCGCTTTTGTTCGCGTCAAAACCCTTCCGCCGCCCTGCTTAGCAGCAGGCTGGTGCACAGCGAAATTTGAAGGTTGCAAACGCAAATCACAATCAAGTGATCGGCGGAAAAGCTCTTTAAGTCAATCATGAATTTGTTTTTACACGACTCAGCCCGGTGTTCATAGATACAAACTGGCAAGTTAAAGGGCGGAATGCGATGATTTGCCGAGCATGCGCCGATCACCTTTATTGAGGAGCTGTTTATGTCGTCGTCCCCACATCCCGCTGTGGCTGCATGCCTGTCTGCTTCTGGCGCTCTCATTCGTTTACCAGGGAAACTTGCTGGCACAAAATGCCGGTACAAACACGATTTCCCGCCCCATGATGGATCTAGGCCCGGCGGTTTCATTTATTTTCAATAACGCCGCCACAAACAGTCCACTTTCCGGACCCAGCACCAATCTTGTGACCAAATCACTGAGCATTCGTGTAGGGACGAATGCTGGTGTTTGTTTTGATACAACGACTCATTGCTACGCGGCAGGCTGGATCGGCGGTTTTATCGATGTCCGCAAAACCTCGATTGCCACCACTGCACAAGGGAGCAGCCCTATTTTTCCGATTGGCACCAAGGTTTTTGCATCTGTCACACCTGTGATTGAGGGCCAAAAACTTAAATACAAGGGCCACTTTGTGAGTGGCGAGCAGGTGGTTCTTTCGTACGCCATCAATGATGTCGTTTTTCTGGATCTTCCCGGCATCGAAGAAGTGAGAGGGCAATCGTTTTTGACCCGAACCCTGCGGGTGGATTTAATGAAAGCGCCGATTGCACTGGTGATGCCTGACACCAAAGGTATTACACTTCTTGATCCCTCCGGCAGCGCCAGGCTGGAAACGAATGGCGCACTCATCACGCTCAGGATAGCCAGACACGACGAGCCGATTCTTCTGAAAGTGGCTTTTGGCAGCAGTGAACTTCCGCTAATCCCCCCGGTTAATCCTGCAACACTTACGAATGGAGGACCGGCAAGATGGACGAGTGAGGTCACGACCCATGGCAAACTCGGTGCCGAGCCCGGAGCCTATGTGGTGGATACTCTAACCCTCCCCGAACCCAATCCGTGGAACTCATGGATGAGAATTTCCGGGTTGGATTTTTTCAGGGATGGCCGTTGCGCGATTTCCACCCTGAGTGGTGACGTATGGATTGTTTCCGGGATTGATTCGAGTCTGAAAAAATTGCATTGGAAGCGTTATGCGAGCGGGCTTTACGAACCACTGGGACTCCGAATTCTCCATGATAAAATCTTTGTGCTCGGACGCGATCGCATTACTCGACTGCACGATTTAAACCAGGACGGGGAGGCAGATTACTACGAATCATTCAATAGCGATTGGGACGTTTATCCCACTTATCATGCGTTCGTTTTTGATCTTCAGGGCGACAGGGCTGGGAATTTTTATTTTGCAAGCGATGGCAATATGGTTGATCCATTTCTCAACAAACATGGCAGCCTGCTGAAAGTTTCGGCAGATGGATCAACCCTTAAAGTCTTTGCCCGAGGTTTCAGAACTCCCAACGGCCTTAGTGTGGGGCCCAATGACGAGATTACCTGCTCCGACAATCAGGGGCATTGGACTCCGGCGAGCAAGATCAGTTGGATTCAGCAAGGCGAATTTTATGGATACGGGGGTGATCCACGGCAGCCGCGATTTGCGGAATATCAAAAAGCCAACTCAATAACGAATTTTGAACCGCCCATTTGCTGGTTGCCTATGAATCTGGATAACTCCAGCGGAGGACAAATCTGGGTCACCAGCGACAAATGGGGACTGCCTCGCGGGTCACTGCTCCACACTTCATATGGCAAATGCACCCTACTCCATGTGATGTTCGAGGACATCGATGGGCAGAAGCAGGGCGGAGCCTGGGCATTTCCGGTGCGATTTAATTCAGGGATGATGCGGGGCAGGTTCAATCCAGAAGATGGACAGCTTTACTTGGGAGGACTGAAAGGCTGGCAAACGGTGGCCATTCAAGATGGAGGTTTACAACGAGTCCGTTATACGGGCAAAACATTATCCCAACCTGTTTCGCTCCATGTCGAAACCGAGGGGATCAAAATTAGTTTTGGCACTCGATTAAATCCTTCCTTCGCCAATGACCCAGCAAACTACAGCATCGCCCGATGGAATTATCGGTGGACCTCTCAATACGGCTCCGACTCGTGGTCCGTCGCAGATCCTCAGCAGAAAGGCGAAGATTCTGTCGTGGTCAAATCGGCAAGGCTTTCGGCAGACGGACTGTCAGTGTTTTTGGAAACCGAGCCATTAAAGCCGGTTATGCAAATGCGAATCAAATTCGCCATCGAAACAGCTGACGGACAGACGCTTCGGCAGGAAATTTATAACACAATCAACCGCGTCAAATAACGCGGTTGATCCGAACACAGGGAACATCAATATTCCTTGCGCAGATGTGAAGGCAAAATATTGAGTTCCGAACGGTATTTGGCAATGGTGCGACGGGCAATTTGGATGCCTTTTTCACCAAGCAATTTAACGATTTCCTCGTCCGAAAGCGGCTTGCCGGAATCCTCATTGGATACCATTTCCGTAATAATCCCTTTCACGCTGGTGTTGGACATGCCAACACCCGAGGAAGTCATGATACCGGAAGTGAAGAAGTACTTCATCTCGAACACTCCCTGCGGAGTTTCCATGTATTTTCCAGAGACAGCGCGACTGACCGTGGTTTCATGGACCCCCACCACTTCAGCCACCTGAACCATCGTCATGGGTTTGAGTGCGCCGGCGCCTTTTTCCAGAAAATCCGTCTGTCGCTTCACGATTTCACGAGCGATATTCAGGATCGTTTGCTGGCGCTGGTGGATGCTTTTGATCAGAAACTTTCCGGCACGGATTTTGTCGCGGATATATTCCCTGACTTCCGGCGAGCTGTCAGTCTGCGACATCAGGTCCTTATAGGTATTGCTGATCCGCAGATGTGGCACTTGCTCGTTATTGCTGGTAACCACCCAATCTTCACCCACTTTTTGGATAAAGACCTCGGGCATGATGTACTGTTGGTTGTCGGGCAGAAAATCGCGGCCCGGGCGGGGTTCCAGATGGCCGATGTTCTGAACAGCATCCTGCACTTCGTCCACCTCAAGATTCAAACCTCGGGCAATTTCTGGAAGCCTGCGGCGACCCAGTGCATCCATGAAACGGTCCACAATCTGGTATTCGAGTGAGTTTTTTCGTCCCGCACGCTCAAGTTGAAGCATGAGGCACTCCCTCAGGTCCCGTGCACCGACTCCAGGAGGATGGAATGTCTGGACCACCTTCAAAACTTCTTGAATGCGGGCAGGGTCGACGTTCGTTGAGAAAGCAAGCTCCTCAACCGAACTTTGCAGGAAGCCATGATCATCAATATTGCCAATGATCATCTCGGCCACCTGACGTTGTTCCGCTGAGATATCCGAGGTCCGTACCTGCTCCAAAAGGTTCTCCTGCAGGGAAGTACCCGCCACCAGAGAATCAAACATGAACTGGCGACGTTCTTCCTCTTCCTGAGAGGGGCGCATGGGCAGGTTGGTCTGGGAAAAATGATCGCGCCATTCCTGATCCAGTTGCGTCAATTTTTCAAATTCAGCTTGAAAATCGTCAACCGAATCGTTGGTTTCCGGCTTTTCCGTGGCTGGATCAAATTGAACATCGGCGGGTGGCTCAGCAGGATCTGGAGAATCCGGCGCGTCATCGCCATCGGACCGGGGCGCCTTCTCATCGATCTCGGAGTCTAGCACCTCTTCCAAGACCGGGTTAACGGCCATTTCCTGTTCAACCAGCGCTTTAAGCTCAAGGGTTGGCGCTTGGAGCAAAGCAAGAGATTGCTGGAGCTGGGGAGCCAGCACCTGCGATAGCGACATCCGTTGAGCGAGTTGCAATCCTTGTCCCATGTTTGGTTCAGCGTATCATCCGCCTGTTATTGCTCAAGATCATTGTGGCACGGAGACTGCTTTACTTTCATGTCCATCGGGTGGTTGACTACTATTCTTAATAAAAATCCCGCGCTAAGGTCCCAAAATCGTTGCGGGCACCGCGCACCTCTCCTAACGTCCGTTTGTGCCAGTGCAGTTAACGATCTTGGGAAGCGGGAGTAATGGGAATTGTTCGTATCTTGAGTGCGGGGAAACCCGGCTGCTCATCGATGCGGGCTTTAGCGGCCGCCAAATTCGTCAGCGTCTGAGTCTCATTGGTCGTGTGGCGGAGTCCTTAACCGGCATTCTCATCACCCATGAACACGGCGACCATATCTCGGGGTTAGCCGGATTGGCTGGAAAATTACGCATCCCGATTTACTGGAATCGTGCCACGAAGGAGGCGGCCGAACGCCAGTTGGAAACCCAATTTAATAACCATATATTCACCACAGGCGGTTCGTTTACGGTGGGAAATTTTGAGATCGAGTCTTTTTCCGTACCCCACGATGCCCAGGATCCAGTCGGTTTCTGCCTTCGCGCAGAAGGGGTGCAGATTGGTTTTCTGACCGATCTAGGCCATGCGACCAAGCTGGTTCTGGAAAGAGTTCGAGGTTCGAACGCCCTGGTTCTGGAGACCAATCACGATATTAAGCTGCTTCAGGATGATCTTCGACGACCTTGGAGTCTCAAGCAGCGGATTCTGAGCCGGCATGGGCATCTTTCAAATGAAGCTGCCGCTGACACACTCGAAACAGTGCTCACGGATCGGTTGAAAAAATTATTTCTTGGCCACCTGAGCCGCGACTGCAACCGTCCCGAACTGGCTGAGCGTGCCGTGCGAAAACGGTTGGCTGACATGGGGGCAGCTCATGTTCTGACCGAAGTCACCCAACAGGACAAGCCATGCCAAACCTGGCATGCAGTTACTTTGATGGAGTCATTTCCGTTCTGATCAGGGAGCCGATCCTTGGATCGACAAAAGCAAGGAGACCAGTCTTTCCAGCCAAGGCGTGGCAACGCCCAAACCCGCCGCCACCTGTAATGATTTAACAAATAAAGCTTCCACCTCGAGTTCCCGCCCGAGCTCAAAATCCAACAAAGTCGAAGGTTGATACGCCCCCATACTCGAGGTGTGATCAATCAGGTGGCACACCAAATCCTCGCGCAGCGGAAGTCCGCGTGCTGAGGCGATTGCCATCACTTCGAGCATGAGAGCCTCAACCACTCCACGCCACTCCGGATTGGTCAGCAAGGAATCAGTCGAAGCCCCAGATCTCTTTAGTTCTCCTAGAATTCGACCAGCCCTCAAGGAACCGAAACCCGCTGCTGCCGCCACGCCCAACCCGTTGAAAGGTATGTTCCACGCCAGTTTTTCCCAACGAGCACGCTCGAGTGTGTCCACAACGCTGGCAGGCACGCCGGAACGCCTGAACATGGAGGCAATTTCATGAGTGCGCGGTTCAGGCCACCTTTCAAATTCTCCGAGGTTGATACGTCCGTGGTCAATATGCTGAACGACACCGGCCGCGGTACGATTCAAACAAACAAAACAAAGACCGCCCAGCACCCGTTCCGCGCCAAAGTGGGAAGCCAGAAGAGCCTCGTTGCCCAAACCGTTCTGGAGAGTAAGCAAAAAGGTTTCTTTGCCAATGAGGGGTGCCACCATTTGAGGAATGACTGTATTTGCAGTGGTTTTAAGGGTAATTAGCACGAGGTCCACGGGCCCGATCTCACTGGCTTCCCGAGCGCACCTCGGACGAAAATTAAAATCTCCCTGGCGGCTGAGGACCTGAACTCCATGGCGGCGAACCTGATCATAGTCGCTGCGCAGAAGAAAGTTCATGGACTCACCAGCACGCCCCAGCATCGAGCCATAATAGAGCCCCATCGCTCCGCATCCAACCACTGCAATCCTCATAAACAAAACGGCACCTGACAAAGATCAGGTGCCGTTGGTAAAAACGCGATGCTTACTTCACGCCGAGGATCGCATCCTTCGCCGCTTTGGCGACACGGAATTTCACGACCTTCTTGGCAGGAATCTTGATCTGCGCTCCGGTTGAGGGGTTGCGACCAATGCGGGCCTTGCGATTAACTAGGACCAGCTTGCCCAACCCAGGAAGGGTGAAGCTGTTCTTGGCCTGCTCACAGGCGAGCTTGGCGATGTAATCGAGAACTTCCGCAGCGGTTTTCTTGGTCAGCGAGAATTGCTCGGCGACCTTGGCTGTGATCTGTGACTTGGTCAGGGCTTTAGCCATAGTATGTGTTCTATTGGTTTGTGAGAGTCGTTGGACTTGGGCTGATGTAACGATGGCGTTTCAGTGTTCGCAAGCGGAAAATGTGGTTTTTATTGAGAAAATTGATCTTTCGCTTCTTTTTGAGTCTTAATAGCGGTCCAAAGCAGGGTCAATCACCCTGGACCATTCATCGATTCCACCCGTAAGATTTCTTGCATTCTTGAATCCGAGCTGTGAAAGCCATGCCACTGCATGGGCACTTCTCACCCCATGATGACAGTAGACCACGACCTCTTGATCGCGCCAGTTTTCTAGCTCACTGCTACGTTCACCGAGCTCGGCCAAAGGAATATGGATGGCTTCAGGGATGTGGCCCATTTCCCATTCAAACAACTCTCGAACATCGAGCAAACGAATATCCTCCCGCCCGCGCATCTTAAATGAAAGCTCGGACACCGTCACCGGCTCGCTCATGCCTGAGCCGCCTCCGCCGCAAGAAATCGCTCACAATCGATGGCAGCCGCACACCCCATACCCGCGGCGGTGATAGCCTGACGATAGACCGAGTCGGCACAATCGCCCGCCACGAAAACCCCGGAAATGTTGGTCTGAGCCCCCTGCCCCCGAATGACGTAACCGCTCTCGTCGAGATCGATTTGCCCTGCGAACAATTGAGTGTTGGGCACGTGGCCGATCGCGATAAAGACACCCGCGCAATCAATCGTGCGCTCAGTGCCTGTGAGCAAATCCTTGACCTTAACCCCGGTGACCTTGTTTTGCGTCACATCCAAAACATCAGTCACCACGGTATTCCAGACTGGCTTGATTTTGGGATTGGCCAGGGTCCGTTCAGCCATGATGTTCGAGGCTCTCAGAGAATCACGGCGGTGAACCAACAGCACTTCAGAAGCAAACCGGGTCAGATACATCGCTTCCTCGCAGGCTGAATCACCACCACCCACAACCACCAAAGTTTTGTTGCGAAACACCGGAAGAGCGCCATCGCACGTGGCACAGTAGGTGACACCCTTCTTTTCGAGCAGATGCTCATTGTTCAATCCCAGATGGCGGTGCCCGGCGCCGCTGGCAATGATCACAGTTTGAGCAAGAACCGCCTCTCCATCCACGATGAGGGTGAAGGGACGCTTGCTCAAATCAACCTTTTCAACCGTGGCAAATTGCACTCTTGCGCCGAAACGTTCAGCCTGCTTCTGGGTGTTGGCCATCAATTCATATCCATCGATTCCATCTGGAAAACCCGGAAAATTCTCCACAATGCTGGTGGTGGTTAATAATCCACCCGGCATTGTTCCAGTGAACACCAGCGGGTTTAAATTGGCACGCGCCGTGTAAAGCGCGGCAGTAAGCCCGGCACAACCCGTCCCAATAATCACAACATTTTCCATAGGAGCAGCGAACCTAAACAGGCCTACCCGAAAGTCAACCCAGCTCGCAATCCATTCAACCTAGATAACCCGGCGGAAATATCTCCCGATTAAACCGCAAAGCGGCAGGCGCCGATATGAAACATGTCGGCATAGTCCCTGCTTATGAAAACTTGGATGGTAAATCAGACCCTACCGGGCTTGGTCCAGGGGTTGCCCGGGAATTGTATTACTTATGAAAGTGATTCAGCCCAACTGCCGGATTCAATTCACAGCCGAAGACATTGGCTTCATCGTCACGACTCTCCGCAGCGGTGAGGAACAAACCCAACTGATCCGCGATTTGCTCACCGATTCCGATGCCCGTGATCTGATGCTGGAAGACGAGCGTTTGTACCGTGCGGTGTTGGAGGACTGTGCGTGCCTTCGCATTTCTCAGCATCTCTATTTCTACATCCTCACTCGGCACAGCCTTAAGAAGGCCGGGTTGGATGACCGTCAGGTGGCGGATTATGTGGCCGAAGTTCTTTCGGAATATTCGCGTTGGGAAAGCACGCGATGCCATCTGCCCGGCGAAGAAACCCCCTTGGATTATTGCTTTGAAATGGTGGGGGCCCTGCAAAGGGTTGACGAGAGGACACGATTTTGTCTCCGCACCCACATTGGCAACCACACCCTGTTCTTTGCGGGACTGTTCGCCGGAAGAATCAAGGATCGGGCTGAACGGCGAGGTTTTCCGGACCTTGGATATTATGAATCCCTCGGGAAATCCAACTACCGCATCGCCAGTGATCACCGCCTCGCCACGCGCTACGATCTTTCTCACGTACTGGGAACACTGGGTGAGGGATTCCAACATGCCCGAATCGCCCTCAATGATATGGCTGATCGCCTGCTTCATCTTGGCGATGAAGGACAGAATGTTCCTGCGTTCAACCGCGCAGCCTGATCAGGAATCGACATTGGCCAAAATCCGCAGATAACGGATTTGCTCAGAAGGAAAAAAATCTTGGGGTCTGAACATCTGTTCAAATCTGCGTCATCTGCGAATAGCACTTCCCGAGATAATCGACCGCTAGTGTGAGACGGCCAAGTTTGACAATCCAGATCCATTGTGGCGTTTCGGCATCGACACACGCAAAGCGAAGCAAGCCAGAGCAATGACCAAAGGGGCCAATATCCACAAAGCAGGCGAGTAGGAGCCCGAAATGGCATGGCACCGGGCAAAAATGACCGGGCCAATTGCGGACGCAAAAACAGTCAGCATCTGGGCGGCCCCTTGAATACGACCCAAATGTTTTGCCCCGAAAGCCTGCCCCCAGATGGCGAAAAAAATAACCGTAATCATACCGCCGGACAATCCCATAAGAGCCGCAAAGATCCAAAGCTGGGTCTGGGAAATCAGCAAAGGCAGAACGGCGATGGCAAGCCCGTAGACAAAAAGCGCCATGCCCAAAATATGCTTCATCGATAGCTTCGAGCTAAGCCAACCGCACAGCACCTGGCCGATCAAAGCGATCAGAGTGGTTACGGCAAGGAAGGTGTGATAGGTCTTTTGATCGAAACCCCGCTCGGCCAGCACCGCCTCGTTGAATAGTCCCAAGCCAGAGGACACCAAGGCAAAAAGCGCTGCCGCTCCACCGAAGGTCCAAAAAGCCGGAGTTCGAACAGCGGGCCACAAACCAATACTGATGGGGTCTGGTTCCACTTTCATGCCAACCGCGGCAGGACGGGGAAGGCGAAGGCCAAGAAGCACCAGCGGCGTCACGAAAAGAATCAGCACCCACCCCACATCCGTCCACGCCCGCCGCCATCCGGAGGCACTGACAATGCCGCCTATTGTCACAAACGCCACCGCGAAAAGAACACTCAAAACCAATGCATAAACACCCATAGCGGCACCGCTCGTTCTGGGGAATGATTTACCAACAGCCGTAATGCTTGCGACCGATAGCGCGCTTTGCCCAAGAGCACGCGTGAGAAGGATAAGCAAAAAGAGCATTGACACCCCCCCCGTGACTGAACTCAAAGCGAACACCGTCGCCGCGAGGAAAATCAGAATGGCCGCTATGGGCGAGCGCAGGCCAAAGCGGTCAAAAAGGTGCCCCGCTGGGAGGCAAAGCAAGGCCCCGAGCAGGGTGGCCCAAAGATTAATGTTGGCATAAACCAGACGATCAAGCTTCAGATCAGCCAGCAGCGGTTCTGTGATCAACCCCAGCCCCTGCGTGCGCCCCGGCAGAGTCGCCAGCATCACCACTGCGGCAATCACCACATTTAACCATGCCTGACGTTTCTGACTCATGGCCTTAGGATATCCAATGATTTAATCAATGTGAAAGCTGATTTGGGCTCGGCTGAAGGCTTTATCCGAAACTGGCCTGCCGTTTGCTTGCCAAGCGGGTTGACGCGGATTAGTTTCATCTTACGTTTATGAAGAAACGGCTTTTATACGGCGTGGTGGTTGTTGCGCTGGGGTTCAACCTCTGGATCGGCTCGAACATTTATTTCTCCTCAGCCCAGGCTGGCGAGAAGGACAATGTCTACGCCCACATCGAATTGTTCATGCGTGTGCTGGAAAGGGTGCGCCAGGAATATGTCGACGGCGGGAAGCTGACTTATCAGGACCTCATCTATGCCTCCCTCAAAGGGATGATCAGCACTCTCGACCCACACAGCGAGTTTATGGAACCGGTGAAGTACGTTGATCTCAAAAGCGACACCGAAGGGGCTTTCGGCGGAGTGGGCATCGTGGTGGGAGTTCGCGATAGTGGGTTGACGGTTGTATCCCCAATCGAGGACACCCCCGCGTTTCGTGCAGGCATCCTGGCTGGTGATCGGATCGTCAAAATTGATGGGGCAAACAGTGAGCGCATCTCCATGACCGACGCCATCTCCAAATTGCGGGGCAAGCCGGGCACAGATGTCACCGTCACGGTGGCACGCTCTTCCTGGACCGAGCCTAAAGACATCAAGCTTACCCGGGCGGAAATCAAGGTGGAGACCGTCAAAGACGTCAACAACCGCCGTGAATTCACAGTCACGGATGCCAAAATTGGATACGTCCGCATCACTCAATTTGGTGAACACACAGCCGAGGAATTGACCGATGCGTTGAAGAAACTTTCCAAGCAAGGAATGCAGGGACTGGTTATGGATTTGCGAAACAATCCCGGCGGGTTATTGGATCAAGCCGTCAAAGTCTGTGAAATGTTTCTCCCTCGCAACCAATTAATCGTTTCTACCGAAGGCCGCTCCGGCCGGATGAAAGCCGAGACCTACCGCGCCTCGGGCCGCAACCAATATCCCAAACTCGACATCGTTGTTCTGGTCAATGGAGGGAGTGCCTCTGCCTCAGAAATCGTCTCGGGCTGCCTGCAAGACCTCGGCCGCGCTTACATAATGGGGGAACAGACTTTCGGCAAGGGCTCGGTTCAAAGCATCATCCCGCTGCAGGATGGATCCGCGTTGCGACTGACCACTGCCAAATATTACACGCCGAGCCACAAGGTCATTCACGAGAAGGGTATCACCCCTGACAGCATCGTCCCGATGACTCAGGATGATGAAGAAGGTTTGTTCCTGCGGCGAGTGCCCGGAGGAGTCGATAGCTTGGACGCAGCGCAGCAGGTCAAAGCGCGCGGTGCTCGCGATTTTCAACTGGAACGTGCCGGCGACTTCCTTAAAGGGATGATTCTCTATCGTGATCGCATGGCCAAGCTGGGGACCAAGCCGGAAGGTCGGGTTGCCGCTCATAAGGAGTGATTTCACCGGACAACACTTCAACGACCACAACCAGAGTTGTCGTCGGGATTGAGACATCGTGCGATGAAACCAGCGTGGCTGTGCTGCTCGACGGCACCCTTGCAAGCAATGTGGTGGCCTCGCAGATTAAGCTCCACGAGGAATACGGCGGAGTTGTCCCCGAGCTGGCCACACGCGAGCATCTGCGAAATCTAAGCACCGTCTTCCTACAAGCCCTGAAGGAAGCCAAAGTGCAAAGCTCAGATATTGGTGCGATAGCCGCAACTCAAGGTCCAGGCCTGCCCAACGCCCTTCAAATTGGTTTTCAGGCCGCGCAAGGATTATCGCTTGGCCTGGGCATTCCATTGTTCGGCATCCATCATCATGAAGCGCATTTGTATTCGCCGTGGATTGATGAAAATTCCGGCCAAGCCGAATACAAAGCTTTTGAACCTCATCTTTCCCTGATCGTCAGTGGAGGACACACCATGCTGGCCCATGTAACGGGAGAATTTGAACACAAGGTAATCGGCGCGACCGTGGATGATGCGGCGGGCGAATGCTTCGATAAAACGGCAAAGTTACTGGGACTACCCTACCCGGGCGGACCGCACCTTGAACGCCTCGCACTGGGCGGAAACCCAAAGGCACACGCGTTTCCGCGGCCGATGCTCAAAGACGCCAACGATGACTTCAGTTTCAGCGGACTAAAGACTGCCGTGCGATACCATCTGCGTGATCACCCGGAAACAATGGCGGATCCTTCGCTGATCAGTGATGTCTGCGCTGGAATTCAATGCGCTATTGTTGAGGTTCTGGTAAACAAGGCCGTCCGCGCGGCGAGGCGGTTGGGCGTAAGGTGCATCACCGCTTCAGGCGGCGTGACCTGTAACAACCATTTTCGTGAATCGCTACAACTAGCATGCAAGGTTGCGGGTCTGCGTTGCCGCGTGGCCAGCAGACGCCTTTGCACTGACAATGCCGCGATGGTGGCCATGGTGGCTCATCGCAAAATCTCCCTCGGCTTCACGCCAACGCCCTTAGCCGAGGAGTGCAAGCCCCAATGGCAGCTCTAACCCTGCTTAGTAGACAGCGGCCGGCGTCGCAGTAAATCCTTTAAATAACGACCGGTCCAACTTGCCTCAACCTCGGCCACCTGCTCTGGAGTGCCTTCGGCGACGACTTGTCCCCCGCCATCGCCACCCTCGGGCCCCAGGTCGATGATATGATCAGCCACTTTGATCACATCAAGGTTGTGTTCGATAATCAAGAGCGTGTTTCCCGAAGCGCGAAGCTTGAAGAGCACTTCAATTAATTTTGCCACATCGTGAAAATGCAATCCGGTGGTTGGCTCATCCAGAATATAAAGCGTCCGGCCCGCACTCTTTTTTGCAAGCTCACCGCCCAGCTTCACCCTCTGGGCTTCACCGCCGGACAGCGTGGTGCCTGATTGACCAAGCTGTAAGTAGCCCAAACCCACTTCAGCGAGCGTCAGACAAAGATCGTGTATGGGCGGAATGGCGCGAAAGAACCCAACTGCCTCGTCAACAGTCATGGCAAGGACGTCGGCAATGTTCAGCCCCTTGTAGGCTATCTCCAAGGTTTCGCGGTTATACCGCTTGCCATTGCACGCTTCACATGTGACGTAAACGGGGGGCAAAAAATGCATTTCAATGGTGATGAGTCCGTCGCCCTGGCATTTTTCGCAGCGTCCGCCCTTTACGTTGAAACTAAATCGGCCGGCACCGTAACCGCGCACCTTGGCGGCAGGCAGCTTTGCGAACAGATCCCGGATATGATTAAACATGCCGGTGTAGGTGGCAGGGTTGCTGCGCGGCGTCCGGCCAATCGCTGTCTGGTCGATGACGACGGCCTTCTCAATGAACTCAATGCCATTGATCTCCTTGCACGCGCCAGGGCGTTCCTTGGAGCCGTACCAATCACGAAAGATTTTCCTGCGCAGTACGTCGTCCACCAAAGTGCTTTTGCCGGAGCCGCTGACTCCAGTCACACAAGTCATGAGCCCAATTGGAATTCTCGCACTGACGTTGCGAAGGTTGTTTTCGGTAGCACCGACAATTTCAATGCAACCACGTTCGGGTTTGGTTTTGCGGCGGAGCTTTGGAACGAGCACGGACAACTCGCCGGTTAGATATTTCGCCGTGAGGGATTTAGGGTTGGCAAGGATTTCCTCCAATGTGCCGCTGGCAACTACCTCACCGCCATGTACTCCGGCGCCTGGCCCCATATCCACAATGTGGTCGGCTCGGCGAATGGTGTCCTCGTCATGCTCCACGACCAGCACCGAATTGCCCTGATCGCGTAATCTTTCCAACGTTTTCAAAAGACGTTCGTTATCGCGCTGGTGCAAGCCAATGCTGGGCTCATCAAGAATGTAAAGCACACCCACCAACCCTGCGCCAATCTGCGTGGCAAGACGGATGCGCTGTGCTTCGCCACCGCTGAGTGTGCCGCTCTCGCGGTTCAAGGTCAGGTAGCCCAAACCGACATTTTTCAGAAAACCAAGCCGAGATTTGACCTCGCGAAGAAGATCGTGGGCGATTTTGGCCTGAAACACGCTAAATTGCAGCGACTCAAAGAATTCAAGTGCGGCGCTCACGCTCAATCCGCAAACATCCATGATCGAATACCCACTCAGTCCAATGTCCCTCGCCCATGCAGCCAGCGCGGGCCGATCTCCAATGGTTACGGCCAGAATTTCACGGCGCAACCGCGCTCCGTGGCAGGCATCGCAATCCTGCGGGCTCATAAAAGCCTTGAGACGGTTGCGGGTGAATTCACTTTCGCTATCGACATGCAGCCGCTCCAGATTGGGAATAACCCCTTCGAAAGGCCGCGTTGTTTTGGTGGGCTTGCCACCGCGCATGAAATAGAAATCCACCTCATCTGTGCCTGAGCCATGCATCAGCGATTTCTTGAAGACTTCAGGAAGCTCAGCATAGGTGGTTTCCATGTTGATCTCATAGTGCTTGGCCACTCCGCGCAGAAGCGCTTTGTAGTAGACAATCATCCGCTTGCCTCCACGACGCCAGGGCAGAACCGCGCCACTCTCCAGACTTTTGGCGGGGTCGGGCACAATCAAAGCCGGATCAAAAATCAATTTCTGTCCAAGCCCATGACAGACCGGGCATGCACCGAAAGGCGAGTTGAAGGAGAAATGCTTGGGAGTTAGCGGCTCAAAGCTTTGGCCGGTGGCCGGGCTGTACATGCGGTTTGAATGGACCGATTCCGTCCACTTGTCCCCGCCCGCTTGCTCTGCAGTCTGATGCAGGGAAATAAGCCGACCATTCCCCCATCTCAGGGCGGTCTCAACGGAATCGCTCAATCGCACGCGTATTTTGTCATCCACGACCAACCGATCCACCACTGCCTCGATTTGATGTGCCTCCTTGGGATCAAGTTTTAACCGGGTATTTGAGGCCAACTCATGCAGAACCCCATCGACACGCACACGCACAAATCCCTCACGGCCCAAGCGCTCGATCACGTCACGAAACTCGCCTTTTTCCCCTCGAACAACCGGAGCTAGTACCACAAGGCGGGTTTTGGGAGGCAAAGCCAGCAAAGTATCGACGATATCGCTAGAGGAATGCTGACGCATGGAATGACCTGAGACGTGGCAGTGTGGCTGTCCCACATTCGAGTACAGCACGCGCAAATGGTCGAATATTTCGGTGGTGGTCGCGATGATCGAACGCGGACTTGCTCCAGCCCCCCGTTGCTCGATGGCGATGGCCGGGGAAAGGCCCTCGATGAAATCAATTTCAGGCTTTTTGAGCTGGTCTAGAAACTGCCTCGCGTAAGCTGAAAGCGATTCGACGTACTTGCGCTGGCCCTCGGCATAGATTGTGTCGAAAGCGAGCGAAGACTTACCCGAGCCGCTTAAGCCGGTGAACACCACCAGTTTATCCCTGGGGATGGTCAGATGAACATTTTTGAGGTTGTGCTCTTGCGCCCCTCCAATTCGGATCACGTCTTTCGCCATGGTTGTCAAAGCTGCTTAGTCTATCATGCGGAAATAGACTTCGGTCAATTCTTCGCGCGTCGAAAAGGGTGTGATTATTGCGCCTTCCTGAGGATTTCCTCCGCATTTTCTCGGTAAAGTTTTTTCAATACTTCATCCGGCAACCCGAATGCGTGCAAAGGCCAGTGGTAATTCCGAAAATACGGGGAATAAAAATGTTCGTCCTCGGTTTCGAGAATGCGGAAGGTCGTGCGATACATCTCCGGCTGCGGACTTAGGTCAGTTCCGTATACCAACCGGTTCTGGTAACGCAGAAAAAAACGCAAGACGGTTCGAGGTATGGGTGAAAGCTCGCTGAAACGTGCGCCAATGTCCGCGTGAAGATTCGGATATTTGTCGAGCATCTCCCCGAGTCGATTAAGGTCAGAACAGCAATTAGCCAAGTGGCAGGCAATAAATTGAGTGCGAGGGTGCTTTTTGACGGCGTTTTCCAGCGTATCCACAACCTCATCGTGTTGAAGCACTTCAGGAACATTCGCCACGCGCCAAGTGTAAGCGTTCATCAAGCCATCGTTGGTCTGGTCCATGGGTTCGTACATCCATTTGTCTTCGGCCACATGGATGTTCACCGGCATGCCCAGATCGGCGCATTTCTCAAGGATCGGGTCCATTCGTGGATCATCGATATGCATCCCCGGCATATTAGTCGTGCCCCCCAAACCACGTCCTTTGTCGCTGAGTTCGCCGACACCGGTGGCACCCGCCTTATGGCAGCGCTCCAGTTCCGCCATCGCTGCGGGACCGTAGCCAGGTTGATCCATTCCGCCATAATCGATGCCGCACCAAACCGCGAACCGTTTCGGGTATCGGCCATATTTCGCCAGTACTGTGTCGAATTTCCGTCCGGTATTCCCGGAAAGGATTATTGATTTTTCAAGGCCTACTTCATCCATTGTTCGCACCCAGCGATCCACATCGGAGTCGTTAGGAGCGTAGTCATGCTGGTGCATGTCGATCACGGTAAAACGCGCCGTCTCGACTCGGGTTTCGGGGATCTTGTAAATGGAACGCGGGCGAAAATCCTTAAGCAGGATCTGGTCTGGCGGAGTCTGAGCCAAGGCCACCCATGAAACGCCCAACGCGGCAAGGACACACAACCAATTTCGACCGCAAATCGTCTGGGGAAAACGAGGCATGGACGGCAACATAGGCGAGCGGGCCGAACATCGTCAACACGCCATCCGCCTGAGAATTCCTGTTGCATCAGTCATTCCTTCGGGCTATGTGGACTGCATTCTGATTGTTAAACATCATCTAAGGTTGGCGCAGTGGTTCCATGGTCTGACATGGGCCGTGATAATACTGTTTGCGCCGCAGGTGTTCGGGCTGGAGAAAATCATCAGGGAAAAAATTGAGACGTCCTACTCAGTGGAAAACGGACAGTTCTCAAACACAGTCTCCTATTTGCTCGGTGCTCCGTTGGTAGGTGGCAATAAAATCGAAACCCTCATCAATGGAGATCAGATATTCCCATCGATGCTCAAGGCGATCAGCCAGGCCCGGCGAAGTATCACCTTCGAGAGCTTTCTGTGGCATTCAGGGAAAATCAGCGATCAATTTATCGAAGCTCTCAGTGAAAGATCCCGCGCGGGCGTGCAGGTCCATTGTCTCGTCGATGGAATGGGCCGATTGGAATTCAACAGCAAAGACCGCAAGCGCCTGCGCAAGGCCGGCGTCCATCTGGTGACTCACAATCCAGTCAGGTGGTTTAGGCCTTGGCGATGGAATGAGCGGACCCACAGGAAAATAATGGTTATTGACGGAACGATCGGCTTCACAGGCGGGGTCTGCATCTCTGACGATTGGATGGGGAACGCCGAGGACAAGGAACACTGGCGTGACACTCACTTCAGAATAGAAGGTCCCGTGGTGGCGCAAATCCAGGGGGTATTCATGGATAACTGGATTCGGTCGAGGTCGGCGGTGCTGCACGGTGAAGCTTATTTTCCTTTTATTGCATCCCAAGGCGGTCTGGCTGCCCAATGCTTTAAATCAGGCAGTGACGACAGCGCCGAGAACGCGCGACTTCTTTACCTTTACAGTATCGCGGCGGCAAAGAAAACAATCCGACTTTCCCACAGCTATTTCATTCCCGATGACCTGGCCGTCAGCATGCTGGTGGATGCGCGGCTCAGAGGAGTTAAAATTGAGATCATTGTTCCGGGGGTCATCGACCATAACATTGTGCGCATGGCGGCGCGCACCCGCTGGTACAAGCTTTTGGAGTGCGGCGTTGAAATTTACGAGTACGAGCCATCCAAATATCACTGCAAGGTGATGATCGTTGATGATCTGTGGACGACTTTTGGTTCCATAAACTTTGATGATCGCTCCTTCCGTATCAATGACGAATCCAACGTAAACGTTTACGATTCCGGGTTTGCCGCCGAGCAGGTGAGAATCTTCGAGGCAGACAAGGCGAAATCCCATCTAATCAGCCTTGAGGAACACAAGGCACGTCCGTGGCACACCCGATTGGCGGAGGCTTTGTGCGCCCTGCTCCGCAACCAGCTTTGAGCAGAGGCTTTGCCACTCGACGGTTCAGCCCAATCTGGTAAACTTAAGAAGTTATGTCGAACGAAGAGTTAACGCAAAACCCTCCGCGCAAAATTAATCTGCGCCGCCCTGATGTCATGGAGGCTGTTCAAGCCCAAGTCCTGTCGCACTATCGCAGCGAACTGGTTGACCGCATCCGGGCGAAAGGTCATGTCCTTTCCGCGGATGGGTTGCTAACGGTTAAGCTGGCCAAGGAATTCGGCTTTTGCTACGGCGTCGAACGGGCCATCGATCTGGCCTACGCGGCACGCAAAGTTTTCCCCAACCAGCCCATTTACATCCTCGGTGAGATCATCCACAACCCCGAGGTCAACGACCAGATCAGGGCCATGGGGATCAAATCCCTCTCAGGCAAGGAAAAGAATGCCGACATCAATGACTTGAAAAAGGATGACGTGGTGATCATCCCCGCTTTCGGAACAGAAGTATCGACGCGGGCCATGCTTCAGGAGAAAGGCTGTATATTCGTTGATACAACCTGCGGCGACGTGATGTCCGTTTGGAAACGCGTGCGCCAGTATTCCCGCGACACCGTTACCAGCATCATTCACGGCAAGGCTTGGCATGAAGAAACAAAAGCCACCAGCTCGCAAACCGGCGCAGGCCATTATTTGGTGGTATTCACCCTGGCCGAGACGGATTACGTCTGCAACTACATCGTCAGCGGGGGAAACAAAACGGATTTCCTTGAAAAATTTAAAGGCGCGTACTCGAATGGTTTTGATCCTGATCTTCACCTGGCCGCCATCGGTGTGGCCAACCAGACCACCATGCTTCGCGGGGAGACTGAAGAGGTTCAGCGCCGCCTCAAGAAGGCCATGCTGACCAAGTTTGGCGAAGCAGCCGTGGATCAGCATTTTCGTTTTTTTGACACAATCTGCGGAGCAACTCAGGACAGACAGGATGCGTTGGAAAAGCTCCTGGCCGAACCGCTTGATTTGCTGCTTGTCATCGGAGGATACAACTCTTCCAACACCTCGCACCTCGCTGAAATGGGTGAAGCAAAGCTCCCCACATTCTTCATTAAAAACGCCACCAAAATGGTTTCTGAATCAGAAATCGTCCACTATGACCTGCATCGTCAGGAAGAGGTCACTGCCATGAACTGGCTTCCAGGAGGCAAAATCACTGTGGGAATCACCGCAGGAGCCTCCTGCCCGAACAACTTGATTGAGGACACAATCCGCCGCCTTTTCCAACTGCGGGGCGTGGCTGTGCAGGAACTCCTCACCTAAAGGGAGGTTCACTGATGCCTTGCAATCACGAGGATTTGGAGAAACGTGAACTGGCGTTTCTGGCGCCTTTCGCCCAGTTCAGCATCCAAAGCCGCGGGCGCAAACACACCGAATCCCCGCCTGATTGGCGCACTCAATTCCAGAGGGATCGTGATCGCGTCATTCATTCAAGGGCATTCCGTCGGCTAGAATACAAAACCCAGGTATTCCTCAATGGGACGGGTGATCACCTGCGCACGCGACTCACCCACACCATGGAAGTCGCAGGAATCGCCCGGAATATTTCCCGCGCTCTCCGGCTCAATGAGGACCTAACTGAGACCATCGCACTGGCTCATGATTTGGGCCACTCCCCTTTTGGTCACAAGGGCGAAACCGTGCTGAATAAATTGATGGCAAAGCATGGCGGCTTCGAGCACAACCGCCAAAGCCTGCGAATTGTTGAGGAGTTGGAGCAGAAATATCCCGGGTTCAACGGGCTGAATCTCACTTGGGAAGTCCGCGAAGGACTGGTCAAGCATTACACCGCTCACGACCATCCCAGCCGACTTGAAGGCTTCGAGGCAAAATCATCCTCCCTGGAAGCCCAGGTGGCAAACCTTGCCGATGAGGTCACCTATTACAGCCATGATCTGGATGATGGCTTGGAGGAGGGACTGCTGGATGAGCACAAACTCGTCCGTGAAGTGCAAATTTTTGCACAGGCGGATCGGGTTGTAAAAAGGCAATTCGGTAATCTTCCTTCGGAGAGCCGGCGCTATTTTATTATCCGCACCCTAATCGATGAGCAGGTTAAGGACGTGGTCCTAACCTCGGAACGTAAAATAAAAAGCGCGGGGGTGAACTCTGCGGATGAGGTGCGCCTCCATGCCAAACCACTGATTGGACATAGCCCGCGGAGGCGGCAACTAAACCTGGAACTCCGGGAATACCTCTACAAAAACCTCTATTACAACCCGAAGGTCCATGTTCCCAATGCCCGTGCAGTTAGAATGCTTGAAAAACTATTTCGCCATTGCATTCGCCATCCGGAAGACATGGGGCAGGATGCCCAACGCCGCGCAACCACAGACGGACTCCAAAGAGCCGTCTGCGATTATTTGGCAGGGATGACTGATCTTTACGCCATCAAGGAATACGACCGACTGCTCAAGGCAAAGGTCTGACCGCTTTGCTCAGCGGGCTTTCCAGACCCGGCGTGTTGATGGTCATAACCGCATAAGCAGGGGGGACCGAACCCTCGGGGGGTGTATCGGTGTAGACCATCTTCGGACTGTTGGCGAGAGGCGTATCATGATAGGAAATCCCTTGGAATTGAGGGAACCCCTGCTTCAAATCAACATTCGGCGACGGGTAAACCGCGATACGGACTCCATCCCGGTAAATGGCAAACTGCCGGATGCCGCTCTCAAAATCCGCCTCAGCCGTCCATTGAATGGTAAACTCCCCTCGCGCCGGGCCGGGTTTGACGCTTACAATTTTTGGCGCGACCAGTGGTGCGGTTGCATCTGTAGTAATGCCAAAACGCACATATTCTGAAAACGCGCGAGCAGAGGCTGCATCTGGAAGCCATGACAGAGTGCGAGCATCAGTTTCACTCATGGCACCGGGCGGCTTAATGGCCCCGGTGGTCCATTCTCCAAGCCATCCCTTTCCTGCGCCGATACTGAGGGGTTGCCCATCGCGCATGGGAAGGCGCTGGCCGAGGCATGCATCAAAAAACGGGATGGCCATCAGGCGGGAGTTGCGGCAGTCGTGGCCAGAAAACGGGTCGGGCGCGAAAGCAACAGGCGCACCCCGCGAGCGAAAGAAATTGAAGAACTGCGTTGAGGTTGTCCACGCTCCCTTGAACCGCACATCATCACGCTCTTGGAGTCCCGGATTAATCACCATCGGCACTTGGTAGGCGGCGGGTGGGTATACTGGAGCCTTGACTTCCCCAGACATCCAAGCGCTGGCCGCTGTGCCGGATCGACAAAAAATCCCAAGAATTCGGTTGGAATATTTCTCCAGCATCAGCGAGGCCCAAAAACCGCCGCCCGAATGGCCCCAAAGACACCAGGGGGCGTTCTCCATTTCGGGATGTTTCGTGATCAAAGCCAAGTCGTGGATGGCTTGAAGGAAGACTTCGCCGGAACCATTGCGCGGATCGCACCAAAGACGGCACTCGGCATCCTGGGCGCTGTAGTGCGGTGAAACGAGCGCCGCATCATGCTTCTTGGCCAACGCCCTCCAGTGCAGATCCAAAGCTGCCGTTTCCCCTGAATTCTCCGCGCCGTCCCCGCAGCCGTGTTGATGCACAATCACCGCTCGGACCAACTTGGTTTCCGGTGATATCCACACATGAAAACTGGATTCAAACGGAAAGGCTCCCACTTGGGATGACGCGGGATAATGCACGGATTCAACATCTTGAGCCCCGGCACGAAACAACGTGCCAGCGACCACCAAAACAAAGATTAAGCAACTTCGCATCCCAGCATGTTGCGCTGGAAACGCCGCAGGTCAAGCGCAGGTCAATGATTGCTGATTGATTCGTGTCACGCTTCTGACCCGCCAAACTTCACCTTCCATAACCAGGCTTCTTATTCTAACGTGAACCCATGCCCAATTGTCTGAGACTCATCCTAGGCTTGTTAATTCTCACAAGCGCGGCGCTCAGCATGCGTGCCGAGAATGCTGGCCCTGTGGTGCACATGCTGGTACCGGGCTTCACCGTAGAAGAACTTCCCATCGAGCTAAGCAATCAGAATAATCTGCGTTTCGACCCGGATGGCAAACTCACCTCACTTGGCTACGATGGGCGCGTGTGGCGATTGCGCGATACTAATGGTGATGGTTTGGAAGACACCGCAGAACCAATATGGGATCAATCAACCATTAGCGTTCCTCTGGGAATGATTTGGAGTACAGCAGGATTATTAGTCTCGTCGCATGGAAAAGTTTCACTCCTCCGGGACACCAACGGGGACGGGAAGGCTGACAAAGAAGATGTAATCGCAAGTGGCTGGCCGGCCTCGGACGTGGCCAGCGGCGGAGTCGATGCCACCGCAGTGACCCTCGACAAGGAAGGCAACGTCTACTTCGGCCTCGTTGTCGCGGATTATTCCAATGCATACCGTCTGCGCAAACGCAAGGAACTCCGCCCCGATGAGGTTAAATGGCTGGCCGATCACCATAAATCGGCCCAAGGCGATCCCGAGGAGTTTGTTTCTCTTTACGATATCACCTCAAAGCGCGGCACAATCCAAAAATTCGATCCTCGCACGAAACTGCTAACCACCCTCGCCACCGGCATTCGCGTGCCCTGCGGTCTGGCATTCAACGGTGCCGGGGACCTCTTTAATACCGATCAAGAAGGCGAAACATGGATGCCCAACGGCAACCCCGTTGATGAACTAAATCATATTATCCCGGGACGAAATTACGGTTTCCCTCCCGCCAGCGACAAATGGCTCCCCGGTTTGGTCAGTACCGCCCCAGTGGTTGGGTTCGGCCCTCAGCACCAAAGCACCTGTGGTTTTGTTTTTAACGAACCGTCCGCGCGAGCAAGCACCAAATCAAAAAGTGATGTCCCACTGCCTGTCTCTTCCGGCCAATCCTTGTTCGGACCTAAAGAATGGACAGGAGATGCCATTGTGGCTGGCGAATCGCGCGGTAAAATTTGGAGAGCGAAGCTTACAAAGACACCCGGGGGTTACGTGGGTAAAGAACAGATCATCGCCCGCATCGGCATGTTGGTGACCGATGTGACCATCTCTCCAAAGGGCAGCCTCTACGTGAGTTGCCATAGCGGCCCGCCCGATTGGGGCACCGGCCCCAAGGGGCCGGGAAAAATCTTTAAAATCACTTACACCAATAGGCAGGCCCCTCAGCCAATTGCCGTCTATCCCACCGGGCCGACCGAGGTGCGCGTTACCTTCAACCAACCGCTTGACTCTATCGTCACCAGCACGGTCACCTTGGGAAAAATGCGGATAGAATTCGGGGAATACGCACGGGCTGCGGACCGTTTTGAAAAATTGAAGCCCCCCTATGCGGTAGTGCCCCAACAGGACGCCACACCACGCGGCCACCTTTCGGTGCTGAGTGCAAGAATTACTGACAAAGGTCGAACTCTCGTCCTAACCACCACCCCCCACCCTCTGCCGGTTACTTACGCCCTGACCATCCCAGGCATCAAACGCATTGGCTACAAAGGATCGACTGAAACAGTCGATGTGGACTACGACCTAACCCAAGCCAGTCAGCCAAACTCCAAATTATCCACACCAAGCCAGTGGCACCAGCTCGTCTCGTGGGCTCCAGCCCAGCGTGCCTCGTCCGGGACTGACAGCCGCATGCCAGCCTTCGCAGCAGGTGATTGGGAAGAGGGACGCGGACTTTTCTTCGGCCAAAAACTCCTCTGCTCCACTTGTCACCGCATTCGCGGCGAGGGTGCCACGGTTGGACCGGACCTCAGCAATCTCGTCCATCGCGATTACGCCAGCGTGTTGCGCGATGTGCGCGATCCCAACGCAACCCTGCATCCTGATTACGTTGCATATCGAGCGGATTTGAAAGATGGGGAATCGCTGACCGGCTTCGTCCGTGCCGAGGCTGCTGATACGGTCCGCTTAATTGATGTGGCCGGCCATGAGACCATCATCCCGAGGGGCAGCATCCTGAATCTACACCCCACCGGCGAAAGCCTCATGCCGAAAGGCTTGTTGGACACCCTTTCCGAAGGAGAAATCCGCAACCTAATGACCTTCCTCCTTCGAGAGCCGGTGATCCGCTCACGCGCCGAAATTAATTCCATTCCGAGAATTTTCAAAGCCCCGCCGTCAAACACTCTCACGCCAATGCGCGTCGTGCTCATCGCCTCCAAACAGGATCACGGCCCGGGTCAGCACGATTACCCGGCCTGGCAAACCAAATGGAGCCGATTGCTGGCGACTCTGCCTCAGGTAGCCGTCTCAACAGCGTGGGAATGGCCCAGCACAGAACAATTTGCCACCAACGAAGTCTTGGTCTTTTACTATTGGAACCACGATTGGTCGGCTGCACGTCTGGCCCAGATTGACCAGTTCCAGCAAAGGGGCGGCGGCATTGTACTCATTCACTCAGCCGTTATTTCAGACAAGGATCCAGAAAAACTGGCCGAACGCTTCGGCATGGCTGCGCAGCCTGACCGGGTGAAATACCGGCATACGTCCTTCGATCTTCACCTCACACCCAACCATCCCTTAACAGCTTCGCTGCCTGCCAATCTTGCCTTCCTCGACGAACCGTATTGGCCTCTAATCGGCGACCCAAAACAAGTCACCGTGCTTGCCAGTGCCGAAATGGATGGGACCGAACGCCCGCTTGTCTGGACTTTTGAGCACGGCAAAGGTCGTGTTTTTGCCAGTATCCCCGGCCACTATTCATGGACGCTAGACGACCCATTTTGGAGAATGCTCTGCGTGCGTGGCATGGCATGGGCCGGAAACCGGGATATTTCAACCCTTCACGAAATGACCGTACTGGAACATTTGGTGAAATAGATCAAACGTTCACGGAGTGATTTTCATTTTTGCTTTCGCAGACGCAGAGCGTTAGCCTGCGGGCAAATGTCGCGGTCCTTATCAATTGTCGTGCCTGTTTTTAACGAGTCGGGGAATATCGAACCCTTGGCCCGCGAAATGGAGGAGGCATTCTCACCCACCAGTTGGGACTGGGAGCTTGTGTATGTCGATGACGCAAGCACTGACGACACCTGGCAAAGGATTTTGGCCCTTAAACAGACCCATCCGCGCGTCCGCGCACTTAGGCACCGTCGCAACGCGGGTCAAAGCGCCGCCCTCTGGACCGGCATCCAATCCAGCGACAGCGAATACATTACCACTCTGGACGGGGATTTGCAGAACGATCCGGCCGATCTCCCCATGCTTCTGGAAGCCTTGAACGAAGTGGACTTCGCCTGCGGGGTGCGCGCCAAGCGCAAGGATAGTTGGATACGTCGCACATCCTCCAAGGTAGCGCGTGCGGCAAGGCGTTCCGCGCTGGGTGTGGATTTTGCAGATACTGGTTGCGCCGCAAGGGCATTCCGACGCAAAACTTTGCGAGGTATTTTTGCATTCAATGGTTTACACCGTTTCCTGCCGGTGCTGGTGCATGGTGGCGGGTTTTCCACACGCGAATTACCTATCAACCATCGCCCTCGCGTCTCGGGCGTTTCCAAATACGGAGTATGGAATCGGTTGGGCCGGGGCATATTCGATCTTATCGCGGTGGCGTGGTATCAGCGCCGACGCCTTGATCGCGTGGAAGCTGATGAGGCGCCCTAAACAAGCCAACTGATGTTGCAAAACCTTGATGCCGCTCTATTTCGTTGGATCAACCACTCCTGGTCGAACTCCGTTCTGGATGTCATTCTTCCGTTCTTCAACGGTAATAAACTTTTCATTCCGCTGCTTCTCACGGTATTCACAGGCCTTATTTGGTTTCAGCGGCGACGCGGAGCAGTCTACCTGCTCACACTTGTTCTTGGCATCGCCCTTGTCGATGGAGTCCTTTGCAATACGCTTAAAAAGTCCATCGACCGCCCTCGACCCTTCCTAACGCAGCCGGACGTACACCTCCTAGCTGGGAAAGGCGGCAGCGGCAGCATGCCATCGGCCCATTCCGCCAATTGCTGGGCTGCGGCGGCGATTACTTTCTTTTTCTACCGGCGCAGTTGGAAATTCATGGTCCCGCTGGCTTCCACCGTCGGTCTCGCGCGCGTTTATAGCGGTGTTCACTATCCCTCAGACGTGTTGGTCGGGGCATTGGTCGGTTTGGCCGGAGGTGCGGCAACATTCTTCCTCATCAGCTCAGCCTGGAGACCATTGATTCAAAGATTGCTACCCACAGTGGCCAGCCGTTACCCTACCTTTTCGGCCTTAATTCAGCGCAATCCGCCTGAACTCCCTCAAAATCCACTCACCAATGCTGAGTGGTACCGCGTAGGGCTCCTGCTTGTTTTTGTTTTTCTTGCCATTCGTCTTGTTTACATTGGCTCTAACCGCATCCTTCTTGTGGAGGATGAGGCTTACCAATGGATGTGGGGAAAGCACCCAGCCCTTTCCTACTTCAGCAAGCCACCTCTTATAGCTTATTTACACTGGGCAGGTCGCACGCTTTGGGGTGATCGCGAGTTTGGCATACGCTTTTTTGCTCCAGTATTGGCGGCTGGATTATCATGGATGATGTTGGCCTTTTTCGCACGCACCGCCAGTGCCCGACTTGGGGCCGCTTTGGTTCTTACCACAGCCGCCGTTCCCCTCATGGCGGTGGGAGCAACCTTGATGTCCATTGATGCGCTGTCTGTTTTCTTTTGGACAGCAGCCATGGTGACGGGCTGGTTCGCCATAGAACGCGACGCCTTCCGCTGGTGGGCTGCGACAGGATTGATGCTGGGGCTCGGATTTTTGAGCAAATACACCGCGTTATTCCAATGGATTAGTTTCGCAATCGTGTTTGCTTTTTGGCCGGACCGCCGCAGATGCCTTCGTTCCTACGGCCCCTGGATGGCTGCGGGCATTGGGCTTTTTGGGCTTATCCCAGTCTGGCTCTGGAACGCCAAAAACGGTTGGATTACTCTGATTCACCTCAACAGCCGAGCTGGCCTTGATCATCATTGGGAGCCGACTCTTCGTTTCTTTGGTGAACTGGTGGGCGCAGAAATTGGTTTGCTCAACCCAGTCTTTGCGGTTGGGCTGGTGCTGACTTTCCTGATCTGGCGGAAGGATCGACTGGGAATTACCCGGCTGGAACAATATCTTTTCTGGATGGGAGCACCGGTGTTCGTTGGTTATATTCTCTTTTCTCTTCGAGCGCGCGTGCAGCCCAACTGGATTGCCCCATCCCTTGTGCCTCTGTTTGCATGGATGCTTTTAGTGTGGTCACGACAATCGAACCTTAAAATTGCCCTGCGCTGGTGGGCCGGTGCCATCGTAGGAGGGTTGATTGCCTCAATAGTCATTCACGACACTCAGCTCGTAAAAAAAATCACCGGCATCGCGTTACCCACCAAAATTGATGCCCTCAACCGTGCACGAGGCTGGCCTCAACTTGCCCAACATGTTGAGACCGAAATTAAGAAGGTGCGCGAGGAGGGAAAAAATGTTTTTGTGCTGGGAGATCATTATGGCACGACGAGCCTGCTCAATTTTTACATCACTGAAGCGCGCGAAGGCGTACCTGATGAGAGGCTAGTGTTCTTTCCTTGGACTGATCACGCGGAAAACCAGTACTTTTTTTGGGCCACGTACACCAACCGCATCGGCAACGATGCAATCTTAGTGAGACAGGCAAAGAAATTGAAAGAGGCTGATCCTGAGGCAGTCCTGCAAAAAGCTGATTTTGAGGTCTCCCGCCAATTTGAAAGTGTGGAAAGCCTTGGCTTGAGAAGCCTGAGCCATGACGGCCTTGTCATTCGCCAATTCGAGCTTTACCGCTGCAAAAATCTGCTGCCCATGAACCGGTGGGCAAAAGCTGAGTCAACTCTCTAGGCTTTTCTTGCGCTTGATGTCCAAGTAAAGATTATAGGAGGCCACAAAGGCTGGAAAGAGATTCGAAAGCACGCCAACCGAGTCGTTCTTGCCAAAGGTGAAGTACGCGAGAAGAAGCAGGCTGCCCAGGATGCTCATGTACCAAAACATGCGCGGCAAAGTTGGGTGGCCCTTCATCTTGGAGGCAATCATCTGAACAAACCAACGCCCGCTGAAAAGCGCCACACCTGTGTAGCCCACCAATTTCCACGGCGTGACGCCGATTTTCCCCACGCTAAAAAGTACTTCGTTCATTTGGAATAATAAAAAGGCGGCCACAACTTCAGGCAACGCACAGCCAGCCAAGCTCCTACAGTCCCAACCAAAATCGCCGCCATCACATCAGAAAATCGATGGCGGTCCAGATAGATCCGTGAGAATCCCACGGCCAATGGCAGAATCAACAAAGCATAGCCCCAACCGGGACGACGCCGAAAAAGAAGGACAGCCGCAAAACCGGCCGCACCACCCGTGTGCCCGGAGGGGAAGGCATTGTAGTCATAGCTCCCCACGAGCCACTTACCCTCGTGCCGAAGGCCGTACCAACCCTGCTCAACTAAAGCAGAGGGACGTGTGCGCCCGGTTGTGCAGCGGATGGTCAGGGTCATGACACCACCAATCAGGCACCCCAAAGCAATGGCAATTACCCATCGAGATGATCGAATATCCCGCCGCCACTGGAAAAAGAGAAAAGGTGGCACCAAACACAGAAGCAAGAAATGTAATTCTGAATACTTGCTCACCGCAGAAAACGCTTTCATGCCGAGGGGGGTCTGCCACTGCTGGACTTGATGCCTTACCGCCTCATCAAAGAAAAAACTGAGCAAAACCGAGGCGATCAATCCGAACGCCATAGGCCATACGCGATTAGGCGCCGGGGAATATGCTTGCCCCGGCAGCGGGGTGGCTGCTTTGCTCAATCCAGTCATTAACTCAATAAATTCATACCAAGTGAGGCGAAGAAACAATCTTTCAGCAACTCAATTGTGTTTCGCATTCTAACCTTGGAGTGCGCGAACACCATCCTGCCTTCCACCTCTGACCAACCGTGACACAAACGCCCATACGCAACCGCAACTTGCTCATCCTTGCTTTCGCCCTGCTTATGCATCTGGCTGGCGGTTGGTGGCTTCCTTTGCTCGATCGCGATGAACCCCGCTTTGCCGAAGCCTCGCGAGAAATGCGAGAGCGCAACGACTGGGTCGTCCCGTACTTCAATAACCAATACCGATTCGACAAACCCCCGCTTGTATACTGGCTTCAGATTGCCGCCGCGAAGACCATCGGCGAATCCGATGTCAGCGTTAGGTTGCCCTCAGTATTTGCCGCTGCTGCCACAGCCCTGGCCATCTACGGTTTCGGCCGCCGATGGCGCGATGAGCCGACCGGCTTTCGCGCTGCTCTCATCTTTACCTGCTGCCTCCAAACACTTATTCACGCCAAACTGGCCCTCGCGGACATGCTCATGATTGCATTTTCTACCCTTGCACTCTGGGGTGGCTGGGAGCTCCTGCGGAATCCAGAGCCCCGTTTCTGGAGAAATCGCTGGTGGTGGGTTTTCTACATGGCCCTGGGACTGGCTTTTCTTGCCAAAGGTCCTGTCGGCTGGCTCCCACTCATACTGGTTGCTTGGAGCGCTCGTGATCTTCGCAGGAACGGACGACCGAGCCCTTGTGGTTGGCTCCCCGGAATTTTAATCATGTTTGGCGTTGTCGCCTTGTGGGGGATTCCAGCTCTTGTTCGCACCGAAGGGGAATACCTCAGGATTGGCATCGGCAAACATGTGGTCGCGCGTTCCATCCAGACCATGGACGGTCACGGTGCGCAAGGTCTGATGACTTATCTGGTGTCCCTGCCCTTTTACCTGCTCACATTTTTCATGAGCTTCTTCCCGTGGTGCCTTAAAACGGCGCCTCTCTGGCGCACATGGCGCGCGCCAACTTCCACAGCTTTCAAAACCTGGGACGTGTTCTATCTCTCGCGAGGAATTCTCATCGTCTTGGTGATCTTTACTTTGGTGAAAACCAAACTGCCTCACTACACCCTGCCTGCCTTCCCGGCCCTCTGCCTGCTTGTCGCGTCCCTTTGGAGCGCCGCCGGACTAACCGAACGCTTTTTCCGCCGAGCCGTCGTTGCCATGGTACTTCTCAACGTGGCTATTTCTCTCATCGCCGCTCCTATTCTCCGCCCCTACTTTCCAACCTTACAAATTCTGCACTTGGTAGAGTCCCACTTAACCCGCGAAACTGAACTGGCAACCAGTCACTACGAAGAACCCAGCCTTGTCTGGTACTTGCGCGCGCGCACACACAAGTTTCTCCAGACATTGGAGTCCGACCAAGTCCTAAGCTTCATCCGCCAACCCGGCTCCAAAATAGGAATCCTTCCCAGCGAGGATTATACAAAGGCCGAATCCGTGACCAATGCCCCTTGGCAAACCCTCCGGATTCAAGGCTGGAATCCAGTGGTAGGAAAGCACATGGATCTAACCGTTCTCATCCGCGAAAAGTGATTTCTATAGCAGACGGAAAGCATCGGCTCGGTAAGAACTCACAAAGAGAGTGAGCACCCCCGAGTGGACACGCTGTTTCTGCCCATCCCATCGTACCGAGGTCTGAGTGGCTACCATGCTGGAAAGCGCCTCAATGGCTTTCTCCGCCTTCCCCTCTTGAATGAATCCAGCGATGGCGTTGAGCAGGGTCACACCGAAAATCACAGAAGAATCCGTCCATTCGCCCAACACCGCTGTGACGGCTCCAGCCAACAGGAGGATGTAAACGAGCGGTTGGTTGAACTGCTGAAGGAAATGGAGCCAGCAGGAAGGGCCTTGCTTGGCCGGGATACAGTTCCTACCCAATTTCTCCTGACGCCTCTTTGCTTCAAGAGTGGAGAGTCCGGTCTTTATATCCACCTCGAGCAAGCGCAAGACTTCTTCAATTCTGAACGAATGCCAAGGCAAGCTTCCACCAATCTTCTTCGGGGCAGTTTCAGACGAGTCAGTAATCGTTGGCGGTTTTAGCACTGGGTCGGACTTACGTTACCGTCACCAAGCACCTGAGACCTCAAGAAAAATCAAACCAACCCTGCACGGTAAATAATTGTATCGTTAGACCGCGAATTCGCTCAACCACTTTTGCCACAAAGAGTCTCTTATTTGGCAGCGACACCCGATTCGTCAAATCCCGGCACCGGGGTACATATTATTGATAGACCGAACCATTTACCCAGTGGGAAACCGTCCCTAATCAAATCGACAGCGTTGCGCAAGGAAGTCTCCAAAAAATTATTTAAGGGCAGCAGGGATTTGGTTGATGGTGTGATAAATTTCGACCGGGAAATTACCGCCGCCCTCTGCCAGTTTGAGATTGAATTGGGTCATCACCTGCATTGCCCGTTGGATGCGGGGAACGTGAAGGAACAGCGTGCGACCGTCCGGCGAAAGGTCAACGGACGTCAGTTCAACCTGCTCCCCTTTCAACTCCCCTTTCTTGCCCACAATTTTGGCAGGCTCGCGGACGGAATAAAGGTCGGAGCCGTATTTTTCCGACCATTTGTAATTCCATTGTTGGAGGTTGTAATTCTGCAGATCGAGAGCTGATGATCTCTCGACCGGAGCCGTGAGAGTAATTTCCAATCCGCCTGGCCTTACATGCATGCTTTGCACCGTTGCCAAAACCTTGCCGGTGTAACGGACGCGATGCAAAGCCCCATCCCTTGCGGCCGTAGTCTGCCATCCTTTGAGTCCCGCCACGTAGAGTTGTCCATCGCGGGGGTTAAATCTTCCTCGCATGGCGCTTGTTTCAAAAGCCAGCGGAAATTTCACGACCCCCCCCTGCACCTGCCCGTCCACCTCGTCTTTCAAGACGTGGAACAATGCGCATTTTCCGTAGGACATATGGAGCAACTCACCCTCAAAAGGCCCCCAGCGTTTGCTAGTCACCCACACCTGCCCTCCTGCGGAATTGTCCACGGCAAAAGGCAGCCAGCACAGTGGCTTATCGTAATCCGTGGGAACTGGTGTCCGATGGGCCGTGCCCATGCAACCGTAGAATCCCCCTTGCTTAATCCAGTTCAAACGGCAAACAGGCGTCCATATCCCCTCATTGTCGCTGCACGTCACCTGTCCGTCCGGACCGACTCCGGCCCCGTTCGGCGCACGCAAGCCAGTCGCATAAGTCGTCAACGTCTGACCATCGGGGGAAACTTGAAGCACGCAGCCATTGTGCGCTGAGATCGGGTCAAAGTAGTCCGTGCCCAACAGAGGTGCGCCTTTGGTGAAGTAAAAATTGCCCTGTGGATCGGTCTGGAGATCCATGACAAACTCGTGGAAGTTCGGCGTTGCGGTCACTTCGTTGTTGAACGCCTCGTAATAATCCGCCTCGCCATCCCCATTAAGGTCATGCAAACGGGTGATCTGATCGCGGCCAAGCACGTATATTTGGTCCCGGACGACTTTCAATCCCAGCGGTTGGAACAAGCCGGTGGCCACGCGCTGCCAGCTAAGGTTTTGCAAGGTTTCATCAATTCCAGAAACCACCCACACATCGCCGCTCCATGTCCCGACCGCCGCCCTGGTGCCATCGGCAAAGAAGTCGAATCCGCCAAAACGCATCCATGAATTCCATGGATTGAAATCGGGTGCGTTCAACAAGTCGACTTCGTAGGAGCCGCCTTTGGCACCCAGAGTGCCGTGAGTCTTGATTCGCTCGGAAAACCTCTGAACAAAATTGCTGGTACACATCGAAGGCCATTCAACCGGCAATCTTGTTTTGGCTTGGTCCGCAGGAACAAGGCCTGGTTGCTCAAGAAGGCGTGCGGGTTTCAAAGTGGTCAGATCGGATGGCAAATGCGGCCCGACTAGAACGGTGAGAGTTGTAGCTTGAGAAACGGGCGGCAACTGCAAAGTAACCAGACCCGCTTTCTTCGCCACTAAGGCATCAGTTGGGCCGCCCTGGGTTTTAACTTCAACTGCGTCATCGGCAGCACAGATAAGCAATTCGACACGATGAGTGCTGGGGCCATAGGTCAGGCTGCGCAGAAAAATGGGACCGCCTGCGTGGTCAGTAAAACCAGGCATATCAAGCACCGGGCAATCACCCACCGTGTAGGACAACGCCACCCGTTCGCCACGGACATACAACCCTCGATACTTGGCCCAGGACTTGGGAAGCGGGCCGTAGGGTTCGGGTCGTGGATCTGCCCATTGGGTCGCGGAAGCCGCACCCGGTCCGACTAATGAATGAAAAACAAGTTTGCCCTTCACAGCCGGGCGAGAGCCTTCGGGTGGACGGTGGGTGCCATCAAAAGGTGTCCCCATCAATTTCAGCCATCCGCCAGTCCATCCGCCAGAGTAACGGCACAAATCGGTGTCAAAACACACCGACGCATTGGTGCCCAGCTTGATAGTGATTCCTTTGAGTGTGATGCCCTCCGGTTTTTCTCCTCCGACCGACCATGGCATGGTAACGGACGAACTCAGGAACGGTCCGTAATCCATCTTGTCCCAACGAGGTTGACCCAATAAAACAGGGCACAGGAAAAGACTGATAAACAATGCACGGATCATTGAGCCATCTGTTAACAATGCGTCGAGTGTTCCACAAGAAAGAAACGAGGCATTGCCAACAGTGCCGGATACGGCTACACCAACTGAAGTTCCCCGTTATGAGACCAACGCAGTCACCAGACTTTCGCTTCCAAGCCTTCACGCTAATCGAGCTTTTGGTGGTGATCGCCATCATCGCCATCCTTGCAAGCATGCTCCTTCCTGCGATGGCTCGCGCCAAGGCCAAGACGCAGCAAACCCGGTGCGTCAGCAACACCCGCCAAATCGGCATTTCTCTGGCGCTTTATGCAGAGGATTTTAATGACAGCATGCCCCTCACCCGCGATTGGTCGTCACTCGGCGGAAAGAGCGGCATGTATAACGTCCCTGTCAATGAAACCAACAAGCCTCTGTATCGATACCAGGGCAACAAAGAGATATTTCGCTGCCCTGCGGATCGGGGTGACATAAAAGGCCAACTCTATGTTGGGATCAATTGCACCAACGCCTACAATCAATACGGTTCAAGCTACCTTATAGAATGGGCTGGTGATTTCATGCGTACCAAACGGGTCTTCGGCGACGTCTCGCAACCTCGCACGACCTATCAGGGACAATCGCTGAAGACCAGCGACATCGCCATCAGCTCAGTCAACAAGATCATCCTCGGAGACTGGATTTGGCATTACAACCGCGGTCTGCTCGATCCCCGCAGTGCCTGGCACAACTACAAGGGCAAAAGCCTCGTTGTCATATTGTTTGGCGACGGCCATTCCGAGGGTTATCGTTTCCCCGCCAAAGCGGAGACTGATGCATTCTGGCTCGCCGCGCCCGATCCACGGAACCAATGGTGGTGAGGATTGATTCTTCGTTTGAGCTGGTAGGTTAGGACAAATATCCCGCACGGCTTTGAGCGGGCTTTTCCCCAAGACTCGACAGTCAGCCCCATGGAGGCATCATCGGGATAGTGTTATTTGCGGACCCCCACCCTGCCAGGATTGCTCGCGTTGCGCTCGATATGAGTTTGCGTCGTGAGTTCGATTATTTGATCCCACCCGAATTCGAGACCCATCTTACCGTGGGATCTCGCGTTAAAGTCCCCTTTGGCAGTCGGGAAGTGCTGGGATGCGTTCTGGCGATAGTCGATGAATCGCCCCATGCCAATTTAAAACCGATCGCCAAAGTGCTTTCCGGACTCGCGCCAATCACTCCGACCATCCTCAAATTGGCATCTTGGATTTCGGAGTATTACTGCTGTTCGATCGACACCATTCTAAAAACGGTCCTGCCTGAAGCGGTCAGGCGTGAAGAGGCGGGTTGGCGGGAGCGATTGGTGGTACGATTGATTAAGGTCGAAGGCGCTCAGCAAACCGCCACGAAACGCCAGCAATTGATCTTGGACTCCCTACAAGCAAATGGAGAAGTGCCGTTGCAAAAGTTTTTGGCCGAAGCGCGCACCTCGTCTTCCACGCTTCGAAGGATGGAGGAGCAGCATCTGCTGGAGATCGTGAGCGTGGTTTCCGAACGAGACCCTTACGCAAATGAGACCATCATCCCCACAAAGCCGCTGCCCCTGAATCCGGCGCAGGCGGTTGCGCTGGCTGAGGTACGCAAATCAATGGATGCCTCTGCAGGGCATACATTTCTCCTCCACGGCGTAACAGGCAGCGGTAAAACGGAGGTCTATTTGCAAGCCATCCGACACGCGCTTGATTGCGGCAAAGGCGCATTGGTACTGGTACCTGAGATTTCCCTCACACCACAGACCGTCGAACGTTTCAAAGCCCGTTTTAGTCATGGCGAGCATTCAACGATGGTCGCTGTCCTGCACAGCCATCTTTCAGCAGGTGAACGCCACGACGAATGGCAAAAAATCAGGGAGGGACGAGCGAGGATTGTGATTGGTGCGCGCTCTGCGGTTTTTGCGCCAGTCGAATCCCTTGGTTTGATTGTGGTCGATGAGGAGCATGAGCATTCCTACAAGCAGGAGGAGGCTCCGCGCTATCATGCGCGGGATGTGGCGGTGTACCGTGGAGTTGTTGACAAGGCTGTTGTGGTGCTCGGGACAGCGACGCCCTCCTTGGAGAGTTACCACAATGCACTGTCGGGCAAGTACTCGATGCTGAAGCTGCCGGAGCGCGCGGACAACGCGAAACTGCCCATGGTTAGGGTAATCGACATGCGCTCCGAGGGACGCAAAGCCAAAGGGCCTCCCATTTTTTCCGAACAGCTCAAGGAGGCCATCACCCAGCGTCTGGAAAGGCGCGAACAAACCATGCTGTTTCTCAACCGACGCGGCTATGCCTCCTCGCTGCAATGCCCCCTGTGCGGGTATGTGGCGGGATGCCCCAATTGCAGCATTTCGCTGACGTATCACAGGGCTGAACAGCGACTGAGGTGCCATATCTGTGGCCATGCTGAAAAGACACCATCGATTTGTCCGCAGCCCAAATGCCGCAACCCAGCAATTAGGTTTTCCGGCCTCGGCACCGAAAAGGTTGAGGAGACACTCCATAAAATGTTTCCCAAAGCCCGCGTTGCCCGCATGGATTCCGACACCCTGCGCCGCAAGGAGGATTACCGGGAAGTACTCGGCAATTTCAAGGCGGGGCGCATCGATATTTTAGTAGGCACTCAAATGATCGCCAAAGGACTTCATTTTCCCAATGTTACCCTTGTAGGGATTATCCATGCGGATCTGAGTCTGCATATGCCGGATTTTCGCGCAGCAGAACGCACCTTCCAGTTACTAACCCAAGTCTCCGGCCGGGCGGGCCGAGGGGATGTGGAAGGAGAGGTATTTGTGCAGGCATTCACACCCTTTGCACCTGCCATCCAGTATGCAAGGCGACATGATTTTGAGGGCTTTTACGACGCTGAAATCGAATTCCGCCAACAATTGGGTTATCCGCCCTTTGCGCGAGTGGCGCTGCTCACAGTGAGAGGCAAGGACGAGGAAAAGACCAAATGGTGCTCTGACTATTTGAGAGCGGAGCTCGATAAAGCCGTGGCAGGCGATGATAGTTGGAAAGACTTGATCATCGCCGGCCCGGCACCAGCGCCACTTTTGAAGGCAGAGACGTATTTTCGATTCCAGATTATGCTGCGACACCGCCAGATGAGCCGCCTGTCGAAGCTGCTGAAACGGGTCACAGGTGAGCTCCGCATGCCCAAGGAAGTTTTTATGGCAGTGGATGTGGACCCTGCGAGTTTACAGTAGGCCTGCCAAACGCGTTGCCGTCGTCCGCCAGCTTTGATAATTTGTCCGGCGTGCATCCCGGTCAACCAAGTCTTTTGCTGCTGATCCCCGCTTACAACGAGGAACAGCGCATCGGGCCTGTCCTTGATGTTTACGTCGAATATTTCCGCGCCCATTTCCCCGGCCAGTTTCATATTGTGGTGGTCATGAACGGGTGCCGGGACAACACCATGCGCGTGGTCATGGAAAAAGCCACGCAATATTCTGAGATTCGCGCTCTTGAATTTGCCGCGCCCATTGGCAAGGGAGGCGCGCTCATTGAGGGACTGAAGCTCGCGCCAATGGCTGATTTCATTGGCTACATCGATGCAGACGGAGCGACCCAGCCTCAGGCCTTTCTTGATTTGGTCCACAAGTGCGAAGGCGTGGATTGCGCCATAGGCTCGCGTTGGCTGCCCGGCGCGGTCATTGAACATACCCAATCATTAAAACGCCGAATCTTCAGCCGATGTTTCCATGCCTTGGTGGAAGCCCTGTTCTGGATGGGCATTAAGGACACTCAATGTGGGGCTAAAGTGATGCGACGTCATGCCGTCGAAACCATCCATCCCTACCTGCGGATTGCCGATGTGGCGTTCGACATCAACCTGTTGGTGTCACTCACGCGCGCCGGATTCAAAATCCGGGAGGTTCCAACCACCTGGACCGACCAAATCGGTTCAAAGATGAGTCTCAACCGGGGCGCCCTTGCGATCATCCTGTCGGTGTTCCGGCTTCGCCTGGTTTACTCGCCATTTTACAAATGGCTTCGGCCTTTGCGCCCAGTAGAGGCGTGGATCTACCAGAAATTACGCGCTCCCCAGCCTCTGGCTGGTCCGATTCCTCCAAAATGACTGCATCCACTTGTTAGGAAAACAGTTAAGCGTGGCGATTGCTGCGCGACCTTAAAAGCATTCCGACAAACCGTCTCAAATACAAAACTGGCCTTGGAGCAAAGCCCATTGACACTGTGGGATCGACCCTCCTGTTTCGGCGAAGAAGGCCGTTTGCGGAGCGGTCAAGCTTGAATATAATTACAACATGAACTTAAAAAACATTTCCTGGAGGAGATGGTTTGGACTGTTCTTCCTGTTTATTGCGGGAGGAATGGTAGTGTGGGGCATGACCCTGTTGGCTCCCTATTTGGAACGCCATCGTCTGCTGTTCATTGCCTATTGGATGACCTGTTTCGGGATGACAGGTTTGGCCATGCTTACCGCCCTGATCGACGCTTGGTTTGTCCGTCGCGAAGCCCGGGCCGCTCAGAAGGAATTATTTCATGCCACTTTCAATGCCTCCGTGGATGTTGATCCACGGGAAAAGCACCCGGAATAAAACCACTGTTGGTCGATCTCGCTCCGAGTTGTATCGGCCTCACTTCTAAATGTCTTGATCATTCTAGTGTAGTGTCCAACAAATAAATGGACACTCCGATAAGGCTTCAGCTACAATTTGGTAGCTGCGCGCAAGAAA
>JANYDC010000138.1 GCA_025359965.1 Pedosphaera sp.
CCTAATTTACTTTCGCATCGTATTGTCCCACCCATGGATTCAATAAGCCGTTTGACAATGGATAGCCCCAAACCGTTGGAGCTTTCTCCTGCCGTGGGTCGGGCGGAAAGTTTGCCAAATTTTTGGAATAGCTTCTTCTGATCAGCCTCGCTGATGCCTGGGCCTTGATCTGTGATCTGAAGGGTCAACCTTTCGTCGGTTACCGCCGCGATTGTGGTGACGTGGCTGCCCGATTTGGAAAACTTGATGGCATTGGAAAGCAGGTTGTCTAGAATCTGGGTCAAAGCCATGCGGTCGCATTTGGCGTAGAGATCGTTGGAATGAAGTTGCAATGTCAGGCTAATCTGCTTGCGGGCAGCCACTGTTTTGTGGTTCTCCGCCACTTCATTCAGGATGGGACCCAGATCGGTCGGCTCCAGTTTAAGGTTGTTTCGTCCTTCCTCTATGGCGTTGAGATCCAACAAGTTGCTGATCAAATCCCGCATCTTGGCGGCCTCCTTGCAAATATTCGTGGCTACGCGCGAGATTTGGGGAGCGGGGATTTGGCCGGACCTCAGCATGTCGCTGAAACCCATGACGATGGTGAGCGGATTTTTGAGGTCATGGGCGGCGATGCCGAGAAACTCATTTTTCTCCGCATTCATGTGCAGCAGCCGGGCGTTGGCAGTCTCCAGCTCGGCCATGGCCTTTTCGATGGCCTTTTGAGCGGTGCGTCGGCCATTTTCAAAGATTATTCCCAGATTGAACATAAAAACGACCAGCCCCAGATATCCGGCGGTATCGACAAAAGCATGCCACGATTCCGGATAGCGCAGCGGGGGAGAGATTCCAACCCATTCGACTCCGGTGACCACAAAAGCGGCGGCGAGGGTGATGCCCGCCCAAAACAGCGCGTCTTTGCGCGGCAAGAGAAGCATGGCGCAAAGAGGGGATACGGCGAGCCATGCGAGGGCGTGACCCGCCCTGCCACCCTCGACCCAGCAAAGGCAAAAAAATCCGGCGATCAGCACCATGCAATAGAGATTTCCGGCGCGAGAGAGCTGTGCCGTACGCCTCAGAAAACAGGGAATAGTCACAAAACAAAGGCTGCACACCACAATAATGAAGGCTCCCCACGGGTGGCTTATGGCAATGTAGAAGCCCGAGTAGGCTGTTCCAAAGATTGTGCCCAAAATGCAGAACCCAATGAGGAGCCGCGCACGCCTTATCTCATCCGTCGTCGCTTTGAGCAACGCCGGGGGCATAAAGTACGCGAACAGCTTATTAAGGATTGACCGCATTTGCGAAGGGCCGGCGCTATAAAGCTGCTGCCCTTTTCCTCATCGGCGAAAAGCGGCTGTCCATTGAGAAATGAGAGCCACCGGTGAAACGGCAAGCTGATTTGGGGGTTGTCCGGAGGCGTGGCGATGCATGCGCTCCTTGACATGGAAGAGAGTCAGGCATAACAAAGAGTCGTAATGTTTAACGCCGCACTGTTCAACCTGCTGATTATGGGCCCCCACTTGGGGCAGGGATAGACGCGCGGCGATTTAACGCAACTCTGATTTCTGAAGCTCCCCGAGTTTACCGCTCGGGGCTTTTTATTTTCTCCATCAACGAATGAAAAATCCATCCACCGCCAAGGTTTCACTTTCCGAGATCGTCGCCGCTCGTTCGCGCTTAAACGGTGCGATTGCCTATACGCAATGCACCGAGTCCGCCGCGCTCAGCGAACTGACCGGGGTGCGCATTTTCTGCAAACAGGAATATCTTCAGCGCACCGGCAGTTTCAAGGAAAGGGGTGCGCGCAATGCCCTCGCCCAACTGACTCCGGACCAGGTGCGGCGGGGTGTCATTGCCGCATCGGCCGGAAATCACGCGCTGGGGCTGGCATGGCACGGACGTTCTCTGGGCATCCCGGTGACGGTGGTAATGCCGCGCTTTGCCCCGCTCGTGAAAGTGGCGCGCTGCCGCCAGTTCGGTGCCACAGTGATTCTTCACGGTGACGCCTTTGATGAGGCCCGCGGCGAGGCGGGACGATTGGCGGAGGAGAGACAGCTTGCCTATATCCATCCCTTTGATGATCCGCAGGTGATTGCGGGACAGGGGACGCTGGCCTTTGAAATCTTGGAACAAGTCCCGGACGCAGAGGCCGTTTTGGTGCCGGTGGGCGGCGGCGGACTGCTGGCCGGGATGGCCACCGTGCTGCACGCTCTGAAGCCGGATCTACAAGTCATTGGTGTCGAACCTGCGAATGCCGCTTGTTTTACTGCCGGGTTGGCCGCCAAGGAACCCGTGCGCATTGCCACCCGCTTTACGCTGGCGGATGGGTTGGCCGTTGCTGAAGCAGGCCGACATACCCTCGCCATCGCTCAGCCGTTGGTTCATCGGATGATCCAAGTTCAGGAGGAATCGCTCGCCCTGGCCATGCTGCGACTGGCTGAGTTGGAAAAGTGCATCATTGAGGGCGCGGGTGCGGCGGGATTGGCCGCCTTGCTTGGGGGCAACCTTCCGGACCTTGCTGGCCGCAAAGTGGTGCTGCTGCTCACGGGCGGCAATATTGACCCGCTGGCCCATAGCCGCGTAATTGAAAGGGGATTGGCCGCTGATGGCCGCATCTATCGCTTCGATGTGCTGCTTAGTGACCGTCCCGGCGGTCTGGCGCATCTGTCTTCCGTGCTCGCCAATGCCGGGGCAAACGTGACCGAGATTGTCCATAACCGAACATTCGCCGGTCCCGACCTCTCAAGAGTGCATGTGCTGTGTACCGTTGAAACCCGAGACCGCGCCCACATCACCGAAATTCAACAGCGCATGACGGAAAATGGCCTTGAGCTGTTTATTGCAGAACGACCAGTTACTGCGCCTTAATGAAATCTACCTTGTGGTATTCACTTGGAAATTGATTTCACAATGGGTCCGCACCCCAAAACTAGCAGTGCAAAAGCCGCACCGGCAACCACTGCTCTGCCGAGGACGCTGTGGATGTCTGCCCGAACCGCCATCAACACTCCAAATGCCACAATCGCCACCAAACAACTTGCGATTGATCGTCCTTTGTTCATGGGTTCACTCCAGGGAGATTGCGGGCGGCCACAGCCTTAATCCGCAAGGCTGCGTCGCGCATTTGTTCTACGATCCGCACTTTCTCGGGATACGAAAGTGCCATCAGCTTCTCCCGACGAAGGCGTTTCTTTTCCAGTGTTTCTCGCATCAGGGGAGTCATGGACTTTTTAGATATCGTTGTTCAAATTTCTGCCAGTCTCCAGACAAGCTGTGTCGTTCCAGAATATCGCGCAGGATGGTTTCTTTCGCCACTTTGGCTTCCACAAAGGCCACAAGCCTCGCAAAGTCCTTGGCGCGCCCGGTTTTTAGGGCGATAGCCATCAAATGTTCAGGAGTCATCACTTGCGTTTCGACCCCCTCAAAATCAATCGCTTGTGCCCTTTCAACCGCTTCCCTCAGTAACGGCCCTTCGGCAGGAAGGAATTGCACTGGCCATCCGTGGATTACGATGGCGTCCCCTTCTGGCTTATGGCCACGGTTTGTCAGAAACTCATAAATCGGTGCGAGTGTCAGGATTAGCGGTGCGCCTGCAAAGAGGACAAAAATATCCAAATCGAACGTTGATACGGGCTCCAAATAAAACGTCGCTCCCATCGCTCCACCGATTGCACTCTTACCAATAATACCCAACCGCCGGAGCTCGTTAATTTCTGCAAGCGTTTCCTTCATGAGTTTAATTTCTCAGATCAAAGCATGGAGAGTTTTCCTGTGCGAACATGCGGCACGTCATTGAAAGCCTAGGGGAGTGATCGGAGCCGAACCAGTGAAAAACGTTAACGACCGCTGGGTCATCCTCGTTCCGTGCGTTCTTCCCGTTCGCGCAGGAAAGCAACAATCACCGGGGTGACAATCAGGATGTGCAAAAGGCTGCTCAGCATTCCGCCAAGGACGGGCGCGGCAAGAGGACGCATAATTTCGGCGCCGGGGCGGGTGCTCCAGAAGATGGGCATCAGGCTGGCCACGATGGTGGCGACGGTCATGACTTTGGGGCGGAGGCGCAAGCGGGCTCCAGCCACCACAGCCTCGGTGATATCCTTCGCCGAGAGCGGGCCACCAGCCAGTATTCGGCGTTTCTCCAAAGCTTCCTCAAGGTAAACCACCATGACTACGCCGGTTTGGATGGCAGTGCCGAAGAGGGCGATGTAACCCACCCACACCGCAACGCTGAAGGGATAGCCCAACCACCATTGCAGGAAGAGTCCGCCACTCAGGGCGAAGGGAACAGCAAGGATGACGTGGGCGGCTTCATGGGCGCTGCCGTAAACGATATAGAGCAACACGAAAATGATCAGCAAAACCATCGGTACGACGTAACTGAGGGTGTGCCTTGCACGAATTTGATTCTCGAATTCGCCGCTGTATTCCACGGTCATGCCGCTGTCCAGCGTGACTTGCTTGCGAATGCGCTCCTGCACTTCGGCCACAAAACCGCCGAGATCGCGCCCTTGCACATTGGCTTGCACAAATACGCGGAGGCGGCCGTTCTCGCTGGCGATTTCACTGGGGCCGACCACTCGACGGATGTGGGCCACCTGACCTAGCGGCACGCTGCCGCGATCAGACATGACCACTGGAAGATCGCGCAGGCGTTCGATGTCTCCACGGTCGGCGGCTTCGAACCTCACTTGAATAGGCCAGCGTTCACGTCCTTGAATGGCGGTGCCCACATTGCGGCCTCCCACGCCGGCCTCAATCACTGCCATGACTTGCTGCACCCTCAATCCGTAGCGGCGTAGGGCCTCGCGATCCACTTCGATTTCCACATAAGGTTTGCCCTGCACACGGGATGCGGCAACACCGGCTGCGCCGGGAATTTCGCGCACGATGCGTTCGACCTCCAAAGCCTTGGCCTGAAGCGCAGTCATATCGTCGCCTAGTATCTTAACCCCTAGTTGCGCGCGGATGCCGGTGCTAACCATCAGTATGCGATTTTCAATTGGCTGCAAAAAACCGGAAACATAACCAGGCACCTGCGCGAGACGTTCGCTGAGTTCCGATATAAGTTGCGCCTTGGTCATGCCCGCGCGCCACTCCTCCTGTGGTTTGAGGGTGATGGTGGTCTCAATCATTTCGACAGGTGCGGGATCGGTGGCGGTTTCGGCACGGCCCAGTTTGCCTGCCACCGAGAGCACTTCGGGAGACAGTTTAATCACACGATCCTGCCAGGCCATGATTCGTTTCACTTCCGTGAGGGAAGTACTGGGTAAAAGCACCGGCATGAAAAGTAGACTGCCTTCATTAAGCGTGGGCATGAATTCCGAGCCCACGCCGGCGAATGCTCCTGATACTTTTGCTGGGGCGTTGCGGGTAAGCCATGTCTGTGCGGCTCGGGGGAGGCCTATGGCGAGCGCAAGGGAGACGAGTAACACACCGACCGCCATAATCATGACGGGGAGGCGATGTGCCAGCGCCCAACGCAGAACCGGCTCGTAGAGCCGACCCAAAAAGCGCATCACCCAGTTGCTCTCCTCCGCGTGGAACGGCCCTTTGACGAGGAACGAGCACAACACTGGAACCACGGTCAGCGCCAGCAGAGTGGAGGCAATCATGGCGAAGGTCTTGGTCGCCGCCAATGGATGGAACAGTTTGCCCTCCTGGCCGGTTAGTGCGAAGACGGGCACAAAGGCGAGGATGATAATCACCATGGCAAAGAAGATGGGCCGGCCCACCTGCCGCGCGCCTTCGCGGACGACTTCAATCCTTTGGGCAAGAGTAATGGGACGGCCTTGTTGCAGCTCGACCTCGCCCGCCCGCCTCAGGATGTTTTCCGTGATGACAATCGCAGCGTCCACCAACACGCCAATCGCGATGGCAATTCCGCTCAATGACATGACGTTGGAGGAAATACCCATCTGGCTCATCATGATGAACGCGCATAAAATGGAGAGCGGCAGTGGCAGCGTGACAATGAGAATGCTGCGGAAGTGCGCGAGGAAAATAATGTGTACCAGCGTGACGAGAATGATTTCCTCAATCAAAGCATGGCGCAGTGTGTCGATGGTGCGGTCGATCAGCGCACTGCGGTCGTAGAATGGCACAATCGAAACACCAGGCGGAAGACTGGGGGAAATCTCCGCGATTTTCCTTTTCAAATCCCGGATGACTCCCATGGCGTCGCCGCCACTTCGCATCACCACGATTCCGCCCACCACTTCGTGCCCATCCACATCAAGGGCGCCGCGCCGGAATTCACCGCCGACCTGCACGGTCGCCACATCCCGCAACGGAATGGAAACACCCGCAGTGGTGCGCAAAACGATGTTCTCCAAATCCTGTGCGGACCGGATCAACCCCACTCCTCGCACGACGAATTCCATGCCATTCTCTTCAATGACCTTGCCGCCGACATTGAGATTGCTCTCGGCCAGAGCGCCCATGATTTCCTCAAGGCTCATGTTTACAGACCGCATGCGAGCGGAAGAGACCTCGATTTGATACTGTCGTACAAAGCCGCCGATGCTGCCGATCTCGGCCACCCCGTGCACCGCATTGAGCTGGTAACGGATAAACCAATCCTGAACCGCGCGCAGCTTGCCCAAGTCATACCCTCCAGCCGGTGCTTTCTTGGGATCGACCGCGAGGTAATATTGATAGACCCATCCTAGACCGGTGGCATCGGGCCCCAGCTTGGGGCGCACCCCTTCGGGAAGCAGGTCACCCAGGCCGGCAAGACGTTCGACAATCCGGCTGCGGGCAAAATACAGATCCGTCTTGTCCTCAAAAATCACCGTGACCAAGGAGAAGCCGAACATCGAATTGGCGCGGACCGCTTTGACACCCGCCAGCCCCTGCATCTGGGCGGAGAGTGGATAGGTTACTTGATCCTCCACTTCCTGAGGACTCCGACCGGACCAATCCGCGTAAACAACCACCTGATTTTCGCTCAGGTCGGGGATGGCGTCGACCGGCACTTCGCGCAGAGCTTTTTGGCCCACCGCCAAAACCAGCAGCAGCGCGCAGACAACCAGAAAGCGGTTCCTCAGCGACCACGAAATGATGCGATCAATCATACTAAGGTTTCAGGCTGGTAGGTGCAGCTGCTTCGGGTTGATTCAATACGGCCTGCGCGTCCATCATGAGGTTGCCATCCGTGACAATCTTGTCCTCGGCATCGAGGCCTTCGAGAATTTCGGCCACCGTATCACCCACCATGCCGAGCCGGACTTTTTGGCGAGTGTATCCGCCACCACCCGCTGCGACAAAGACGATGGATTCCGATCCCCCCCGCAGAATGGCGCGACGAGGGACCACGAGGTGGTCCCCAGCGGATTCGACATGGACAAGGCCCTCTCCGCTCATGCGATGCAGCAGGAGCCGCCGCCGCGTGCCGTCCGGATTTTCCGCCCACGGATTATCCAGCTCAATCCGTGCGCGACCGCTTCGGGTGGCTTCGTCCAAATTCGGGTTGATGAACGCGATGCGGCCGATCCAAGTTCTTACTGGCAGTGAGGGAGTGCTGACAGTGACCTCCTGACCGGGATGAAGCGTGCCCAGATCCTGCTCGAAGAAGATGGCGTTGAACCACATCTTTGAAAAATCCGCCAACTCGAACATCCGCTCGCCCTCCTTCACGTACTGGCCCGCTGCCACGTTTTTACTCACCACGGTGCCGGACATCGGCGCCAGAATCTCGGTGCGGCTGCCTGCGAGGGCTTTACTGTCGAGTTTCTCAATCTGCCCATCCGTCAATCCAAGCCGCCGGAGTCGGAGCCGGGCTGATTCGACCAGCTCTGGTGTAACCGCCTTGCTCTGACGCAACCCCACATACTCGCGCTCGGCCGCCAGCAGCACAGGACTATAAAAGCTGGCCAGCAATTGGCCCGCTGTCACCTCCGCGCCGTTATAGTGAACATTCAGTTCCTCAATGCGTCCATCAACCGTGGCCGAAAGGAGGTGATGCTTGGATTCGTCATCATCAATCGTGCCGAAGAGACGCAGGGTGCGGACCACCTTGCCCGTTATCACCTGCGAGGTTGCCACGCCCATGACCTCAACCGAATTACTGCTCAACGTGAGAAGATTTCCTGTGCCTGCGTAACCGGGATCGCCCTCGTAAATGGCCGCCAAATTCATTCCGCAGATGGTGCACTTGCCCGGTTTGTCGGACTTGATCCACGGGTGCATCGGGCTTTGGTAATAAGCGATCTTGCGTGAGCCCCTTTCCTTGGAAGCGGTCTTGCTCGATTGACTTTCTGAATGCTGGTTTCTTAGACCGAGGATTACTCCGCCCGCCAAAACGGCCAGCATCGCAAGTCCAACCCATAGTTTGTTTTTCACTGAACACCCCCATCTTTTCCAAAGGCGGATTCCAAGCTTTCCAAATCCGCCATGCCGCAGCAAAGAACCACCTCTGCCAGAGCCTTCCACTCATCCGCCACGGCCCTCAATGTTTGGAGGCGCGCCTCGTACCATTGTCGCTTGGCTTCCATCACATCGTAGAGACTTCCTCGATTGGCCTCCCAACCGGCCATGCCAGCCGCGAAGGCCGCTTCAACTTTGGGCATGATTTCGGTGGCCGCAAGATGAGCTTCCTCGCGTGCGCGGCTGACCCGGAACTCCAAGGAGCGCATGGTTTCGCGCGTGTCGAGCTCGCGTTGGAGACGCTCGTAATCGGCCGCTTCGGCCCTGCTCTGGTCGCGTGCCTCCAATGCCCGCCATTTCCCAGGCTGAAACCACGGCAGGGATACTTTCACCAGGGCTGTGCCTTCACGCCATTCGCCGTTGCCGGAATAAGCCCTGGCTTCAAGTGCCACCGAGACATCCGGTCGTCTTTCCCGCTGCGTTTGGAGCAGTCGCGCGTGGGCAATGGTTGAATCAGCCCGGGCCAGAGCCAGCTTGGGCTCGTTGCGTACGGCGAGATTGAGCAGCTTATCCGTCCAGTGGAAGGCCAGTTGATTGGTTGGCAGCAAAAGAGAAGGGACTTGCACCAAAGTAGTTGACCCGAGCAATGCTCTGAGCTGCGCCTCAAGCTCGAGCCGGCTGAGGCTGCGTTTGCGGACCTCGACTTCACGTGACGCCGCCTCGCCTTCCAACCGCAGGACCTCCGCGCTCCGTCCTGCGCCTGGAGCCGCCACTTGGTCGGTGGCGGCGCGGGCCATGGTTCGGCGCCAAAGGGCGTCTTCGGCTAAGAGCGTGCGCTCCTCATCCAGCAGGGCGATCTCCAAAAGGGTCCGGGTAAGATCGAATCGTAATTGTTGGAAGCGTGTGGAGTGGAGCGTAATGGCGCGCTGCTCCCCGGCGGCAGCAACACCGCGCATCGTCTCAGCTTTGCCCATCAAGGGCAGGGGTTGCTCGATGCCGACGATCATATCCCCGTCATCGCGACGCTTGTCGCGTGCCGCGAATCCGGCCCCTAGAACGCCCACAGGATCGCCCCAGGTTCGCACCGCTTCCTTCTCGCGTGCGGCGGCGATCCGTTCGGCTAAAGAGGATTTTAGGGCGGGTGAAGACTCGCGGGCCGACTCCGCCCAGTCATGCAGATAACCAGGCGTTAAACGGACAGGCTCCGAGTCGCCCAAGGCATGCGACTGCCACAAGGCAGCGCATAAAAACACCGAGGAAATTTTGAAAATAAACACAGAAAACTCCAATCCAAAGGGGTCAAAAATCCATTATCGCGCCATAAATTGGCGCGATCCAACACCCGGATCAGAGTTTCAAAGAAGCAACGAGCAGGCTCGCTGATAGGTCAGTCGATGCCGTGTGGCGTCGGCAGCGATAAGCTGCGAAGAAGAGGAGGAAAGGGGATTAAGACGGGAGAGGGCCACCACGTTAGGCCTGGGCAGGTCAATCAATGGAGCAGGGGCGACCTCCGCACCGCTTAAGGGCGGCGAGGAAACCGGTGTTTGAGGGAGAGTGGGGGATGCGGGCTGAAAGCAGCAATGGCAATGGGCGCGCTTTCCGCAGCATGCCTTAGCGGCATCAGTCCCTTGGCTCAAGGCTCCAACCGGCAGGAGCAGCATGAAAGCAAACCACAGCGTCGTGAGAATGCGGATTGTTTTCATGGTTGGATCAATCGAGGAAAGGAGACTCCCTAAAGAGCCTCCCTTCACGAAAACAGGAGAGTTACTTCTTGTCGGAAGGAGCCTTTTTCTCGGCAGCTGCCTTTTTTTCAAGGGCGGCCATCTTTTTCAGATACTTGGCGGGCTCCTTCGCGAAGTCCTTCTTGCAGGATTTGCAGCAGAGCTGAACTTCCTTGCCCTCGTGCTCGAACACGAAGGGGTCTCCCATCTCGCCGAGCTTTTCATCAGAAACCGGGCAAACCTTTAAGGTGTAGGGCTTTTTGGCTTCCTTTTTGGCCTCTTCGGCGTGCGTCGCGGCAGTTAGGCCCAGAATGGCAGCACCCAGCAGGGCGGCCGTGAGATATTGATTCAATTTCATAAAATGTCGTTTGTTCAACTTTTATTCATACGGCAGTCCGAACGGAATCCCGCAGATTATTTTCGATAAACTGGCGGATCACTGCGATTTCAGTTTCTCCGGCAATGGTGTGCTCCTTATCAAAAGCATGCCACTCCACCGCGACGCCCGCTTTCCGCAGGGCTTCCGCCTGCTCTTGCACCCCGTCAAAAGGGATGAGCGGATCATGACGCCCGTGAGTCCAAAGAACCTTCTGCGCCCGTCCGGCCTCACTCAATTCACTTACGAGGGTCGGCGCGTCCAAAACATATCCGCTGATGCCGATCAACCCGGCCAGCCGGTCTTGATGCCGGAGACCTGTTTCCAGCGTCATCAGACAGCCTTGGGAGAATCCGAAGAGAAAGGTTTGTTCCGGTGGAAAACCGGCGGCTTTTTGATCTGCAAGCAACTGAGTGACCAATCCACGGCTCCGCATAACGCCAGGTTGGGGATCGCCCGGGTAGGCGTACCACGAATACCCGCCGTAATAGCTGTCCGGTGCATTGACTAGGAGGATGTTCAGGGCTGGCAACTGTAGCATGGGCGGCATCCAGCGAAAACCCTCCATACTGTCCCCCAGTCCATGCAGGACAATGAGCAGTTGACGCGAGCCAGCCAGTCGAGCTGGGATCAGTTCCGTGGTTAATTTCACCACAGTTTAAGCGAAATCGTATACCACGACCTTGGCGCAGACCCGTTTGAACACCTTCTCCACAAATTCAATATGCAAAGGATGGATCTGATAATCGTCCTGAGCCTTTTTGTCGGGGAAAACAAGGTTCAAGGCCACCTGATAACTCTGTTCCACGACCGGGCGGGGGCTTGGGACCATTCGGCCCACGTGAAACTGTATGACACCAGGAATGGGCTTGAGGTAAGTGTTCATTCCTTCCACCAATTCATCCGCCGCTTTGGGTTGGTCGGCATGCGTCCAAAAAATAACTACGTGCGAAAACATATTCGGCCCACAATAACAACCCTCTGCCGCTCCGTAAATCACACTCTTTTTTGGACGGATCGTGACAGTGGGGATTTAGGCCGACGGGCGGGTGGGCTCTTGCGGGTGGATTTGCGCACAACAGCGGGCGCATCCTTTTCGTCGGACGGCGCAAGGAGTTGATAAAATTCGTGGAGCTTGGCCTCGAGGAGCTTTTTGTCGGGGAGCTGGGTCTTGTACTCAGCGATCATGGCCGGCGAGAGGGATCGGCTGAGGGCGTACTCAACCACTTCACTATCCTTGGTCGCGCAGAGGAGAAGGCCTATGGCTGGGTTTTCGTGTTGCTTGCGGTGATCCCGGTCGAGTGCCTCCAGATAAAAGTTGAGTTTGCCCAGATGCTCGGGCTGGAACCGGTCGGCCTTGAGTTCGATGGCCACCAGACAGTTCAGACCCCGATGGAAAAAGAGAAGGTCGAGGGCGAAATCCTGACTGCCAACCTGGATGGAAAATTCGGAGCTGACATAGCAAAAATCGCGACCTAATTCGGTGAGAAAGCGGCCAAGGTTGCGGAGAAGGGAACCGTGCAGATCAGCCTCGAAATGGGTTTCGGACAATTCAAGAAACTCAAGGGTGTATGCATCTTTGAAAATATTCAAAGCCTCGGGATGCAATTCTCTCACCAGTGGTGAGACTTTTAACGGGCTAAGGATGGTGCGCTCAAAACGGCTGGACTGAAGTTGTCTTTCCAATTCGCGTTTACCCCATTTTTCATGGATAGCCAGTCGGATATAAAACTCCCGTTCTTCTTCGCGTTTGGAGTGGCCGAGTATCAGCAGGTGGTGTGTCCACGGCAATTCTCTCACCAGTGGTGAGAGAATTGATTGATTACGGTAAGTTTCAAAAAATTGCCTCATCCTCCAGAGGTTTTGTGGTGAAAACCCCCGAATTCCAATCTGCCTTTTCTGGATGTAGGCGGATAGGGATTGCACAGTGCCTTTGCCCCAGCCGTCCGACTGGATCTTTTTCACGATGTACTCCCCAACACTCCAGTAGAGCTCGATGATGGCGGTGTTGATGGCCAGTGCGGCGCGTAACCGAGACTCCTTTATGAGTGTGACGATTTCTTCGAATGCAACCTTCTGTGGAGTCATCGCACTGCGTTTGGAACCTTTTTTGAGGGTGACAGCTTATTTCTTCATGCCTTGGTGGGTTTAGCAAATTTGTTGCGAATCTAATCGATCATTTCCAACGAATAACCTTTGGATGTGCTGCGGAGTTTGACTTCCGCGCCGAAGGCTTGTGAGAGCAGATCGCTTTTCATCACGCTGTCGCGTGGACCTGCGGCTAGGACGCTGCCTTCGTGCAGCATGAGGACGTGTGTGAAGACTGGAGTGATTTCCTCGACGTGATGTGTGACCAGCACTAGCGAAGGACCTTGCTTTGTTTCACCCAAACCATTGAGAAAATTGAGAAACTGGGCGCGAGCCACGGGGTCCAACCCCGTACAGGGTTCATCAAGAATGAGCAGGCGTGGCGATGCCATCAATGCCCGGGCAATCAGCACACGCTGGCGCTCGCCTTGGGATAAAACCGCCCACACGCGTTCGGCCAAATAAGAACAGCCCACGAGATCCAGCCACTTGGCCGCCTCACCCAAGTCCGTTCGCTGGGGTGTCCCCCACGAATCAATAACCGCGTATTTGCCGCTGGCCACGGTATGCAGCGCAGGTTCGGAATCAGCCATCATCTGGCGGATGGACGAACTGACCAACCCGATCGTCTTGCGCAACTCCGGCCAGATGGCGTGTCCATACTGACGCCCCATCACCCACATCAGCCCCGTCGTGGGCGTCATGTAACCCGTCAATGCCCCCAGCAAGGTGGTTTTGCCACTTCCGTTCGCACCAAGAATCACCCAGTGCTCCCCCGGGTTGACCCGCCAATCAACTCCTTTCAGGATCTCCGTGCTACCACGGCGAACGCCGAGCGATTCAACCTCCACCACTGCACTGCCCGGACCTTCTTGGGTAAACCATTTTTCCGTGAGCACCAATTGCTCAGGTGTGTTGAGGTTGGTGAAGCGATTGGCCAGCGATTGCGGCGGACGCAACGTTTTGGCCTTGAGCGCTTGAGCAAGCGACTGGATGGAGAACTCGCCTTGGGCCATCTGTTGGCGAACCAACTTCAAGGCCTTGCGCCGGATGATCAGGGGAAAACCTGCCCAACCATCGAGATGGGTGAACACAGCTAGATCATCCGCCTCCAATTGTGAGCGCAGCATATCGAGACACGCCGGAGGCAGCAGCGGTTGATCAATACTCAGAAAAATCACCGCGTCCGCTTTCGTCCCGGCCAGCGCCGTTTCGATGCCGCTAATGGGCCCGTGCCCCGGCTGCAAATCTTCTTCGGGAGCGCGCAGGTACCAGCCCAGGGGACGGGCCAGATCCTGAACCCAATCAATCATCCTCACCCCTGCCAGCCGCACCTTGGATTTGTCACTTCCCATCCGGCGGCTTTTACCTCCGGACAGAATGCAGACCTCACCGCGCAAGGGCTTGGCGGTTTTGGCTGTCGCAGATGCTTTTTTCGCCATGGCACTTAGTGGCGGAAATGGCGAGTACCGGTAAATACCATGGCCATATTGCGCTGGTCAGCGGCGGCGATCACTTCGGCATCACGCACCGAGCCGCCGGGTTGGATCGCGGCGGTTGCCCCTGCGGCTCCTGCGGCAATCAGACCATCGGCGAAGGGGAAAAAAGCATCGCTGCACACCACGCTTCCTTGCAACGAAAGCCCTGCCTCACCGGCTTTCCACACCGCGATACGACTCGAATCAACCCGGCTCATCTGCCCGGCCCCAACTCCCAGCGTCCGATCTGGCCCGACGTAAACAATGGCGTTGGATTTAAGGTGCTTAACCGTCCTCCAACCGAACAGCATGGCCTGCCATTCCGCCTCGGTGGGTTGACGTTGGGTGACCACTTTGAAATCCTCGCGTCGGATGGGTTTGGCATCCCGCTCCTGCACCAGGAATGAGTCAGCCCCCACGCTGCGGACTTCGCGGCTGTTCAGCCCGGCTGGATTTTTCAACAGCTTGATCAGTCTTAGATTCTTCTTTTGGCGAAGAATCTCCAGCGCCTCCGCACTAAACTCCGGTGCCACAATCACTTCGCTGAAGATTTCAGCGATGGCTTCGGCGCACGCACCATCCAATGGCTGGTTGACCGCGATAATACCTCCAAAAGGGGCTTGTTTGTCGGTGGCAAAAGCCTTGTCCCAAGCCTCGCGCAGCGAAATACCCTGCCCAAGACCACAGGGGTTCATGTGCTTAAGAATAGCCAGTGTTGGTCGATCCCCGCCGAATTCAGTGATCAACGCCGCCGCCGCCGTAAGATCGAGGATGTTGTTGTACGACAACTCCTTGCCGTGCAGTTGCTGATAATACTCGGTAAACCTTCCGTACAACGCGGCTTTCTGGTGGGGGTTTTCGCCGTAACGCAGCGGCTGGGCCAGCGGTGCGCTCACTGATAGCGCGGGTGCCGTCTCGCCTCCCGTTGCAAACGCTGTGGCCAGGTGTTGCGCAATGGCTGCATCATAAGCCGCCGTGCGGGCAAAGACCCGAGCGGCCAATCTCTGGCGCAACGCGTGCGAAGTACCCCCGTCGCGCTCGATCTCGGCTGCGACCACCTCGTAATCCGAGGGGTCGATGATTACGGTGACGCTTTCGTGATTCTTGGCCGCGCTGCGCAGCATCGACGGTCCGCCAATATCAATATTCTCGATGGCTTCCTCCAAAGTCACCCCGGGCCGCGAGACCGTTGCTTCAAAGGGATACAAATTCACCACCACCAAATCAATGGGTTGGATATTGTGCGTGGCCACAGCCGCTTCATGGGTGGCATTGCCGCGAATATACAAAAGCCCGCCATGCACGCGCGGGTGCAGGGTCTTGACCCGGCCATCCAGCATTTCGGGAAACCCGGTGTAATCGCTAAGATCCTGAACTTTCAGCCCGGCTTCACGAAGGGCCTTGGCCGTTCCGCCGGTGGAAATCAGATCCACCCCGGCAGTGGCCAGACGAGTGGCAAAAGCCACCAACCCCTGCTTATCCGAGACCGACAACAACGCGCGTTTGATTTTCGACATATCCCATCAGCGTCCAAAACCTGCCCCCAACCGTCAACAGCGCATTCTGTATTTTGGAAAACAAATCGGCGCGCACCACCATTTAACGCCGGATTGCTTCATTGGTGACCCTTTACAAAGCAAAGCACCAGCCTAAAGGAACCCAATTTTCTTTGTCTTATTCAGCGCGAGTCACTAATACAACTCGAAAACCAGTCGCGACATCTCGGCTTTTAGGAACTCCAAAACTCCGGGAAGAAGACAATAAGGCAGTAAACGTATTGAAAGACCATGACGCACCGCGCATAACATGATTCTTTTTTGTGCTCTCATACCAGTCTTCGCACCATTCAGCAACGTTACCACCCATATCATAAAGGCCCAGCGCATTGGGAGGAAAGCTTCCCACTGGGGAAGTAAAATCGTAAATGTCGCCGCTGAACTGAGAGTAGTAATTTCCAGCATCTTTCGGAGGCCAATTAGTGCCTCATGGGTAAATTCCTTGCAGCCTTTCATTTTTATCCTCGAGATTTCTTCCGATCTCACGTTGGCCAATCCCTACTGCCCAACTCCACTCCTCATCAGTGGGCAAGCGATAGGTTTTACCCTCCTTTTTCGACAGCCATTGGCAGAAATTTTTTGCATCCTCCCAAGAAACGTTCACCGCAGGATGGTCTTTTTCCTGTCTGAAATAAGGTTTTTCCAGCTCCAAGCCTACCGCGTTCGCGTAAAATTCATAGTCCTGCACACGGGTTTCCCAAACGCTAAAAAGCACTTTAGTCCCTGGTACCGGCTGAAATTTCATTCCAAGGCTGTTTTCGGTGGCCTTGGCCAGTAGGGCCATTTCAGCCTCTTTGCGCTGTTGCTCAGCCGCTGCTTTGCGTTCCGATTCAGCTCGTTCGGCTTCCCACCGCTGTTTTTCGATGGCAGCCCGTCTTTCCGTTTCCAAACGTTGTGCCTCACGTTGGCACAAATCCTCTGCAGCACGGAGTCGTGAGGCCTCCATTTCTGCGGCGATACGCCGTTCCTCGGCCGCATCCTTCTCGGCCTTCTCCGCTGCAACTTCACGGAGAGACTTTAGCCAACCCTTCCGATTGAGCATGGCCAAGGTTTTCCGAACCAATTCGCCTGGACTCCTGTCCACCCCGAGTTCTTGCATCTTGATTCCGGCGGCCATGGCCAGATCTTTCTCATCGAGTTCGCAAGCACCTATGGCTCGAAGCGTCCAAAGTCCACCGGCTGCGGGATGATTCGTCGACAGATATCGCAAAACAGGCGCACTCTTTTGAAGAAACTCCCTCAGGTACTCCTGGCGTATGGGTGAGCCGACTGCATTCGCCTCAACATCACTCCACACCAATTTTAGAGTGTCGATTTGTAATGTGACCGATGCTTCATCAACAATCGGGGAATCCACAGCAGTCACCGAAACCGGCATCACTGCGCAAAAAGCTGCAACGACTAGTCCGGTGAAATATCTTCGAAGAACCAAAATGTTCATGCTTGTGTTGGCGTTTGTGTTTAAGGAATCACAACGACTCTGAAGCCGACAGTGGAGCTTTGGAATCCATCATCGCCAGACTCGCGCCACGAGGATAACATTGTCGCTTTTGTTTTCATTAGCCACGCCCCTCCCCGAATCACATGTCTCCCTTTTCGATCTGGGTCATACAAATCCTCACACCATTCTCGCACATTTCCCTCCAGATCATAAAGACCAAGCTCATTTGCAGGAAACGTTCCCACGGGGCAGGTGTATTCATAGGCGTCTAAGTGCAGGGAGGCATCGTAGTTTCCCGATGCCAACGGGGGTGGCCAGCTTGTTCCCCAAGGGTATTCAGAAGGAAGTCCAGCATCCTTGTCTTTAGGGGCGCTGCCATTTTCGCGGTCACCAATCCCGACCGCCCAACTCCATTCCTCATCTGTTGGAAGACGATACGATTTGCCCTCTCTACTTGAAAGCCACTGACAGAAGGCCTCCGCGTCATCCCAAGAAACATTCACCGCCGGATGATTTGCTTCTTGGTGGAATTCCGGCTTTTCCCATTTACGTCCACTAAACTTTACAAAAGCCTGATAGTCTTGGACACGTACCTCCCAGACACTAAATAAAAGCTTCCTTCCCGCAACAGGCTGAAATTTCATGCCAAGACTATTGCCTTCAGCCAAGGCTAATATCACTTTTTCAGTATCAAGGCGCTTATGTTCAGCCTCTTCCTTTGCCTTTGCCACCTTTCGCTCTTCTTCCCTTCTGAGTCGGGTTGCCTCCAGTTCAGCGGCTTTGCGCCGCAATTCGGCAGCTTCTTCCGTGGCTTTCTCGTTAGCAATTTCGCGCAGCGATTTGAGCCAGCCTTTGCGGTTCAGCATCGCAAGTGTTCTTTGGACCAACTCGCTCGGGCTTTTGTCGACTTCCAGCTCCTGCATTTTAATTCCAGCCGCCACAGCCGGTTCCTTCTCATCAAGCTCGTATGCCGATATGGCGCGTAAAGTCCAGAGGCCGCCTGCAGCGGGATGATTGGTCGGTATGTCGCGGAGCGCGGGAGCACTCTTCTGAAGAAACTCCTTCAAATACTCCTGACGTTTGGGCGAACCGACCGCATTAGCCTCCACATCACTCCAAATAAGCTTCAGTGTATTGACCTGCAATGTTACCGATGCTTCATCCGCGTTTGGTGCACCAAGAACGGTTAAAGACAACGAAGCCAAAGTGTAACACAGCATCAAAAATAAGTATCTAAACAACGGTAGGAAGATCAAGGTGTTCATTTTCAATGAAGCGATGGAACACAGTGTTAAGGAGATCCAGCAGATACTTGGACTACTCGAAATCCGACCTCAGAGCCTGTCTGAAAAGTCCCCAATGTTAAAATGATGAAAAAACGAAGAAAAGGCTTGATTACAGTGTGCGGGTGAAAGCTTCCCACTATTAGCGCAGCTCTGTTGGGGCGATGAAAATCGCCGTTTTTGAAACCAATCTC
>JANYDC010000162.1 GCA_025359965.1 Pedosphaera sp.
ATATCAAACTGGACTCTTCAGCCTCGGAAATCGGCATGCTGTATGGTTTAATCAGCAAGGTGCGTGTCTTGCTTTTACTTAAGGAATTGCTCGATCAAGGACTCCTCCGAAACACCTCCTCATATTCTCAATTCAAGACAATGCTTGAGAATATCCCCGCCGAATCAGTGCCGCAGGATAAGAAATTTAACCCTTTGGCAATGCACCCCTTCCTTCTTTTTAATTCCATGGCTCACGCTTCCAACTACTCGAAATCCGAGCTAATTCGCGGAATGGACGCACTGCTTCAATGCAATCTCAAGTTGGTGGGCAGTTCCCTGGATGCCTCACTCGTCCTTCAGCAAACGTTGATTAACATCGTTCAAAGTGAGGCGTCCCTTGCCGCTTGAAAGATCAGTAATGATTAAACCGCAGCCTAAAATTGAGTTCGCCGTGTTGGATCACACGGCGTTCATGAGGATTTCTGGCCGCGCGAGCCTTCTCAACAGCGTCGAGTTTCGGGCCGGGGTAAATTCATTGGTAAAGAGGGGGGCTCGCCATTTCGTGCTGGACCTGACGGATTGCCCCATCATGGACAGCACTTTTCTGGGGGTGCTGGCAGGATTGGTGATTGGCGACGCTAAAGAATCAACTGCCTTGAGCGTGGAAATTTTAAACCCCCATCAGCGGGTGATGGATTTATTGGACAGCCTTGGCGTAATTGAGTTTTTCAGGATTTCGCAGAACGCTCAGCCCTGCACTGCTGTTTTTGATGAGTCAATATCCGATTCTGAGCGGGTGTCGGCGGCGGAACGCAGCCGCACTTGTCTTGAGGCTCACAAAGTATTAATGGATTTGAACCCTCAAAACGTTCCCAAATTTAAGGAAGTGGCGCGGTTACTTGCAGAGGACTTGGAGAAAAAGGGGCAAGTTTAGCAGGGCGAGATAATTGACTTGCAGCGGTGGAACGGTATAGCCTTTAAGTTGTAAACTCTCGAAGAGAGCCCACACATAATCAAAACAAGTATGCCAATCGCTGTAGGAACCCAAGCACCGGACTTCACTCTCAAGTCAAAAACCAGCTCCGGACTGGTTGACGTGAAACTAAGCAACAACTTCGCCAAGCAGAACACGGTCATCCTGTTCGTTCCGCTGGCCTTCACGGGCGTGTGTACTGCCGAGCTTTGCGATATCAGCTCCGGGCTGAGTGCCTACAAAAGCCTCAATGCGGATGTCATTGGCATCAGTGTGGACAGCCCATTTGCACTGGAAGCATGGGCTCAGAAAGAGAAAATCACTGTTACCCTGGCCAGCGATTTGAACAAGGAAACCGCCAAGGCTTATGGCGTTTTGCTTGCCGATCTCATCGGACTGGGCAGCGTGAGTGCGCGTGCCGCATTCGTCATAGATAAGCAGGGGGTTATCCAGTACAGCGAGCAAACGGCCACTCCCAAGGATTTGCCAAACTTCACCGCCATCAAAGAAGTCCTCGCCCGTTTGCAATAATCTATCCCTTTCCAAAGCCCCCGGTTAAAACCGGGGGTTTTTCTTTTTCAGCGGTTGCAGATTCCAACGGAAACTGCATCATGGCGTTATTGAGTCGCGCATTGATCTATGAGCCAAGTTCACAGCCTGTTTAACACACTCCAGCAGTTCCCCGACGGGGCTGGCGTAAACTGCAATTTCTATTCTCTTCCTGCCTTGGAACAGGCCGGGCTGGGGAAAATTTCAAGACTTCCGGTCAGCATCCGGTTGGTTCTTGAATCGGTTCTGCGAAACTGTGACGGAAAGAAAATCAGCGAGCAGGACGTCCGCAACCTGGCCGCATGGAAGCCAAACTCAACGCGCACTGAAGAAATCCCATTCGTGGTCGCCAGGATCGTGCTCCAGGATTTCACCGGCGTTCCGCTGCTTGTGGATCTGGCTGCCATGCGCACCGCTGTGGCCAAGCTTGGCAAAAATCCCAAAATTATCGAACCCTTGGTTCCAGTTGACTTGGTTGTGGATCACTCGGTGCAGGTGGATTTTGCAGGCAGCGCCGATTCCATGCAAAAGAATTTGGACCTTGAATTTTCGCGCAACCGCGAGCGGTACCAGTTCTTGAAATGGGGCATGCAGGCTTTCGACACCTTCAAAGTCGTGCCTCCGGGTATTGGGATTGTTCACCAGGTGAATCTCGAATTCCTAGCAAAAGGAGTGCTCAACAATGGTCATGTTTATTACCCCGATACTTTAGTTGGGACTGATTCGCACACCACCATGATCAACGGGCTGGGCATTGTGGGTTGGGGAGTCGGTGGAATCGAGGCAGAAGCTGGAATGCTGGGCCAGCCGGTTTATTTTCTCACGCCTGACGTGGTGGGAGTTCAATTGACAGGATCACTGCGGGAAGGGGTTACAGCCACTGATCTCGCGCTGACAGTAACGCAAGTGCTCCGCAAGACCAAGGTGGTCGGTAAATTCGTGGAGTTTTTCGGATCTGGCGCCGCCGCGTTGCCCGTGGTCGACCGGGCCATGATCGCCAACATGGCCCCTGAATATGGAGCCACAATGGGGTTCTTCCCCATCGACGACGAATGCTCAAGCTACCTGCGGGCGACAGGCCGGAGCGATGAGCAGGTGAAACTGTACGAGAATTACTATCGGGCCCAAAACCTCTGGGGCATTCCCCAGGCAGGCCAGATTGATTATACTCAGGTGGTCGAAATCGATATCTCCAAGGTGGTTCCAAGTGTGGCGGGCCCTAAGCGCCCCCAGGACCGCATCGAATTGCAAAACCTCAAGCGTGATTTTACATCGGCTTTCAGCAAGCCTGTGGCGGAAAGCGGTTTCGGCAAAGATCCCAAAGATTTACACGCCATCCAAGAAAGTGCTGTTGGCTCGGGAATGCTAAATATCAGCCATGGCTCCGTTTTGATCGCGGCTATCACCAGTTGCACAAACACCTCAAATCCTAGCGTCATGCTTGCCGCCGGCTTGCTGGCAAAAAAAGCGGTTGAGAAAGGGCTTACTGTCAATCCTGCCATTAAGACATCACTGGCTCCCGGCAGCCGTGTGGTTACAGATTATCTGACAAAAACGGGACTTCAGCCTTATTTGGATTTGCTGGGTTTTCAAACCGTCGGCTACGGTTGCACCACTTGCATTGGCAATTCTGGTCCGCTCCGCGCTGATATTGAGAAGGCGGTTGTTGATGGGGATCTAGTGGCTGCGTCAGTCCTTTCAGGAAATCGCAACTTTGAGGCGCGGGTTCATCAGAATATTAAAGCCAATTTTTTGATGTCCCCTCCCTTGGTTGTGGCCTTTGCGCTGGCCGGGCGAGTTGACATCGACTTAAGCACGGAACCTTTGGGAGTCGGATCGAACGGAAAGCCTGTGTTTCTGCATGATGTCTGGCCAAGTTTGATTGAAGTACGCGATCAACTTCAGGCGGCTTTAAAACCGGAGGTGTTTCGCAGATTATACACCGATTTTGCGGCGCAGAACCCAAAGTGGAACGAGATCCCTTCGACTTCCGGCGATATTTACGAATGGGATGCGCAGTCCACATACATTCAGGAGCCGCCATTCTTCACCGCGTTCTCCATGGAATCGGGCAGCATTCAGCCCATCACAGGAGCCCGTCCCCTCGGGATATTCGGGGATTCCGTCACGACCGATCACATTTCACCGGCAGGCGCGATTAAGAAATCCTCTCCAGCGGGGCGGTACCTGGTCGCGAATGGTGTGGCTTTCGAGGATTTCAATAGTTACGGCTCACGACGCGGAAATGACCGCATCATGACTCGCGGCACTTTTGCCAACGTAAGAATCAAGAACCTGATGTTAGGCGGCGCGGAGGGTGGAGACACTCTGCTGCAACCAGAGGGCACCAAGCTTGCCATCTATGACGCTGCCATAGAGTACCAAAAGCGTGGCACGCCTCTCATCATATTCGCTGGTCAGGAATACGGCACAGGCTCTTCCCGCGACTGGGCCGCCAAGGGGACCAATTTACTGGGTGTGAAAGTGGTGGTGGCGCAGAGCTTTGAACGTATTCATCGATCCAATCTAGTCGGTATGGGGGTCCTGCCGCTTCAATTCAAGGAAGGCACCACTGCTCAAACCCTCAATCTGGACGGCAGTGAAACCTTTGATGTGGTGGGATTGGATGCGAGCCTGAAGCCACAGCAGGATTTAATCCTCCGGATCGTTCGCAAAACAGGGGAAGTCCAAACGGTTCCGGTCCGATGCCGTATAGATACCCCCATTGAAATAGATTACTATCAACATGGTGGCATTTTGCCTTTCGTCTTGCGCCAGCTTGTGGCGAGCGCCTAATGCAAACCAGCCAAGAGCGCTTGTTGGATTCAGTCCTTTGGATCATCCGTGAATCATCGAGCGAGCGTCCTACAGATTTAGTCCTGCGTGAGCGACTAAAAACCTCGTGGATGGGAGCCGAAGGAAAGAGGGAGGCCGCCCGCATGGTGTTCCGGTATTATCGCTGGCTGGGCTGGTTGCCCAGGGAATCCAGCTTGGAAATTCAAGTGTTGGCAGCCTCTAAAATGGATGTCAATTTGGTTTCCACCGAGGATTTGTTCAAACTGGCGGTCCCGGGATGGGTATCGGACCACGTGGAGCTTTCAGAGGGCTGGTTAAGATCGTTGCAGGTTGATCCTGTGCTCTGGATTCGCTGCAAAGCGACCGAGGATCAGACGCTGAGGAACGTCCTGCCCGGATTGTCCAAAGCACATACGGAAGCGCCTCAGGCCAGTTTTTACACGGGAACGGAAGACCTTTTTCGCACCGAATCATTCATCAAAGGCCGGTTTGAAATTCAGGACCTCAGCTCGCAGCGAGTAAGCATTGCGTGCGCGCCCAAGCCGGGGGAAACATGGTGGGATGCCTGTGCCGGTGAGGGCGGAAAAATGCTGCACCTTGCCGACCTCATGCAGGGCAAAGGCTTAATTTGGGCCAGTGATGTGGCCGAGTGGCGGTTGGAAAAATTGAAAAAACGCGCCAAAAGGGCCGGTGTTTTTAATTATCGTGTGGCACCGTGGACCAAGTCCGGACGCCCTCCTGTTAAAACGAAATTTGACGGCATTCTTGTTGATGCGCCTTGCAGCGGAGTGGGGACCTGGCAACGAAATCCCCAAGCCCGTTGGACTCTTTTCCCCACGGACATCACTCGTCTGGCTCAGGAACAAGGAAAAATCTTGGATGCGGTGGTGGGCAATTTGAAGACGGGTGGCCGTTTGATTTACGCCGTATGCACCCTCACAAAGGATGAAACGACTGCGGTTTCCGATAGTTTCGCTGCGAAGCATCCCGAGTTGGAAGAGCTGGAACGCCGCTGGTTATGGCCTCATCAACATGGCGGTAACGGTATGTACTATGCGATCTGGCGGCTAAAATCCTAATTCTTGGCAGGTAGCGTGCTGGCCCGGACTATCAGCTCAGCCTCAAGACGTCTAGATTCCACGGATTCTAACCGCAGAAATCTCTGCATGATCTCCACAGCAGCAGCTCCCAAGCGGAACTTAGGCTGCCTGACGGTGGTAAGTGGGGCTGCGAAATACTCCGCCATTAGGATATTCCCAAAGCCCGCCACCGCAATGTCGCCAGGAATTTTCCAGCCCTGCCGCAAAAGCATGGAAGCAGCTCCAATCGCAGAAAGATCGCTGGCTGCTTGAAGCGCAGTGGGCTTAAGCCCTTCATTCAGCATTTGCAGAACCGCGCTCGCCCCTTCCTCTATGGTATTCCCTGCCGTGAAAACCAGTCGGTCATCCACATCCAGTTTTGCTTCGCGCAGAGCCCGTCGATAGCCCTCGAAGCGTTCCGCCGAGGCAGGTGAAACGCTAGGCCCAGCAAAGAAGGCTATTTGTTTGTGACCCAGTTCAAGCAAATGTTCAGTCACAGTCTGGCTGGATCGAACGTCGTCTGTCTCGACGTTGATAAACCGTTCCGCAAAACGCGGCTTGTGACCAAGGATGATCGTGGGGATCTTCCTGTCGGCCAGTTCAGTGTAAACGGGGCACATCTGGCTGTGTCGATAGACGGGGACCACAAACAATCCATCCACCCTCCGTGCCATCAGGCGACGGAGAATCGATTCCTCACGCTCCACGCTGTTCTGTGACTGGGCAAGAATCAGGTCGTATCCGAGATCAAAAACACGCTCCTCAATGGCCAGTACCATTCGAGCCGAAATAGGATCGGCCACACTGGGAATGACCAGTCCCAGCAATTTCGTGGTGCGCGTGCGCAACCCCTGCGCCACGGCGTCAGGCGTGTATCCCATTTGTTGGGCCAACGCGCGAATGCGCGTTTTGGTTGCCAACGAAATATCTGGCGCATCACGCAGAACCTTACTCACGGTCATTACCGAGACCCCTCCCTTAAGAGCGATATCCTTCAACCGAATCATGGCTGGCCCCTCCAATTTAGTTTTTGTCTGAGTGTGGTGAAAAAAGTGCTGTTCGGAAGACGGGCAAAGGTTATGGACTCGGCTGCCCGGCTGATGACGACCTCGTCACCCTGGCTCATTAGATGCTGAACCTGTCCATCGGCTGTCAGGTAAACTTCAAGTTTTTTGGTAAGGACTTTCACACCCACCTCCGCATCCATGCGCACGATCACTGAACGGTTGGAAAGAGTGTGCGGACAGATGGGGGTGATAGAGAGCACATCAGCCTCTGGAGCAATGATCGCCCCTCCCGCCGCCAGTGAATAAGCAGTGGACCCGGTGGGTGACGCAATGATCAGACCATCGCACCGATAATGGGTCATCACCTCGCCGTTTACGCTTACTTCCAATTCGATCAAACGGGATGCAGCACCACCGCCGATGACAAAATCATTCACAGCTTTCTGGAGGATGTTTGACCCGCTGCCTGTTCCTCGCGCCTCAATCAGAGGTCGGTGCTCAAGGCGGTATTCCTTATTCAGGATGCTCGGCCACAGTTCCGCAAACTGTGCTCCAGACAACGCCGTTAAAAAGCCAAGCCCTCCCGTGTTCACCCCTAGCACCGGAGTCGTGGATCCGGCTAGTGAACGGGCGGCTCCAAGCATGGTGCCATCTCCTCCAAGAACGAGCAGCAAGTCCGAATTTTCAGCAGTGGCTTGCAGGGAAAGCGTCGGCTTGTTGACAAAATCACAAAGCTTTGAGGTTTCAACCTCGAGAATCACTTCACATCCGGATTTTTCGGCCAGCAGGATGACCTCAGAAATCAAATCTCCAGCGCCGGTTTTTTCCGGGTTGCCAAAGATGCCCAAGCGTTTCAGTGATTTAGTGGGTTCGTTCAAGCAATACCAAAAATTCTTTGTTCCCTGCAGGTCCAATTAGCGGTGATTCGGTGCATCCACACCACTTCAGATCACCCCGCCCATTCACAAATTGTTCGATCTCCGCCAATACACGCTGATGAATGGCTGGGTCCCTAATAACCCCCCGGCCGCGATCAGCCTCCTCTTTGCCAGCCTCAAACTGTGGTTTGACCAGCGCCACAATCCTACCGGAAGGACGCACCAGCGCAACAGCAGTAGGAATAATTTTACGCAGCGATATAAATGAACAATCCACCACCACAAGATCTGATGATACCCACCCAACGCCCATTTGTTTCGGCGCGAGGTCCCGGGCATTCGTCTTTTCCATTACCACCACTCGCGGATCAGTCCGAAGTTTCCAGGCGAGCTGGCCCTGTCCCACATCCACTGCCCAAATCTTGGCCGCTCCATGCTGAAGCAAACAATCCGTGAACCCACCGGTGCTCGCCCCCAAATCCGCTGTATTAAGCCCTGTCGGATCAATCTCAAAGTGCTTCAACGCATGTTCCAACTTGAATCCACCCCGGCTCACATATCGTTCGCCCGCATCAACTTGGAGGTTGTCACCCTCCTTAACAGCATCACTGGCTTTGGCTGCCTTGTGCCCATTAATGCGCACTTGTCCGGCCAGGATTAAGCGCTTGGCTTTCTCCCTACTCTCACACAACCCCCTATCCACCAAAACTTGATCCACTCTGGGCACTTCTCCATTAAAGTCGCACTTTAACCAAGACGCATCATTAAACTTTTCTAAGTGTGAGTCTCACGTCGGGCAAAACAACGCTACCCTCACCATGCTGAGAGAGTGTTTCAAATGTGGAGTCTGCGGCGCATGAGACTTTGCGAAATGGCAAGCCGCATGATTTGCTTGATGGCAGCCCCTGCCTGCCGCATGTTGATGATATGGGTATGAGAAGAGAAGCCCGCGAACGCGCGGTGCAGTTTTTGTTCCAGTATGATCTCAACAAGTCTGAAGATTTGCAGCAGGCGTTGAATCATTTCTGGGACTCGCAGCAACTTGCCGCCATCCAAGAGGAAAAGGGCGTGGCTCGATGGGGGGCTGAGGCTGAGGTTACACCTCCCACCGCTGAGGAGGCATCGGTGCGCCTTTTTGCAGAACCGCTGATCCGCGGTGTGTTGGATCATTTGGCTGAACTGGATGCCATTATCGTCAAATTTGCGCAAAACTGGGATATGCACCGCATGGCTGTGGTGGATCGCAACGTCCTCCGCCTGGCCATCTTCGAGATGTACCATCGCGACGATATCCCTCCTGTGGTCAGCATTAACGAAGCAGTCGATATCGCCAAAAAATTCTCTACTGAGGACAGTGGCAAATTTGTGAATGGGATATTGGACAAGGTCAAAGGTGACGTGCTCCGACCAGCGAGGGTGGCATCCTGAACCCCGTCAGCATGTTCAGCGATCTTCATCTGCACACGTCCTTCTCGGACGGCACCTATACTCCTGAATTTCTGGCGTCGGAAGCCCGCCGTTACGAACTGACAGCGGTGGCGCTGACCGATCATGACACCGTCGAAGGTTGCCCGCGCATGGCAGCGGCCTGTGGACAAAACGGCGTGGAGTTTATTCCAGCCTGCGAATTTACGTCTGAATCGCAAGGGACCGAGCTCCACCTTATTGGGTATTTCCTCGACATCGACAACGCGGTGCTTCTGCAACAAACGCGCCGTTTTCAGGAGGTTCGCCAAAACCGCATTATCGAGATGGTCGGACGATTGCAGGAGTTGAGCGTCAACATTACCGTTGATCAGGTTTCCGCCTTGGCCAATTGCAAGTCGCCCGGCCGCCCACACATTGCCCGCGTGCTCATTCAAAACGGAGTCTGCCGTACCTTGGACGAGGCCTTTGAACGATTCCTGAAGAAGGGTCGGCCCGGCTGGGTGCCAAAATTCAAAATCGATGCGGCCGATGCCATTGCCCTCATCCATCAATCAGGAGGACTGGCTTCAATGGCGCATCCCGCCTTGGTGCGCCGTGATGAACTCATCCCGGGGCTTGTTGCAGCCGGGCTTGACGGGATTGAGTGTTACCATACCAAACACCCTCCCATGACTGTGGAGCATTATCTGGCGATGGCAGATAAGCACAAATTACTGGTCACCGGTGGCTCAGATTGCCATGGAATGAACAAAGGCAAACCTCTGATCGGCTCCGTGAAGCTTCCTTATTTTCGCGTAACTGAGATGAAAGAGCACCTGCCTTCAGATCACCCCGCCAGGCAGTCCGTCCCCAATACTCTTTGACCTACTGACTTTCGCCATGGGTTTTTTCTCACGACTTAAGGAGGGCTTGCAGAAAACGCACAGCAAGCTCGTCCATGAAATCAAGCGCATCGTCACTCTCTCGCCGAAGCTTACCTCCGAGAGCGCGGAGGATTTGGAGGAGGTGTTGCTCGGCGCGGACCTGGGCGTGGCCATGACCGAGCAGATCATGATTGCCGTTAAGAAATCCTATGAAACACAGGGATCGAAAGGCGTTGATGTTTTCGGAGTTGCTCGTGGCGAGATCGAAAAAGCGCTGGGCTCCGAAGTCATCGGTCTGAAGTTTCAACCTTCCGGTCTCACTGTCATTTCAATCGTGGGCGTCAATGGCACGGGTAAAACCACCACCAGTGCCAAACTGGCCTACTGGTTAACGACTCAAAAGAAGGTCGTCCAACTGGCCGCCTGCGACACCTTCCGCGCCGCCGCCATAGAACAACTCAAAATCTGGGGCGAGCGGTTAAATGTGCCCGTCACAGCAGGGGAGTATGGAGCCGATCCGGCCAGTGTCGCACACGATGCCCTGTCCGCCGCCGCCGCCCGCCATGCCAATGTGGTGATTGTTGATACCGCCGGTCGTTTGCACACCAAAAGCAATCTTATGAAGGAATTGCAAAAGGTTCATCGTGTTATGGACCGTCAACTGTCAGGAGCTCCGCATGAGACGCTTCTGGTGCTGGACGCGACCACTGGCATGAACGCGCTCACGCAGGCCCGAGAGTTTCACAAGTCCGTGCCGCTGACCGGTCTGGTCGTCACCAAGCTCGATGGCACCAGCAAGGGCGGCATGGTAGTGGCCATTCAGCGCGAACTCGGTCTGCCCATTAAATTTATTGGTGTGGGGGAACAACCGGACGATCTCCAGCCGTTCAATCCGAAAGAATTTGCCGCAGCTTTGTTCCCCGACGCCTAAACCGCCATGGACCCCAGCGCGCCAGTATTTTCCTCGGATGACGCGCGTTACATGAGGCGGGCCTTATCACTTGCGGCCCGTGCGACTGGCGACACCTCACCCAATCCCATGGTGGGAGCGGTTCTGGTGCTTAACGGCAAGATTGTTGGAGAAGGCTGGCACCATCAGGCTGGTCAACCCCACGCCGAAGTCGAAGCCATCCGCCACGCGCAAGCCAGTGGTCACAAATTAGGTCGCGCCATTCTCTACGTCACGTTGGAGCCGTGTTCCACCCATGGCCGAACCCCCCCCTGCACCGAGGCTATCCTGAAAGCCCGCATTCCCAAAGTGGTGGTAGCCGCAGTCGATCCCAACCCCAAACATTCCGGTGCAGGCCTCGACCTGCTTTCGCAGGCGGGAGTCAAAATTTGGTCGGGCTTGCTGGCTGATCAGGCAGTCGATTTAAACGAGGGCTTTCATTATTGGATGATTCATCGCCGCCCGTTTGTTACGCTCAAGTCCGCATCGAGCTTAGACGGCAAAATCGCCACCGCAGCCGGCGAATCCAAATGGATCACCGGCGAGAGAGCGCGCAAGGAAGGCATGATTCTGCGACGTCGCTCGGATGCGATTCTGGTTGGAGTCAACACCCTCATCGCCGACGATCCATCCCTGACGTGGCGCGGGCGAGCACGTCTTGCTCCGTTGCGAAGGGTCATTCTTGATCCCAAACTGCGCACACCTCCCTTGGCGCAAGTGCTGACTGATGATCATCGTGCCCACACCATTGTCGTGACATCAGACCACGGGCCAAAACGCGCCGTTCGTGCTGTACCATCCAACGTTAGGGTCCTAATCGCGCCCTTAATTAAAGGAAGATTGGATCTGCCTTGGGTGATGGATCGATTGGGCGAGATGCAAATTCAATCCCTGCTTGTCGAAGGAGGAGGGGAGACGCACGCTGAGTTCCTCAAAGCCCAACTTGCTCATCGCATCGTATTTTTCTACGCACCACTTATCCTTGGAGGACGCGACGCTCGAAAATCCGTCGGCGGAGACCATAGCCTTGCCGGTTACCCTCGCGGATTACCCCTGCATTCGGTGCAGTACCGATGGCTGGGGGTTGACCTGATGCTCCGCGCTCTAATACAACCCCGCGCCCCAATTGCTTATGTTCACCGGAATCGTTGAAGAAACAGGTGTCATTGAATCTATCACCCACAGCGAAAAATCCATTCGTCTGAAACTCCGCGCGCCCACCGTAGGGCAGGGGGCTCGTCTCGGTGACAGCATCGCTGTCAACGGTTGTTGCCTGACTGCCATCGAGATCGAACCGCTCGATGAAGCCTGGAGACTTCAGTTTGATTTGCTTCTTGAAACCTGGCAACGCACCTCCTTTTCCCAAGCCGTCGTGGGCCAACCCGTCAACCTCGAACGCTCCCTGCCTGCCGACGGACGTTTGCATGGTCATTTCGTCACCGGTCATGTCGATGGAACCGCCCAAATCCGTCTCATGGAAAAGCGTGGCTCCGACTGGCTCTTGGAAATTGTGCCCGCCCCCGCCTCCCTCAAATACCTCGTCTTCAAGGGAGCCATCGCCATCGACGGTATCAGCCTAACTGTAGCTGAAGTCCTTGCAGACGCCTTTCGCGTCTGGATCATTCCTCACACCCTCGCTGTCACGTCTCTCCACGCTCGCAAGTCTTCTGAAATCGTCAATCTGGAATTCGACGTCCTCGCCAAATACGTGGAACGGCTCATTTCCCTTCGCCCCTGATTCGTGGTGCAACAGAGGATGCCAATAAGGCGCGGGCTTCAGTTTGGCAGATATGGAAGGCTAAACCCAAACCTGCCCCGAAACCTAGACCATAAAAAACACCCCAGAGTAATTTAGCCGACGTCATTTGGACCGGCTTCGGCACAACACTGCCGAACAGGGAAACCTGTTTCAGAGCCATTATGGTTTCCACAACAACGCCACCCAGAAAATAGCCGAGCGAATTCAAGACGAAGAGCACGGCGATGACAATGAGCGTTTGCCGGGTCGCATCGAAGGCCCGGGCCAGCATCCATCCCATAACCGCTGTGCCGGCTAACAAGCCAGTAATACTTCCCCAATGTCCGCCCACACTCATCCAGCCGACAATCCAAGCAACCGAATAAGCGGCAAACGAAATACCGAAGACTTTGTAAAATCGGCCCAATGAACCCAGGCCCATGATCAGTTGGTGCAACAGCAATCCACTCAGGACAATAAATGCAAAGGCACAAACCGCATAGAGCCCGGCTTCCCCAATACATTGCCTAAGCCACCGACCGGTCACTGCCCAAGGAGCAAAACCTGCGACACTCACCGCCGTAAAGCCAACGGTGCCGCGCAAGAGTGAAGCTTGGAGTGAGGGTATTTTCTTTGCTGCGCCGCCATATTGGGTGCGCTCGGCAATACTTTTAGGATCAAGTTGGAACCAGCTCATTTGATTTGGCGGGGATATTAAGCGCGATACACACTGTAGGGCAACCATCGAGATGGTGTCCTAGAATTACCCATTGACAGTGGTATTGAAGGCATTTCCATCATGGTGCGCAAGCGCACTTTTCTTGAGCGGCGGAGTTGGCCAAAATCCACTCCTTGGTTTAGGGTCCACTCAGTAAATGGAAGAAACGACGATATCGCCATCCGCAGCGAATTCCGCAGGGTACATCCGCGCCCGTTCGAGACGGCAGGCTATGGACTGGAGTCTCGTGCTTGCCAGTCAAGGCATTGAGGCCATTCTGCAAAGCGATGACCCATCCCATTGGTCGTTGATTGTGGATCCCGGCCAGGAAACGGCGGCTCTGGCCGCCATTCACCAATACCGCGTGGAAAACCGGGGCTGGACGTGGAATAGAAATGTGCCGGGGATCGACTGGCAGTTGCATCCAGCAGTAGTGCTTTGGCTGGTGGCGCTCGCACTGTGGCACGTCTTGGCATCTTCGGAATCCCTACATTTGTTGGACGTCGGACTCATGGATTCGAGTCAGGTTGCCCGTGGTCAATGGTGGCGTTTGTTCACTGCCATTACCCTTCACCGAGACTTCGGCCACTTGGCAGCCAACCTTATTTTCGGTTTTCTGATGTTGGGCCTTGCCATGGGTCGGTTTGGAGCGGGCCTTGTGCTGTTGGCCACTTTCCTTGCGGGAGCTTTTGGCAACGTGGCTGGGTATTTATTGCGGCAGCATTCCTATTTGGGGTTAGGCTCATCAGGAATGATGATGGCTGCAGTGGGTGTGCTCGGATTGCATTCCTTGGGACTCTGGAATTCCAGCCGCGCCGCTGGTAAAGCCATTCTGACCACCGCCCTGTCCGGGTTCTTTCTTTTCATATTGTTCGGCTTGTCTCCGGACTCTGACATTATTGCCCACGCAGGAGGGTTCGTGGGGGGATTGCTCACAGGTGGCCTGCTTGCCCTAACACCCACTCGGATAGTCCAAAACAATCGTATTCAGATGGCCGGTGGCATGTTGTTTTTGGGTTTGCTTGTGCTGTCCTGGACTTTGGCCCTGCGCCATGCCTCATGAGCTTATCTCGCTGCCTTTTCTCATTCCTTGCGTTCTTGTGGTTGCTTGGTCTGGCAACTGCCGATGTCCGGACTTTTGTGTGGGACGATTTTTCTCACCTGACTCATACAACAAACACCGGGGCGCCTTTTATCGAACAGATCGAATCGCCTTGGATCACCTCCGACATGTATTGGCAGGAGGCCATTGTTGCATGGAACGCCAGACTGCCGGATACGGAGGCTATTAATATCGAGCTGCGGGCCGAGGTTGCCGGGGAGCAAACACCGTGGCTACAACTTGGCCACTGGTCACTTTCCACCAATCGCGTGGCTCGAACCAGCATTCGTGGGCAGTCCAACCGACTCTCACGGGTGGACACGGACACCGTGGTTTTGGCGACCAACGGACAGCGGTTCCAATGGCGGATTGCATTCACTTCGCCATTTTCCACCAACACGCTTCGGCTTCTTTCTGTTAGCCTGTGGCGTCCTGGCGAAGCTCCAAATCCCTACAGCTCCACACTTATCAGGAACTTGAATCTGGGCGTTCCTCGTCTCAGCCAAGGGGATTATAAGGGAGGCGCAACGAAATGGTGCAGCCCGACCAGTCTGGCCATGATCCTAAGCTATTGGGCCAACCGCGAACATCGTCCTGACTGGGAGTTCCGAGTGCCCCAAGTCGCCGCAGCAGTGTTCGATCCCGCTTGGCCGGGCACCGGCAATTGGCCTTTCAATATTGCTTTTGCCGGATCATTGCCCGGCCTGCGCGCAAATGTGGTGCGGTTTAATCATCTCGAAGCTCTGCACCCTTGGCTTGCGGCTGGCGTTCCCATCGGCCTGTCCCTTTCCTATAACAGATTGTTGGGCCGCGATTTTGGCGGTAGCGGCCATCTGGTCGTTTGTGTGGGTTTGGAAAGTGGTGATTATTTGGTTAATGATCCCGGCTCCAAAGCCCAGCCTCGCCGCCGAATAGATGCAAAAACGCTGGATATGGCATGGCGCGAATCGGAACGAGTGGCCTATTTAGTTTTCCCGGAGAATTTGAGAGTCCCAGAATGGCCAGGTGTACGAACCATAAAGGCTGCCGAGTAGCCCAACGCGCGGAAGCACGCGATACCGTCTTGGACTGCTGCAGCCTCCTGCCGTTTTTCCAAAGGAC
>JANYDC010000054.1 GCA_025359965.1 Pedosphaera sp.
CGCTTTGCCGAGCAAGCTCCATTCATAGAGTGGATCAGCTTACACCGCAACCTCGCCCTCGAAAGCGGTGTCGGCGTTTCGCTCTGCCACCGCGCTCCACATAAGTGAATCTCCAAGATAGTCTGTATCGATCTACGTTCCCCACTACGGGTTGTGGTGTAAACGCTATCTTCAGACGCTTAAATTGACGTTGTCAGCCGGGTTCATTTCAGGCATTCTTAATAGAGTTTTCGGAACCGATTTTTGCCCTCACGGGCTGTACCCTATTTCCGTGCGATGAGTGATTCAGAAGAGATTAATCCAGCCACCAAGGTGGACCTATACGATGCCTCCAAAATTGACAAATTGGAGGGCTTGGAGGCTGTCCGCAAACGCCCAGGCATGTACATTGGCGATCCTGATGAGCGCGGATTGCATCACTGCGTATTCGAGGTTCTGGATAACTCCATCGACGAGCATCTGGCCGGGTTCTGCAAACGGATTGATGTGACCATCCATGTCGACGGATCAGTCTCGATTCGCGACGATGGTCGCGGCATTCCGGTCGATATGCATCCGAAGTTCAAGATGCCGGCAGTCGAACTGGTGCTAACCAATCTGCATGCGGGCGGTAAATTCGGCCAGGGCGCGTACAAATATTCTGGCGGTCTGCACGGTGTCGGCGCCAAGTGCGTCAATGCTCTCTCCGATTGGTTTAAAGTGGAGGTCTCGCGCGATCTTAAGGTTTACACCATGGAGTTCGAGCGCGGCAAAACCACGCGCAAACTGGAAGTCATCGGCAAATCCAAAAGCACCGGCACGCTGATCACCTTCAAGCCTGATGCCACGATTTTCACGATCACGACTGAGTTTAAGTTTGATATTCTGGCCAACCGTCTGCGCGAGCTGTCCTTCCTCAATCCCGGCATCGAAATTTACCTGACCGACGAGCGGCTCGACAACAAATCGGAGCGGTTCTATTACAAGGACGGCATCGAGGAGTTTGTCAAACAACTCGGGCGCAACAAGCAGGTCATCCATCCCAAGCCGATTATTCTGGCGGGTAAACGCCCCTTCAAAATCGAGGGCGTTGAGGACGATATTTTTGTCGATTGCGTGCTGCAATACAATGACAGCTACAGCGATCAATTGCTGTGCTTTGCCAATTCCATTCCCAATCCGGATGGTGGCACGCACAGCATCGGCTTCCGCAGCGCGCTGACCCGCGTCATCAACCAATACGCCAAGGCCAACAACATCATCAAAGAAAAGGACCCCAGCGTGTCCGGCGATGACGTCCGCGAAGGCATGGTTTGCGTGTTGAGCGTCAAGCTCCCCCACCCCCGCTTTGAATCCCAGACCAAGGTCAAACTGGTCAACACCGAGGTCGAAGGCATTGTGGCCTCGATTGTGTATGATGGTTTCATGACCTTTCTGGATGCCAACCCCTCGGTTGCAAAGAAGGTCATCGACAAGGCGTTGATGGCCGCCCGTGCCCGCGAAGCGGCCCGCAAAGCCCGCGAAACCGTGCGCAAAAGTGCCCTCACTGGCGGCGGACTGCCCGGTAAACTGGCCGATTGTTCGGATCGTGATCCGGTCAATACCGAGTTGTATATTGTCGAAGGTGACTCCGCCGGTGGCTCTGCCAAGCAGGGCCGTGATCGTAAGTTTCAAGCCATCCTTCCGCTGCGCGGTAAGTTGATCAACGTGGAGAAAGCACGCTTGGACAAGGTGCTGCAAAACACGGAAATCCGGACCATGATCACCGCGATCGGCACGGGGATCGGAGACGGCACCATGGAGGGTTCGTTCAATCTTGAAAAGCTGCGCTACCACAAGATCATCATCATGACCGACGCCGACGTGGACGGATCTCACATCCGCACGCTGCTGCTCACATTTTTCTACCGACAGATGACCGACCTTGTTCGCAAAGGGTTCGTGTACATTGCGCAGCCGCCCTTGTATCAGGTAACGCGCAAAAAGCGTGTGGAATACGTCGATGATGACGTGCAACTGAACAAGATTCTGATCCAACTGGGCAGCGAGGACGTGCGTTTGAAAAATTTGTCGGACGGCAAAGAATTCAGCGACAAACAAGTCGCAGAGATTCTGGAGCTGCTCGTGCAATTGGACAAATACACCTTGGGCCTTAAAAGGCATGGGGGCGACTTTGGTGATTACCTGGAAGCGCGCAATCCCAAAACCCACGAACTCCCCCGTCACTTGGTCAAGGTCCGCGACGGCAACAACGAGTCTGTTCATTACTTTCTCACTGAGGAAGATCTGGCCAAGTTCGCGGAAGCCAACCTGGACCTCGGTCTGGGCACGGATATTTCGACCGAACTCAACGGAACCAAGGCCGATAAAAAGGTGGGCAATGTGCGTCGCGCCCGGCACGTCCCTCTTTACGAAAGCAAATCCGTAGGCGAACTATTGCAGAAGCTGGAGAAAAAAGGCTTCAGCATCGACCACTACTCCGCGCAGGACAAACCTCTGTTTGAAATCACCGAAGGCGAGGGCGAAAAAGCCAATGTGAAACCGCTCTTCTCGATTGGCGAGATTCTGACGGCGGTCAAGGAAGCCGGCAAACGCGGCGTGCAGATCAAGCGTTTTAAGGGTCTGGGGGAAATGAACGCCAAACAATTGTTTGAGACGACGATGGACCCGGCCAAGAGGAAACTGCTTCGCATCGACCTCACCGACGCCGTGGAGGCGGAAGACATGTTCTCCCGGTTGATGGGCGAAGAAGTGGAACCCCGACGCGTATTCATCGAAGACAACGCTTTGAACGTGCGGAATCTCGATATTTGAACCCAGCTTTCTGACTTTTATTTCCCATGCCAGACGAAATTCCTCCCAAACCGCCGGCTGCATTGCCTCTCTTCGCGTCGAGCGAAAAGATTGAAAAGATCAACGTGGCCGACGAGATCAAGAACTCGTTTCTTGATTACTCGATGTCCGTCATCATCTCGCGCGCCCTGCCCGATGTCCGCGACGGGCTCAAGCCCTCTCAGCGTCGTATCCTGGTGGCGATGCACGATCTGTCGCTGTTTCCCAACAGGCAGCATCGTAAATGCGCCAAGATCTGCGGTGACACCAGCGGTAACTATCACCCGCACGGCGAAGCTGTCATTTATCCCACACTGGTCCACATGGCCCAGCCTTGGGCGATGCGCGAACGGCTGATTGATGGACAAGGAAACTTCGGTTCCGTTGAAGGTGATCCACCCGCTGCCATGCGTTATACGGAAGCACGTATGACCCACCTGGGTGCCGCTCTCATGACGGACATGGAGAAGGACACCGTGGATTACGTCGCGAACTACGACGAAACCCGCGAGGAGCCAGTCGTTTTTCCTGCCGCGTTCCCGAACCTGCTCGTCAATGGCGGCACGGGTATCGCAGTCGGCATGGCCACCAACATGCCTCCCCACAACTTGGGCGAAGTGATCGATGGCATCTGCGCGCAGATTGACGATCCCGAGATCACCATCAAGGAATTGATGAAGTTTGTGAAGGGGCCGGACTTCCCCACAGGCGGCACCATTTGCGGCAAAGACCCCATCCGTCAGTATCTCGAAACCGGTCGTGGCAGCGTTCGCATTCGTGGTAAAGTCGGCATTGAGCAGCTCAAGGGCAGCCGCGAACAGATCGTCATCACGGAAATCCCCTACAACGTCAATCGTGCCACGCTGGTCTCCCGCATTGCGGAGCTGGTTAACGAGAAGATCATCACCGACATCACGGCCATTCGCGATGAATCGGATGAAAACACCCGCGTGGTCATCGAGTTGAAACGCGATGCCAACCCCAAGGTGGTCATCAACAACCTGTTCAAGCACACCTCGCTTGAAACCAGCTTTGGCGTCAATGCGCTGGCCATCGACCACGGCCGCCCGAAGATTCTGAATCTTAAGGAGATGATCGGTTGCTATATCGATCACCGCCGCGAGGTTATCCTACGCCGCACTCGCTTCGAGTTGCGCAAAGCCGAAGCCCGCGCCGAAATCCTGGAAGGTTTCCTCATTGCCCTGGCCAATCTGGATGACTTCATCCGCATCATCCGCACCTCGCAGAACCGCGACGAGGCCCGCGTTAAATTGATGGCCTATGAGTTCACCAGGGCCAACGTCGAAAAACTCGGCATCCTGATCCGCAACCCGGCCCGACTAACGGAAGGCCGCTATCTTTTCAGCGAAATCCAAGCAAACGCGATTCTTGAGCTCCGCCTCTATCAACTGACCGGTCTGGAACGCGAAAAGGTTAAGGAAGAATACAACGAGCTGATCAAACGCATTCAGGACTTGCTCGACATTCTGGCCCGCGAGGCCCGCGTCATGGCCATCATCAAGGCGGAACTCCTTGAAATCCGCCTCAAACACGCCAATGACCGTCTCACGGACATCGTGCCGGATCAGGGCGAAATCAACATTGAAGACCTCATCGCCAACGAAGGGGTGATCATCACCATTACCCACACCGGGCTGATCAAGCGCACCAATGTAAGCTCTTACCGCGCACAGCGCCGCGGTGGCAAAGGGGTAATCGGCATGACCACTCGTGAAGCGCAAACCGAAGGTGATGCGGATGATTTCATCCAACATTTGTTTACGGCCAGCACTCACGACTACCTAATGTTCTTCACCAACAAAGGGCGCGTCTACGTTGAGCGTGTGCATGAGATTCCCGATATGGGGCGCGCCGCCAAGGGCCGCAGTATCGCGAACCTGCTGGAGCTGCAATCCGGGGAAACCATCGCCGCACTCATTCGCGTGATCTCCAAGTACGGCCCCAAGAAGGAGGACATCACTTGGGATCAGGAGAACTTCATTTTCTTCTGCACCAAACAGGGCACCGTCAAAAAGACGCCGCTCTCCGATTTCCGTAATATCCGCAAGGGCGGCATTATTGCCATTGGAATTGATCCGGCGGACGAACTGATGGATGTCAAACTGACTAACGGCGTCGACGAGGTTGTGCTGATCACCCATGACGGCATGAGTATTCGATTCGCTGAAGGCGATGTCCGTTCCATGGGCCGTCCCGCTGCGGGTGTTCGCGGCATCAGCCTTGAAAAAACCGACTCCGTCGTGGCCATGGCCATCGTGGTGCCAGACAACACCTTGCTCGTCGCTGGCGATCAAGGCATCGGCAAACGCACTGATTTCGGCGAGTACCGTCAGCAGACACGCGGCGGCAAGGGTATCATTACCATGAAAACCACGGATAAAACCGGGGATGTGGTGGGTGCGCTCACCGTGCGGGATAATGATGAAATCATGCTGATCACGGTGGGTGGACAGATGGTCAGAACCTCAGTGAAGGACATCCGCGAAGCCGGTCGCAACACCATGGGCGTCAAGCTGATCAACCTGTCGGCAGGGGATAAATTGCAGGCTATTGCACCAGTCATTTCTGAGGGGGATGAGACACCTCCGGAGGAAATGCTGCCGGGCACAGAGCTGCAGCCATAGGACAGTTAATTCCAGATATTGTTCATTTCGCGTTGCTTTTTAGCGACGCGGATGATTCACTGGGGCCAGTCGCTCTCAGTAGATCAATCACGCCATCCTCTCTCTGGCGATCAGAAATATACGCGATGCCAGCCCATTGGTTCGAAACATACTTCCGTGGTGTATCCATGGATTTGTGGAAAAACACGATTACTCCCGAAGAAACGCTCGGGGAGTCATTGTTGATTGAACGACTTTTAGCCTGCCCCCCAAAGTCAGTATTGTTGGATGCACCATGCGGCAACGGGCGACATGCCATCGAATTGGCCGGCCGAGGCCATCAAATGACGGCCATCGACATTTCTCAAGCATTGGTCCGCGAGGCTAAAGCCAACGCCAACATCATAGGGCGCCAAATGGATATCCAGCAGGCCGACATGCGCCAAATGGTGTATGAATCCAAATTTGATGGTGCCTACTGCCTTGGCAACAGCATCGGTTATTTGGAGCATGGCGATTTGGAGACCTTCTTTGCCGCCTTAAGCCGTGCATTAAAACCAGGAGGCCGTTTTCTGATCCAGTCCGGCATGGCTGCCGAGTCCATCCTGCCCAACTTCAAAGAGCGCGAGTGGCACAAGACGGAGAACGCTCATCTCCTAATCGAAAACCGTTACCATCCCTCAAACAGTTGCTTGGAGACGGAGTACACAGTCGTGCAAAATGGACGCACGGAAACACGGCGTTCCTGGCACTGGGTCTTCACCGCTGCGGAAATCCAGCGACTTCTTGAAAGGGCCGCACTACGCGTCATCGATATGCACAGCGGCTTGGATGGCAAAGAGTTCAAACTGGGCAACCCCCGCCTTTTCCTGCTCGGCGACAAAATATAAGGCAATCCAATCGCCCCCTGTTCCCAACCGTCTCTTCATGAGTCACCCACAACAAAGCCTTTTCGAACGTATCGGAGGGCGCGAGGGGCTCACCCTTTTATTGCGGCATTTCTACGCTGATGTGCGTCAGCACCAATTGATTGGGCCCATTTTCAACGGGAAGATTCAGGATTGGCCGGAACATCTGGCGAAGATTGCCGAGTTTTGGGCGCGCATCATGGGCGGACCTTCGCTATACGCTGGCCAAATGCCCGCCAAACACTTGCATCTGGGCATTGAACCTCAACATTTTGCCGCCTGGTTGGGGTTGTGGACTTCAAACTGTCGCTGCTACCTCAAACCCGAAGAGGCTGAGGAAGCCATTCAATTAGCACGGGATATTGCCAGACGACTGGACAGAATTATTTCCAACGAGGGGGATGGCGCGACCGTTCCACCGCCAAATCACCCATAAAAAAAGCCGTTTCCCGGCAAGGAGAAACGGCTCTCGTAAAGGTAGATTAGTCAGCGGCCTGACGGCGGCTCAGAATGTGAGTCGAGTGGCCATAAAAAGCTTCAGCCGCTTCCATCACCGTTTCTGTAAGCGTTGGATGTGCGTGGACAATGTTGGCAATGTCTTTGACGGTGGCACCCATTTCCACAGCGACGGCGGCTTCACCGATGAGCTCACCTGCACCATGACCCACCAGGCCCACGCCGAGAATTCGTTCGGTTACAGGGTCGATAATGAGTTTGGTCAGGCCGTCGGTGCGATCAAAGGTGAGCGCACGGCCCGAGGCGGACCAAGGGAACTTCGCGACTTTAACTTCGATGCCCTTGGCTTTGGCTTCCGATTCGGTCAACCCTACCCATGCCACTTCGGGATCAGTAAAGACCACGGCGGGGATGGTGATTTTCTCAGGCAAAGGTTCTTTGCCCAAAATGGATTCGACAGCAATGCGACCCTCTTTCGACGCCTTGTGCGCGAGCATCAAGCCCCCAATAATATCGCCGATGGCGTAAATATTGGGATCATCGGTTTGCATGTGCTTGTTGACCTTGATGAATCCTTTTTCATCCAGCACAGCCTTGGTGTTTTCGATGCCCAAGTCATTGGAATTGGGTGCCCGGCCGACAGACACCAGCACGCGGTCATAATTTTCGTCCAAAGTGGTGCCATTATGCTCCATGGTGACCTGGATTTGTTTTCCATTAGTCGCCATCTTCAGCACCTTGGCTTTGAGACGTGTTTCCTTGAAGGCTTTTTCGGCGTACTTCACCACTGGACGGACCAGATCAGGATCGGCACCGGCCAGAATGGTGTCCAAGGCTTCAACGACCGTGACTTGGCTTCCCAAAGCGGCGTAGACGGTTCCAAGCTCCATGCCGATGTAACCGCCACCGATGATCAGCAGTTTATGGGGGATTTCCTCGATTTGCAGGGCCTCCGTGGATGTCATCACCCTTGGGTTGCCCAGATCGAAGGCTTTGGGCAGGGCGGGACGCGAACCAACAGCTATGATGGCTTTCTCGAAATGAACAAACTGCTGACCGTGCTCTGTTTCAACACGGAGCACTTTGGAATCATCAAAATAACCGCGTCCCTGCATGACCTGCACTCCGCGGGCTTTCGCTAAACTGGCGACACCTTGCGAGAGCTTTTGGATGATGGAATCCTTCCATGCCCGCATTTTATCGAGGTCGATTTTGGGATCGCCAAAAGTCAGGCCGCGATGGGCGCATTCCTTGGCTTCAGCAATTTGTTTACTGACGTGCAGCAGGGCCTTGGAAGGGATGCATCCGCGGTTCAGGCAGACGCCGCCCAGCTTCTTATCCTGATCGATAAGGAGGACTTTCTTCCCCTGATCCGCCGCGTAAAACGCCGCCGCATAGCCGCCGGGGCCTGCGCCTAAAACTACCACTTCAATCTTAATTGGGTCCATGGATATGGGAGGGGATTAAATCTTGACGAGTTCCTCTTGGAAATTTTGGAACTGGGCCATGAGTTCCACAATGAAACGGGCTGCTTCCCCGCCATCGATGATCCGATGATCGTAGGAGAGTGAAACCGGCAACACACTGCGCGCAGCAATATTTTTATCGGGCATGACCCAAGGTTGGAGGGCAGTCTTGCCCAAACCGAGAATGGCGACGCTGCAGAGACAGAAGAAGAAGATGGTGGTTGGACTACTGTGTGCAAGGACAAGATAGTGATGAAGACAGAGAT
>JANYDC010000091.1 GCA_025359965.1 Pedosphaera sp.
AATGGCATCAGTGCTATCGACGCGGAAAAAACGCGGCTGGTTTATGGAACAAAACCCGGCTTTAAACCGGGTTCTCCCTAAGCATCCCGACTACTTTGCCGCGCTGGCGAAACACCAGAGGCCCTTGTCGGTGCGCATGAAAATCTGGGCATCGGAAGCGGCGAGTGACGCATTGCTCGGTTCGCCCACCGAATTGGTGGCCAGAACCTCAAACTTAGGCGCGGCACGCAGCACGAATACGTCGCCGGATTGGTTTGGAATATAGATTTTGCCGTCGGCCAGAATCATGGATGACCACGAACTTCCACGAGTGCCGGGGCCTTTGAGGCGCTCTTCCCAAACAATGCTGCCATCCTTCAAATCCATGCACTGGGCGATGCCGTCCTGACTCAGGGTGTAAAAGTAACCGTCGTGGATCACCCCGGAGCCCATATTGCTTTTGACGCGTTCTAATCTCCAAATGCGCTGGCTCTCAGTTACATCGCCGCTGCCGCCGGGTTTGATGGCAATGGCGCTGCCGCCAGCGGGACCGCCGCTCATGGCCACCAAGGCACCTTCACCCCAAACCGGCGTGGTGTAAATCGACCCGCCAATACCCTTGCTCAACCAAAGCTGTTTCCCGGTCTTCGGGTCAAGGGCAACGACGCGGCTGGGAAAATTCATGATCAACTCATCGTGACCACCTGCTTTGATGACAATCGGCGTACTCCACGAAGCGCCCGCACCACCGCGACCTCCACGCCCGCCGGGAGGGGGACCACCGGGACCACCCGGAGGACGCCCGCCATCTGGTCCCCCAGGAGGAGGACCGCCCGGTCCACCAGCCCTAGGCCCGGCATCTGGTCCGCCGGGTCCACGGCCACCGGGGCCTCCCGGTCCACCGAAACGCATGGGCGGATTCTCGCTGGGGTCCACTTGGGGAGGTTCCACTTCCCATACGGTCTTGCCCGTTTTCTTGTCCAACGCGATCAGGCGGGCCTTTTCATCTGGGCCGTAATTCAAAATGCAGAGGTCGCCATAAACTACCGGAGAAACCGCGTTGCCAAACATGTGTTCGATTTTGCCCAACTCGCGATGCCAGACTTCCTTCCCGGCGAAATCATAAGCAAAAACACCCGCCGAGCCGAAGCAGGTATAGACCCGCTCCCCATCGGTGGCCGGAGTGCCCGCGCAATACGGGTTGTTCTGGTGACTGCTTTCCTTCTCGGCGTAAGTCGTTCCGGACTGCCACAAAAGCTTGCCATCAGCACGGTTGAAACACATCACCATGCGACGGTTCTCATCATTTAAAGCCTGCGTGACAAAAACTTTGTCCCCCCAGACGATTGGCGATGAATTACCGGGACTGGGAAGCTCAATATGCCAGCGCACCCCTTCCTTCTCCGTCCATTGCGTGGGCAGTTTTTTATCAGGGGAAACCCCAGTACCATCAGGCCCGCGCCAACCGGGCCAGTTGGCCGCCGGCGACGAAATAGCGGCGGCGGCGAGGATCGAAACCGTAAGAGAGCAGCGAATGAAATTTTTCATGACTCGATTCACGTTTAGGCGGGACAAAACAACAGTTCGAATTTTAAGACAGCGCATCTCTGGGCAAGGTTACGAAAAAGCTGAAAGTCATCATTTTAAGATTTCCGTTGGCCGCTTGCTTAGGCTTGCCTCTGATTTATGTGAGGAGTCCATCAACCGTCAGGACAAAAGAAAATCCCACCGTCGCAGAGGACGATGCGATGTTTAAAAAGCGCTCAGACCTCTCACCATCTTATTTTGCGCCCTGATCGATCCACGCGCGGACTAGGGCCACTTGTTCGGTGGTAAGCGGAGTGGGTGGTTTGCCACCTCCGGGTCCGCCAAAACCACCGGGACCTCCCGGACCTCCAGGACCACCGGGGCCGCGACCGCCGCCGGAACCGCCGGGGCCGCCGAATTGAGGTGGAGGCAGGATGGCATTTAATCCGTCGCGCAGTGTTTCTTCGTCGAGTGACCCGCTCTTGGCTTTGTCAGAATCGGCAAACCATTTGCCGAAAGAACCGTTCAGTTCAGCGCGAGTAAGGGATCCATCTTTATCGGTATCAGCCGCAGCAAAGAGGGCTGGCCCAATAAACCGAGCGGGACCCCCGCCACCGGGACCACGACCACCAGGTCCGCCGCCGGGGCCCCCCGGACCACCGGGACCACGACCGCCGCCAGGACCACCTTCACGGGGAGGGAGTACTTCGCCGAGGTGGGTGGTAAATTCTTCCTGAGTCAGTTTGCCTGCTTTGCCAGCATCCATTTTGTCGTACCAAGCATCAGCCAGGGCCGTAAATTCGGCGCGAGTGACTTTTTTGTCACCATCCTGATCGCCCTGCGAAATCATCTGCGGCGCGAGGAACATGCCTGGGCCAAAACCTCCCCTGCCCCCCGGGCCGCCGGGTCCACCAGGGCCGCCGCGTCCGGGTTTGGGTTTCGGGGGCATGGCCGTTTCGTCATCAATTTGCGAAACCGCAATGAGGAGCGAGCTCTTGAGACTGTGGCCGGGCTCAACCACTTTGCCGTCTTCGCTGCCTTTCAGGATGGCTTCGAGGCTGTCCACGCGCAAATCACCCTTGTGCTTTTCTTCGCCGTGACAGCCAAAGCAAGAGGCCTCGAACAAGGGTTTTATATCCTTGGCGTAGGTCAGACCGGTTTGTTTGGCCGCAACAGGGAGCTTGCTCAAATCAGGATCGGCGGCAAAGGCTGACAAGCTGGCCGTGACGACCCCCAACACCATCAGAGACGAGGTTTTCATAAGAATTCTCAAAAATACTCAGTGCTTACTTTGGAAATGACCGATCTTTCAGAACTCCGGTTACAATCTTTGTGCAACCGGGTTCCGAAGTTGCCTACGCGCGATCTGTGCGATATTTTTGGTTTCTGATCTTCTGCTGTATGAATTTATCCATACCCTCCCGGACAGGAATGATGCTGGTGCTCCTGGCGGCTTTCGCGCTGACTGGTTTTTCCGCTCCCCAATTCAATCCACCGCCGGTGCTTAAATGGCAGGAGGTTGCGCCGGGGGTTTGGCGGACAAGGGTCGGCAAACGCGAAAAACTTACCCTGCTCTCGGCCGCAGAGGCGGAACCCAACCGGGGTGCTCTCGCTCTTATGCCAAAGGTCGATGCCCCACCAGTCGATCTGGGCCAAAGCTCGGGTGAGATGGTGGAAACCTACGCGATGGCCAGGATGCCGCTTCAACCCAAGGAGAAGCTATTCGGCATGGGACTCCAGATGCACGGAAGCGACCGGCGTGAGGGCATTTATCATCTGCAAATGGATCACTACAGCAAGGGTGTGGACCGCCTGCACGCACCCACGCCGCTGTATATTTCCAGTCGCGGGTATGCGGTCTTCTTTAACACGGCGCGGCCCTGTTCCATTTATGCGGGAGTGGGAAACCGATTGGGCGATCCCAACAACCCACCGGCCCGCGACCGTACAACCGATCCCAAATGGGAGGCCCAGCCTTACTCGCCTTCGGTGGAAGCTTCAGTGCAGGCTCCGGGGTTGGAGGTCTACCTCTTTGCCGGGCCCACGCCCATAGATGCGATCCGCCGCTATACTCTTTACTGCGGCGGTGGCGCGCTTCCACCGCGTTGGGCGCTCGGGTTCTGGCATCGCGTGCCTCTGGCTGCGACAGCGGAGGACGTGCTGAAGGAAGTTGCTGAGTTTGATAAGCGCGGCTTTCCGCTTGATGTGCTGGGGCTTGAACCCGGCTGGCAATCCCAGGCTTATCCCGGCTCATTTGTTTGGAGCGAAAAGCGTTTTCCAAACCCGGCTGGATTCGTGGCGGAATTGGCCGGGCGCGGAGTTCATGTCAATCTTTGGGAGAACCCTTACATCGCGAAAACGTCTCCCATGTTCAAGCCCCTAGAATCCTCCTTTGGATCGCACACGGTTTGGCTGGGGGCGGCGGCGGATCTGAACGTGCCCAAGGCGGCGAAGATTGTGCGGGAACACCATAAGCAAGTCGGAGTGGACCTCGGAGTGAGCGGTTACAAGATTGACGAAGTGGATGGGGTGGATTTCTGGCTCTGGCCGGATCATGCGCGTTTTCCCTCAGGCCTACCGGGAATCGAAATGCGGCAGGTCTATGGAGTGCTCTGGCAACGCGAACTCCAAAGGTTGTTCCACGATTCGGGCAAGCGCACTTTTGGTTTGGTGCGCGGTTCCAATGGCGGCGCAACGCGTTTTCCGTTCGCCATCTACAGCGACACCTATAACCACCAGGAATACCTAACCGGCATTACGAGCGCGGGACTTGCCGGTGTGATGTGGTGTGCTGAGGTGCGCTCGGCCAAAAATGGCGAGGAATGGGTCAGGCGCATGCAAACGGCGGTGCTTTCACACATTGCGCAACTCAACGCATGGGCGGATGGAACGAAGCCTTGGAGTTTTGCGGGCTTTGAAGAACCGGTCCGCAAGGCCATGGAGTTTCGCATCTCACTGATGCCATACCTTTACACCGCCTTCGCCGAGTATCATTACGAAGGCACACCGGTCATCCGCGCCATGTCCCTTGTGGATGGCGGGGAGGAAACGGACCAATACCTGCTCGGCGACGATCTGCTTGTCGCCCCCATGTTTGCCGGTGTCGCGAGCCGCAAAGTCCGTCTGCCCAAAGGAAATTGGTGCGACTACGACACGGGTGAAATGGTTGGCAACGGACAAACCATTGAGATCAAACCGGCGCTGGATAAAATCCCAGTCTACGTCCGCGAAGGCGCGCTGATCCCAACCATTGCGCCGCAACCACGGGCAGGCAGGAACACCAAAAACACGGCCTTGATCGTCCGCCACTATGGCAATGGCCCCGCCGAAGGGAGGATGTATGATGATGACGGCGAAACGTTTAACCAGGAAAAGGGATCTTACGCGTGGTACTCCCTCTTCTCCCGCGATGGAACCTCAGGGTTGTTGACTACTGCCAACAAATGGACCGTCGGCTACGACAAGATTATCTGGAGGCACGTCGGGCCGTCGCGATAGTAGACGACAGTCCATCGACTCGAACCGCGATCACTCGACAACTATGGTCGATGACGAAACTGGCCCTTCAATATCAAATTGGTTGCTGCTTTTGGCATCGAGTTGGTTCTGACCGGGTTGCATGGGCCAAACGAAATCCGGTTCAGATGGGCTCCATGGGCCACCGTTGATTCGGACGGAGTAACCTCTGAAGTTCGGGGTCAACGTGCGCAGCGAGACATGCACCGTTCCATTGCTGGTGCTCATACGAATAGAGGCTTGGCCAATGGGGAAATAGGGATCGGTCTCCGGGTGCTCCGGTAGCTTGCGTACGTGCCAGGACGTGCCCTCACATAAGGCATCCTTTACAATGAACATTTGCCCGTAGTCATATCCCGAATCCATCAGGTCGGTATTGGGGATGTAGCCGGTGAAACCGTATTTATCGAGTTCATCGGGATGGAAGGCCAGGTCGCCAAATCCTTCAAAATGTCCGAGCATGATCGGGAGATCGCTTTTCCGGTAATGACGCTGCTCTTTTCCAACGACAAAGACCAAATTGGTTCCGCCCCGGTAAAACCATTCCTGGCGGATCTCGTAGGCGTTGAGAGGAACCCCCTCGCGTTCCAAATGGAGGTTGCTGGTGGGATCAAACATGACCCACTTGGCATATTGATTGGACCACATCTCGGTGACGGAATGCTCGGTGGATCCCCCTACTTTGGCCACCCCTTGATGGCGACGTAGGGCAATCGGACGATCCACCCAACCCAGGCTGGCGGCGGCGGAAACCAGCACTTCCTCGTAATGGGAGCAGTAAAAAGTGTGGCCTTCGGCAATGGCGCTGAGAATGCGCAGTGCGCCATGACAATTGGTCGACGGAGTTCCGAATTTCAGAAACTGGCGGTGGGCCCAATCGTTCAGCAACACTTGCCGCTCCAACTCATCCTTACCGGAGGCGATGACCTTGCTCAGTTGATATTTCTCGCGGAGTTCGTGAAGCTTGGGATTATCAAAAGTATCGAAATGAAAGCGTTTGCTGTACTCGCTCTCCACAAACGGCAGAGTCTTCAACGAGACCAGACTGGCCTTGCCTAATGCGACCAAAAAGGAATCTGATACTTGCAGCACCAGCCCTTCTTGGGCTTCGGCCAAAACGCGAGACCATGCACCCAGCAAAAGCAAAACAAAAACCACCCAGCGGAGTTCAGTTGATCGGTGCATAGCCATAAGGCTACACATCCACGGAGGTCTGGCAACCAGAAGGCATATGATCCATTGGTCGGGATAGTACGGTTCCAATCGAGTGCATAGCCTGCATCACAGGATGAGGATACCGGCTGTCCGTGGGGTGGTTAAACAAAACATCCGTCGAGGCCATCCCTTTTGTCTTTGGCCCGTACACGGCTGACTCCTCGTTGCGCGTTAATGAGTATTAACGCGGTAGAAACGCGGCGCCGAATTGGTGGGGCTGGGATCGGCAAGAATGAAGAGACCGTTGATCGTCCCCATGTTGCTGCTGACAGGAGACCATTGTTGGAGATCCAAGGAAATTTCCAGAATATTGGTCCTGTTGGGGGGCGCAGTGACATCGGCGCGAAAGAGACCATTCGTCTCGCCACTGGAAAGGATTTTAGAGTAGCCGGCCTGTTGCTTCCAATAGCGCAACAGGTCATGCAAAGCAGCCGGAGAGTTGGTGGCCACAGAACGTCCGGCCTGATCGGCGACATTCAAGCCATGGCAAACGGCGCAGGTGCGGATTTCGCCTGGCTGATAGGTCAGCCAGTACCTCTCACGCACCACATGTTGCCCCGTGGCATCAGTGGTCTGATGAGTCATGGCGCGACGGGCGGGAACGAGGGTGGCCTGTGATCCATCCAAGCCAATTCGAGTTGAGCCGACAGGGCCATCGGCGGCCGGAATATTAAACGCGGCGGGCATATCCTCGTGCATGGGTTTAGCCAGAACGCGGCGTCCCGGCACCGGGATGGCGGTGGCGTAAGTAAGGCCCCGCAATTGATCGGCTTGAAGGAACTGGATGAAGGAGATGTCGTAAATCTTACCCGTATTGGTGCCAAGCGTTTGAACGCCGCCGGGGACGCGCAGATTGAATGGCTGATGGCGGTCGGCGCGGTCACGAGCGGTGACATCGCGGCTGACGACAAGAGCGAGTTCATTCAAACGGAGCCACCCTTGGAAATCAGAAAGAGGCACGCCCTCGTCGACAAAAACCTTGGCTTCGATGGGATCAACCGCCGCAAACTGGCGGGGTGGAATAGGGCGGGGCACAATTTCCACGGGCTGAAGCTCCCATAGAGCATTGGTTTGGTGGACCAGAATGTTGCCGTTGTAATAGGTCGCAAGGTTGGTCAAACCAGAAGTGAGAAACTGAGCGTTGCGGTAAGTGCCGTTGAAATTGGTCAGTGTTGTCAGGCGGAAGGAGTAGCGGGAGCGCGGGTAACTGACCGTGCCAAGATTGGTGTCCAAAACGCCACCCACGGTGGGTGAATAACTGGCGACCAAAGTTCCGTCAGTGAGGGGCAGCGGATTTCGATGCACACCAGCTGAACCAGCCACAATTTTGGGAGTAATGTAGCTGATGTACATGTGCTCCGCGTTCGTGCCGGGCGGACCAAAGAGGGTGAGTATCTAGCCGGAGGTGTGAGTCCCGAAATCCGGGGCATCCACACCAAAATAGCTGCCCGGATGCAGGGGGTCCTCGCGAAGATTGAACACGTTATCAAGGTAATTGGTGTTGAACCGAGAGCCGGGGGCCAGATTGAACTGCTGCTGAAGATTGGGATCGTTGGTGAAGCTGGATCCACGGAAGCTGCGATGCAATTCATGCCGCCCCACATGGTTCAGCAACTCCTGCGAAGTGCCGTCCTCGTTTATCATCCAAGGAAGGAATGAGTTGAAAGCACTGCCCTGCACTTTGGCGATGGCGAGCTGGTTGCTGTCGTAAGTGCGCGGCTCGGGAAAAGTCTCGATGAGGCGATGGGTGATATCGAAACTGGTGTTGGTCTCGCTGAAAAAATCAAAGGTTCCATTGGTGGCGCGGCCCATGCGATCATCGGTGGCGTTGCGATCCTGCACCAAATGATCCCACCTAACAAAAAGCACGCGACCAAAGCTGTCGACAATGGGGTTGAAGGAACCGCTCGGCGAATGCTCCATCTGGAACAGATCACCCGTGACGGGATCAAAACTCCACAGACCCGTGTTGGTGGGAATATTGTTGTACTCGTCGAGCTGCGGGTAGAGATGGGCGGCCCCATTACGGGGACGGTCGCAGCAGAAAATGATGCGCCCATCGGTGCCATAGCACGGCATGGTATTGTTATAATTGGACGGCTGGAGCGGCACTTTGACAATCACAGGGGTGGTGCCTGGATTTGCAACAAGGTCGTCCAGATTCAAAACCTCGTAGAGCTGCCAAAAATAGCCCTCGGCCTGGCCGGCCAAGGTTGGAGCCCCGACCACCATGCTGAAGACGGCTTTTTTGGCATCCCAGTTTACTTGGGGATCACGAACGGCGATGCCGGTTCCGTGCTGGAGGCCGTCGAGGCCAAAACCTGCTGCCCGAGTCAGATTACGCAAAGTGCCATTGGTATATCGCATCCATAAATCCCCTCCCCGTCCGGCGTGGGCAGTATCAGCCAGATGGTTGCCAACAGGGGAAACAACCGAGACGGCCACGTTCGAGACAGTGCTGTCGTTACGTTCATCGGGCATCGCGACTTGAGTCACGAAAAGCAACGGATTAGTGGTGGCGGCGGCGGCGGCCCGGCAATAGCACGACAACTGGGCGGCGGCTATCAACGCAGCAATTACTATTCTCGTGAAGGTGCTTTCCATAAGGACATTTCTTGTCGCCCCGGGGGAGTTGTGGAACTCAAGGAGCAATCAACCGATAAAACTTAGTGACAGGACCGCTGCTGTCATCGAGCTGAAGAGTGCCACCTGCGTCCGGGGTATTGGTGGAGACCGGTATCCAATTTGTGAGATCGGTGGAGGCTTGAAGGATGTGGGGCTTGGCCGGAGCACCCTTGATGACGAGCCTTATTTGACCGTTGGCCATGGATGCGGTGGAGACTATTTTAGGCGAGGAGCCGGTGGTGGCCTTCCACATTTGCAGGAGGCTGCGCAATGCTTCTGGTGGATTGACGGGAGCGGGTTGATTCGCTTGGTCCCGTGTGTTGGCCCCGTGGCAGGAGGCGCAGGTACGGATCTCGCCGGGTTGGAAAGTCAGCCAGAATCGCTCGCGGACCACAGGCGTGCCATTGGTGTCAGTGAGTTGCCAGGTCAAGGCGCGGCGGGCTGGGACGAAGGCAGCCATTGAACCGTCCTTCCCTAGTTTCACGCTGCCCACAGGGGCGTTCGCGAGGGAGGGATTGTTGGTAGTAGCGGCTGTATCGTGCAAGGGACGTGCCAGCACGCGGCGACCGGCGCGCGGGGTGGAGTTGGTGGTTTGAAGTCCGTAGCCGCGAAGTTGATCCCCCTGGAAAAACTGCAAATGGCTGATGTCGTAAATTTTGCCCTTGGTGCCCACGGTTTGATTGGTGGTGCCCGACACGCGCAGGTTAAAGGGTTGCTGTTTATCGGCGTGATCCCGGGTGGTCACATTTCGGCTCACCACGAGGGCCAGCCCATTGGCGCGGAGATAATGTTGAAGAGCAGCCGCATCAACCCCCTCTTCATCAAGTATCTGGCGTTCCGGAGCAGCCAAAGGCGTTTTGCTGGCATGGGGGATGGGCCTTGCACGCACTTCGACGGGGTTTAACTCCCACATCACTCCCGCATAATGGGCGGTTCCACCATTGGAATAATAGGAGACATCGCGGGTGATACCAGTGGTTAGATTGGTGCCAGCCGTCCAGACCGAGCCGGGCTTAACCAAAGTTTTGAGACGAAACATGTAATCGGCCCCCACCCCGCGATGGTGCTCCAAATCCGTCTGAGGGGTGTGAACGCAGATGATGGTTCCATCGCTCATGGGCACCGGCTCGCGATAGTGCCCCGTGTGATTGGTGGTGGCGGTGGCGGAAAAGCTTTTGGTCTCGGGATGCGTCAGATAAGCAATTTGGATATGATCCGCATCCAGACCGGGCGGAGCCTTGAGGGTGATGATCTGACCCGAGGCATGGGTAAAAAACTCCGGCGCATCGGTGCCATAGTAAGTGCCGGGATGGTTCGGATCCTCCTTCATTTGCAGGATGTTATTGGCAAAATTGGTATTGTACCGGGCCTGCACATTGTAGAAATCGCTCAGGCTGGGATCATCAAGAAAACTCTGCTCCATGTAACTGGCCAGCTCGTGACGCCCCACGTGATTGATGGTCTCCTCCTCGGTGCCGTCCTCATTGATCATCCAAGGAAAAAACTGGTTGAAGGTGTGCCTGTTGGTGGTGCCAACCTTGTAACGCGGCTCGGGAAACACTTCGGCACGATCTCCAAACAAGGCCTTCGAAGAGGCCGATTCGTCGGTATAATTGAAGGTCGAGTATGGAGTGCTTTGACCCGCTGCGATGGCCTCGGCATCGGCATCTGCCTCTTGATCGCGCTGCAAATGATCCCAACGAGTGAAGATGACGCGTCCAAAACTATCGACCGTAGGCGTGAACACCCCTGAAGGAGCGTGATCCATCTGGAACAAATCGCCGGTGGATGGCTCCAGACTCCACAACCCGCTCACGGTCGGAGCCAATTCATACTCGTCCAGCTGCGGATACAAATGGGCTGCGCCATTTCTGGGGCGGTCGCTTGTAAAAATGATGCGATCATCCGTGCCGTAGCAGGGGCTGATATTGTTGTAGGCCGCAGGCTGGCCGGTCACTTTGGTAATCACCGGTGTTTGATTCGCGCCGAGACCGGTAATTTCGTAAAGCTGCCAGGTGTTGGTGATGACCTGATATTGTTTGGTGGGCGCGCCGACCACCATGCTGAACACGGCCTTCGTTCCATCCCAGTGCACAGCGGGATCGCGCACGGCGATAGCACCCGCGCCCTGAAATCCATCTGGCAATCCATAACCCGCCGCCGCCGTCAGGTTCTTTAAATTTCCATTGGGGTAGCGGATGTAAAGATCACCGCCGCGCCCGGTGTATTCCATACCCGCCTTGTGGTTGCCGAACACGGAAGCGATGGCGGTAAAATCATCGCCAATGGGCACTTGGGTGACGAACAGAATTGGGTTGGCCAAATCATCGGCCCGTGCCACGGGGACATCGAACGAAAGTGATACTCCAGCGAACAGCACCATCCATAGGCGCTCGGTAATCCAAAGCAAGGGAAGCCGCATAAATGGACTGCTTGCAACTTCGGTGCCATTCTCACTTGTGAATTCTAATCGGACAATAACATCCAAATAGGCAAGAGCGGCTGACTAATTTATGGACGGCTAGTGATTTTTATTGGACACGGATCAGCAAAACTTAGTTCGCCCCCCACTTAGGATTGTGTTCCGCCAATTTCTGAGGGTTGAGATGAATGCCGCGTCCGCCTTCCTGTTGAACACCTCCACCACCGATCGGCCCTTATCAAGCGCCATGGCGAAGCACCAGGTGAAAACAACCGTGAAAACCAGTTTGTTTTGCCAACCGTCCAGAGCCCATTGCCCCCTCCATACCCACATGGGATCGCGATTAAATGGACCAAAATAAAAAATCGCCCAGAGGTCATCACGGCTCGGGCCGCGTGAGCCGACGAAATCACAGACCAGATGAAGGTGGAAAGTGAGAAGCGCAAGCAAAGCGACCCGTCCTTTCTGGCGAGCAACCAACATAGTGAGAACACTAACTAACAAAGCTCCCGCCAGTCCATGGAGCAGGAAATGGTGGTAGTGCTCGTAGAGTCCGGGGGATCTCAGCCCAAGAAGACTGGCTATTCCGTCGCCAATCAATCCCAACCCATCCAAATCGGGAATCACGCCCGCGAAAGTCACCAGCTTCCGATCTCGCGCATTAGTGGTCAATTTGTCCGCAATGACCCAACTGGCCAAGAGATGAGTAATGGGTGACATTGCTTCTTTGATCCAGGCTCGATCAGTTGCGTTCAGCAAAAACTGTTCACTTTCATAGTGTCGCTAAGATAAGCCTCCAAGTCGGGACCTGAAGGATTTTGCAAGATTGTTCTCAGCCAAGCTTCGCGCTCGAAGGCCATCAAGCTCAAATCCCACACACATGCGCACAACCCGGTTGGCGTGGCGTAGGTAAGTTGCGCCGGCTGGTCGGTCGGGCTCACATAGACGTGATGGTGAAGCTCATTCTCGTCAGCCCACCAGTCGACGAAAACAAAATTGGAGGTTTTGCCGTCGTGAACCCCGATAAAGCCCACCTTGTAGTTATCCTGCCCCACGGGAATCTGTTCGATACGTTCTTGAGCTACCTTTTTTGCGGCTTGCACCAATTCGGTCCGGGGCGAAAGGCCATTGCAGGCAATCCCGGATATTTTCATCCGCCAACCTCGGTCCTCCCACAATTCAAGGAAGCTAATACGACGCGGGCGATAAGCTGTGGCGGTCAAGGCATTTATCAAGGACATAAATTCGACAAACAATGACTCAACTGTAAACCATAATTCCTTGCCGTAAATCACTCATGACGGTCCGATCAGCAACAGAGATGGGATTGAAACGCTGGCGAGTAACAATGCCCAAAAGCACTCTGCCATCTATCGTGGTTGAGACTTTCGCTTCGTTAATGGACTTGAGCGGAATTAAGTGAGCTAGTGGGAATTTGATAATTCTTGCTATTTCTTGATCGCGAGAACGATGGAAGGGAATGGAATAGAAGGTGTGGATAGGACGACCTTTGGTGTCGTGGATGGGAAACTTGATATTTCTTGTTTTTCTTTGTTATTGGAGGGAACTCGGCTGGTTGCCAGCAGCTTTTTAAGCTCGGCTTCCAGTTCTTTGATGTTGGGCTCGGCGGGTTTGGGGGTGGGCGGAGGGGTGGCTACTGGAGTCCGCACAGAAATTGGGCTGTCCGCACAAACCGACTTGGGGTTCCGGCCTACATGGCTGGCCGCGAGGAGGGCGAGTTGTTGTTGTTTGAGTTGGAGGTTTTCGATGCGGAGGACCAAGCGGAGGAGGCGTTCGATTTCTTTGAGTGGGGTTCCCGGGTTAAGGCTCAGGTCGAAGAGGCGTTTCTGGAGACGGTTGGAAACGGCATTTAGG
>JANYDC010000136.1 GCA_025359965.1 Pedosphaera sp.
GCACCACTCAACCTGCAACCGCTCCATTCAAACGGGCGGGCCAACAACCTATGCGGGTTCCAAATGTGCCTTTAGGATAGCCTGCTTTTAAAACATGCCATTTTTGGAAGTGCCCTTCATGCGCTGGAGAGCAGATTGGAGGACTTTGGCTTGGGCTGGAGTCCGTCGGCATCCGGTGGAACGAATTCTCAACATTTTTCAAAATAACTGTAAGAAATAAACTCCCTTCATCGAATCAGCCTTTGATGATGAAGATGAAATGGTTAATGGCCGCGCTGATTTGTGTTCAAACTATTCTTGCACAAGACACTTCGGTTGAAGTGGTTAGAGGTCGGAGATTCGTCCAGACCGGTAATAACGCCCCCGTTGTCGCCGCCGGAGGTCAGGCTTTCTACTTTGAGGCTCTAGCCACTGGGATCAGCCTCTTTGAACCCATCTCCAATGCCAAATTTACTCCGCCCGCAGGCAACCCAATAATTCTGATCAAGAATGGCAATGGGGACTATGTCTACTTGCAAAATTTCACATCGGAAGCCTCGCGCGATGCGGCGTTCCCAGCCGGTCGCTATGATTTCAGTGCAACTCTGAACCTCCTCGGCGTTACCAAGGCCCACGCCATACTATCCAATAACGCGCTGCCTGAGTCTCCAAAAGCCCTTAACTTTGATAACGCCCAAGCCATTGATCCAAACGCTGATTTCACTCTGGAATGGACTCCCTTCGGCTCAGCGGATGAGGAGGATCAGATACTGCTTCAAGTAGTGGATTCGACAAATGAGAACATTCTCCAAGACAACCGCGACCTGCCTGCCGACACCCACAACTGGACTTTTTATCAAGGCGATCTCGACTCAAATAAATCTTTCCGTATCCGATTGGCTTTCATAAAGCGTGATCCTGCAGGGTTGCCTGACAGCGGAGAACTGCTTGGCGGTCAGCCAGCTTGGATCTCTGAGACCTCTTTCACGATCAAGACCACCGCCGATTCAACCGGAACCCGCGACACCACCCCGCCCACCCTGACCGACACAGTTCCAGCCAACGGCACCACTCTGGCTTTGGCAAACTCTGTAGTGGTCTTCACTTTCAGCGAACCGATGGATACCTCCCGCACGGGGGTCAACTGGCAGGGCACATTGAACAACCAACCCAGCGTCATTGATCCAACGAAGTTCCAGTATATTTGGAGCGATGACCACAAGTTCTTTGTCTGCCTGTACAACGCTGCCGGAGGAGGTTGGCCTGCAGGGGTTACTGTAACATGGGATCTAAACACTCAATCTGGCGGAGCAACCAACTTGCGGGATGCAGCTGGAAACGAGCTGCCTCATTACACCGGCACCTTCCTGACCGCAGGAGGGGTTGACCCTTGCAGTAATGCAGGCGGCGGCGGGCAGTTGCCCAATTCCTCTTTCTTCTTTTCCAAAACCGTGAACTACCTGCAAACCGGCGCAGGGACAGCCACTAATGATCCAATCCTGGGCGCAGTGGCTTTTGGCTTTTTCAATCTGCCCGGAGACTCGCTCAGCACCACTGTTGTCACCTTAAAGGTTCCCACCGCCAACCCGTTCGCATTCAAGCTGCCGGTGCTATCTCCCATGGCCGGCACCAAGGACTTCTCCGTCAGGATGTTCCAGGACAAGTTCGCCAGCCGAGGAGAATTGGACGACGCGTATCCCGCAGGGACTTACCAAATGGAACTTCGCAATTCAGCGGTTGTCGTGACGAACAGCGCCGGGTTGCTGGTGAGTGCAACCGGATACCCTCCCATTCCTCATTTCTCTAATTTTACAAACACCCAAACCATTGATGCGACCCAGGATTTCAGCCTTAACTGGGATGCTTACAGCGTTGCGACCACCAACTCCGAATTCGTTTCCTTAAATGTTTATAACACCACAGGCGACTTGGTGTTCCATGCGCCAGATGACTGCCGCAACGTCAAACTGGCCCCGAACGCGTCTGGAATAGTTATTCCATCGCAAACTCTCACCAATGGCCAGAATTATACCGCCGAACTGACTTTCGACCACCTGACTGACAAGGACAAAATCATGGCCGGCGTTCCGGGTTTTGGCTTCACTACTCTTTCCCGCGTCACCCGGCTCGTAATGAATGCTTCAGGCGGAAACAACACCACATCCGCAGCCAAGTTCACCAAAATCACATTCGCCACCGAAGTTGGGTTGACCATTGACCTAAACTGCACACCGGGAAAATTGCTTGTGCTTGAATCGGCACCGACGGCGGGTTCTGAGTTCACCACCTTGCTAACCACCAATCCGCCTGCAGCAACCCTCAAAGTAACTCTGCCGACCACTGAGGCAGCCGCTTTGATCCGTGCCAGAAACCCTTGATCACATCCGGCATTTTTCCCTGGTTATGAAACCACAACTCAACTCCACATCGTTTACCGCAGGCAATCCGCCCGGCATGATAACAGTCCTGATGGCTCTGGCTCTTTGCGGCTCGCTTGTCTCAGTGCAAACACGAGCCATTGATTTTAAGCTCTCCAGCAACGGTCTCTCGCCCAAAGGCAATTTAGGCTTCGATCTCGCTGGTCCGTCCAAATCATCAGCGGTTGTTGAAACATCCCCCAATCTGGTGGATTGGACTTCCGCCGGGTTGGTCACGCTCACCAATGGGCAGTCCGGATTTTTTCTCCCCCCCACCTCGGATGAATTGTTCTGCCGAGTCCGCGAAGCCACCACCAACGATTTCCCCCGAACCCCATCCTTCATCCCTGCGGTGAACAGTGATTTCGTCAAAACCACATTTGTGACGGATGACGGACTGGAAATAAAATTCACGGATGACGGTGGATTCACGTATGACGTCACGTTTGGTTCTGATTCGCTTTTTGAGCCGTTGGATGTGGTGATGGAGGTGGTTAATGACACCACTGAACTGCCCTCGGGCTGGACGTATCTGGGTGGAATCCAATTAAGCCCGTTCCCCACCCCGGTTTTCGGTGATGCACAACTTGTAATCACCACGCCGGCAGGGACTGATATTTCCAAAGTGGTAGCGGTGACCTGGGATGCGGGAGGAAAAAACCTTCACCTGGTCCCCCACACCATAGCCGAAGCCAAGATTACCATTCAATTAAACCATCTGGGCGGATTTGGCCTCTGCTCCGTCACCGGAAAGATCGGAGGCCCCGTCCTGGAAGCCCGGCCGTACAGAAAAATGGATACCACTGAGCAACTCCTCGCTTTAGCCCAGCTTGGCTTGCTGAACAACGAAGGTACCGGACTCAAAGCGCAGAGCGAATTAAGTGCTCAAGCCGGTAGCCTACCACCCCTGACTCCATGCGATTTTGGTTCTGCATTTGAACGCCTTATAAGCCGAGAGGTTTTACAGCCGCTCCATGCAGCCCTCTACTCCGACTCCACGCTTGAGGAATCCCTCCATAATTATGCTGGCATAACCGCTGATGTTACCGACTTTGTTGGTGAGCCCTGCAATGAACCCCTGCGTCGACTTATTGCCCAAACCGATGCACTCGCACTACAGGCGCTAAACAACTCAATCGACCGCGCCGTACAACAGTGTAAGCAACACAATCTGAAGGCCCTCGTGCGTTTATGGCGGGACATCAGGTTGACACGCAAAGGGCACTGGGGCCAGAGCGTCAGCCTAGCTGAACGTGAACGCTACCGCCAACTTCTACATGACTGCGCTCAATTCAAACTGGAAGTCTTAAGCTCCATTTCCTACACCACAGCGGCAGGCACGGTAATAAGCAGTGCTTCATCGACATTACTGCTGCAGGCGGAAACCACCAGCCCAGGCAAACTCAGCATCATTGGTAATGGCCCCAGCACCTTGGATACCACCGAGTGGCAGAATCCTCCGGCAGGCTGCTCCATTTCGTCAGCCCCTGCGTCGGGTTCCATGGCCGTACAAAACCTTGCCATCTATAACTTTGACACCGATGTGGAAAACCACATCCTCCGCAGCGATGATGATATTAGGCTGCCCACCTACAAGCTCCTCTGGGATCCTTTGGTAGTGCCAGCCTCAGAACACTATACCATTACCTGCGTAGGCGTGTCAGCTCCCCAACTCGGCAGCTTTTGGGGGGCGATCTTCGGGGGGTTCCACAAGGACGAAATCAAAAAGACTTCCGGCGGTCGTCAAGTCATGCTTGTCGACCAGTGGAATTTGCAAAGCGTCATACTGCCTGAGAAAAAGGAATACCAAAGGAGTGGCAGCATAGCCGGAGGGTCAGCCAATGAAACCACCACACTCTTTCTCTACTTCACAGGTGGAAGCCAATAATCATCGGACACATGAGTCAAACCAACTCGTGGAAGAATCTTATTTCGGAGAAATTGGCGTCACAGGAAAGCGGAATGAGCGCTCCACTTGATCATCGGGATCGGTTGAGACGGGTTGATCGCGCCAGAGCCAGCGCATCATCTCAGGGAAGATGGCGCCACCCTGTTTTTGGCCGTGGTTGCCGATACCCCAAGTGTAGTTAAGGTCATAACCCTTTTTGGTCAAAGCCTTCATCAGGCGCACGTTTTGAAGGAACCAATCGTTGTTGGGTTTTCCAGGGCGGCGAATATCGTTGCGACCGTCCTGCATGAAAATGCGAAAGGGCTTTCTCTCGGTTTCAGCCACCAGCTCAGGATAAATGTATTCACCCCGGATGTCAGTGTAACTGCCGACGAAAGTGATCACTTTCCGGAAGCTGTCGGGCCGGAACCACGCTACGGAAAATGCCGCACACCCGCCGGAGCTCGCCCCCATAATCCCATGAAGCTCCGGATCGGGTGAAATATTGTAATCCTTCATTAGCGCGGGCAGGAGCTCGTCCACAATCACGCGGGCGTACTTGTCGGTGGGCGGGTTGTATTCCTCGGCGCGGTTTGAGGTTCCATCACCCCAATCTCGGGGCGAAGGCTCGGGCTGATCGGGACGGCGGCCGGGATTGATGAAGACACCCAGCATGACGGGTATCTCCCGGCGGAAAATCAAGTTGTCCAAAACATTCTGAGCCTGAACATCACCAGGCTCGGCCATCATGGCCTGTCCATCGTTGAATATCATGACGGACGTCGGCTGGACGGGGTCGTACTGGGCTGGAACATAAACAAAATAAGTGTGCTGGGTTCCCGGAAAAACAATACTGGGGATTACGGTGGGGCCAACGAATCTGCCTTTTGGAATTCCATCCATTGGTTTGGAATCAGGGCCCAGCCGGTAAAAAAAATCATTGGTGTTGGCGGCTGCGCGTTTTACAGCCGATTTGATCGCGGCGGGAGGAGCCGAAGTGGGCTGGGCCTCGGCGGAAACGAGCAAATGAAACAACGCCATCCCAAGAAGAAATGTTTTCATACGAAAAATACCACAACCGCAGGCGGCTACTTGACTCGCCACGCTGTGAAGTCAGGTTAACAAAAGCATGCCCACCGTCGTCAACGCCTTCTTTCGGGTATTGCTTCCCTGCGGGACGGCGGCATTATCAGGTGCCCGATATGCCTACTTACGAATATTCCTGCTTGAAATGCGCCCATCATTTTGAAGTCTCCCGATCAATCAAAGACGCGCCGCTGTTGGTCTGTCCCAAAGAACTGTGCCCGCAACAACGCTGGGGCAAAGGCAAGGTAAAGCGAGGGGTTGGCGGCGGCACGGGTCTCATTTTCAAAGGGACCGGTTTTTACATTACGGATTACCGAAGCGACAAGTACAAGGAAGCGGCCAAGAAGGACGCAGCCGCCTCCACCGCGTCATCGACCCCGGCAACACCGGCGGCGACTCCCGCCCCAGCTGCCAGCCCCAAAACCGACAATAAGCCCCCTGCAAAGTAGGAACTTTAGGTCATGCGCCCGCTTGGGGTCATTGCATTTTTCGCCGTGGTATGGGCCGCCTGCGGATGGCAAGCGCTTGCTCAGCCACAGCCCAACTCGGTGGTCAGCCACTCGCGCCAGTTTTATATTCACGGGCGCGCAACGGGAAAAGATGCCCCTTTTATTCCAGGGCGGGATCAACCGGAGATTTTCACTCTAAACCCGCAGTTCCTTGCGATCACCTGCGATCGGGTTAAGTCATCGGTATTGGGGCTATTGCGGCTGCAGGATACCTATCAAGCGCGGATTCACGTGACGATTCTCGCCCGGCAACGCGCCTACCAGCCGACTCAGTTGGTAACGACGCTGTACCATGATGGCTGGGATTTTCAACTGGGATTGCCCGAGGAAATTGGCGAAAGGCAACTCTTGGAGGCGCTGGTGCAGGTGGTGGTTATGGAAATCAGCCAGCGTGGGGCTTCCCGTCAGCCTGAGCTTCCGCCGTGGCTGGTGCCGGGCATCACCGAGAATCTGCTCTTCAGCATTGGGCCTTCAATTATTGTTCGGCCCCAGCCACTGGGATGGCAGGCCCGGCTGCCGGACATGCTAAGTTGGAGCCGCCAAATATTGCGTACAGGTCGCCCGCCAAGCTACACAGACCTTTCCTTCCCGGGACCCATCGCACCCTTTTCGCCTGCGCTTACCAATTTTCATGCTGCTGCGCACCTTTTTGTGCATGGCTTGCTTAAATTGCCGGACGGCCCAAGAAATCTGGCCGGATTTCTGCAGACCCTTCCGCAAACACTGAATTGGCAAACGGCTTTTCTTGCGGCGTATGGGGCGCATTTTACGAGTCCCCTTGAGGTGGAGAAATGGTGGGCCCTACAAGTGGCGGATGTCACCGCGCATTATTCCGGACAAAGCTGGTCGCTGACTGACAGCCTCGGAAAACTGGACGCGCAGTTGGTTACCACCCTTGAATATCGAGCCACCACAAATTCCCCCGCAGAACAGAAAAGCCTGTCTCTGGTGCAATTGTTGCGGACGGTAGATTTTTCCATGCAGCAACAAGTCATCGCTCTGAAAACACGGCAAATCCAATCCATTCAGACCTTTCTAGCTAGACCCGTGGGTGAGCTGGCCTCAAAATATCGATCCCGGCTTGAAGCTTATTCGGAGGCCAGATCCCGCATGGCGTATGAGGCGGGTCTTCCCAGCACCTTGGAGGCAAGGGTTGAAAGACTTCTTAAATCAACCCTGCGAGAATTGGAGCAATTGGATGTCGAAGGTATGAACTTAGCGCAGCAGGCACGAAAGTAAGGCCCCTTACTTTTTCTTCTTGGATGGAGCGGCTGGAGCGTTGGTTCCTTTGACGGGCAAACTATCGATGAAATGGTCCAGCTCTTCCTGTGGGACGAGTTTGGGTTTAAGGAGGGAATTAGCCCGTTCTTCAGCGGTGAGCGAAGCCAATTCAGTGGCTGCGGCGATCACATGAGGTGTAAGGAATATGATCAATTCCCTCTTCACCTTCGACTTTGTCTTGTGCTTGAACGCATTGCCAACCCAAGGGATATCACCCAGAAAAGGGATCTTGCTTTCTGATTCATCGACCATGGTTTGCATGAGTCCGCCGATGATGACGGTTTCACTGTCCGGAACCACAACCACCGTATCGGCCAGTCGTGAATTGATGACGGGAGCTTTAGCGCCGCCACCCAACGGAACCCATTCAACTTCTGGAGCCAGAGAGGATGTTTCAGGGGAAACAATCATCTCAACCATTCCGTCAGGGGTAATAAAAGGCGTGACCCTAAGAATAATACCGACGCTTTGGTAAGTGACAGTATTGATCTGGCCGTTGACGGCGTCAAAACGAGTATTGCTTACCACCGGAACCTGCTGGCCGAGACTGATTGTGGCTGGCTGATTGTTGCGCACAAGGATGGAGGGGCGTGAGAGAACCTCAGTCTTGCCGGCCTGGGCGATGGCCCGGAGAGTCACCTGATAATCAGAGCCAAGCACCTGATAGAGACCTGCTCCGGGAGGGGTTGGGGCGAAGCTCTGCACATTCTGACCGAAGACATTGTTAACGGCTCCAGTGGCGGCACTGTTCAGGCCAGACAAACCGAAAACGTTCGCTCCCACCGCAGTGCTAGAGTCGCCAAACCCCTTCTTCAGCGCGCCCTCGATCCCAATGTCGGAACTGTTGTTGTGGGTAACTTCGAGAAACACCACTTTGATTAGAACCTGGGGACGAGGTTTGTCGAGCCGATGAATGACATCTTTAATCTGCAGGTTGGTCTCGGCGTCAGTGATAACGATGACCTTGCGGGTCTCAGGATCAACAGAAATGGTGGCGTCGCCAACTTGAGTGTTGTTGGGATATTCGCGGGTGGTGGTGCCGGAAGTGCCGGACCTCTGCTGGTTGTTACCGCCACCCTGAAATTGCGCAAGGGCGGATTGAGCCAGCAAAATCGCGGCAGCCACCAACGCCAGACACCGGAGTATGCTTTGGGAAATAAATTTCATGGTCTTGTGAGAAGATTCTTGTGGAGAATTACTTAGTTGCCGCGTCCGAAGCCGCCGCCGCTGTTTCCTGAACCAGTGGTCCCGCCACCGGTTGTGCCCGAGCGGGTGTTATTGTTTTGTGATTGGGTGGAACGCGTGGTCAAAGCACTGTTTTGGCTGGAGCTGCTGCTGCTTCGGCGGTTTTGGTTTTGGGTATTCTCAAAGAGGTTCTTGAGGACTTCCTGAACCTGTTGGGGATCAGCGTTCTCTAAATCATAAACGAAGACCTGCTGTTTTTTGGCGGGGTTTGAGTCAAGTTGAGTGATCATTTGGCTGATCTGAGGCATAAGATCACGCGCCGCACTGACAATGATTGATCCGGTCCGCTGGTCTGGCATGGTTATGACACGGCCTTGCTTTTTGGCGCGATCGCTGCTTGAGGATGCAGCCGTGTTCTGGTTCCCCCCGAATCCCCCGAAGGGACCGCCCCCGAATCGAACCTGCCCACGGTTGTTGTCATTGCTCTTGGTTTCGTCAGGAAAAAGTCCGGCCAGCACGGTCGCCATCTCAGTGGGATCCGAGTACTTGAGCCGGAATACGCGCAGCTCTGTCACGTCCTCCACATTGGTATCCACGCTGTTGATCAGAGTTTCTATGGTGGACATGATGTCATCCGGTGCCCGCACCGCCACCGAGTTGCTGTGCTCATCCGCAGCCACGACCACTTTGGCATTGGCCGCACGATTGTTGCTGGTGGCGGCCGTGGCGTTTCCACCACCCCCGCCTCCGCCGCCGAATGGGTTTCCTCCGCCGAAGGGGCCTCCCCCTCCTCCCCCCCCACCGCCACGGCGTGCATTATTATTATTCTGCTGGTCCGCCGGCGACGGAAACAACTCTTTGATCATTGTCACTATCTGCTTGGAATCGGCGTACCGAAGGCTGAAGACGCGAACTACGGTGGCCTCTGAACCCGAGGTGTCGAGAGCACGGATAATCTCCGTGATACGACGGATGCTGGCCTGGGTATCGGTAATGACCAGGGCGTTTCCGGCCTCGTTGGCCGTCATGCTGGCCTCAGCGGGAAGAAGTGGCTGCAGGTTTTGGGTTAATTGGGCGGCATTGATGAAATTAACAGGAATGATTTGGGTGACCATTTCATCGGTCTTGGGAATGGCGGCGGGATTGTTGCCGCTCTTGACGGGTATCTCCCTTTTCTTGGCCGTCTCCTTGCTGACCACCGTAAGTGTTCGCCCGTTGCGAAGTGCCGCATAGCCATTCTTGCTCAGGGCGGAATTAAGGATGGTGAGGGCTTCCTCCTGAGTGACGGGCTGGTTGCTCCATGCGTCGATTTTGCCCTTCACTTCCGTCTCCAGAACAATAATAAAACCAGCGGCTTCGCTTAAATAATTCAAGACCATTTCCAGGGGTGCCGCGCGGAAATTCAAACGCAGTGAGGCCTCAGCAGCAGGCTCGGAGGGGGCCTCCGCTATTGGCGGCGCTTGCTCAGCAGGCGGGGTCCCAATTTTTGGATTGGCTTCATCGGCGCGGAGGATCGAGGTCGCCAGCAAAGCAGGCAAAAGCCAGAAGGCCCAGCTGAATGATTGTGACATATTAACGCTTTTCATTGTTCAACTCCTGTTCTCTCTTTTGGAGAAGGCGCTTGAGCACATCGCTCTCGCCGCCGGTGGAACCACTTGAATCTTCCGAGGAACTTTTGGCACTACTGGTTTCCGTTGTGGCAACTGGAATGGCCGTTTCTGAAATCTGCCAATCGCCTTCATCCTCCCGCCTAAGCTGACTGCCGATCTTTAGCATGAGCGATTTTCCTTTGGCTTCTAGTTTCACACTGTCAGCACTGATAGCCTCCAAGGTGAAGCCTGCTATCTGATTCGTAAGCTTTACTGCGCCACGATAGCCAGACGATGAACCATCAAAAAAAGCGGTCTGGCCCCTGGATGATCTCAAAGTGCCGACCAGGGAAATCAGGTCCACTTTGGGGATATGTTTCGCTTCAGCCCTGGCAGTCGGAGTCACGCGCGTCGGAGAAAAAATATTGCGGGAGGTAATGATCGAAAACGATTTAAAATCCTGCGAGCCTGTTTCGTTGGTGGATGTCGAAGGAACTACTTCGGCAACCACCACCTCGGGCGTTACGGGTGCATTTGTGGATTCTGTTGTTTTGACAACGTTGGATTCCTGCGCGCCCACGGGCAGACCCGTCAGGCCAATGAGAACCGCCCAAACGCTTATCCCTAGCCCAACCACTTTGATGAATTGCGTTTGATTCATTGTTCGAGCGGGTTCAGATACAAACCACTAACTTCCAACGCAAGAGTGAGCTGCGCTCCCTCGGCATCGCGTGATCCAATTTCGAGAGATTCCACTTTGAGCGCGATAGGATCATGCTCCAATTCATAGAGAAAGCGGCTCAATGCGGCCATGTTCCCAGAGGCATCCACCCGGCAATCCAGCGTCATATAATCCTCCTCGGGATGTTTCCACTGCGGTTTGATGGAGTTGATGGTCAGTCCGCTGACTTGTGACCAGCGATCAAAAGTCCGCAGTACACCACCTTCGGCCGCAGACACACCGTTCGGCAGTGCATTGGTGCGCATGGAATCCCAGCGTTCGCGGGTGAACCGTGCGCGCTCAATCAGGTCCGCCCCGCGTTGAATGGATCCGCGCATGGTAATAATCTCCTGACTTCGCTCCCTCCAACTTACGAGGAGGCTCGTCAACACAAACCGATCCGCCACCCAGATGGCAACGACCACCATGGTGATCATCAACAATAGACGCTGGCGTTGTTCCCCTTCGATTTTCATAATTTGTCAGAGCCTCCTGCCCAGCGGAAGTTGAACGTGAATTGCAAGGGCGACTTGCCCCTGAGTTGGTCGACTTGGACGTCGACGATTTCCTTGGTGGCCCGCAGGCGATCCAGGGTTTTAAGAAGAGCAGCATGGTCACGCGCGGTGCCCGCACAAACCACCAGGCCACCCTCGCGTATTTCCAGGGTCTTCGCGGTTATGGTGCTATCCTCGGGAAAAGCCTGGGTTAGACTGCGAAGAATGCTGAGACTGCGAAGCGAACCGTCGTACCATGGACGGAACCGCTTGATTTCCGTCTGCATTTCCTCGACCCCCTGCACGCGTGATTTCATTCCCAACCACTGGCTGCGCAGGTGCGACAGCTGATATTGCTGATAGAGAAACAATCCCGCCACCACCACCGCAATGGCTGATGCCGCAGCCCCTGCGTAAACAAATTTTTTGGTCGCGTACCGGGCGCTGAGATTCTTCCACGCGGACAGCCTCGGCGGAAGAAACTCTAATTCAGCAGGCAGTCCGGAAATATTACGGGCGGCCAGCAGCGTCGCCGGGGACATTGGCCCCACAGGGCTAACTCCGCGTTCAAGGCCAAAGGCCGGCTTAAGCTCATCCCGCTCGACGGTAAGATTCCAAGATGCGGCACGGGCCCGTAATCCTTCGGCCAGACGATCCCCCTCAGCACCGCCCCCCACAATCCGCAAACCCTTCAAAGTCGCGCGCACATCAGCGGCCAATTGACCAAGAGTGATGCGCAATTCCCGAATCACTGCATCAACGGAAATCCGGGGAGCGGCCGCGCTTTCCTCGCGTGGCACCTGAAGCGTGCGGAACATGGCGATGCCACCCTCGCTCTGAGCCAGCATACCCACGCAGGTTGGGGTCAGCAGCAGATTGGTCATCCCTTGCGACTTGCTCCCGGAAGGGCCCTGTAAGGCGCAGAGGCTCAAAGTAAAAGAAACGGGGGATAAACGCGCAGCCCGAAGGAGTTGTTCCATGTGCTCCACTTTTTCGCGAGGAACTGCCACCTGTGTGACATGGGTGACACCAGCCGGGGAGACAAAGGAGGAGCGACAAATGATCAATTCCTCAGGTGAATAGGCAAAACCACGTTCTGCCTCAAGATCAAGAAAGTTTGAAAGATCCTCACCCGGCAGATCGGGCATTTGGCTCTGGAATGCCAGCACCCACTCGGACGGAAGACCCACCACGCAGGCGCGTTCGTTAATACCCTCAGCTTCCAAAAGCTTGCGAAGCTCTGCACCCAGCACCTGTGAATCGTCCTTGGCCAATTCACCAGTCAGCGACGCCGAAAATGGCTTGGTGGAGTCGATCCCGCTGTTGGATTTCCGAACGACGGCACCCTCAACCCTGCCAGTCTCGAATGAAAGTCCAAGGAGGGAAACCGCACGTTTATGTTTTAGCAAGTTCGTCATCGAGTGGTTTTTGCCGCAAGTTGGCGGATGTTCTGCCAGGACTGGCGACCCAGCGCCCAGCCATGTTGAGTGAGGTCTTGGTGTTGCACTATACGCGCAGCAGCTCCGGTGGAATCAAAGACAAAACTGTGCCGGGTAAAACCTCTCCCGTAGCGCCCCACGGCGGCGATGTCCGCCGTGTATTGAAAACCGTGAGCTGTCAGAAAAGGACCGGCCGTGCGGGATGCCTGCTCACCAAGTATGGTCTTTACCCAGGCTACCGACCCCATTTTGTCAGGATTAGATAGTCGATAATTGACCATTTCAGTGGCCTTGTCTGTGCCAATTCCGGGAATGCATGCAAGAACTTGCGCGCTGGCGGTACAGACATTAATCAAACCTTCGACGTAGGTGCCGTTGGTAACGATTAAGGAGCTTTCAATATTGGTGAACTCATTCTCTGTCATCCCGGACGCCACAAAAAGTTCCAGAGGGCTTGAGATCGGACCACCACGTGGATTGCGCCCCAGAACCTCGATGATTTGGTCGGCTCGCTGCGAAGAAAACTTCGACCTCACCAGAGTGCCAAGTCTGGAAGCCAAGCCTGCGCCCCTCCCCTGTCCCAAAATCGAAACTCGCGCCGTTCCGTCCGAGTTCGTGCCGGACTCCCTGCTGTAGACCGTCAAGTACTCAAACAACCCGGCATCCAATTTTCCGTCGCGGTTGTCAGCGGGGGGCGTTACATCTCCGTTGTCCTCGTTGGGATCCAGCGCTCCATTGCGGTTGGAGTCCTCTCCGTAGAGCAGCGTGAGGTTGGCTCCAAACACCAGACGCAACTCATCAAGGCTTTCAAATTTGGCGTTTTTACAATGATAAGGCGGGATGAGCCGGAGATAGGTTTCATCCTCGGCACCGCCGGTGGTCACATCGCTGTCGGCATCGCGCCAATCAATTATGGCCGCCGCAAATTCAGCGGTCATCCCCGGCAGTGCTTGTAGCATTTCCAAGGTGGCTGTGTTGAGATTGAGTTTTGACGCCTCGTCCACCAAAGCGAAATATGGTTTGGTGGGATTTTGTGGCTGGCTGTCGCGGCCCAGAAGCCAGACGCGGGCCTCGCCCATTTGAATGTCCTCGTGCTGGTAAGTGGTAAGTGCCGGCAACTTGCCCGGTTCATCCAGGTGAGTGAGCAGGTAGCCAATATAGCGGGCAGTTCCATCGATAGCCTGACGGGCGGCCAGACTGGCAACACGATTGTCGGAGGCCCGCAGCTCCATAGTCACCGACTGACCGAAATATAAGGCCAAACTCACGATGCCGAAGGCAATCCAGAGAACGATAATCAGCACGGAACCCGACCGTTTTCCAAGCGCAGTCACCAAGGAGTCGCTTTTCACAGTTGCCCTCCTGCGGTTTGGGTTTGGTTCGTATCAGCAGTAACAAGAATGGGCACGATCAACTGCACTAAGGAACCCGATTGAGTGAGAGCTTTTCCCTGTGCAGTATTTTCTTGGGCCAAACGTATTTCCACTTTGATCGCAGTGGGCAGGATGGTTGTTTCATTGGTCGAGTTCCACGTCTGCTGCCATTGGGTGCCATTGTAATAACTGAAAGTCAGTCGATCCACCCCGCCCATGAGATACTGATCCTCCGAATCCTCCTGGTTCGGAGGCTGCAAGTTGCGAACCACGGATCGGATCAGATCCAGGCCGGGCGCGGAAATTTGGTTGGTCGGCGACCTTAGGAAGTAGGCGACCTTTTGAATCTCACTCCAAGGCATCACGTCGCTGATCAAGCCGGTATTTATGTACAACTCCGGGCTGGAAGGACGGCCCTTGCCACTCTCAATTCCATCGCTGTCGCTTTGCAGGGAACCGGAGAGTTTGCCATTGGGGGCAACGATGCTTGCAATATCTTTTCTAAGAATGCCGGTGGCCCGTTCCAAAACCAGACCTTTCGCAAGGTTCTCTGTGGTCCGGTTACGAAGCCGAATGGCACCGAATAAGACCCCGTTCGCGGCAACCAAAACAATGGCGAAAATAGCAATGGAGAGGAGCAACTCTATAAGAGTAAAGCCTCCACCAATCGATATTTCGCGGCGTGTTCTCATTGCTGGGTGCTATCGATCACCGTGCTGATGTTCACATCGTGGTCCTGCCCCTGAACCGCAAAGATTATTTTAAGAGTGAGGAGTTTGAACGGATCCTTGTCCCACGACTGGTTTTGCAATATCCAGCGGAACTGCTGGTTCCCCTCTTCGGCTACCCCACTGGAAGATTGTTTCCACTGACGCGTCACAATTAGCTCACTCATGACGCGTTCAGCCACACGTGCCGCAACAGTCTTGCGTTCAGCCACCACTCCGGCCGTATTGGCGATTCTCAAACCGCCAACCGCCACGGGCAGCACTATGGCCAAAAAAGCCAGTGCGGCCAACGCCTCCGCCAGGGTGAACCCCTGTTGGTTAGCGCCGGATTTTCGCGGTGTTGTTGGTTTGAATTTCATAACTGGACCCGTCCCGTGAAGGAGTTATCCAAATAGGCTCCCTCGCCGGCTCGCCCGGCCTGGGTTTTTCACTCAGCCAAAGTTCCCGCGGGCCTCCCTCATCCATAAATCCGTCGGGCTTGAAGCGGATCACCACAGCCTCGCGGCCCGGACGAACCCCATTCAAGGTTTGCGGGATGACTCGACCCGTGTTGTTTGAGCTGCTTCCACTCTCAATAACCACCTCCTCGGCCAGCGTGTAAGTGATCGATTTTGCGTCATCGTTCGAATAGGTCGACTCCTGCACCAATCCGTAGGAGCGCTGCTTGGCATCAATCCAAAGAATCGTGGGAACACCTTCTGAGACGGCCCGGCTCTGACCGTAATGGGTCAGGGAAACCAACCGGCGGGCTTCCGAATCCAACGAGCGTCCACGAAAGAAGGAGCCGAGAGAAGGAGCCACCAAAGAAGCAACCACCACCATCAAAATCATGACCAAAATCAACTCCACCAACGTAAACGCTCTTCGCGATCTTTTTGGAGAATTTTGGCCATGTGTGGATATGATCATGGATGGCTTTACGCTCTATCTACTTCTTTTGATTCGACGATGACCAGTTGGAAATGTCGTCCTCGCTGCCGAGTTGACCGTCCGGCCCCTTGGAGGTGATGTCGTAGGACGAAGGGTTATGTTTGCCCGGACATTCATAAATATACTCGTTGCCCCAAGGGTCTTTGGGAATCTCGCTCTTGAGGTAGGGGCCGCGCCAGCTCTGGACATTGCTGGGTTGTTGGACGAGGGCATTCAGCCCCCCTTTTCCCTTAGGGTAAGAACCCGTGTCGACCTCGAAGGAATCAAGGGCGGTGCCGAATGTGGAAATCTGAGACTGTGCAGCGGTCTGACGGGCCTGCTCGGTGCGCCCGGAGAATTTGGGGACGACGATGGCTGCGAGCACGCCCAGAATGACCAGGACGATGAGCAGTTCGATCAGGGTGAAAGCGGCATTGGTCCGCGACCGGGAACGGTTTGAGCTGGCAGGTTTAAGGATCATAACTGAATTCCGTGGTTAACTATTTAATGTGGTCTTGGAGCGAGAAAATGGGGATCACCATTCCAATAAAGATCGTACCAATAAAACCCGCAATAAGGAAAAGCATCAGTGGCTCGGCGAGAGCGACTGCAGTTTTGAGCTGGCGGTCCAAATCGAGCTCGGTCAGGGCGGCGATCCGCACCAGTTCCTGATCCAACCGGCCACTCTCCTCGGCCACAGAAATCATTTCCAAAGTGGCTCCGGAGAAAAGTTCCCGGCATTCACCCAAGCTCGGTCCCAATGCTTTCCCCTCTTTCACCCGTTCTATGGAATTAGAGACCGCATCAACGAGGATTTGGTTACCAATGGAACGGCGGGCGACATTAAGTCCGTTGACCAGAGGGACGCCGGCCCCGAGAAGAGTGCCCAGCATGCGACAGAAACGCAGCATGGCAAAGCGAGCCACCAAAGGTCCCACCACGGGAGCCCTGAGCACCAGCCCCTCCCATGTTCTGCGACCTTGCGCGGAAATAAACCAATTGCGAAGCAGAAGGATTGCACCGAAAACACCAACCACAAAAAAAAGTCCGTAACCACGCAGCATTTCGCTGGTGGACACAATCATCTGTGTGAGAAGCGGGAGTTTTGCGCCAAACCCGGCAAACATCAGTTGAAAACGGGGAATAAAGAAGACCAATAAAAAGACCAGCACTGCCAAGGCAAGCACGAGAAGAATGATGGGGTAGAGCATGGCCGTGGTGACCTTGGAACGCATCTCCTTTTCACTCGCCTGAAAATCCGCGATCTGACCCAACACCACGTCGAGGAAACCGCCCGTCTCACCAGCCTCGACCATCGCGACGTAAACCTTGGGAAAGGTCTCGGGAAAACGGGCCATGGCATCAGCCAGTGAGAGGCCATCCACCACATGATCGTGGATTTGTTTCCACCTAACCGCCGCTGCGGGGCTTGATGCCTCTCGCGTCAGAATCACCAAGGCCCGACTCAGCGGGACGCCAGCGGTTAGCAGGCTGGAGAGCAGTCGGGTAAAGATCTCCAACGCCTTGGGTGAAACTTTGTCTGAGTTGCCGAACGAGAATTTTAGCGAAGGGCTTGCCGAATTCGCAGTCGATTTGGACTCGACCTTCACCTTGGCTTTTGCCGCGCCACCTGAGCTTCCAGCCTCAGACAGGCGAATGGGCCTCAATCCGCGACCTTCCATGACCCGCAATGCCTCTTGGCGGCTGGGGGCATCCAGCACCCCTTCGGCGACGGCTCCGTTGGCTTGGAGCGCGCGATATTGAAAAGACCCCATACCTGCTTAAACCTTTTCCGTTTCTCCGCTGACCACCAACTCGGCCGCGCGGTCCTCAGCACCCTCAGTCGCCGACTGCGCTTTGGTCACGCGGAATACTTCCTCCGGCGTGGTGACACCCTCCCTGACCAGGCGCCAGCCATCCTCAGCAAGACCCCTCAGCCCCAATCGGCAGGCCACTTCGCGAATTTCACCGCTCGAAGCGTTCTTGAGAATCAGCCTCCTGACTTCCTGAGTCACATCCATCCACTCGAAGATGCCGCGTCGACCGTGATAGCCGGTATTGCGGCATTCGCGACAGCCCACCGCCTTGAAAATTGGAACCGACGCTGAAAATTTGAGTTCCGCCTTGAGCGCCTGGGTCGTGGATGAGGCATCCACCTGCTTGCAATGAGGGCAAAGAACGCGGACCAGCCGTTGGGCGAGAACAGCCTCAAGGGAGGACGCCACCAGATAAGGTTCCACTCCCATATCCACCAGTCGCGAAAGTGCCCCTGGAGCGTCATTGGTGTGGAGGGTGCTAAAGACCAAATGGCCCGTCAAAGAGGCTTGCACGGCAATCTGCGCTGTCTCTTGGTCACGAATTTCACCGATAAGAACCACGTCTGGATCATGCCTCAAAATAGCCCTCAGCCCGCGCGCAAAAGTTAGTCCGGCCTTTTCCGAGACCTGAATCTGATTGATGCCGCGCAATTGATATTCGATGGGGTCCTCAATGGTGATGATCTTGCGAATATCATCGTTGATCTCATTGAGAGCAGTGTAAAGGGTCGAGGTCTTGCCACTGCCCGTTGGGCCCGTCACCAGAATAATCCCGTGAGGAAGCCCAAGCACCTTGCGGAACGATCGAAGCTCGCGCGCGTCCATTCCCAATTGCTCCATGCCGCGCAGCGTGGCGGTCTGGCGCAAAAGACGCATGACAACGGCTTCACCATGCAACATCGGGATCACAGAAACACGGATGTCCACCTCGGCGTTGTCCAAGCGGATTTTGATGCGCCCGTCCTGCGGCAACCGCTTTTCAGCAATATTGAGATGGCTCAGGATTTTGACGCGGGAGACGATGGCCGGTTGGAAGCGCTTAATCTGCGCCGGAACGGGCACCTCCTGCAGGACGCCGTCAATGCGGTAGCGAATGCGCAAGGCGTCCTCGAATGGTTCCAGATGAATGTCCGAGGCCCGTAAATCAATGGCATCGCGCAGGACCTGGTTGACGAAGCGAATGATGGAGGCGTCCTCGGCGGCATCGTCCAGATTGGTGTTCTCATCGTTGTCGTCGTCCACCACTTGAAACGTGGCTTCCTCTCCCAATGTACCCAAGGTATCCGCGCCGACCCCGAGATGCTTTTTCATCTCCCGCAGGATCGCCTCGCGCGGGGCCAACACCGGCTGCAAGCGCAGACCGGTCATGGTCTTGAGTGCATCCAAACCCTGCGGGGCGAATAAACGCCCGGTCGCAATTTGGACTTGGCCGTCCTGCCGACGAATCGGCAGAAGCTCTTCCTTCATCAGAACGCGGGCCGGGAAAAGGGCCAGAAGGTCTTTCTCTGGCTCGATATCATCCAGCAGAGAGAAAGGGACTTGGTATTCCTCGGCCAGCCACTTCAACACTTCAACCTCGGTCTTTGCGTTCCCTCCGGTTTCAACGTTTGGGGAATCAGAAAGGGTCAGCGCATCCGCCGCCGATAGTTGCCGATCGGCAACCATACGGTGGTAGAGGTCGTGTGTCTCTGTGGCTTCGGCCATAGGCGCGTCTTAGTTGATGATCGATGGAACCCCAACGGTTACTTGAGCAGGCCGGCAAGCACAGCGGCGGCTTCCTGTTTGCCAGTCAAAACTTTACGCAGTTCATCCTGCGATTTCTCCAAAGCTGCTTCTTTGACCTTCAAAGAATCACGGTATTTCTCAAGCTTGGCCTTGATTTCCGCAGAAGGGGCGTCTGCTTCCAAGGCTTTTTGCAGGTCTGCCGCCTCAGCGCTGGGTTCCATGCCGGGGAAACCGCCACGGCGTCCGCCGCCATCCTGCCCGCCACCTTGGCCACCTTGGCCGCCGGGACCACGGCCACCGCGGCCCCCAAATCCACCAGGGCCGCCACGGAAACCAATGGCCATGCGGGCCTCAGTCACTTTGGCAATACGCTCTTCGATCAGCTTCCACTCGGCATCATCCTTGATTTTGAACTGCTCTCGATAGCGTTCCATCATGCGCTGACGCATCTGGGCTGGATCGAAATTACCGCCGCCAGGACCACCGGGAGGGGGCTGAGGGGCCGAATTTTGGGCAAGCAGGGTCAATGAACTGGCTGAAAGCAGAGTACTGACACCGGCCACTGCGAGGAATCGAAAAAATTTCTTCATAGATTCAACAGATTGTTAAAGGACTTTAACCACTGGGCTACTGTCTTAAAGACGCCGCAAGTGAGACGGTGGTTACAATTTTCGCCTTTATAAAGGCGGCTTCTCTTTCCGTCCTCAAGGCTTTTTAAGCCTGAAGAACACTGAATGCTCATCCCCACTATTGGTGTAGATGAAGTTAAGGGGGTCGCCCACCAAGGCAACTTTATCGATGTCGAGCCAACCTCCCAGATCATGGGAGCTTTGCACTCCGATGACACCGTTCAGCGGAAGATCAGTTGAAAGCTCTAAACTGCCTTTGCGGTCCAGAATCTTGAGTGCTGGCAGATACACAGGCGAAGGTGGACCGACGATGGCCATGGCATAGTGCGGTCCGGCCGCGATGGCGCTGACAAAACCATGAGGCGGAATTTGATCCTCTCCATCTCCATGCTCTCCCCAAAACACAATGGTTCCATCACCTGTAAGGGCCATGCTGAAGTAAGCTCCAGCGGCAATGGCAACCACGTTGGTGAGGCCGGGCGGCACATTCGTTTGGCCGTAGTTATTTCCTCCCCATGCCACAACTGTTCCATTCTCCCTTAATGCGAGCGCATGTACGGCACCTGAAGCAATAGATTTGAACGGCCCTGAAAGTGGCGGCAGCAAGGCATCCGCACCGGAGTTAACGCTCTGAATTCGTCCGTCTTTGTTGAGGAGTAAAAACCAACCATTCACGGCAGCCATGACAATATTAGAGACACCCGGCAGCGTGAAATCAGATGGGTAATCCAGCACAGCAAGACGCCCGCCGCTGTGCAGAACCCTTCCATTGGCCAAAACCGCCAGTGAATAATATCCGCCCGCCGCAATCGACACGACATTGGACGGGGTGATAAAAAAACGATCCGCGAAGTAGTCCACATCTGCATAGCCGGAAACGTTCAGCCTTTTATCCGGTCGGATGGCAATGGCGAATTGGTTGCCAGCCGCCACAGCACGGGCTCTTGAAAGGGTATTTTCGCTTATTTTTGCGTACGATGGAAGCGAGCGAACGACACCACCTTCCACCAACGCCAAGGAGAACTCTTCTCCAGCGGATACTTGAATAGCGTTGGTCAAATCCACAGGAACGATCGCAGCTCCGTAATTATTGAAGCCCCACGCGATCACTTTGCCAGAGGGAACTATTTGGGACTCACCCGCCTTCGAAGCTAAGCCCCATGTTAAAGCAAGCACCAGCAAGCAAAACCGCTTTAGGAAAAACGTTGCTATTTGAGTCATGGAGGCACGATAGGCTAATCATTCGCCTTACACAACCAACTCACGAGCTCGCTCAGCAATCTTCGCGCCTTGGCGAGAGGCAATGTTATTGCACCTTTAAAGCACCGATTACGCTTTCTTGGAACCAGCGAGAAGCTTCTCGCGCCCCACTAGAAGCAGAAACACCACCATCAACAGAAACGGAATGAGTGAGAGAGCATCGCTATAGGCACCGTTGAAAAATGGGTTGCTAGATTCGGCCCATTTGGTGACTTTGAGGTCAAAATCCTCGAATACTCCGCTGGTAATCGCGATCACAATGCCCGCGATGGCTCCGCCGGCAATGTAGCCTGATGAGGCCAGCACACCGGGGCTACGATCGGCATCAGCGGACAAGGCGTCCTCGTCCATTTCTACGTGCTCGGCCAGCAACTCGGCGCGACGACGGCGATCCACATACCAGCGAATCACTCCACCCACGAACAAAGGAGCGGAAGTCGCAATGGGCAAATAAACCCCCACAGCAAAGGCCAGCGAAGGGATGCCGGACAGCTCCAGAACCACCGCAATCATGAAGCCGAGAATCACGAGACCCCACGGAAGTTCGCGGTTCAGAATGCCTTTGATGATGTAGGACATCAGCGTGGCCTTGGGCGCTTGGAATTTCTGTACCTCTGTGCCATCGGGGCGCTTGCTAACCGTTCCGTTGATGCCAGGATCAACATAATAGACTGCTTCTCCGGCCTCGTTCATGAGGTATTTCCCAGCCGGTCCACCCGCAGTCGAGGTCTTATGGTAAACCAAGTATTGCTTTGCGTCATCGCGCGCTTGCGGTCCTTTCAGCCCTTGATGTTCGGTAAGCCTCAAAGGATCGGCCTTCACTGCGGCGGCAACTTGGGCCACAGGCACATAAACGGTCGAACTATCGTTCATAGCCAGCAGGATGGGGCCGAGAATAAGCGCAGAAGCAATCACGCCCACAAAAAGGCTGATCTGTTGCAATCGCGGAGTGCCACCCACCAAATAACCTGTTTTCAGATCTTGTGAGGTGGTGCCACCGTTGGATGAGGCAATGCACACAATAGCTCCCACGGAAAGCGCGGTCACGTAATAAGTGCTGCCCGTCCAGCCGATGGCCAGAAATACCAGGCAGGTCATAAGCAAAGTCGCCACGGTCATACCCGAGATCGGGTTGGAGGATGAACCGATTTCGCCGGTTAATCGTGACGAAACCGTCACGAACAAAAACCCAAACGCGACAATCAGCAGCGCGCCCAGCAGGTTCATGTGCAGTGTCGGAATGAGCATGATGGCAGTGATTAGGAGCACCAGGCCGATGAGGACGACCTTCATTGACAAATCAGTATCCCGTCTCTCGGAGGCACCTGATTGCGACCGACTGCCGGTGAAATCCTTCAGCCCCGCGCGCAAACCGCGCCAGATCAATGGCAGCGCATGCATCAGGCTGATCAATCCCCCACCCGCCACCGCGCCCGCGCCGATATACAAAATGTAAGCTCCGCGTACCTGATCCGGTCCCATAGAACTAATCAGCTTTGTACCCGGAGCCAAAGGGGCGGTTAGACTGTCGCCGAAAAATTTAATGAGTGGAATCAGCACCAGATAAGCCAGCACGCCTCCAGCGAATGTAATTCCGGCGATGCGCGGCCCGATGATGTAACCCACCCCAAGCAATTCCGGGGAGATTTCGCAGGAAAGTGAGCCGCCCTTCAAAGGTTCGCCGAAGACCATCCCCACGGTGTCTTTCCATCCCTTGAGCGCGACGTTGGCTGTCTTGTAGACCAGACCAATGAGGAAACCCGCGAAAATGGTGGTGGCACTGGTCGCCCGACTGGTCAAATTTTTGGCTGCAGTGCGCCAAACCGGATCCGCAGCCGCGATGGATTCCTCCGAGGCACCGGCCTTCAAGACTTCAGCGCAAGCCGTGCCTTCCGGATATTTAAGTAAACCATGCTGCTCCACAATCATGGCTCGTCGCAGTGGGATCATCATCAACACCCCCAGCAAACCACCCAGCAAAGCCACACACATCACCCGCATGATCTCAAGATCGAACCCGAGAATTAAAATGGCTGGCATGGTCACCCCCACGCCAAACGCCAGCGATTCCCCCGCAGAACCAGCCGTCTGAGAAATGTTGTGCTCCAAAATCGTGGCCTCGCGCACGCCAAACTTGGCCAGCAATTTGAAAATGGTCACCGAAATCACCGCAACTGGAATGGAAGCACTCACTGTGATGCCCACTTTAAGCACCAAATAAAGGGAAGAAGCCCCAAAAATCATGCCAAGAAAAGTGCCTACAATCAGCGCGCGCCAGGTGAATTCGCGAAGATGAGTCTGGTCAGGAATGTACGGTTGCAGACTCGCGGAGGTTTTCGTTCCCATGGTTTAAATCGGAGTTGAGCTACTGACCAAGTATGGAACGATGTGAAGTCCGCTGGCAAGCATCCCCTATATTGGAGCGTGGGAGCAGGCTGGCACACCGGAAACAAACCAAAGAAAAAGGCGAACGGGGTAAGCCGTTCGCCTTGATGAAAAGGTCAGGAATTAATAGCGATAGTGATCGGCCTTGTAGGGGCCGTCGGGCGAGATTCCGAGGTAATCGGACTGCTTCTTGGTCAGGCGGGTCAGCTTGACACCGATTTTTTCCAAGTGCAGGCGGGCCACTTCTTCGTCGAGCTTTTTGGGCAGACGATAAACGGCGGGTTTGTAGGTCTCTTTGTTCTTCCACAAATCGATCTGGGCCAAAACCTGGTTAGAGAACGAGTTCGACATGACGAAGCTGGGATGGCCGGTGGCGCAACCAAGGTTCACCAAACGGCCTTCAGCAAGAATGTAAATGCTGTTTCCAGCGGGGAAGCTGTATTTGTCGTACTGAGGTTTGATATTCAGCTTCTTCACGCCTTTGGCGGTGTTGAGGCGGTCCATCTGGATCTCATTATCAAAGTGGCCGATGTTGCAGACAATGGCTTGGTCTTTCATCTTCGCCATGTGTTCGAAAGTGATGACATCGCAGTTGCCTGTGGTGGTGACGTAGAGATCAGCCACGCCGAGGGTTTCCTCGATGGTGGTGACTTCGAAACCTTCCATCGCAGCCTGCAAGGCGTTGATCGGATCGATTTCGGTGATAATCACTCGGGCACCAAATCCGCGAAGTGAATGTGCGGAACCCTTGCCTACGTCGCCGTAGCCAAGCACCACCGCCACTTTGCCGGCAACCATGACGTCGGTCGCGCGTTTAATACCGTCAGCCAGGGATTCACGGCAACCGTAGAGGTTGTCGAACTTAGATTTGGTGACGGAATCGTTGACGTTAATGGCAGGAACAAGCAGTTTGCCCGCTTCGAGCATCTGATAGAGGCGATGAACTCCCGTGGTCGTTTCTTCCGAAACGCCGCGCCATTCTTTGACTACGTTGTGCCAGAAACCAGGACGTTCCTTGGCCACACGCTTGAGCAGGTTTTTGATGACCTGTTCTTCGTGAGAACCGCTGGCAGAATTGACCCACTTGTCGCCGTTTTCGAGCTCGTAACCTTTGTGGATGAGCAGGGTGACATCGCCACCGTCATCGACAACCATCTGCGGTCCTTTGAGACCGGGGAAGGTCACTGCATCAAGGGTGCAATCCCAATATTCTTCAAGCGTTTCACCCTTCCAGGCGAACACAGGGATGCCAGCCTTCGCGATGGCCGCAGCGGCTTGATCCTGAGTTGAGAAAATGTTGCAGCTGGCCCAGCGCACATCAGCACCGAGGTCGACCAGCGTCTCGATAAGGATGGCTGTCTCAATGGTCATGTGCAGCGAACCGGTAATACGCACACCTTTGAGGGGCTTGGTGGCGGCGTATTTCTTGCGGATCGACATGAGGCCGGGCATTTCGTGCTCGGAAACATTGATGGTCTTGCGACCCCACTCAGCCAAAGATAAATCTTTGACCTTGAAGTCGGTGAACGGAGCGGCAGGTGCCTTGGCCGCTTTGGAACGAGAGGCGGGTAATTTTACAGAAGCCATAATTAGAGTTTCAAGTTTTCAGTTTCAAGTGTTCAGAGGGGCGGAAAGAGTCGGTGTTCGGCCTAATGGTTTTGCTGGGATGATTATGGAACGGATCAGGCCCTGGAGCATCGCCCCAATTTCTTTGCATTCGCCAAGAAGGTTGGTGTTTGCTGTTTTGTCCATAATTAGCAGGCGTTGGGCGATGTAAAGCTGGGTTCGGAGCTCAGCGGCTGATCCCTTGGCGATTCGCAGGAATCGAACGAAATCGGGTTTTGAATCCCGCTCGCATCCTTCTGCGATATTCGAGGCAATGGAAACTGCGGCTCGTTGCATCTGATCTTTCAGAGCGTACTGCTTATTGTCTTCAAGGGCTTGGTACACATCCACCGCCTGTCGGCAGGCACGCTTCCAAACCTCGAGCTCCTCGAATGAGCGGTAGGCCATGGGAGTGTTTCAAGTTTTCAGTTTCGAGTGTTAAGCCGGGAGGGAAGGTATCCAGCGGAGCCGAGGCACCGCTGAAAACTTAAAACTTCACACTTCATCACTTACCGAGCTGCCTTTTTCAAGGCGGCGGCTTTGTCGGTGCGCTCCCAGGTCAGGCTCTTCGTGTCGTCAATTTTGCCGAAGTGGCCGTAGTTGGTCGTCTTCGAATAGATGGGGCGCAACAAGTTGAGTTGCTTGACGATATCTGCCGGTTTGAAGCTGAACACTGCTTGGACAGCTTCGGCGATTTTTTCATCGCTAACCACTCCAGTGCCAAACGTGTCGACGCAGACTGAGACGGGATCAGGATAACCGATGGCGTAAGCAAACTGGATCTCAGCGCGAGTGGCGAGGCCTGCTGCCACAATGTTCTTGGCCACATACCGGCCCATGTAGGCCGCGCTGCGGTCGACCTTGGAGGGATCTTTGCCGGAGAAAGCGCCGCCGCCGTGACGACCCATGCCGCCGTAGCTATCGACGATAATCTTGCGACCGGTCAGACCGGTGTCGCCCTGAGGTCCGCCCACCACGAAACGTCCGGTCGGATTGATCAGATACTCGGTTTTTTTGTCGAGCATGTTCGCGGGAAGAACCTTCTTCACGATCTGTGAGATAATGAACGCTTCAATCTCACCATGCTGAACGTTTTCAGCGTGCTGGGTGGAGACGACTACATTGGTGATGCGTACCGGCTTGTTGTCGATGTACTCGACAGAAACCTGGCTTTTGGCATCAGGGCGCAACCATTTAACTTTGCCACTCTTGCGAACATTGGTGAGTTCGCGGCCCAACCGGTGGGCAAACATGATCGGGGCAGGCATTAGTTCGGGAGTCTCGTTGGAGGCATAACCAAACATCAAACCTTGGTCGCCGGCACCCTGCTCGGCTTTTTTCTTACCCTTCGCAGCTTTGGCGTCAACACCCTGGGAAATATCAGGCGACTGTTGCGTGACGATGTTCATGATGAACACCTTGTCCGCGTGGAACACGTCGTCATCATTGACGTAGCCGATTTCACGGATCGCATCGCGGGCAATCTGCGTGTAATCAGGCTTGGCCTTGGTCGTGATCTCACCGCCGATGATCACGATGTTACTCTTGGCGTAAGTCTCGCAAGCAACACGGCTGGTGGGATCCTTGGCCAAACAGGCGTCAAGGACGGCATCAGAAATAGTGTCGCAGACTTTGTCTGGGTGACCTTCACCGACAGATTCCGAGGAGAAGATGAATTTTTTGCTCATGCAATTTGGGCGGCGGACGATTGTGTACGTATTGACGTATCCTGATGCGAAGATATATCGTCATGCAGGTCTGTCAAGAACGATCTACGTTTCATCGGCTTGTTGCCGATAGACTTGAGTCGATCAACAGTCCAAATCAATAAAATCATGGCCCACAGCCTCAAAGCCCTGCGCGCGGTAGCCGACCCCACCCGCCTGCGACTCCTCGCTCTCCTCGCCGAGGAAGAACTCTCCGTCAACGAGTTGCTGGAGATTACCCAACTGGGACAATCGCGCATTTCCACACACTTAGGACAATTGCAAGAAGCTGGCCTCCTACAATCTCGCCGTGAGGGCAAACGAACCTTTTACCGCACCAATTCCCGCGCAGAACAGACCTGTCTGGACGCCGTACAACTCGGCATCAAAGCTGCCATTGAACTGCCCGAAGCCGCCTCAGACCGCTCCAGCCTGCGACGGATCGTCATGCTGCGGGATAACCAAGCACAGGTTTATTTCAACCAAATTGCGGGACGATTCGACCGCAGTTACGGTCCGGGTCGCTCATGGCAGGCCTTTGGTCACCTGCTTTTACGCATCCTTCCCCCGCTCGTTATAGCTGACTTAGGCTCAGGCGAGGGACTCGTCAGCGAACTGCTTGCGCGTCAGGCCAAGAAGGTCATTGCTGTGGATAACTCAGAGAAAATGGTGCTTTTCGGGGCTGAAAAGGCGCGAAGGAACGGCTTGGCCAACTTGGAATTCCGTCTGGGGGATCTGGAACATCCTCCCATTGAGCCAAAATCGGTTGATTTAGCCATACTTAGTCAAGCTCTGCATCATGCGAAGGATCCGGCTGAGGCAGTAAAAAGTGCCGCTCGAATCCTCAAATCCAATGGACAGATCGTCGTTCTGGACCTCCGCGAGCATTCATTCGCCCAAGCACGCGAACTCTATGGCGACACATGGTTGGGATTCCGTGATGGACAACTTCAACAGTGGCTGGAGCAAGCTGGATTTATCGATATAGAAGTAGCGATGGTTGCCCGCGAAGAGCAACCACCGCATTTTGAAACGATCCTGGCTGTGGGCCGTATGCCCGCCTGATCAGCGCTTAATCAGGATTACTTCGGCTGAGTCGAAGGTGGAATTTTTTCCACCGGGATAGTAATCACCCCAAGGTCAATCGGTTCGTTGCCGTCTCCTTCCGGGACGGTGACTCGTAGCGATTTTCTTCCGATGCGAGGGCGTCGGATAGGGTTCCCCAGCGGATCGTATGCGTCCGGATCTGGTGGCTGCAGCACATTAAGATTGAGCGTGTAAGTCCCGGCATCCACGTCATCAATGCGGAAAGTGCCGTCAGGCGCGATCTCAGGATAGAAATTTCGCGAGGTTTCAGTATGGCGGCCAGGATCGTTGGGGGTTGGCGGCTGAGTCCTGCCAACTTCGCCCAAAACCTGAAGATCATCCCGCCAATCGTGCCCCGGCAAGTCACGAGACAAGACCAGCCTCCCGATCACCATCCTACCTCGGCTGCCCAGAGTTACCTTGGCCACCGCCCCTGCCGGGACCTCCACGCGTTGATTGTGGCTCATAGCTGTCTGGCCTGTTTTGTCTCGATGAAAGTTCCAATACCTGCACACCGCGAGCTGGGTGGCGGGCACCCGCGCGAACCGGAAACGGCCTTCAGCGTCGGTCACAGCAGACTGCTGGACATTAATGCAACCAGGAACGTCGAGGCCAGTTGCGGACGTGAGCATGATGCTCTGGCCGAATGCAGGCTGGCCGTTTACAACAGAAATTCCCTCGATTGCTCCCCAAGGATTGAGGATAACCTCAGGATTCGGCAAATCTTTGATCAGCACGAACGAACAGCCGAGATCGTGCTCGATGAGGACACTCTCCGCGCCCAAATTTGATTTGATCGAGAAGCGGCCGTCTGCATCCGTGGAAGTATGTGGAGCATTGTTGAATGACTGGGGACGCTGTCCGTTGATGAGCATCCAGTTGGAATGTTCGCCATTTATCCCAACCCAGGCACCGACCACTGGCGTACCTTCGGGTGTTAGGACGCGCCCGGAAAGTGCTGACGCACGCTGCAGATGGATATCAAAGGTTTGTGTCCCTGCTTCAACGGGTCGCAAATCGGTGGAAGCGGTTTCGAATCCGTCTGCTTCAACCTCCAGCGAGAATTCCTGGAAAAAAGCCATAAAAATGGGCCACTCAAACTTTCCTTCCCGTCCTTCTCCAAGAAAATTGTTGTCGCCGCCCCGATGCTCATTCAAGCGCACGCTAAAGCGCGGAATCTCCCGGTTGGAATCCGCATCGGTCACCTTGCCGGTGATTCGCACTGTCGAACCCGCGTCCATGCCCTGCTGCCATTCAGAATGTTCGCCCGTGGCCCGGGACAGCCTGATGACCAGATTGGTTGCCTTGGCATTCACATCGAAGCGGTTGTTGGCCTCCTTATATCCTTCGGCTGAGGCTTCCAGACGGATGTCGCCGACCACAAACGGCCCAATCTCAAAGGCACCCGCTGTGTCGGTTTCCGTGCTCCGGTGAGGGCCTGAATAATGGTCGTATTCAATGACTTTGGCGCCTGAGACTGGCTGCTCGTCCATATCCAGCACCTTCCCGCGCACCTTGAGGCCACGTTTAAGCACAACGATGTGATTTGTGCGAATTGATTCCGCGAGCACAATTTTTTGACGGATAAAGTCTGTATGGTCGACCGCGTATCCCATTGTTCCGCTGGTGCTCAGAGGCGGAATCTGATCACAACGGAACCTTCCCTGTTCGTCCGTGGTAAGACCGGTCAGGCGGGAATGAAACCCAATGTTTTGCCGTGTTCCGAGGTTCATTCCGGGGCTGTCAAATATGATCCGGGCACCGCTTATAGGATTAGAGCTCTCGTCCTGTACCACCCCCTCCAATGTTTGCCCGCGTTGCAACCTCGCAATGTGGGTCAACGAAGGCTCGACAAACTCGTGCTGGTTCCAACGCACCACGACCGGAACGTAACCCGGTGCCGAGATCCAGATTTGGAAAAGGCGCACGTCCGTGCCATTGACTGAAAATTCCGCAAATCCATGGGTGTCCGTCTGTGCATCATGCGCGAAATCCAATCCTGCGCGGTCTGAACCATTGACGCGCAATGAGGCGATGAGTGGTCGATTGCTATCCGCACCCAGCACTGAAAGCACTATCCTAGAGGGACCGGGCATTGCCCCAGTTTCAGTCGTTGTAGCCACGCGAAAAGGGCGAGCACGATTGTCTTGAGACGCAGCAGGCTGTGTCTCCGGGAGGATAGGCCGGTCTGCTGGATGAGGGGTCAGGGCCTTCTGCCAAAGAATTCCTCCCGTGAGAAGAAGCAGCCCTACTAGTCCGGCCAGAGGCGCAACACTCTTCAAACGTGCCACAAAGAGATCGCGCAATCCTTGTGTCGCCATCGTGCTGACCGATGGGGGAACGCTGCCAGTGGTCGCCGCCGAAATGCCGTGCGCAACCTCCAAGGGGGCTGCTTCAACTGGAATCTCCTTGAGAAGAGCGGCGAGTGCCACCGGTGCAAGCATGACTCCACGCTTGGAAAGAGCGCCACGCAGTTTCTCCACCGCCCGGCTCACGCGTTTTTTGGCGGCCTCTTCGCTGATGCCGAAGCGTTCGCCCACTGTGCGCAAAGTTTTGTGTTCGAGATAACGTAAAACCACGGCATCGCGATCAGAAGCAGGCAACACGGCGAGAGCGGCGTCAAGATGAGGGGCGACTTCCGGCCAGTGTTCTGGGGAATCGCCTGAATTGTTAAGCAGAGAGTTCATGTCTGTGGCTTCCTGTTCGTACCTTTGACGACGCGCTTGGGTTCGCAGGGATCTTGCAGCGATGAAACAGGTGGTGCGGAAGAGCCAGCCTGACAGGATGACACTTCGCCCAATCCCTCCTGCCTTTCGCGCTAGGGCAAGGAACACCGCCTGTGAGATATCACGCGCCAGTTCAGGATCGCGCACCTGGCGCAAAGCGGAGGCATAAACGAGGTCCACATGCCGCCGGACCAGCTCGGCAAAGGCAGACTCGGTCTGCTGTCCGGCCCATTCTTGAAGGAGTTCCCAGTCGCTCATAGGTTTCTTTTCACATGGGAATCCCCGGCCAAACCACGAAGGGACAAAAATTCCTCGCCAATGCCGATGTTTTTTAATTTGTGGCTGGCGGGAACAAAAAGGCTCGATCCCCGATTGTCATCGGTGGACCGAGCCCGCGCTGTAAAATTCCAAAACCTATGGAATGGATTGTTCTGCGGAACCACTGGAAATTTCCCTGCGGTACCGGAAACAACCCTCATCAGTTCTTGTTCAAAACCTGCGCCAGCAGAGAGTTCAGACGACCGATCATTTGACGTGGATCGTCCATAACACCTGCCGCGACTCGGGCGTTGTCTAGCAATTGCTCGGCGACTTCGGCTGCGAGAGAGGCGTTGGTGCTGCGGGTCTGTTGAAGCCGAATCATGACCGGATGACGCGGGTTGAATTCGAGATCCATTTTCTGGTCCGGCTCGGGCGTGCCGGGCGGCCGCATCGCTTTCATCATGCGGCGCATGCTCGCGCTGAGATGCTTATCCTTGTCGACGATGACGGCAGGACTGTCCACCAAGCGTTCCGATGAGCGAACATCCTCCACGCGCGTTCCAAGGGTTTCTTTCAACCACGTCGCGAGAGAAGAGGTATCGTCAGTGCTCAAAGCACCTTCGGTGCTCGCTGGGTTCTCCACTTTAAGGTCGGCTTTCTCTCCGGAGACAAGCTTTTTGCCATCGAATTCGCGCATATTATCCATGACGAACTCGTCGATGGGATCGCTCAGGAAGAGCACCTCGTATTTGCGCGAGGCAAAGACCTCGTAGTACGGGCTTGATTGCGCGGATTCACGGCTTGGAGCCAGCAGATAATAGATATCTTTCTGCTCGGATGGCATCCGCATGATGTAATCCACCAGCGTGGTGGTCTTGCCCTTCTCGAGAGCGGACGATTCGAACCGCAAAAGCTTTGAGAGCGATTCGCGGTGAGTAAAATCCATCGCGGCCCCCTCCTTCAAATAGCGCTGATATTCAGCGTAGAAAGCCTCGAAAGCATCAGGGTGTTTCTCGGCCTGATCATCCAGAAACTTGATGAAACGCGAGGTGAGCACCTTGTTCAGCTTCGACAGCAGAGCGCTGTCCTGCATGCTCTCGCGGGAGATGTTTAGCGGAAGATCCTCGCTGTCCACCGCTCCACGTAGAAAACGCAGCCATTCGGGGAACAAATCCTTGGCCTTGGCCTGAATCAGGATTTTGCGGCAGTACAGATTGACCTCCGACTCCGCCCTGGCCATGCCCAAAATCTCCGGGTTGCGCTTCGGTACATACAACAGCGCGTGGATGGATAGAGGGGCGTCGGCGGAGAAATGGAGGCGGAAAAGCGGTTTGTCGCTATCGTGCGCGATGTACGAGTAAAACTCATCGTACTCCTCGTCTTTGATGTCGCTCTTAGAGCGCGTCCAGATCGCCTGCTTGGTGTTGATTTGTTTGGCATTAAGCTCGACTGGGAACGCCACAAAAGTGGAGTATTTTTTGAGTACTTCCTCAATCCGCCATTCGCTGGCGAAGTCTTTGGCATCCTCCTTCAACTCCAGCGTAATCCGAGTTCCACGGACCACACCCTCAGCAGGCTCAATTTCATAACCGCCGGAGCCGTCTGAAGTCCACTTCCAACCGGTCGCATCAGGATGATACGAGCGGGATTCGACCGTAACCTTGCTGGCAGCCATAAATGCCGAGTAGAAGCCAACGCCGAACTGGCCAATCAGGCTGACATCAGGCTTTTTCTCCTGGGCAAGCCGTTGAATGAAGGCCTTGGAGCCGGAATGCGCGATAGTGCCCAGATTTTCGATCAACTCCTCTCGCGTCATGCCAATGCCGGTGTCGGTGATGATCACGCGGTGGGCCTTGTCATCTGTTTCGATGCCGATTTTTAGCGCCGTATCGGGATCAGCCACGGTCGTGCCGCTGGCTTGAAGAAAGCGCAGTTTCTCAATGGCATCCGAAGCGTTGGATACCAGCTCGCGGATAAAGATCTCCTTATCCGTGTAAAGTGAATGGATGACGATATTCAGCAACTGCTGAATTTCCGCCTGAAATGAATGTTTTTCGGACATATTCGAGTAAAACGTTGAACCCTTATTTTTCGCAGGAAACGGCGTAAGTCAAGCGGTGCTGATGAGCCGCAAGCACAGGACCTCTCAAAACCAGCCGATTCTCTGGCGATTCGCGTAGTAGAAAAGGCCCACGAGACGAAACTCCACGGTCGTCAAATAAAGCCAGGTAAACCAGCTGAGCACGCTTGTGACAATAGGGATGGGCATCGAATTCAGAATGAAATCCGCTCCGTCAATAAGCACAAATTTGAACAAAACATAGAATGCCACAAGAATTGCGTAGTCTTTTTTGGCCACGGTCACCGCCCTCCACCAAGCAGCAGGTTTAAAGATGACCGCCATTGAATCGTGCATCGCGACCACCAAGTAGACGGCAGGTGAAAGAAAAATGGTTAACCCACGCGAGAGTTTCATCACCACTGTTTGCAGAAGCGAGAGTTCTCCAGTGTCCAAGTATTCCTGGAAAGCCCTAAACGGACCGTCAAAATTGAGCAGTAGCCAAGCCGCAACCATCGGCGCGCTGAGGAGAATGGTGGTGCCAATGAATTGAAATGCAGGAAGATATATCTCATTGGAAACATCAGATAGATCGTCCCAGGAAGGCAACTCCTCCTCTCCCTGGGAAGATGTCTGAATAACTTTGGAAAAATATGACACCAGCAAACCCAACGAAAACACAGCCAATACAAGTCCCATGATGAACATGAATCGAAATCCAAAAGTGACGAAGGAAAAAAAGAAAGCGCCTGAGATAATTGCTGCAATATTAACAGGCTTGAATGGATAGGCAAAAGCCCCACCAATCATTTGCGTGAAGCGTCGCGACGACAGTGGAACCGCGCTGGGCGCAGCATTGGGCGAACCGGGCACATTGGAATAAAGCGGTTGGCAAATACTTTTGCAGGCAGGACAGAAAACTTTTCCCTTGAGAGCTGAAACCTTAGGTTTGGTCACGCAATCGGCGCACCAACGTTCCTGACATTTGGGACAGATCCATGGGGAGACCACCATGGGGTGGTTGCGGCAGCCATTGGCAACAGGCAGAGGCACTGGAATCGGGATATCAGCCACCGTTGCCGCAAGCGAATCTTGTCTTGCCGCTGGGGGCCGCCAAACCAAAGCGACCTGCCCCAATCTTAGAGCATCTCCAGGCCGGAGGGTCGCCTGGGTGACGCGGTTTTCGTTGACGAACGTACCGTTGCTGGAATTCAAATCTCGAACATGAAGCAAATCACCCTCGCTCTTAACTTCCCCGTGACGGGATGACACAGATCCATCAGCAATGATTACTTGATTGCCTTCCGCCCGCCCCACGGTCGTCCATTCCGCCCCGACTTCAATGGGATCGCCACCCGCGCTTGCCGTCATAATGAGCATGAATAGTTTCTAACTGGCCAAACTTTTTTTGTCAGTTGCAAAATCAATGTTTTGTGCGGGGATTTAACTCTCCAGCGTTCGATGGTCCGCCAAGTGTATACTCAATCCTCCATTGTTTGAAACGACACTTGCTTGCCTTGTATTGAGGTGTGTCGCTAGAATTTTGCCACAATGAAAGCGCAAGATGCCTTTGTGGCGCTCAATTTACTACCACTCATCGGGCCGGTCAGAGTCCGCCAGATGCTCTCGTTTTTTGGCGATGATCCGGCTGCGATTCTCAAAGCGCCGCGTTCTCAACTGGAGCGCGTTCAGGGGATCGGCCCCGAATTGGCGGAAACCATAGCCACTTGGGAGTCGCAGATCGATCTGCCCGCAGAATTGCAAAGGGTAACTGATTTTGGCGCACATATTCTGACCTGGCATGACGAAGCCTATCCGCCACTGCTGCGCGAACTGTACGATCCGCCCTTCGTACTTTACGTCAAAGGCACGCTCACCGCGCTGGATAAAAACAGCGTGGCCATGGTGGGTTCGCGAATGACCACTCCCTACGGTCAAAATGTGGCCCGCAAACTGGCCTTCCAACTCGCGCAACTCGGTGTGACGGTGGTGAGCGGCGGGGCCCGGGGCATCGACACAGCAGCTCATCAGGGCGCCATCTCGGGCAAGGGTCGCACCATCGCAGTGCTGGGCACAGGCATCAATCTGGTGTATCCCGCCGAAAACAAAGTGCTTTTTGATCAGATACCCAGCCACGGCGCCCTGATCACACAGTTCCCATTCAATCGCTCTGCCGATAAGCAATCTTTCCCCATCCGCAACCGCATCGTCGCAGGCATGACCCTCGGCACAGTGGTAGTAGAGGCAAATCTAACCAGCGGCGCGCTGATCACGGCCAACATGGCGGTGGACGCCGGGCGCCAGGTCTTCGCCGTGCCCGGCCCGGTTGATTCCCCACGCAGCAAAGGCTGCCACGACTTGATCAAGAAAGGGGCAAAACTTTGTGAGGGAGTTGAGGATATCCTGAGCGAGTTCGAGTATCTCTTTCCTCCAACCAATAAAACGGCCGCCCCGTCGGAGACGGGAGAGCTGCCCGCCCTTTCCCTCAACGAGAACGAGGGCAAGCTCTACGGTATGACCAGTTCGCAATCGTTGACGGTGGACGAACTCATCCAAGGAACCGGATTACCGGCGCATGTGGTGAATGTCGGCCTGCTGGCCTTGGAAATGAAACGCTTGGTGAGACAAATGCCCGGGCGGCAGTATGTGCGGGTCCGGTAAGGAAAGGTGAGACCGAGGTGTGTCCCGGATTTCCTAAGAGAATTTATTCAATCAAGGGCACTTCTCCCGTTTTTTCCAAACATGACGTCTTTCCGCATCTGGAAAGGCGGGGTCACTTTCCCGCACTCCAAGGTGTTAGACGCCGATTCAACAAAAAACCCAACCCCCGCAAGGGGGTTGGGTTGTTGAAAAAAGTTCGATTAGAACTTGTAGATCACGTTCGCAGCGAGCGTGACAGCGTTCTTTTCGCCGCCAGCAGCGGTGTCGCCGAAAGGCTTGCTGTTGGATGCATGATCCCAACGGACTTCAGCGCGGGTGATGACGTTCGCCCAGAGGGAGTAGTCAGCAGTGCCGGTGACGGAATACAGCTTGTTCTGTTGATTTGAGGCTGGGGCATCGAAATAGGTGCCGTCGCTGCCCTGGGTGTAATCGAAACGTCCATTAACCTTGAACTTCTCAGTGACCGCGTAGCTGAGGTAACCAGCACCAGACCATGCATAATTATTGCCAGGGTTGGCAACGTTAGCTCCATTGGCGCGATAATCGTAAGCCAGACCTGCGGTCAGACCGGTGAGACCCGTGTTGATTGTGGCACCAGCGTAGTAGCTCTGGGTATTCTTGTCTTGATAAGCAGCAGGGGTACCGCTCTTACCGATGGTGAAACCAGCGTACAGCGCGCTACCAGCCAAGGGACCGGTGGATTCGGGCAAGGTGATTGTGGCACTGCCGAGATAGGCCAACTGGCCTTCATCTTGAGCAGTAGTCTTGCCGGGAGTGCGTCCGTTGATCGAGCTGTTGTAGGTATTAGCCACGCCGCCGGAGAAGCTCAGCATGTCGTTAATTTTGTAGCTCGCGAGCAAACCAGTGTGGTGGGTAGGCTCCAAAATAAAGCCGTAAGAGCGGCTAAAGTTAGGGTTGCTACCTGCATCGAACACTTCGTAGCCCAAAACGGTGTCAAAAACACCCATCTTGAAATCCAATCCGTTGCCCACAGGAGCACGAAGGGACGCATAGGCGTTCTTGATGGCGAAACCACTGTCGCCCAAGGCTGCGGAGTTGCCGTTGGCGGAGTTCTTGTAGAAGCTGGAATCAGATCCGAACAATAGTTCGGCCTTGTAACCAGCGGACCATTGGTCTTCGGTCAGAGCTTTTTCGAGGGCGAGCTTGACGACATCGAGATTAAAACCGTCCTGCTTGTCGGCACCATCAAACTGGCGGCCGGGCAGTGCGCCGTCGCGGCTGAAATTGACGCTGGCCGAGGTGGAGATATAACCGCTAAGGACTGTCGAGGACAGTGCGGTTTGGACTTGGCTGAGCTTGGGTTCTTCAGCACGAACCACTGTGGATGCGCTGATAACGCCGAGGGCCGAAAGGGCGATGGACCATTTATTGAACTTCATGTTCTGAGTTCCTCTGATTGTGTGTGTTTTCTGACTTACTAACTCTTTTCAAATCGTTCTTAAGCGTCGGACCAGCCAAAAACAGTTGACTGCGGACACCTAAAACGGTGCATTGGTTGGGAAACTACGTGAAGTGATGGTGGGTGACAACAATTTTTTGTGAGGTCAATTCGCCAGCCATACGCATTAGAACGGCTTATTTGTTCCGGTTACGTTTCGTTGACGCTTTCCATTTCAGGCCGGGACGACTGTGCTGGAGGAACCAGTCGAATAATTCCTGCTTATTATAGGCCTCCGTCCATGAATCGTGCCCAGCCTCGGGAAACACAGTCAACTTCGCATCATTCCCAATTTCTTTAAGCGCCTTAACCATCCGCTCGGACTCCGCCAAAGGCACCACATTGTCTTTTCCCCCGTGGAAAGCCCACACAGGCAATGACTTAATGGATTCCTTCTTAGATCCCGCCAGGGTGATCTTAATGGGATCCCCGCCTCCACAAATAGGCGCCACCGCCGCAAACAATTCAGGATGAGTGGCCACCATGTTCCATGTTCCGTACCCTCCCATGCTCAGCCCGGTCAGATAAATACGAGTCACATCCACCCGGTGTGTTTCAATCACCTCATCCAACAGCGATAGAACCACTTCCTCAGTCCAAGTTTTTCCCGCAGGACATTGGGGTGATACGACAATAAAAGGAAAATCAGGACGTTCCTGAACTATTTTCGGAGGGCCATGCACTGCAACTAAGTTCAAATTGGTTCCACGCTCGCCTGCTCCGTGCAAAAACAACATGAGCGGCCATTTCTTAGTGGTATCCTTGGCATATCCTTCCGGGAGAAAGAGTAGGTATTTGGATTCCACCGAAATGGTGATATCCCGTTTAATGACTTGGGGGGTTTGGTTTTTCGGCGGTTGAGGCGCGGTTTGCGCGCGGCTAAGGGCAATCATCGTGGCCAAAGCCAAAAGCACGAGGCGAGACATCGGATTCCTTGGGTTGAATTAACTGTGATTGACGAAGCCACTATGTGAAACGAAAGGGGATGGCGTCAAATACAGCCTTTTTTTTGATGGCGCGTCCTTGAGTCAGGTGGGGCGGGGTGTCTCGCCGTGCCGCCATCATGGCGAAAATGATTCTCCGAACCGGCAGGCCTGACGGTGTGCAGGGACTGCCCGCCCCACCTCCCAACTCCTACATCATCTTCAACTTGGGCAAATCTTGAGAATCAACCACCCCCACAGGAGCGCCATCGTTATCCACCACAATTAGATCATCGATATTGCGCTCGTTGAAAATCTTAAGCGCTTCGGCTGCCAGGGCGTTAGCAGAGATACGAATGGGGTTCTTCGTCATGACCTCCGCTAAAGTCGCGCGCAACACACCTGCATCGGCTGACATCCTACGACGCAGATCCCCATCGGTGAACACCCCTACCAATCTGCCCTTGGCATCCACTACGCTTAAACTACCCGACCGGCAACGGGTCATCACCAAAAGTGCCTCCTGCACTGCCATGCTGGCCGGAGCCAGCGGATTGCGGTCGCCTGTGCGCATGATGTCCCCGATCCGCAGCAACATGGCCCGTCCGATAGCCCCAGAGGGATGATACCGAGCAAAATCCTTCTGGGTAAAACCGCGTGCCTCCAGAATCGCCATCGCCAGAGCATCCCCCATTGCGAGCATGGCGGTTGTGCTCGCCGTCGGAGCCAAATTAAAGGGGCACGCTTCCTTCGGCACGGCGCAGCGCAACACCAAATCACTGTGCTTGGCCAAGGTCGAGCGCCCGTGAGCGGTCATGCCAATCAAATGCACATCCAAGCGCTTAAGAGCCGGCAACAAACTGAGCATCTCCTCGGTTTCACCCGAATAACTCAGTGCCAAGACCACGTCTCCCTCCACTACTATCCCCAAATCGCCATGCAATGCATCCACGCTGTGTAGCACCACGCTGGGCGTGCCGGTGCTGGTCAGGGTCGCGGCGATTTTCCGGCCAATGGCACCTGACTTGCCGATCCCCAGAATAATCACCTTGCGATGTGCCGAGACTTGACGGGCGATTAACTGCACCGCCGCTTCAAACGCTCCATCCAACTGCGCCGCAACAGCCTTCATCCCGGCGATCTCGACCCGAAAAACCTGCCTCGCCGTAACCAGCGCAGCGGATGATCGTGCCCGGCCCTCCTTCACTTTTACTGCGCGTCCACTCATGATTCAGACACCTTACCGAGCCCACCCAGACTTGAGGAGACGATTCTGCATGGACTGTTTTTCTGAATTTCGCCCACAATTACCTGTTGACGCACGGGACTGCCGATTGAACAATGCCAATTAATGGTGAGCGGAGTGCCGCCATGATGAATCACACGAATATGGCTGTTAAAGTTGCTATCAATGGTTTTGGCCGGATTGGCCGTCTTGTTTTCCGCGCGATGGTGGAACAAGGGCTCGTCGGCAAAGAGGTCGAAGTCGTCGCAGTGGGCGATATTGTTCCTGCTGACAACCTCGCGTACCTGTTGAAATATGATTCGACCCAGGGTCGCTTCAACGGCACGGTTGGGTCCAAAAAATCCTCCCCGGACAAAGCAGAGGACGACGTTTTGGTTGTTAACGGCGCAGAAATCGCCGTCGTCAGCGCCAGAGACCCCTCCGGTCTGCCATGGAAAGCGCTGGGCGTCGATGTAGTCATCGAATCCACCGGTTTGTTCACCGAAGCTGAAAAAGCCAAGGGCCATATCGTGGCCGGCGCCAAGAAAGTCATCATCAGTGCTCCCGCTAAAAATGAGGACATCACCGTCGTCATGGGCGTGAACCATGAGAAGTACGATCCTGCCACGCACCACATCATTTCCAACGCCTCCTGCACCACCAACTGCCTTGCACCGCTGGTCCATGTGCTGTTGAAGGAAGGTTTCGGGATTGAAGAAGGGTTGATGACCACCATCCACTCTTACACCGCCACCCAGAAGACGGTCGACGGCCCCAGCAAAAAAGATTGGAAAGGCGGCCGCAGTGCAGCCATCAACATCATTCCTTCCACGACCGGTGCTGCCCGCGCGGTCGGTTTGGTTTGTCCAGAGGTTAAGGGCAAGCTCACTGGCATGTCCTTCCGTGTGCCCACACCCACGGTTTCCTGCGTCGACCTCACCGTTAAAACCGTCAAGGACACCTCTTACGCTGAGATCTCGGCGGCCATGAAAAAAGCCAGCGAGACTTATTTGAAAGGTATTCTCGAATACACTGCCGACGAAGTTGTCAGCACTGATTTCATCCATTCCGAAGCCTCGTCCATCTACGACGCTGGCTCCGGCATCGAGCTGAACAAACGTTTCTTCAAGCTCATCAGCTGGTACGACAACGAATGGGGTTATAGCAACCGCGTCGGCGACCTGCTGAAGTACATGATCGGCAAAGGTCTGTAATTTTCCCCTAATCTCCAAGAAACGGCGATCCTCACAAAGGATCGCCGTTTTTCATGCACTGAAACAAGTGCCGCAACCACCCGAAAGTTGGCAGAAGGTTTGCTGTAGTTCCGTTGGTGCCAGATGCCTACCCGGATACAACGTTTTTTCGCGACCCAATGGCCACTTAGGCTGTACTTGATGGTGCCAGCCATTTACGGCATATATCTTGCGATTGCTGTCAGCGAGCCCACAACTGATGCTTTTAAAGACATCACTTACGTGGGTTTGTTTCTGGCCTGCATCATTTTGACTCCAGCCTTTCTGGTTTTCCTTTTTCTTCCTGTGGCTTGGTTCGTAATGGCACCTGTCCATTTCTGGCGCTCCCATATAAATGGAGCTCCTTTTGTTGTCGGTGACCGCGTTCGCATCCTGACTGGCCCCTATAGAGACCAAATATCTGACGTTTACGAAGTTTGGGGTCATCGCAACCAATTGCGTGTCGATCTCGACTCAGAGGCCAGGTCAAAGGTAGGGGATGTCTTCTCTTTTACGGAGGTTTGTCGCGATATTTCGCCCTGACTTGGGACTTGAGAAAATGGAGCCCCTGCGAGGTCAGTCCAGTTGATATCGACGGACTTTGGGGTCGACTTCTCGTGACCAAGCGTCCACTCCGCCGCGGAGAGCACGGACATTTTTGAAGCCATGGCCTTGAAAATAAGCGGCGGCATCCAAACTTTTGGCTCCAAGGTGATCGCAGAACACGACTTCGCCATCACGGGGCCAGCGTCCCAGCATTTCCTGCATGACTTCCTGGGTGAAAAGTACAGAGCCCTCAATACGCGCGCCAGACCACTCATCCTGGGTTCGGATATCGACCAGACGGGGTGGTGTGGCTTCGGCCATCCGCTGGAGCAGGCCGACGGCGGAAATATACATGGCCTGATCCTGCGCATGACTGGTTTCGATATGGGCGATCACTTCTTCAACGGAGAGGTTGCCATTACGGGAGCAGAGGCCTCCGAGCGTTTCTTCAGGCTCGAACCCGCAACTGCTGCATCCACCGATGTGATAACGTCGGAAAAGGGCGCGCTGGGCTCCGGGAAAGATGGCCAATACCTCCCGCATGGTGGACTGAGGACCTAAAAGAGAGGGGTTTTCTGCGGCTACGGTCATAGTGGAACAATGCCATAAGTCGGCGAAAGGTGCATCAGCAAAGAGGTCAAGACGGCCTAAGGTTCGCGAAGCGACTTTTTCACCCCTTTCTCGCTAGGTCAGATGCAGCCAGATTTCTTTGAGGGAAGTGGCGGGTTTGCGGGCCTTTATTTTAATGTAAGGAGCAAGAAAGCGGCAGCGTTCACCCCATGGGCCTTCGACTGTTTGCGGGGGTTCGGAGACATCTTCGATAACCAATCCGGCACGGCTTAAGCCGCCCAGCAATTCTGTCCAAGAATGCAGGTACTCGATGGTGTCGGCCTCGCGGTGTGGGGATGGAGGCGCCGGTGGCAGAGCTGTTTGCCCCGAATATGGGTGTCGCAATAGCCAGCCTCCGCCTGCTGCCGGGTGAGCATCAGCCTGCAGGCTGGCAGGTTGTTTGTGCTGAACAATGTAGAGGCCGTCCGGCTTCAGCACACGGGCAACCTCGGCATACATGGGTTGCACACTGGGAATGTAGCAAGCGCTTACCGGCTGCCACACCAGATCGAAATGGGCATCTCCAAACGCGGACAAATTTTCCATGGTCCCTTGCACCGTGCGAAGTGCGAAGCGATACTGCAATGCCGCTTCCCGATCCGCCTCCAGCATCATCAAGCTTAGGTCGAACACGGTAACTTCAGCTCCGGCAGCGGCCGCGAGAATGCCCTGAAGCCCTCCCCCGGCAGCCAGACAGAGCACACGAAGGCCCTGCAAGGAGGGGGGCATCCAGGCTTCGGGGTCCATGATGGGCAATGGATTGGCCAGATGAACTGGAAGTGCGCGTTTAGTGTGCCGGGCACCGCGACGGGCCCGATCGTCATAGGCGCGCTGGTTGTGGGAAATGTAATCCATGCATCGGAGGGCCTTTTTTGGCCTGCGCGAAAGCCTAGCAGAATTGCCGGTGGAAAAGGGAGCGCTTTTGGTTGTAACCGGCAGACCGCCAAGCGAGTCTTCCACCTTGTAGAACTCAGGATTACCAATAGTTATGTCGAACGGATCAAAAAAAGGGGGATGGGGATGGCTGGTTTGGGTCGTAGTGCTCGGCGCGGGCGGCTACGGCGGCTGGCGCTGGTGGAGCGCACAGCAAAACAAGACCCAATTGCCCACCTTCCGGACGGCCGCCGTGTCCAACGGCGAAATCATGCAAATGGTGACGGCAAACGGCCAGATCGTGCCCGTACGAACAGTTCAGGTGGGCAGTCAGGTCTCGGGGATCATCCAGGAAATCATGGTGGATTTTAACTCGCCGGTAAAAGCCGGTGATATCGTGGCCAAGATAGATCCCTCCACCGCGCAACAGGGTGTGGAACGAAGCGAGGCAGACCTCTCCAACGCGGAAGCCTCGGTTGTTTTGACCAAAGTGACATATGACCGGGCTGTGGCGCTAAAGAAGGACAACTTGATTCCCAACTCTGATCTGGAAAAGGCGGCAGCTGATTTGCAACAGGCGGAGGCTGGCAAAAAAATGAAGCTCGCCGCACTGAACAGCTCGAAGGTGGATTTGGAGCGAACCACCATTTATGCACCAATAAGCGGTGTGGTGATCACTCGCGCCGTCGATGTGGGGCAAACAGTGGCTTCAAGCTTCAACACCCCCACCCTGTTTACCATTGCGAATGATCTTAGCAAAATGCAGATTGAAGCCGCTGTGTCAGAGGCTGATGTGGGCGGCGTGGAACAGGGCCAAAAAGTCAAATTCACAGTGGACGCATTCCCTGAACGCACTTTTGACGGCGTTGTGAAGCAAGTTCGATATGCGGCAACCACGAACCAAAACGTGGTGACTTACACCACTATTGTGGACGTGAACAACGCTGATTTGAAGCTTCGTCCCAGCATGACAGCCAATGCGTCGATTATTACCGGCCAAAAGGCTCAAGTCCTGCGCATTCCCAACGCAGCCCTGCGGTATAAGCCGGTGGACGCAGCCATTTTCAAGGATCCGACCGCTAAGGATGTTGGCACCAACAACACGATGGTCGCAGCAGGGGGGGCAGGCGGACAACCAGCGAGCGAAACTCCTGCGGGGGGCCCTTCACGCGAGGAAATGCGCAAAAGATTTGAAAACGCCACCCCGGAGGAGAGAGCGGCCATGCGTGAGCGTTTTGGCGGAGGGGGCGGGCGCGGCGGTTCAGGGGGAGGCGGACGGGGACAGCGGTCGGAATCGTCCGGCATCAAGACCGTCTATATCGTCGCTGATACGAATGCTCCGGCTGGGCAGCAGTTGGCCAAACCAGTGAAAATTAAAACAGGCCTGAGCGACGGTTCTTTCACCGAGGTGCTTGATGGACTAAAAGAGGGCGACCTAATCATCAGCGGGTCGATCGGGGGCTCCATAACCAACGCGGCAGCCCGTACAGCCAGTTCCCCGTTCGGCGGCCAGCCGATGGGTGGCGGCATGCGCCGATAATTCTGAGGCAATCTTAACTCCAAGCATGCCTGCACTCATCGAACTTACGGATTTCAGCAAGACCTACAACTCAGGGGAGGTGCAGGTTCACGCAGTTAAGAATGTAAGCATTAAAATCGAGCCGGGCGAGTTCGTGGCCATCATGGGCGCGAGTGGTTCCGGCAAATCCACCATGATGAACACTCTGGGATGTCTGGACCGTCCGACGGGTGGGAAGTTCCATTTCGACGGTGTGGATGTCATGGGATTGAACCGCGATGAACTGGCGGATTTGCGGAACAAAAAAATCGGGTTTGTTTTTCAGGGGTTCAATCTGCTCGCAAGATCGACCGCACTTGAAAACATTGAGTTGCCCATGCTTTATATGCGCCCTTCCATTCCTGGTTCGGAGCAGGTTGAGCGCGCCACAAAAGCACTGGGCAAAGTGGGACTGGCCGAGCGGGGAGACCACCGACCCAGCCAGCTTTCGGGTGGACAGCAGCAGCGGGTGGCCATCGCGCGGGCTCTTGTCAATGAGCCTCGACTACTGCTTGCCGATGAACCCACCGGCAACCTTGATACTCAGACCAGTATTGAAATCATGGGCGTGTTCCAGGAGTTAAATCGTGCCGGCATGACCATTGTGATGGTGACCCATGAGTTGGACATTGCACGTTTCTGTAAACGTAACGTGGTCATGCGCGATGGCCGGATCGTGAACGACAACCCGGTGGTGGATCCCTTCGATGCAACCACCCAACTGCAAAAGCTCCGCGCGGAACAGGCCGCCGTCAATCTCGCCCCATGATCATAATCGCCACCATCCGAATGGCCCTTCGCGCGCTCCGACGCAACACCCTGCGCACCCTGCTGACCATGCTGGGCATCATTATCGGGGTTGCGTCTGTCATCGCCATGATCAGCATCGGCAATGGTGCACGCGCACAGATAGAAGCCCAGATCGCGAGCCTCGGCCAAAATGTGATTCTGGTGATGTCTGGCAACATCTCGCGTGGCGGGTTTGGCATGGGGTTTGGCAGTGCCGGCACATTAACCAAGGATGATCTTGAGGCCATGGGCAAGGACGTTGAAGGAGTGAGCGGATTAAGCCCTGAGGTTCGCGGCAATGCTCAGGTCGTATTCGGCAACCAAAATATACAAACCTCCATCATAGGGGTCAGCCCAGACTATGCAGCAGTTCGGTCGTGGACGTTTACTTCTGGCGAAAACTTTACCGAGCAGGATGTGCGTTCGGCCAATAAAGTTGCATTGATTGGCAAAACCACGGCCACGACACTTTTCGGCGATGGCGACGCCATCGGGCAAATCATCCGTGTTAAGAACGCTCCATTCACCATTGTCGGACTTCTGGGCCCCAAAGGCTCATCAGCGAATGGGGGAGATCAGGATGACGTGATCATGATACCATGGACCAGCGCGATGAAGCGAATAACAGGCGGTACCACCTTCCGAGCCTTTTCCGTTCAGGCCGCAGAGAGCGGTAAGGTCCCCCAATTGCAGAGTGATCTGACCGATCTCTTAAGGCAGCGTCACCGCATCCAAGAAGGTCGTGACGATGATTTTTTCATCCGTACTCAGCAGGAAATTACAGAACGAGCCACAGCCACTTCCGACACAATGACCTCGTTGCTGGGGGCAATTGCCGGCGTGTCTTTGCTGGTTGGGGGTATCGGGGTTATGAACATAATGCTAGTAAGCGTGACTGAGCGAACTCGCGAAATCGGGGTGCGCATGGCGGTCGGGGCCAGAGGACGCGATATTCTTCTGCAATTTTTGATTGAAGCTTTGGTCCTCAGCCTGGTCGGCGGAGCGATTGGCGTGGCATTAGGCATCGGTACCTCCCAGGCAATAAGCATATGGAAAGGTTGGACAACATTAATTTCAACAACGTCAATTTTTCTCGCCTTTAGCAGCAGTGCAGCCATAGGCATTTTCTTCGGCTTTTATCCTGCCAAAAAAGCCTCCCAATTGGACCCCATCGAAGCGCTACGTTTCGATTGATGAGGCGGCTCGGCCATTATCCCTGCAAAATAATTGACATTGGCTTGCGGGCGCATCGGCAGGCACGTACAAAAGGAACACGTTTCCGTCCCAAGATATTAACGCAATTTTTGTCGAAAAATGAACACTGTTACGTCGTTGAAGACCCTTTCAGGCAATGTTAAGAGCCGTGTCGAGTCCGCCTTGGCGGAATCGGGCGGACTCCTCCGGTTGGCCCCCTGCTGGGTGCCTCGCAGCTTTCTCCAACCGGGCAAACGCCTCAAACTGCACCCTGATGACCTTTATGCATACGGTTTGAACCGTGGTGGCATCGACGAACGCTGGTTCGCCTCCACCACCCCGGCCGCCAATGAAGGCCGCGTGCATGACGAAGGCTTGAGCTATGTGGTGGTCGGTGGCGAACGCTTCACACTCGCGGACGCCGTGGCTGAAGTTGGGGCCGGTTTGATTGGCAGCGCCATCTGGGATAAATACAAAAGGTGGCCGGTTTACTCCAAATTCTTCGACAACATGGGACCGATTCCCCATCACATGCACCAATCCCAGGCCCAAGCCAAGTTGGTGGGTCAGGAAGGCAAGCCGGAGTCATACTATTTCCCACCCCAGCACAATAATGTGGGCAACAATTTTCCGTACACTTTTATGGGGCTTGAACCGGGCACCACCCGCGCACAGGTCCGCAAGTGTCTGGAAAACTGGAACAAGGGTGACAACGGCATTCTTGATCTTTCCCGAGCTTATCGCTTGAAACCCGGCACAGGCTGGCTCATCGGGCCCGGCATTCTGCATGCCCCCGGTTCCTTCTGCACTTATGAACCCCAGTGGGGCTCCGACGTATTCGGCATGTACCAATCCTTGGTCGAGGGCCGCGAAGTGCCTTGGAGCCTGCTGGTCAAGGACATGCCCAAGGAAAAGCACCACGATCTCGATTTCATCGTCGACCAGTTGGATTGGGACGCCAACGTTAACGCTAATTTCAAGGACAGCCATTATCTGGAACCAGTGCCCGTGGCAGATACCCGCAGTGCTGGTTATGTGGACCGTTGGATCGTTTATGGCAAAGTCCACGACCAACAGTTGTTTACCGCCAAGGAACTAACCGTCGAACCCGGCGCAAAATGCACAGTGAAGGACAACGGTGCCTACGGCATGATTGTCGTTCAGGGCAAAGGCAAGATGAATAAGCTCAACTTGGATTGCCCAAAACTGATCCGTTTCCATGAATTGACCGAGGATGAAGTGTTCTGCACAGAAACCGCCGCCAAAGCGGGCGTGGTGTTCGAAAACACCAGCACGGTCGAACCACTGGTAGTTCTGCGTTATTTCGGCCCCGATGTGAATCCCGAAGCACCTAAATTGGGAGCCTATCGGCAAAACGCATTCTGAGGCTAGGCAGGCCGAACGTTAGTATTTTCAAAACGCCCTCCGCAACGTTGCGCAGGGCGTTTTCGATTTCACTTGGACGCCGATTGTGTTGAAGCTTTAATACCGAAACACACCATGATTGGTTCATCCGCAAAGCAGCTTGTCGCGAGATCGCGCTCCATGATCGCAGGCATATTTTTCTCCGTGCTCTTCTCCGCGCAGGGAGCGGAGCGAGTGCAGTGGCAGGGCAGCCGAATTATGGGTTCGCCGGAACCGCCATCGCCTTACGCCAGCGAGGCAGTTTCGCCGGAACTCATTTTCAAGGAGCCCACCCACTTGGATTTCCTGCCGGATACCGGCGTGGGCATGGTGAGTCAGGTCGATGCCACTCTCTGGACTTTTGCCGCCGATTTTTCAGCGGGCAGCAAGAAGATGGTGGGTGATCTTCGGTTGCTCAAGCCTGCGGCCAATAATTGCTACAGCTTCGTATTCGACCCTGGGTTCATTACCAACCGCACGTTTTATGTTGCTCTCAGTTTTCGCCATACCCAGGGCGATTGGATGCGGGTATCCAGTCTGAAGTTGTCCCCTGACGGAAGTGTCGACCTTGGCAGCGAAGTGCAGCTGATTGATTGGCCGTCCGGGGGGCACAATGGTAGCTCACTACAATTTGGACGCGATGGCATGCTTTATATCTCCTCGGGTGACGGCGAGGCTCCCGCACCACCGGATGCCCGACATACCGGCCAAGGGCTGGACGACTTGCTCGCCTCCATCCTTCGCATTGATGTGCATCACGCGCCAGCGGGTAAAGCTTATGCCATACCCAGGGATAACCCATTTGTAAATCGTCCGGGCATCCGTCCAGAAATATGGGCGTACGGTTTGCGCAATCCTTGGAAGACCTGCATTGATCCGCGAGATGGGGCGATGTGGATCGGTGATGTCGGCTGGGAAAGCTGGGAGATGGTCTTTCGTGTCGATCACCCCGGGTTCAACGGCGGATGGAGCATTGTCGAAGGGCCGCAGGCGGTGAATACCTCGTGGACCAATGGTCCCACGCCCATCGAGAAAGCGGTGATGGTGCATCCACACACCGAGGGTGCTTCCATTACCGGTGGGATTATCTATCGCGGCCTACGTTTGAAGGATCTTTACGACAGCTACATTTACGGTGATTGGGAGACCGGCAAAATATGGGAGATTCTTTATCAGGATGGTCGGATAGTGCGTCATCGAGAGCTGGTTGACACCCCATACCGCATTATCGTGTTTGCCGAGGATCGCAAGCATGAGCTGTATTTCATGGATTACAATGCGGGCGGCATCCACCGCCTCAAGCCCAACGCCTCGGGTGCAACCGCCTCAGCTTCATTCCCACGGTTGCTGAGTCAAACCGGGCTATTCAAATCTGCCTCCAACTACGAATTTGCGCCTGGAGTTGCACCTTATCGAATTCTGGCGCCGAGTTGGGCTGATCATGGCACGGCTGATTTCGCTTTGGCCTTGCCAGGCAATTCGCGGCTGGTGGCCACCACCGAATATTTCACGCCTCCCACCAACGCCGTATTTGTTCGCACTGTCTCCATGGAAATGACGGCGGGCGATCCCACAACCAGCCGTCGGATCGAAACCCAATTCTTCCAATACGATGGCGAATGGAACGGGTACACCTACAAATGGAAAGCCGATGGCAGCGATGCGGAGCTGGTACCGAAAGAAGGGCTGGAGGATGTTTTATCAGTAAAGGACGCCTCTGCGCCCGGTGGTTTACGCGAGCAGAATTGGCGTTATGTCAGCCGGACTGAATGCATGCGCTGTCACATGACTCGTTTTGGTTTTCTGAACGCCATCATTCCGGAGCAGCTCACCATCCCGCCCGCCGACAACTCTGCATCCACAGAATTTGCCCGACTGGTTCGGCTGGGACTGTTGGAAAAAACCGGAACAAGAGTCCACCCTTTCAAGCTGGCCAACCCCACCAACACGACAGCAAGCCTTGAGTTGCGCGCACGTTCCTGGCTTACCGCCAACTGCGCTCACTGCCATCGAGAAAATGCCAGCGGTGCGGTGGTGATGTTCCTGCACGCGGAGGAGCCCCTCGATAAAATGATGGCGGTCAACCAAATGCCCAAACGAGGAACGTTTGGCATCGACAACCCATCGATCATCGCGGCGGGCGACCCCGATCATTCCGCGCTGCTCTATCGCACCATGACCACGGGCTCCGGTCGCATGCCCATCCTGGGCTCGCGCGAAGTCGATCGTGGCGGCATAAAACTGTTGCGTGAATGGGTCCAATCTCTGCCCGGAAAACAGCCCGACACAAACACGCGCATGATTGATGACTTGGTGATGAAGTGCGCGCTCGGCTTGGGTGAATCCGCCGTTAAGGTAGAGGAAACCGCCGCCAACACTTCCGGCGCACTCGCGCTGGCAGCCCGGCTTTCCTCAGGCTCGGAGCCGCCCTCCATCAGGCTGACTGTCGCCCGCGCCGCGTCGCACAGTCCGAACGCAAGTGTGCCACCGCTTTTCGAGCGTTTCCTCCCCGTGTCCGACCGTCGAAAAGTGCTTGGAGCCAAACCGGACCGCGCCGCCATCCTCGCCTTGGACGGAATTTATGAGCGCGGCCAAAAACTATTCTTCGGCGAAGGCGGCCTGCAATGCGGCACGTGCCATCGCATTGCGGGCCAGGGCAAAGAGCTGGGGCCGGACCTGTCGCGAATCGCCGCTAAGTATGAGCGTTCCGCGCTGCTGGAACAAATACTTGAACCCAGCAAAATTGTTGATCCCGCGTGGAAAATTCACAACATTGAGACTGCTGGCCAACTATCGTTAAGTGGTTTCCTGACCGGTGGGGCAGCGGGAACTTTCCAATTCAAAGCCGCTGACGGAACGGAATTGGTGTTAAAGACCAAAGACATCGCAAGCGACAAGGTGCAGGAGGTTTCATTGATGCCGGAAGGCTTGCTACAATCCTCAACCGCGCAGGAAGCAGCCGACCTGTTGGCCTACCTTGGACAGTTGAAGTAGGAGCGGGGGAAGTCCGCCAGGCCTTGGACTGCGGTAGCCCTCTACCGCATTCGTCTAGTGGTGTGGATAAAGTTGATGGAGTGTTTCACGGAAAAGCGGTAGAAGGCTACCGCAGTCCAAGACGCTTCGAGGCTTCTGTAACAGTTTAATTTGCTTCTTCAACTTGAGTGAGGCGATCTATCGCAACATTCTGGAGGGTTTGCTTTTTGCCACCGGGCCAAATGATCTCGATGCTGTCAACTTTCTCGGTTTTGCCCAGGCCAACAGTAACCGGAAGTTCAGATTGGGAAAGGTAGCTGCGCGTGGGCATCACCCGGCGTTGGTAAGTGGCTCCACCCGCTTTGAGGACGATGTGCGCTCCGATGGCGCTGCGGTTTGCTTTTTGTCCGACAAGCTTAAGTCGGACCCAATGATTGGCCAGATTGTTATCGTTGCGAAGCAAGAGAGGCGCTCCACCGGATTGGGTAAGAACCACATCCAAATCACCATCGCCATCAATATCGGCATAGGCAGAACCACGCCCAACCATGGGTTTAAAAATTTCCTCACCTGACTGAGCCGCTGATGCGGAAACAAAACAGCCGCCGTGACCCGGACCCGAGTTCCAAAAAAGCTGGGCTGGCTGCATGTAATGCTGGCTGGCCTGCAACTTTCCAATCTCTTGTTCCAAATGACCGTTCGCCGAAAGGACATCCAGGCGGCCATCGAGATCGTAGTCGAAGAAAAACACTCCGAACTTCAGCAGCAAACGGCTGGCCGGCCCGATGCCCTCGGTAATGGCCTCATCAGCAAATTGGAGCGGCGCATTTTGAGAGACATACAAGGCCATCATTTCGTTGGCAAAATTGCCGATGACGAGACCCAGTGAACCGTCGTTGCGAAAGTCGCCCGAATCGATGCCCATTGCGCCGCGAGTGGCTCCATAGCTATCAAAAGCAATGCCAGTCAACGCGCCAACCTCCTTGAATGTGCCATCCTTCTGATTGTGGAAAACATGGTTCTGCACCGTGTCATTGGCCACCACCAAATCCATCCACCCGTCGTTGTCCAAATCGACAGGAGCGACGCCAAGCGTTTTCGCAATGGGCACCCCGCTGGCGGTGTTTTTCATTTGCAACCCCGCCTTCGCGGCAGTGTCGCTGAAAGTGCCGTCGCCATTATTGTGATAGAGATGAGGGAAGGCTCCTTGAAAATTCATGGGCTGGCCGTAGGCGCGCCCCAGGCCGACGAGTTTATAGCCCACCTCGAAATCGATCTCCCTTGTCCATCTCACATATTGTCCGACAAACAGATCGAGACGCCCGTCGTTGTCATAATCAAGGAAGGCCGAAGCACTGGCCCAATCACCATCACTTCCGCCAACTCCGCTTTTGTCCGTGACGTCCTGAAATTTTCCGCCACCAAGGTTGCGGAAAAGGCGGGATTTGCCCACCGCTGAAATAAACAGATCCGGCAGACCGTCGTTGTCAAAATCGCCCACGGCCACGCCCATTCCATAAATGGAAACTTCCAAACCGGAGCCTGCCGTCGCATCGGTGAAATGCCCCTTGCCATCGTTGTGATACAGAACAGGGGTTTGGCGGGCTGCGGATTTGGGCTGGCGTTCCGGCCAGTCGGTGCCGTTGATAAAGATCAAATCCTGGGCGCCGTCGTTGTCGTAATCGAAAAAGGCCACTCCGCTGCCCATAGTCTCCGGCAAAAGCTTGTCGCCGGTCGCGCCGTTGTGATGGTTGAAATCAATTCCGGCGCTCTTCGTCACATCAGCAAAACGCACTGTGGGCACGGCGGCGGGCGCGGCTATTTTAGCGACTGGAGCAGACAGAGCAGTGATCTTTTGAGCGCGCGGAGCGGGCTTTCTGTGGAGCACGAAATAACCGATTCCAACCGCGACGGCGATTCCGACCAGGATACCAGAAGACCACAGCATGGCGCGGCCTTGGACTGCGTCATCATAAACAGCTACATCCTCCTGCTCCACGGGAGGCTTTTCAGGGGTGGCACTCATTTTTGCGATGTCTTCAACTCAGTCGTGAGATTCAGGCCGTAGGCACCAGGCCGTTGCAAAGGATAGATCACAATGGCCTGTGCCGCCGCATCCGCTGCGGGATTCGCCCTGCGCGCTATTGAGACGGCACGGTCCCGGGCGTTGTCATCCGGTCGGTATTTTTCATGTAATAAGCGGTGCTTCGAAGCTTTGGCTTCATCACGTTTTTGCGCGTAAATTAAAGAAAGATTGTAATGTGCGGTCAGATTCTCCGAATCGAGGCTGAGGGTCTTTTCAAAACGATTCGCAGCGGCTTCAAGGAAAAACTTCTGCTGATCCGGGTTGCCGCGCTCCTGCTTCGCGCGCTCGAACAAACTCTGGCCGAGCTCATTAATCACCTCATAATCCTTGCTGAAATCGAAACCGCGTTTGTCGAGTTCGGCGTACCGATCCTCAAGGATGGAGGTAAACTCCGTAATGGCCTTGTCCAAATAACCGTTCTGCTTGTTGATAAGACCGTTTAGCCATGCCACTGTCCAGCGCGGTGCCGGCGGATCAAACTGGTTGGCGCGTTGCAGCGCCTGAACAGCGTCATCAAGCCGCCCTTCCTTGTTGTAGACTCGGGCAAGGTTTAGCGGTCCGTCTGCGCGGTTAAGCTTCTCCACCATGGTGAAAGCCTGGGCGGCCTGGATCAGCTCGCCCTTTTCACTGCCCTTGTCACCTTCTAAAAACAATCCGATGCCGTAGTCGTTCCATCGCTGCCATAGATCAATTTTTGAGGGTTCATTGATAACGGCCAGCTCTGTGCCTTCAATCGGGAACGTGATGGTATCGCGGGCGATGGTGGTGACGGGCAGTGTGTTGGTATAATCCTTGCCGAACACATACTGCATGTAAGTCGTGTCAAACTTACGGTATTGCACCTTGATTTCCACGGTGATGGGCGCAGCGGCATGTTCCGGAACTTCCAACGCGTAATGCACCACAGATGCTGCGCCAGGTGGAATTTGGTGGTTATAAAGTGGCGTAAAAATATCCTGAGGATTACGGCGGTCGATCCGGTTGCCATCTTTGTCGAGCATGTAGACATTGATAAAATGCGACCAAGGGTCCACCTGGTTGAAAGGCCCCATGCCGCCGTTGTGGCCGATGATTTTTCCGTTGCTGGTAACTTTCGCCTCAACCCACGCCTCGTTCGAATCCACGGTGCCCTGTGTGAAATGATGACCAAGCCGCACCGTGCGAACAACAGCTTCAATTAAGTATTTTCGACCGGGTTTAAGCTTGGGAACCTCGGGCCTCAAAGGGGCAACAAGCGGACTGTCAACAGTGCCGCCCTCCTTTAAACCAAAAACATCCACACGCACGGAGCCTTTAAGGAATTCCTCATGCTTGGCGAGGGTGTTGGTATCTCCACGCAAGGAGGTCACGCCGGTATTCGCAGCGGGAAACAAATGATTATGAATGCTCAATCCATTGGTGCCAAAAATCCTTGCACCAAAATCGTCCGACCCTTGCAACGGCATGTGGCAGGTGTTGCAATTTTCCGACGCTTTCGGTGGATAGTAAAAACTCCGGGCATTGTGGCCGGACACACCGCTTAGCAAGAAGGTGTCGTAGTGATTTTGCCCTCTCAGCCATTCCTTATAATGATTCAGCTCATAGGGAATGCTGACCTTGTGACAGGTCGAACAAAACTCAGCACTCTTGTGCAGCGGTTTTAGGAAAGTGGCCTTGTGGAATTCCGGTTTGGCCTTCACCAACTGGTTGTTGATGAATTGGAGGGTCGCATTAGTGCTGAAGGCGAACGGGTAGTGAATTGGCTCGTCGATGGTGTAGTCCGCATTGCCGATGGTTGAATTGACATGGGCAATGGCATGGCATGCGGTGCAGGTGATGCCCGCCTGTGAAGTGGGATGTTTGACATCATCGAAATTGGGATCATCAAATGCGCCACTAAAAAACGGCACCACATCATGACATCCCGCACACCAGCGCGCGGCCTTGACATCGCCATCGCGCTGAAGGGCCACCTTGCGAGTCTCACGGACGCTGAAAAGATAGGGCTGGTTGTTGAATGAGCTGAAACGATGCGAACTGTGGAACCATCCCTCATAGGCGTCTTTGTGGCACTTCAGGCAATAGTCATCCATCATCATGGTTTGCGCCGGGATGAAATTTCCGGAAACCGTGCGAGCTTTGGAAGGTTCGAAATATTTGGCTCCTTCCTTGGGTCCGGCCACGTTCCATTTGCGGGGATCCTGCTTATGCAGGGAGATCATGGCCGCAACCACCGCCGCAACCGCACCCGCCCAACCCAGGCCTACCTTCCATTTGATGCGGGGGCCGGCCAGCCGGTGGAGCACATAGAGCCAGACCACAAAAAGCGGGCTCAGCACATGCGCCCAGTACGAAACAGACCTCGGAGTGCCTACCAGTTTAAAATCCCTGAACTGCACTAACACCAAACCCGAAATGAGTAGGATGATGCTGACGACCAACAATGCCCAGCCCACGCTGATGGCCCTCTTGTTGGGGCGATCATGACTGTTTTTGATGTGCCCTATGCCAAATATGATAAAGGGCAAAACCAAAAGAAGCCCCAGCACCAGGTGAACCAAAAACATCACCTGATAAAAGTAATTTTGGTAAACGTGGCCCGTGCTCCATTCCAACAAGGTTATGCTGGAGAGGTAGGCGGAGTTTGCCCCCAGAATCGCGAACAGACCCAGAAGGATATACAGAACCACACGCAACCTGGGTCCCACAGAGCGGACATATTTCTTGCGCGGAGCAGGCGGAGCGGCGGACTCTAAATCGCTGTTCATATCCTATATGGGTTTCTGGCTCCGACACCGCTTTGGGGATACGCCAACCCACAAACCCGAAGGGTCGTCGCACCGATTTTACCAAAATATTCCACGACCTTAGCTTGGACCGAAGACCTCATTGACTCCCGCGCATTGGGGCGGAATGGTGTGTTTCAGGGGTGTAATGGTGATAAGCGTGGGCCAATTGAGAAGGTTCCAAAGATGGTGATTCCCGCCTGGTAATTACACTGGCCAGGAAAAGGACAATCATAATCACACCGCAAAGGAATTTGCCGAGCGCGCCCAAAAACAGCCCCAGCACCGCGCCGGCTCCCGCCTTGAAGGCGTCGTTGTTTTCCCGCCCCCCAGCCAGCTCGCCCAAGACTGCCCCAATGAAGGGTCCAAAGATCAGGCCAAAAGGAATAAAGAAAAGCCCCACAAGCGCGCCAACCGAGGCCCCAACCATTCCTCGCCAAGTCGCCCCCAGTTTTCGGGCACCCACCAGAGTCCCGATGGCATCCAGAGCCAAGGAAAGAAGCATTAGACCACCCATCAACACGAGCACCGGAGTGGAGGCCCCGGCTGCGCCGAAAATAATACGATGAATCAATGCGGCCACAAAAACCACTGGGATCCCGGGCAACACAGGAATCAAGCTCCCCAAAACGCCCATCATCATCACGACCACCGTGACAAGCAAACCGGTGATATGCGCGGTGCTCATGCCGCTGGTTCCTTGATTTGCAGCGCGGCCAGCACCTCCAAAAAATCCTTGGGCAGCGGGGCTTGCCAACGCATGGCTTGTCCGCTGCGCGGATGACGGAAGCCCAATTGAAAGGCATGCAACATCTGCCGCCGCGCTTTGATGCCTGTTTTTGCGGTGAAATTCTTATTGGCACGCGGGCCGTAGACGTCATCACCAATCAACGGATGGCATAGATGCATGAAATGCACACGCACTTGATGAGTGCGCCCGGTGTGCAGCATCACTTCAACGCTGGCCGCCTCGCGCAACCGCTCCACCACGCGATAACTGGTCCACGCCTCGCGCCCGCTCTGGCCTTCCACCACAGCCATACGCTTACGATTCGTCGGGTGCCTCGCGATGTTCATGCGAATCTGACCACTGGCCTCGGCCGGTTGACCACAGACCAGCGCGCGGTACATCTTGTGAATCTTGCGCTCGGCAAATTGATGTGCCAGTCCTATGTGCGTTTGATCATTCTTCGCCACCACCAGACAACCGCTCGTATCCTTGTCCAGGCGATGAACGATTCCCGGCCGCGCCACGCCGCCAATTCCGCTCAACTGCCCCCGGCAATGATGCAACAATCCATTAACCAGCGTCCCCTTATAGTGCCCCACAGCCGGATGCACCACCACCCCGGGCGCTTTGTTCAGCACCACCAAATCCTCGTCCTCAAACAAAATCTCCAGATACATCTCCTCCGGCTCCGCCCCGGCCGCCTCGGGTTTGGGCCATTCGATTCGCACCACGTCGCCCGCTTTTGGTGTATGCGTTGGTTTGATCGTGCGCCCGTTGATGGTGATGTGACCCTCCTCAATCAGTCGCTTGAAATTACCCCGCGATATCAGCGGGTAAAACACTCGCAAATGAGCATCAATCCGTTCATCCGGCAATGTTTGCGTCAAGGTTAGCTCCTCGACTTTGCCGCCCTCCACCACCAGCAGTCCGGCCTCATCCATCTCCTCGTCCAAAATCGGAGGGATGGCGATCCGCCCGACCTGCTCAGAACCTGGAAATTCTGACTCGCTCATGTCGTTTTAGGCTGAACCCTTTGGACCGGATTGCGCCGCAAAAGCCACCACAAGCCAATACCCGTCGCGAGAGTCCCCACGCTCACCAGTTGCCCAGGAGTCAATAAACCGCCCACAAAATGCAGAGACGTGTCGTAATCCCCTCTGAACAATTCCACAAAGGAACGCACAAATGCGTACCCAATCAGGTAGCAGGCAAAGACCTGCCCGGTGAACCGACGGCGTTGAAAAATCGCTGAGAGCACCAGAAACAGAACAAGGTTCAAACCTGCCTCATAGATCTGCGTGGGATGCACGCCGATGCCGTGAGTCCAATGCTCAAGGGGAAAGTGGATGGCCCAAGGAACGTTCGTGGGAGAGCCATAACAACAACCCGTCATCAAACACCCAAAGCGCCCAAACACATGCCCCAATGCAATGCTGGGAGCCATGACATCCGCCATGCTCCAAAGCGGAATCTTTCGCACCTGGCAGAAAATCAGGGTGGTAATCGCAGATCCAATCAGCCCGCCGTAGAAAACAAAACCACCGCGCCTTGGCAGGATCATTTCGTACCAAGGCTCGTCCGCGAACTCCTTGGAATAGCTGATCACATACAGCAACCGCGCACCCAGCGCCGCACCCAACATGATCCAAGGGATGAGTGATGAAACCGCTTCCGGGCTAACACCCGCCCTGGGCGCGCGCCGCATCGCCGTCCAGTATCCCGAAAGAAACCCGACGGCGGCGAGCACCCCATACCAATAAACGGTAAAACCAAAAATCTGAAACGCCACGCTATGCACTGACACGAAAGTATCCGCGATGGCAAAGGTTCACAAGCCGCAGACGAAGTTGGGCCGATCTTAGACAACGGGCATTTTTTCCAAACTGATACACGGCCTGAAGTTAAAACAAAACCCCACCGAATACGGGCACCTAATAATCGGCATTAAAATCTTGTAATAACCGTGGGTTCTGGATAGTTTCCAAAAGATTCCACCGATCCGCCATGCCATCGCAGTCATCCAGCGATTACTGCAATACGAATAACAACAAAAATAAAATTCCTTTATGGCACATTATGCGAGCATAGTCACAAGAACGGTGGGTGTTCGAAATACTCCTCGCGAGCTTGATCCAAATGATGAGGGTTTTGTCTACGGCGGGCCTGCGGCAAGCTGCTGGGACGCTCTCAACCAAATATGTTTTCAGCTGGGTGTTCCCGCTCTGAAAAATTTTCAGTGGCAGGTTGAAGGCTCCAAAGAAGATATCGAAACAGAGTATGAAGGCATATGGTACAATCCCGCCGAAGGGCTTCAAACGGTTTCCGCTGTTCTCCAGTTCCTCCAACACAGTTCACACAAACAGCTTAAAGCCCATTTTACGGAAAGGTTTATTGAGGAGCATCTTGAATGGATCGTTTTTGATCTGCGTGCCTACGAGATGATTCTAATCACGGCTCGAGAACAAAAGGACCCGTTTCGGTTGTCGATTTGTTGATGTTGGAACTCTGCCACAAACAATGATGGACACATCCGAAGGACATCCCACCAAGCTGCTCTTCATTTGCAGCCGGAATGAGATTCGAAGTCTCACCGCCGAGCGGATTTTTGGCGGCATCCCCGGGTTTGAGATCCGATCCGCTGGCACACAGCACAACACGCGAGTAGTCGTGACCGAGGGCCACATCGGATGGGCTGATATCATCTTCCTCATGGAGAAATCCCACCTAAACCGTCTTCAGCTCAAGTACCCCGAAGCCCTCCAAGACAAGCGCACCATCACATTGCACATCCCAGATGACTACGAGTTCATGCAACAAGAACTGATTGATGAATTGCAGGCGAAAGTTTTAACGCAAATAGATATTCCTTTTGGGAGAAATGAACCGCAACCCTGAAGCTGCCGCAGAATTCCTCCGTGAACTGGCGAATTTGTCCTATAGACTTGCCGAGCACGGTTTCGTTGTCGACGGACTCCACGCAGACTATTCCTACTATCGTTCTTGGCAGATTACCGTTAGTAGAACGGATGAAGAAGCAATAAAAGTCTCCTGGGACGCACGTGATTGTGTTCTGGAGGTGGAGACTTCACCTTGTCGGAAGTTCATCAGTCCCAATGAGTGGAGGGTTGAGATGTCCAAAGATTTTAACAGGAATTCAGAATCTGCCCCGCTTCAGTTTCTGGAGCAGTATCTAAAAGCACGTTTTCCCAGATAAACTTTCAATGCCAACACCTTGGATGATCTGATCAATCGGTTCGGGACTGAGAAAGGCGCATGCCGAGGACTTGCGTTTCTGGAGGAAGGAGACCCGCGTGAGAATTTTTCTGAGGAGAAAAATAAGAATTACAAGTGGGCTGCCAGTAATCAAGAATCTTCAGGTCACAACCTCACCCTGCCCTTGTGGCCTTCAATCCTTCCTTCGCTGCGAGATACCAAGGTTTTTCCAATTTTCTCCAGATTTTGCCGGATTTGCGGTACTTACGTTTAACGTCGGACCACAACTCCCTGGCTTCCGGGATACGTTTGGTTTTCACGAGAAATTGGGCAAAATAGCCGCGCACAGCCTCCCCGACATAAATGGGCATGAGTGCCTGATAGCGTTGTTCGGCCTCCTGAAGTTTGCCCAAGCCCTCACATATTCTCGCCATTTGAAGTTCCTTGCGCGAGGCCAGCTCTTTGGCCTCCTTGAGGCTCATGCGATTTACCACCTCGGCCGCCTGCTGAAACTTGCCGTCGTTGATGAGAGCTTCGGCATAGGTGTATAAGACGTAGGCATCGTCGCGGTGGGCGGCTGACATCCCCTCCTCCAAAACCTTGGCTGCCTCATCATACCGCTTGGCCAAGGACAGCTCCTGAGCCAACCGCAGGCGGTTGTTCATGGTGTCGATTTCATCCAACTCCTCACTCAGCATTTGAATCCGCCTGGCTGATCCTTTCAGTTTCCAGACGATTTCTTGAAACGAAGGGAGCCTGCGCTCCGGCAAGACCTCGAAGTAGAGGTAAGCCAGGGAGCCAAGCAGCGGGAACATGAAAATGATGCACAGCCACCAATAAGGACGCCCGCTGCGGATCACGTGCACGGCCATCGCCACCTGCAAAAGGATAATCACCTTGGCGGCTATCCAAAAGAGAGGGCTGGCTTGAGGAATGGAAACTTCGTCTGGCATAAAATCAGCCGCCTACGTAGGAAAGGTTAGGGATGCCAGCAGCAAGAAGCAAGATTTGAGGCTGAATGGCATCATCTGCGCATTGACTCGCTAAAAGCGCGATGTAAGTTTCATGCGTTTCCGTGAAGCATCCATTCAGCGAGGTTTCCAATCATGAAAAACAGCCCAAACTTGTGCTTTTTGGCATTTTGTCTCCTGCTTCAACTCAGGACATTGTCGGCCACAAATTACTACGTCTCCCCCACCGGGGCTGATTCCAACGAAGGAACCAATCTAACCGCGCCTTTTAGAACGGTTGGATACGCCCTCCAGCGAGCCGCTTACGGGGACACCATACTGCTGCGCGGTGGAATTTATCGGGAGCCCATCGTCTCATTCAATAACCCGCAATTAGCCCTTGCCAACCTGAAACACTCTTCGGCGTCCTGGACAAACATGCTCACCATTCGGAGCTATGCCACAAACGAAAAACCCACCATTAAAGGATCACTCCTTGTTAACCATTGGACCCCTTACGGCAAAACTGTGTGGATGAAATCGAACTGGACGAATCGCAGTCAGCAGGTGTTCGCGGATGGGCGCATGCTCAAACATCTGGGATGGAACGCAGGCCATACAGTTTATCCGAACCAAGGCGTGGATAATACTTCAGACTTGAAAGCCAAAGGCCCTCCTGAGTTTCAAATGGGACTCGAAGATATGCTAAGCGGAGCGTGGCCTGATTCCTTCTACCACGATACCAATAATTCCACCTTGTATGTCAGGTTGGCGGACGGCGGCAGTCCGAATGCTAGAACGATGGAGGTCAGTGTCGGCATGTCGTGGTACATGCCGCATCCCTATGTGAAAGTTGACGGCATAACCTTTCAGCATTCCAGCACGACACAGATCAACGGAGGCTGGCCGGGCGTTGCCTTAGTTGATCATTCCATAGTTCAGAATTGTGCGATTGAATATTGTGATTTTACCGGGATATCGCTGCATGCGAATTCGCAACTGTTGAATTGCAGGATTGCCAACAATGGCATGATTGGGTTTGGCATTGGCAGCAATTCCGTGGTCAGCAACTGCTCGGTTTTAAGCAACCACTACCTGCCCTTTGATTTTCGAGAGGAGGCGGCAGGTACGAAAATCATCGGGGTCAGCAAAGGCCAATGCGATAATTTGATCATCGAAAACAATGAATTCGGCTGGAATAAAGGCCCAGGAATTTGGTTCGACTCCATGAACAGCTCAAATGCCCCCGCGATCATTCGGGGGAATGATATTCACCACAATGGAGATGGCGTCATGTTGGAGATCAGCACCAATATCCTTGTTTACAACAATCTTATTGAGGCAAATGCATATCGAGGGATATATTTTTCCCAATCTGCGAATTGCAAGGCATTCAACAATACAGTGATCGTTCCTTACACCCCGATGACAAAGAGACCGGATGTTGATGTGGTTTGCGCATTCGCATTGGTGGGTGGGGCGGGGACCAGGGGCGCACGATTGACCTACAATATCAGCATCACGAACAATCTGATTTATGATGAGACCGTGTATGGTGAAAGCGCGCTGCGCACAGTAGTCTACGAAAGCAGCCCCACGGTGAGCAACGTTATCATTGACTACAACTGCTACTACGCCCCAAATGCGGCAAATAAGGGTGCCGTGCGTTTTAATGTGGGTTCGTTTACTAATACCGCGATTGGCCCAAAAAACAATCAGCGGGTTGATTTCGCGACATGGCACACCAAGGGCGGCCATTGGGGCCCCGCTTTCGACGCACACAGTATCGTGGCGAATCCCCTCGCGCTATCACGGCGAGCAAATAAACTGCAATTCAAACGGGTGACACAGACGGGTCTCACTCAAATGTACGTTTATAATGTGGCTTTCGGACGGAGCATCGTGTCGGGCATGACGAGTGTCAGTGCTGTCTCTTTGAAAGGTCGCGCCGCGCCCTAACGCAGTAGGAAGCGTTGCGGCTTCTCATTGGTTGACGCCAGCATCACCAAATAGTTCGCTCAGCACTTGCAATAATCGAAAGCCACCGAACAAATAATTTGGATTTTCCCCAAATCTAAAATAGTGGATCAGTGAATGCCTTGAGTGGACGTCATCTGAAACGGCCTCCTCTCAGGCCGAAGTCAAAGCCGAACGCGCGTCGTCGCTGCTGCCTGTTTTTTCCAAATAATAATCGTAGCCGCTGGGGTACGCAGTAACCCGGCCACCGTTAACATGCAGCACCTTGGTGGCTAGATGGCGGATGAAATGCACGTCATGGGAAATGAAGACCAGAGTGCCTTCATAACGCTCGAGAGCGATGGTGAGTGATTCCACAGTGACAATATCAAGGTGGGTGGTGGGCTCGTCCATCAACAGGAGGTTGGGTGGATCGACCAGGAATTTAACCAGGTTGAGACGGCTTTTTTCTCCACCGCTCAGCACGCCAGTCAATTTGTAAATCTCCTCCTTGCGGAACATAAACGAGCCCAGAATTCCTCGTGCCTCATCCTCACGCAGGGCCGGCGCGCTGGCCAAGACCTCGTCGAGAACGGTCTTCTCCAAGTCCAGAGTGTCAGCGCGGTGCTGGCTGAAATAACCGATCTTGGAGTTATGGCCGGGTTTGCGTTCGCCCTGCTGGAATTCCACCACGCCAGCCAGGATTTTCAGCAAAGTGGATTTTCCTGCGCCATTGGGCCCCACCAATACGGTGCGTTCGCCGCGTTCGACCTCCAGATCAAGGCCGCTGTAAACTTTGTTCGAACCGTAGGCCATGTGAATACCCTCCAGCGAGATGGCACGCTGGCCACCGCGCGGGGGCGGCGGAATCTGAAAACGGAACGGTTTACGCGGAGCGAGCGGCTTCTCGATCAGTTCCAAACGCTCGATCTGCTTGAGCTTGCTCATCGCCTGCGAGGCTTTGCTCGGAATGGCACGGAAACGATCGGCAAATTCCTGAAGCGCCTGGATTTCCTTCTGCTGGTTTTTATAGGCGGCCAGCTGCGTGTCGTAGTTGGCCTCGCGCTGGGTGAGGTAATCGCCGTAATTGCCGGTGTAAGCGATAATCTTCTTCTCTGAAATTTCGTAAACCTGCGTGACGACCTCGTCCATAAACTGGCGATCATGGGAAATGAGCAGCAGCGCGCCCGAATAATTCTTCAGATAATTCTGGAGCCACAGCAACGCCATCAGGTCCAAGTGGTTGGTAGGTTCGTCCAGCAGGAGCAAATCAGGTTCCATGACCAGCAACCTCGCCAAGTGCGCGCGCATCACCCAACCGCCGCTCATCTCCTTGGCGGGGCGGTCAAAATCGGAATCACGATAACCCAGGCCCACCAGCATTTTCTTGGCTTTGGCCTCGGCATGCGCATCGCTCAAGGCATCGTGTTTGGCATGTGCTTCGAGATACTCGGGGCTGGATACTGCGCCGGCCGCTTCCATCTGGTGGAGCAGCTTTTCAAGACGGGGAACTTCCGTCGCGCGGCCGGTGGCGAGGTCCAGCACCGTCTCCTCGGCCAGTGCCTCAGCCTCTTGCGGCAGATACCCCACGCTCGTCCATTCATCGCGCTCAATGGTCCCCTCATCGGGTTGGAGCGTTTTCAGGATGATGGAAAACAGTGTGGATTTACCCGCGCCATTGGGGCCGACGAGGGCCACCCGGTCTCCGTAGTTGACCTGCATGGAGGCGTGTTCGAACAAAGTCCGACCGCCCAGGGACATCTTTAAATCGCGAATGGTGAGCATGAAAACCGCAGGATAAAACCGGACATCGACAGGGCAAGCTCCGCCACAGCACCATTGCCGCGAACCAAGTTCCCAGAGCCGATCCAGCCCAACCCACAGCCCGGTACGTTGAACAGCTCACACGGCAATAGCCAGCCAAAAAAATTCCTCATCGAAAGCTCTTAGCATTCACATTCAATCGTGGTCACGTAAAGACGCGAAAGCACGAAGCTCTCAATAAGAGAACGAAGGGAGTTTGGGCCGGGTTTAAAATCGGCTATTTGCCGGTTTTGGTTTTGATTCCCGCGAGCATGAGATCCTGCACAGCGGTCAGGTATTTTACACAGGCGGCTTGGTAGAGCGCCGGGTCTGCCACGGCTTCGAGAGACTTCGTCTTATAGGTGCCTCCACCGCCAGCAAGGATGCCAATAACGCTGGCTGCGGCATCGCCCGCTTTTTGGCCTGAAGTAGTGACGTCCTTGAGGTCGGTGACGTAGTTATCAGTGCCGAATGCGTCATTTTTCATTTTAACGAACTCCTTGCCTCCAGTCATGGTGTTGCCAAAGAAGAATGATAACCGACTGAGCTTGGACAGGCTGATTTGTGGCTTAGTTTTGACGCTGGCGGAGAAACTGAAAGTGCCGCCGCTGACATCCAATTGGCAAAAATCCACCACCAAATAAACATGGACCGCAGCCACTCCGCTGGATTTGGCGATCTGCGGCTCAAGACCGTTCGGCGCGCTGCGTCCCATGCCCGCTGACATAAGGGTGCCTGTGCCCACCGCTTGTTCATCGCCATAAAGAGGAACGGGCATGCCCTGCGGCGCGAAGACTTGTGACGGCTGACCGGAAAACATGCCGCCGGAAACCTCGAACGGCGACGTTTTCATGTAGGATTTCATGTCCGCGTACTCCGTGCGTGCCGCGTATTCGGAGTAAGGCGCAATCTCGACCCCGAGTGTCTGGAGGCTTTTGACGAAGTTCGTATAGGCCTGATCCGTGATGGTCTGGAAAATGGCCGAGTTGAGCCCGGTGAGCTGGATGTTGGAGTTCACGTGCGCCGCACCCTCCGTTTCACGTCCCGCCCTGGCATTGGCATTCTTTTTGGTGATGAACTGGACGTTGAAAGCCGTGATCACCACTTTTTTGCAATCCTTCAATTGCTTAAACGAATCCACATTCACGGATCTTTCAGGCGTCGGGGATTCATCAAGTTTCACCAGCGAGGGCCCCAACGCCTTGGTAAGACTGCCCAGAACGCCGGCGGAGGATGAGACCTCAAATTTATGGGAGGCAAATACGGTGAGGATGGCAATGGCAAGATGTTTTCTGTTCACTTAAAATGTGTATCGGATTCCTGTGAGAATCCTCGAAGTGCAATTTCGATCAAGTCCCATTCCTCCTGATCCCGATGAACGGGGCCGTGCCGATCCGACTGCTTTTCTGCAAAAGCTGAGGAAAACGAGTTGACCCGATGGCCCTGGCTTGGTTATGGTGCTTGAAATGATAGCAAATGCCCTAGCTGGCCGGGTCGGGATCGTCGTCACCGTAGTAGGGTGACGCGACTTGGTGGCTTTGGCTGTTTGCTTGCAGGTCGCCCGCTGTTCCGGTTCGGACGCGGGCTTTTGTTTTTGCGAGCATGTTGCGAGGAGCCGCCAATCGACCAGACTGGTCCTGGGCGGATCATAAACTCAGAAGCTCGAATAACCTATGCGACATACGATTTCCGTGTTGGTGGAGAACAAGTTCGGTGTGTTGACACGTATCGCCGGCCTTTTCAGCGGCCGCGGCTACAATATCGACACGTTGAATGTTGCACCCACCCAGAATCCTGACACTTCCCGCATGACCATTGTCACGCGCGGGGACGACGCCACGCTGGAGCAGATCGTCAAACAGTTGAACAAGCTGGTGGACGTTTTGAAGGTGGATGACTTTCGTGAGAACGAATATGTGGACCGCGAACTGGTGCTCGTCAAAGTCGGAGTGGCAAACGCCCAAGTGCGCGCTGAGGTGATGCAGATCACCGACGTGTTCCGCTGCAAGATTGTGGATGTGCAGCCGAAGAGCCTGACCATCGAAATCACCGGGGATGAGGGCAAGGTTGGCAAGTTTCTCGAATTGATGAGTCAGTTCGGCATTCTTGATGTGACACGGACGGGAAAAGTGGCGCTTCCGCGCAATTAATTTTTTCAAACAGAGACAAACTCAATCAATAGACAAGACATGCCAGCCAAAGTTTATACGGATAAAGACGCCGATTTGAAGGTGTTGAGCGACAAAACGCTTGCGGTGCTCGGTTTCGGTTCCCAAGGCCACGCTCACGCGCTGAACCTGAAGGAAAGCGGACTGAAGGTCATCATCGGCCTTTACGAGGGCAGCAAATCCATCGCGGTCGCCAAAGAAAAAGGTTTTGAGGTTTACACCACGGCTGAAGCGGTCAAACGCGCCGACGTGATTTTTGTGGCTCTCCCCGACACCAAGCAGCAAGCGGCATACGAAAAGGACATCGCGCCCAATCTGACGAAGGGCAAAACACTGTTATTCTCCCACGGTTTCGCTGTTCACTTCAAGACGCTGGTTCCACCTGCGGATGTCGACGTTATTCTGGTCGCCCCAAAGGGACCGGGACATATCGTGCGCCGCCAGTACCTCGAAGGGAAAGGTGTTCCCTCACTGATCGCTGTCTATCAAAACCCAAGCAAAAAAGCCAAGAAAGTGGCGCTGGCCTGGGCGAAGGGAATCGGCGGCACTCGCGCGGGTGTCATCGAAACGACTTTCAAGGAAGAAACCGAAACTGATTTGTTCGGTGAACAAACCGTGCTTTGCGGAGGCGTGAGCGCGCTGGTTACGGCTGGTTACGAGGTGTTGGTTGAAGCCGGATATCAACCTGAGATGGCCTACTTCGAGTGCTTGCACGAGCTAAAGCTGACGGTGGATTTGATGAACGAGGCCGGCGTCAGCGGCATGCGTTTCTCGATCTCCGAGACGGCCAAGTGGGGTGACGTCTCAGTCGGCCCGAAAATCATCGATGCCAGCGTGAAAAAACGCATGGTACAAGCCCTCAAGGAAATCCAAAACGGTAAATTTGCCAAAGGCTGGGTGGCGGAATACAAAGCCGGTTATCCCAACTACAAGAAGCTTCTAAAAGCGGGCGAAGGTCACAATATTGAAAAAGTGGGGGCACGCCTTCGTTCAATGATGCCCTGGATGCAGAAGCGCTCGATCAAGGGTGCGCAAGCGTCATACTAATCAACAAAGTTTCAATTTCGAGAAGACACCGGCTTTTAAAGCCGGTGTCTTTTTTTATGCAGGCCCGCGCTCGGGAGAATCTGACAAGTCAACAGGATGTCAGCCGATGCGGAGCGTGGGTGTTTTGAGTATTTCCCGCACATTATCAACCAATTCGGTGGATGTGTAAGGTTTTTGAAGGAACCCCGACTGGCTCAAGAATTCATCAATCTGGGGATTGCGGGCGTAGCCGGAGGTAAAAAGAATGCGCAGATTCTTTTGGAGTTGCGATGCGGCTTTGGCCAGTTCGATGCCGCCCATGCGGGGCATAATGATGTCGGTAAAGAGCAGATCAATCTTATCCCTGTTACTTTCAAACAGGTCGAGTCCCTCCTGGCCGTCCGAAGCAAGGAGTACGTTGTATCCATGACGGCGAAGAATAAGCGCGGCAAAATCTCGGAGGGCAAGCTCATCCTCGACAATCAAAATGGAGGCTCGGATCTGTTTTACCTGGGGCGGGGAAACTAAAGTGGCCGCAGGAGCGATGGTACTCGCTGGACTGGCAGCGAGCATGGGCATTGCTGAGCTTGGAGGCAGTACCAATTGGGCTGTTGGATCGCGGGGAAGATAAATGCGGAAGGTTGATCCTTCTCCCTGTTTACTCTGGAAGCCGATGGCCCCCTGATGCTGACGCGCAATGGCGTCGGCGCTCGCAGCAGCGAGGCTCACACCGGGCGAGTGGCCTTTCCCCTCGTAGAAGGGTTCGAATAAATGGGGACGCTCATCAAAAGGAATCTCGCACCCCGTATCGCCCACGCTAAGCAAAATGTACTCGCCGGCAGGCAAACCGAGGGGAACGCCTATCGAATCCTGCGGCAGGGAAACATTGGAGGTTCCGATCATCAAGCGGCCGCCCTCCGGCATCGAATCACGGGCGCGAAGCGCCAGATTCAAAATCAGATTTGAAATTTTTGCGGAATCAGCCCTGATCCACCCGAGATCAGAGGAGAGCCAGGTCAGCAAATCGATGCGCGATCCCAAGAGCCGAACCAGGGTGGCCCGTGACTCGCCGACTAGATGGTTGAGATTAAGGGGTGCGATGGAGAGGCTTTCCTTTTTACTCAGGGAAAGCAGTTGCTGGGTGAGCGCTAGGGCGCGCTCGGAGCTGGCTGAAATCTGGGCCAGGTCGTGCAACGCTCTGACATCACTGGCGAGCCCCGATCTAAGGAGGCCGACGTGCCCGGCGATGACGGTCAAAAGGTTGTTAAAATCAGTGGCGACTCCCCCGGCAAAACGGGCCACTGCCTCCATTCGCCCCGCGTGGCGAATACCCTCTTCATTACGCTGGCGGTGGCTGATGTCACGGCAAAGAATCTGCACCGCTATTTCCCCGTGATAAGTGATGGAGCGGGCCATGACATCCACCAATATGCGGCGTCCGTCGAGAGTGACCATCGGGCATTCCCATGCGGGATTCTCCGCGCCTTTAATGGTGTCATCAAGTTGTCGAATCACCATTTCCAACGCTGGACCCTCCACTAAATCCCCAGCATCACGGTTGACGAGGTCAAAGGGTGTTTGTGCGCCGAATAACCGCACGGCAGCAGGGTTGACGTAAACTATTTTGCCCAACCTTAGGATCAGCGTTCCGTCAGGCGAAGATTCGACAAGCTTGCGGTAGCGCTCCTCGCTTTCGCGCAAAGCCCCTTCCTCGACCCGGCGTTTGCGGCGCTGGGACGATTCCCGTAGTGCCTCAGTGGTGATTTCACCCAATCGCCCAAGATTTGAAATGTGCAGAAAATCATAGGCTCCCGCTTTGAGGCAGAGAACAGCAATCTCTTGAGTGGCATCCTCTGAAATGACGATAAAAGGGAAATCCAATGCGCGTTCACGCAGAAGGCCCAACACAGCGGAACTGTCAACACCCACCACAGGATGGAAGACCAAAACCAAGTCCCAACCCTCCTCGGAGAGCGCGGCACGAAAGCCGGTCGAGCTGTCCACTTTGCGGACGAGTGGCGCAAAATCTGCCAGTCGCAAAGCCATCAGGAGGTGATCTGCCTTGGCAGAACCTCCCTCAAATATCAATGCTTTGACTGGCGTGCTCATATTAAACCCACACTATACCCATTATCCCGTTCAAAATATGAATGAATAGGACTCAATTGCGATTGGACTGCCGCGCCATTCAGAAAACCGCGAGGGGGGAACTCCCGCCTCAGGGTCGTTGGGCGAGGGCTTCTCAAGTCTGCAACCGCAGTTGCGTTAATTCGTTAAAGCGAGTTTAGTGCCAAGGTGATTCGTCTGGTCCTATTCGATATCGACGGCACCCTGATCCGCTCCGGCGGCGCGGGGGTCCATGCCTTTGCTGAAGCATTCGCAGAAGTATTCCAAGCGCCACAAGCCACGTCCGCAATGAAGTTCGCGGGGCGCACTGACTTTTCACTGGCCCGTGAAGGGATGAAAGCTCTTGGGCTCGATCCCAAAGAGGAGGATTTTAAGCGTTTTTTTTCCTCTTACACCTTTTTCCTTGGAGAACGTCTTAAGGACCGTCCTGGGTCGGTGTGCGTGGGAGTGCCGGAATTTCTGCTGGGTCTGGCCCAGTTGCGCAATCCCCCTGTGCTGGGATTGCTGACGGGCAACATCCGCCTCGGTGCGGAATTAAAGCTGCGGCACTACGGGTTGTGGGAGCATTTTGTCTTTGGAGCCTACGCTGACGATCATGAGGATCGAAATTTCATCGCGGTTAAAGCGCATGAGCGTGGGCGTGAACATCTGGGCCCTTCCCTGGCTGGCCGCGAAATTCTGGTGATCGGGGATACTCCGCACGACATCACGTGCGGTCGCGCCATCGGTGCGCGAGTTTTGGCCGTTGCCACTGGCGGTCACACGATCGAGGAACTTACGGCCTGCCAGCCTGATTTGGTGGTAGAGGACCTAACGAAAATAAGCGCGGACGAAGCGTGCGCGTGATCAAGGCTTTTTCAGGAGGGAATCGACGCGGGCTTTGACTTTGGGGTCCATCTTGATGATGGGCGGCCATTCCCGATTGAACCCCTCCCCCCCCATTTTTTTGGTGGCATCAAAGCCGAGCTTGGTGCCAACCGCGATATCAGTGGTCGCATGATCCAGAACGTCCGCAGGCCCTTTGGTGAAGATGCAATCGCGCTGGGGTTCGGTGTTGGCACACAGCCGAAATAAAACGTCGCTGGTATTATGGACATCCACGTCCTGATCCACCACCACGATGTACTTGCTGAACATCATCTGCCCCATGCCCCAGAGACCGTGCATGATTTTAAAAGCCTGCATGGGATAGGTCTTACGAATGCTGACCACGACTAGATTGTGGAACACGCCTTCGGCAGGAAGCGCAAGATCCACGATCTCCGGGAAATTCATTTTAAGTATGGGCAGGAAGAGCTTCACGCTGGCGCTGCCGATGTAGAAATCCTCCATCGGGGGAATGCCAACAATGGTCGCGGGATAAACGGCGTCGCGGCGGTGGGTGATGGCGGTGATGTGCAGCACCGGGTATTTGTCGGCGAGCGAGTAGTAGCCAGTGTGATCACCAAAGGGCCCCTCCACGCGGAGTGGCTCACGGGGATCAATGTAGCCTTCAATCACGAAATCAGAATTAGCCGGAACTTCCAGATCGTTGGTGAGGCATTTAACCAGCTTGACCGATTCCTTTCTCAAATAACCGGCCAGTAGAAACTCATCGAGCCCATCGGGCATCGGCGCAGTGGCGCAAAATGGATAAACCGGATCTCCTCCCAGGAAAATGGCGACCGGCATGCGCTTTCCGGACTCGTAATATTCACGCCCATGCCGCGCCGCGACTTTCTGCAGCTGCCAATGCATGCCGGTGGTTTGGCCGTCGTAGATTTGCACCCGGTACATGCCCAGGTTGCGGTCGCCGGTCCTGGGGTCCTTGGTGACTACACAGGGCAGCGTAATAAACCTCCCCCCATCCAAGGGCCAGCATTGTTGGATGGGAATATTCAGAAGCGTGGGAAGTGGTTTCCGACCGCCATCGACCTCGTAGTCACGGGCCATTTCAGCAATGGGAGGTGGTTCGGGCCAGCTTGCCACCGGTTGCGCCTCTGGATATCGGTGGACTACTTCCTGACAAGGACCGTCTGAAACCATTTTGGGTTTGGCATGTCGAAGTTCCAGAGCAGTGCCCAAGAGCGAAATGGCCTCACGAAAACTGGTCGGCGGCTTGGCATTCATCAGCGCGCCCAACTGAGCGGCCGCAGCGTCCACGGATTCCGCCTCAAGGCTCATGGCCATGCGTTTCCATGAGCCTAGTGTGTTGATGGCCACAGGAAATGGAGAAACGACTCCGTTGATGGTGGGTTGCTCGAAAAGCAGGGCTTTCCCTCCGCCCGGCTTCTTCATTTCCCGCTCGGAGATTTCCGTCATCTCGAGCTCGGTCGCGACAGGTTGCCTGATGCGGATGAGCTCCCCGGCTCGATCAAGAGCGTCAACGAAACTGCGGTAGGATGTGTAGGCCATGTTCGATCAAAGGGGACTTGGGGCGACACTCATGGAGGGTTAGCTTAACTCAGAACTCACCGAGGAGCGAACGAAGCGCGACCCCCTATTATTTGCTTCCGGGCTTGGTGGCAGGAGTGGAGGCAAGGTCAGGCGGAAGTTGATCAGCCGGGAATGTCTCAACCTGAAGGGCAAGAAGGCTGAATATGGGCGCCCCAACGTTGACCGAACCATTGGAGCGGTCCACCACCATGGCGACGCCCACCACATTACCGCCGTGGTGTCGGACGATATCCATGGTCTCACGCAATCGTCCCCCTTGCGTTACCACATCTTCCACCACAAGCATTCGTTCAGCCGGAGAAATCCTGAAGTTGCGGCGCAACACCAGCTTGCCTTCCTCCTTTTCAACAAAAATAAACCGTATCCCAAGCTGGCGGGCCACTTCCTGCCCGATCACCAAACCGCCCATGGCGGGTGCGATCACAGTGGTGGCTTGGAGGCTGCGAACCTGGGCGGCAAGGGCGGCCCCGAACCTCTCAACGGTGGGCATATGCTGGAGGGCCAGCGCACATTGAAAGAACTGGCGGCTGTGCAAGCCGCTGCGCAAAACAAAATGGCCTTCCAGTAAAGCACCAGACGAACGAAACGCACCAAGGACATCGTTTTTGGTCATATCCAAATCACACCACAAACCCGTCGGGTGTGACAACAGCGAAGACTGGGCACTTGCCGGGCTATTTGCAGGTGTCCGTCAGAAACAAGTGGCACTCGCGGACGGTCGGGTGGGCTCCCTCAACTACAAATTCAATTTGGTGTGCCTTGATTTGAGGCTTCCTCCTGCGGCTACGGCGAAATGAACCGGTAGTAGCGAGTCTCTAAGTTGGTCGGCAGGGGTTCGCTCAGATTCAGACGGGTTGAGGTAAAAGTCACGGTCTGCCAATCCTGCCATTGCCCCAAAAGACTGGCTCTTTGCACGCGACCGATAAGCCCCGCCCCACCCAACAGGCTAAGGTGAAGAACACCGTCTGTCTGTGACAGCGCCACCTCCATGTGAACCACAGGGGATTGCACCTCCTCTGCAAAGAGATGCAGGATTACGAGTCCTTCCTGGCCTGCCGCCACACAGATGCGGTCCTCTGCGGCAACCAGAGCCCCTGCCGCGAACGCGCTGTTGCCGCCCACCACTTTAGGTTGGGCAGGATCAGCAAGATCGACGACCACCACCCCAGCGTCGCTATCCGCCACGTAAGCGTATTGCCCCGCAACGGCTACCGATGTCACGGTCCCGGAGGTATCGACGCTCGATACAAATTTCGGATTGAGAGGGTCGTTGATATCGAGCACCAGCAAGCCTCTGGCCCCATCAGCAACCAACGCCTTAGTGCCGGAAATGGCAAGGCCCACAGCCTGGCCCGGCGTGTCGTAACCGCCCACTCGCACAGGCTGTGCTGGGTTGCTGATGTCGATGATTTGCAGACCGGCGTTGGAATCCGCCACATAGGCGTAGCGACCTGCAACCGTTATCCCTTTGGCGAAGCCGCCGGTATCATACCCCCCCACCCGTTTTGGGTGTGCTGGATCACTGATATCGATGATTTCCAAACCGGAATCCAGCTCCACCACAAAGGCGTTGCTGCCTTGAATGGTTACAGCACGCGCAGGACCGCTGGTTTTGTAAACACCCACTCCCTTGGGTTGAGCCAGGTCCGTCAAATCGACGGATTGTAATCCATCGTTCCCCCAGGCCACCCAGGCGTGGTTCCCTGAAATATCCACTCCGTAAGCGTAAACTCCGTTGGTATAGCCACCCAGACGATGAGGAAAAACAGGATCGAACATGTGAATCACCGAAAGACCGTTGAGACCATCGGCAACGCACGCGAACAAACCAGAAATGGCAACGCTGATTGATTCTCCACCCGTCGCGGCGGTGCCTTGGCGCTGTGGATTGGCGGCGGCCGAAATTTTGAGCAGGTTCACCGTGGCAGACTGATCCAAAGTACAAACATTGGTGCCGTCCGAAACGACGGAAAGCGTTGGACTCTCCGAGAGGTAGGCCCCGACTCGTTGGGGTTCAAGAACATTGCCCAAATCGATAATTTGCAGGCCTTTCTCGGCGCAGGCCAACAAAGCATAATCGCCGTAAACCGCCACACTGAAAGCGTTAATACCGCCGAGTTCGCCCAGCCGTCGGGGATCGGTCTGCTCGCGGACGTCGATCACATGCAAACCCGAGATTGCATCCGCCACATACGCATAAGGATCTTGAATTGCGACAGCATAGGCTTGGCCCTCGGTACTGATGGCCCCCGCCCATTGGGGATGCATCGGGTCACTGATATCGACCACCGTCAATCCATTGACGCCATCAGCTAGATATGCGAAGGAATCGGAAATGGCCACCCCGTGAACTTGATCTGAAGTAACAAAGCTGGCAGTAAACGCAGGGTGGCTGGAATCAGACACGTCGACAATTTTTAAACCCGCCTCAGCACAGGCCAAGTAAAGGTAACCTTGTGATGCCGAAATGGAGCTGCAAGAATTGGTCATTTCTAGAAATGAAACCGATTTAGGCTGGGTTGGATCGCTTACATCGATGATGTGAAGGCGAGGGTTGGCATCACCACCCCCAGTAGTAGTCAGATAAGCCCAATGCCCATCCACTATGACAGCCAAAGCATCTGAACTTGTAGGTAGGTTGTGGGCAATTTGAGGGCTGGCTGGATTTGAAACGTCAACTATCTGCAACCCGTATTTGCCATCTGCCACGTACAAGTATGGAGCGGCGAGAGTGAACCCTCTGGTGTTTTCGTCTCCCGTGCCTCGCCAGCCCCCCACGCGCACTGGCGCGAGATCGTCATTATGCGTGCCTTCGTGGGCGGACGCGACGCTTACCAAGGCCACGAACACACTGAAAGTGAAAAACACCTTAAATTTTTTCATGCGGTTTAAGTGGCTAAAATCTGGCAGAGCTGCACATCCAAGTCACTCAGAATTATCAGGATCAGAACGCAAAAGAGCGGCAGGACCTCATGGCCGCTGCCGCTCGATTCATCTAAAGGAGTGCGGTTAAGCTGTGATTTTACGGCTCTTGAAGCGGCGGAGCGCCATGGCGGCGAAACCGGCTCCAAAGACTACTCCAGGGAGGCTGACCTCCGGCACGGGTGAGGCTTCGAGACGGACGTCGTCAATGTAACCACCGAGGCTGTCGCTATTTCCCGCTGCGCGGAACTCCAGAATGTCGGAACCGGAACCAATCACGGAGTACTGCTTCAAGGCCCAAACAGTGTTGCCTGCGCCCACACCGGTAAGTGTATCGAGGAGGTTTCCGCCGAAATACACTTCTACCGGGTTGGAGGCAGCGGAAATATTGGGGCGTGGTGAGAACTCGAAGGACAGGTCATAGGTCTGACCCAGCGCGGTTGCCACGGTCTGCCTTGCGTTGCTGTTCTGGTTTCCGTCCAGCTCCATGAGCTGCTTTCCCTCAAACGGTGTGCCAGCCGCGTTATTCTGAATTTCCAGACCGTCTCCCAAGGTGGAAGTCCAGCCCGGGATGGCTCCAATAGCGTAACTGCCATTGGGGATGGCAGGGGCTTCAAACCCACCATTCACGATGATATTGGCGTTAGCTTGGGACACTGCGAGAATTGCTGTTAAACCTGCGATAAGTGCTGTTTTCATGAGTATAGTATTGTTTTGTTTTTTTCACCGCCTCAAAGACAGGCAGTTGATATGTCCTATTTATGGACTTTTTACCGCTTTAAGTCAATTGAATAATGTCCAGTTTTGGAACATTTCCTAAGTGCTTCAGTGCGCGAAGGATGGATTCGGGGCGATTTTTGACGTTATGCGCTTTTTAAAGGTTTCTTCTGAAAAAACCTGTAAAAACGTACGAAACATTCGACTTATGCGCAGTCCTATGAGCCCATCTGAAGGAAAGCAGCCGAATTCCCAAGCCAGGGGCACAACGTTGGATGTAACAGGTGCGCCAACAGTTCCGCCCCATCGACCACACGCAACCCAGGACGGCTGAAGTAGGCGGCGTCCACGGCGTAAACACGCCTCTGCCGCACCGCAGGCAATCTCTCCGCCAAAGGATGGGAAAGAAATTTCACGGCGAATTCCGTTGTTTTTACCAAGCCGAACCCACAAGACATAATGATAATCACCTCCGGGGCGGCTTCCACTAACAGATCCCAAGACACTCGCACGGAATCGGTCCATTTCCGTCCGAGGACGTCCAACCCGCCAGCAATATCCACTTGTTCAGGCACCCAGTGTCCTGAGCAGTACAATGGATCGGTCCATTCCGCGCAAAACACCCTTGGCCGACTGAGTGTCTCAGGAAACTGTCTTCTAATTGTTTCTAAGCGGCCCAAGTTTTTGGTAATTATTTCATCAGCCAGCATAATTCGCCCCGTAGCCTCAGCCAGCACTCTCAAGTCGCGGTGGATATCGGCAATTGAGTGGGGAGACATCCACAGAATTTTAGGGGCAACAGGCAAGGCCTGCAAAACGCGCGTCACCTCATCGCCGGAGGGTGCGCAGACCTGGCAGAGATCCTGCGTGAGGAGATGAGTGGGAGCGAGCGTGCGGAGCAGATCCTCATCGACGACATACAAGCTTTGCCCGTTCGAAAGATGTTGGCTGACGGCAAGATCGATCTCGCTGAGGGACATTTCTTTCACCGGCAGGGCGCTGTGAACCACCACCGGCTTGGCGCGAATCTCCAGTGGAAAATCACACTCGTGGGAGATGCCGACCAACTGATCGGCCAAACCGAGGGAACATGCCAGTTCCGTTGCTGAAGGCAACAGCGATACGATGCGCAAGTCCCCGCGAATCATACTCAGGCGTGAGCTGAGGCATTGAGAGGTTCTCGAAGGTGTGCAAAACGTGCCTCCGCAAAAGCCAGTCCACCGAAAAGCACGGCTGAGTAAAACAAATCCCCTAACAGCGTGTTCTGAAAATAGGGGATGGCCGCGATGTAGCAAGCGGCCAAGCCTGCTCCATTTTTTGGGTAGGCATCAAGCACTGCCCAAACCGCAAAATTGGTGATGACAAAGAATAAAACAGATCCCAGCAGCACGGACACAAGGGTCCGGACAATCGTGCGGTTTTGGCGAAGCCCGATCCCGAGGCAGACCGTTAATGCAAAACTGCCATAAACGAAAGGGATTAGCGAATGCAGGCCAAGGATCAAATCGCTTAAAAACATGGCAGCGAGAGGAATGATGAAGGCCTTGCCTCGGCTGCTAAACTGTGCGCCGGCGAATAAGGCGATGGCCGCGATGGGTGAGAAATTAGGAGGGTGAGGGATGAATCTGGCTGCCGTAGCGGCGAGAATTATTCCCGCCACCAAGGTTAATCGGTTCTTGTTCATGGAATGCTTTCTGTGGGTTGTTGGGTAAAGGTGATATCCACCGCCTTTGGCAGAAGATCGGCAAAGATGAAGTCCTCCCTCTCAACCACCAGGCCGCGTTCTATATTGATCGTGTGGTGAAAAATAGGGCCGGATGAAACGAACGTATGAAACTCCCCGTTCTCGCCGCAAGGGTCGATGCAGGCGGGCATATCCTCCAAGAGTTCATTGTCAAACAATCGTCCGGCGAAGGATGCGGACAACTTTCGGGGATCAACGCAGACAAGATTGGCTTTGAAACCGACTGCAATAAACTCGCGAGCCAGCGCAGCCGTGTCGCGGCCCCATAACGGGTAGAGGGCGCACATTCCGATTTCAGCCAGCATCCGGTCGCGGTAAGCCCGGATATCCTCCAAGAATAAATCACCAAAAACAACGCGCCTCACACCAATCGATTTAAAAGAGGTGCACGCCTCCTTCATTCGAATCTCGTATTCCGTGTTGGAGCAGCGTTGAGGTATAAAAACCTTCGTCAGAGGAAACCCCAGACTCTCTGCCTGGGCCTCAAGAAGGCAGCAACGCACGCCGTGCATGCTGATGCGGTCGTAGCCTTCCGTGCAGGTTGTCACCAATGCGACCACTTGATACCGGCTGGAGCGAAGGATTTCGCGCAACGCGAGCGCGCTGTCCTTGCCTCCACTCCAGCACACAATAATTGGCTCCTGAGCCATGCCGCTCAGAATGCGCGGGTGGCTTTGATGCGGTAAAAACGTCCGCCAGTCCCGTCGGCCTGGCCATCGCTGACTGTGAGTTGCCCGCCGGTCCCCTCGTAAGGATTGCCCAATTTGGTCCATACTGACAAATCCGTTGAACCCTCGAGTTCATACACCCAGTGAATGCGGCTCAAAAATTTGCCTTCCCACGCCGTTCCTGTGAACAGGCCATGCAGATCGGCCACCGGAGCAGGCGGGAAAGTTACCACCAAATTATCCATAACACCGTGCGCCAGGATGGAAGAAGCGTAGTCTCCCGACTGTCCCGCATCGCTGTAGCTTGCTATGGCGAAGGAATCCAGTTCGAAGGCCGTGAAAGGTTTGGATAACCCAGCGTTGTTTGTGGTCAATCGTGCGGTAACCTCCCGCCCCAACACCATTCCATTGGTGGTGATGACCAGCCTCACGGTTTCATCCGAAGCCGTAAAAGCCAGCACCACGTGCAGCTTGAGGTCCAACGGCAGATCAAAAATGGCAAAATCGGAGGGGCCATTATAGTTCCAAACCCCGTTCGTCGAGTAAACGGCCGGCCAAACGGTTGCCCCAAAACCCGAATCAGGAAAAAAATTGAACTCGGCAAGATTGGGCCCGTCGTTGCCGGTGGCACGGTAGAAATGCGGCGCATCCGCGTCGACTTTCTTTTGAAAACCGAAAGCGATTTGCATGGCGCCAGGCTTATCCGGATCGGCGCCGAAACCGATATCGTTTAGAGTCAGATCAACCGAAACACTGAAATCATCCTTTCGCGTGAGCAGCGTTCCCAACGGAAGGCGAAAATAACTGTTGGTTTTTGAGGAATCCCAAGTCACTTCCAAATTTTGTCTTTCGGAATTCCAATGGAACAGTTCGCCATCACCAAAAAGTTCCCAACCACGAGCGAGCGGATTAGAGGCAAAATCCTCTATTACTGTAACCGAAGGAGGACTCACCCCTGCGATGCCATCCACTTCTACCTTTGCATCCAACACATCAATACGGACAAAATTCGCGGTGGAAACCGTCACACCATGCCCCTCTGAATCCTGAGCCCAGGCCAGATCAAACCCGGCCCCACCCGCAGACCCCGCGTAAAGCACGCTGATGCCCGCCAAACCCTTGCCCGAAAAATCCGCGCCTCGCAAACCGGGGTTTACCGGAGTGAAAAAATTGCCTGCACCGTCGGTCGGAAACCAAGCGTCGGTAGGTGGAGCAAGTGTAGGATTTAACAGAAAATAGGTTACCCCATCGGCGCTGACTGAGACCTGCGTTCCATCGGCAACCGCGCCATACAAAGAACCATCGGTGATGCCCCCACCAGAGTAATCACCATTGGTAATGGCCAGTCCGGCGTTGCCGAAGATCAGAAAATCCAAGCCGTATGGATGAGTGGAATCATTGGTAAGGGGACGGCTCAGATGCAGTGTGAGCGATCCATTGGTTCCAATCGAAACCAACTGACTACCGAGGTAGGCCGAGTCAAAGGGCGTGACCGGCCCGCCAAACTTGCCTGGAGTGACTCGGGAGGGTTCTCCTAAAGCTGAATTTGCGTTGGTGTAAGACGAGGAAACGCCTGAGCCGGGGGTGTAGGCGATCACAGCGTCGGCAAACTGAGCGTACGTTTGGAATGATGACAAGGACAGAATGATGCTGACAAATGTAAGCACCGCGGAAAACAATTTTTGCATGACTGGTCTTTCGGAAATCCTGTGCCATGGCACAGAACGATAGGACTACCTGGAGACCAGCGCGGAGCCTGAAAAAGCAAAAGCCCTCAGACTCCGACAAAACGGGGAATGAAGGCATTCAACGGATCCCGCGAAAACTGTTCGCGAGTCTGGCCTCATCCTTCTCTTTGTCGGAGAAGTCAGCCCCGCGCGAGCGGAGCCGTGACGAGTACAAACAAACCGGTATCCTGACTCCGAACCTCAGACCTCGCTCCCGCCTTCCCGGTTTTACAACCAGTGGCACATGGGAGTTTGTAGTTCGATACAGTGGCGCAACCGTCCCCGAATCTCACGGGGTTCCCTGACATTTGCATGTAACAATTCGGCGGACGTCTGCCCGCCGATTTCAAAGAGCGGGATATCGTTAAGCTTTCCGACTCGCCCCGACAAGAAAAAATAAATTTCCGCGCAGGTTTTCTGGTGTATCCCGGCAGGCCAAATTGGAAAACCCCGTGGCGCAGCCTAATGTTCAGCCAGACGCATGGCCTTGCCGTAGATGATGGCGCAGTACCCATTTCTGCCCGCTCGCGAACAATACTATAGGCAAATAAAAATCTGTGCCGGGTCGGTCGATTTCAGGTTGCTCTTTTGCGCTTTCAACAACACAAAATGACGTTTAGGCTTAGTCACATCAGATTTTTCCACGAATGATCATGAAAATTCTTCCAATCCTCGCGATATTACTCACCCTCGGGTCTCTTGCCATGGCGGCTGATGCTCCGGCCACCAAGTCAGTCCTCCGCCATGTGGTGGCTTTCAAGTTCAAAGAAACAGCCACTAAAGAGAACATCACCCAGATTGAGAACGAGTTCCGTGCCCTGAAAACAAAGATTCCCGAGATCAAGGGATACGAGTGGGGATTGAACACCAGCCCCGAGAAACTGAACAAGGGTTGCACACATGGATTCATTCTGACCTTTAACACGGAAAAGGATCGTGACACTTATCTAAACCATCCCCAGCACAAAGCTTTTGGCGGTTTGGTAAAAACGCTGCTGGACGATGTGTTCGTCATGGATTTTTGGACCAAGGAATAAAGTCTGTTAACGTTTCCCCCGCCGGACCAACCTTTTTGCCATGTTGCTAACCTCAGATGAATTGCAGAGCCTCGTCGAGGCCCGGCACAATTGCCCCCATCAACTGCTGGGCATGCATCCTCTCGGAGGAGGTTCAGGAGTGGTGGCCAGAGCGCTTATTCCCGGGGCAGCCGAAGTTCAGGTGGTGCCGGTGCACGAGAAAAAGAAACCATCCTTCAAACTTTCCCGCATAGGCGACACCGACCTGTTTGAAGGCTCAAGCCCCAAGTCTAAGGAAGTCTATGCCTATGATTTGGTGGTCACGTGGCCTGATGGCTCACATTGGCAAACGCGCGATCCTTATTCTTTTTTGCCGGGTCTGGGTGAGATTGATTTATTTCTCTTCGGCCAGGGTAAAGATCTCAAACTGCACGACAAGCTAGGCGCGCATCTGCGGGTGGTGGATGGTGTGCACGGTGTTTCGTTTGCCGTGTGGGCCCCCAATGCGAAGCGTGTCAGTGTGGTCGGCAATTTTAACAGCTGGGATGGACGCAGGCATGCCATGCGTTCACTCGGCTCCTCCGGCGTATGGGAGATTTTTATCCCTGGAGTCGGGGAAGGCGGGCATTACAAATTTGAGCTGGTTGATGCGCACGGCGCGCTCCGCATCAAGACGGATCCATTCGCGGCTTTTTGCGAGGCTGCACCGAACAACGCCTCAATTGTCTGGAACACCCGCCGACACAAGTGGGCCGACACTGCGTGGATGGAGCAACGCCGCCAGCGCGATCCGCTGCGCGAACCTCTCAGCATCTATGAGATGCATTTGGGCTCGTGGAAGAAAAAATCCGCCTTTGAATCCCTGAGTTATCGCGAGTTGGCCGAACCACTGATTGCCTATTTGGAGCAGATGGGTTTTACCCATGTGGAATTCCTCCCGGTGGCCGAGCATGCCTTCTATCCGTCCTGGGGCTATCAGGTCACCGGATTTTTTGCCCCCACTCAACGCTACGGCACGCCCAGCGACTTCCAGTATCTGGTCGACCGCCTGCACCAGGCCGGGATTGGGGTTATTGTGGATTGGGTGCCTGCGCATTTCCCAAGCGACGATTGGGCTTTGGCGAGATTCGACGGAACCGCGTTGTATGAGCATGCTGATCCCCGTCAGGGTTCACATCAGGATTGGGGCACCTGCATTTTTAACTATGGGCGCCACGAAGTGAGGAATTTTCTAACCTCCAATGCGATGGCATGGTGCGAGCTGTATCACATTGACGGGGTGCGCGTTGATGCTGTGGCATCAATGCTGTATCTCGATTATTCCCGCAAGCAGGGGGAGTGGGTCCCCAATAAATATGGCGGACGCGAAAATCTTGATGCAGTTGATTTCCTGCGCGAGGTCAACCACCTGATCCACACCGAATTCCCAGGCGTGCTGACCATTGCGGAGGAATCCACCGCCTGGCCCATGGTGACCCGCCCGCCCTATATCGGGGGTCTTGGTTTTCAGTTCAAGTGGAACATGGGCTGGATGCACGACACGCTCAATTATTTTGGCCGCGAGCCGGTCTACCGCAAATACCACCAGCACGATCTCACCTTCGCCATGCTCTATCACGGGCAGGAGAATTTTATGCTTCCCCTGTCCCACGATGAAGTGGTGCATGGCAAGGGGTCACTCCTGAAACGGATGCCGGGTGATGATTGGCAGCGCTTCGCCAACTTGCGGGTGCTCCTCGCCTACCAGTGGGTTTTTCCTGGGAAAAAACTACTTTTCATGGGTTGTGAGTTCGGCCAAAGCGCGGAATGGAATCCAAACCAGGCCATTGATTGGTGGTTGCTCGAAGCCGGTCCCTACCACTCGGGCGTGCAAAAACTGGTGGCTGATCTCAATCATCTTTACCGAGTCCAGCCGGCCCTTTGGCAGGCCGATTACGATCACGCAGGGTTTTATTGGATCGATTGTTCGGACCAGGAAAGCAGCGTAATGTCCTTTGTCCGCCAGACCTCCGATGGCAAAGGACAAATCGTGGTGGTGCTGAACCTCACCCCTGTCTACCGCCAGCCTTATCGCATCGGACTCCCCTCAGTGGGCCGCTGGCGTGAGGCCATCAACACAGATGCCGCCTACTACGGTGGCAGCAACCAAGGCAATGGCGGCGCCGTTGAGGCCGAGCCGGTCCCCAGTCATGCGCTTGCCTGGTCCGCCCTCTTGAACCTTCCGCCTTTGAGCGTGCTGGTGCTCGTCCACGAGGAATAGCCTGCTGGAGGTTTGGAAGCCATTATTAAGGCTTCCCGCTCTCAGCACTTAGGCTAAAATGGACGCTATTCTCATGAGATGCGCGACTGTGTTAGCTTCAGCAGCCCTGCTGTGGATCGGATCTGCCATCCCGGCCTCGGCCCAGGCCGGAATGGCTGATTACTTGCTCGGTTTCAACAAGGATATTCGCCCCATCCTGTCGGACAACTGCTTCACCTGTCATGGCCAGGATTCCGGCAGCCGCAAGGCAGGGCTTCGTTTGGATATTCGTGAGGAGGCATTGAAAGGTGGCAAATCAGAGAAACCAGCCATCGTCCCCGAAAAACCCGACAACAGTGATTTGATCCGCCGAATTCTGACAGCGGACGAGGATGACGCAATGCCTCCACACAAGACCGGAAAAGTCTTGAAGAAGGAACAGATCGCCACTCTTAAGCGGTGGGTAGAAGAGGGTGCTTCATATGAGCCCCACTGGGCTTTCGTTGCTCCAACCCGGCCAGTGGTCCCTCACGATAAGGCACACCCCCACCCCATCGACGGATTTGTGACAGCCCGCCTGAAAGCGGAATCCCTCCGCCTTTCGCCGGAGGCAGATCGGGTCGTGCTGCTGCGTCGTCTGGCCCTTGATCTGACTGGTATCCCCCCCACTCCGGCCATGTTGGACGCGTTCCTCAAAGATAGATCATCCCAAGCCTATGAAAAGCAGGTGACAGCGTTGCTCGCATCGCCACACTTTGGCGAGAAATGGGCGCGGCACTGGCTGGATGCCGCCCGGTATGCGGACAGCGACGGGTTTGAGAAAGACCTGCCCCGGCAGCAGTGGACTTGGCGCGACTGGGTCATCCGATCCATCAACCAAGACCTGCCCTATGATCAATTTGTGGTGGAACAAGTCGCGGGCGACCTCCTACCGAACGCGACGCAGGATCAGCGGATCGCCACGGGATTTTTGAGAAATGGCATGGTCAACGAGGAGGGGGCCATTATCGCGGAACAATTCAGACTCGAAGGATTGTTTGATCGCATGGACTGTCTCGGCAAAGCGGTTCTCGGAATCACCCTGCAATGTGCGCAATGCCATTCGCACAAGTTCGACCCATTGACTCACGACGAATACTACAGGTTTCTGGCGTACATCAATAATGACTACGAAGCGGTAACGCCTGTCTATACTTCGGATCAGCTGAAAGAAATTGAACGTATCACCCGCGAAACAAAGCGGTTGGTAGCATCAATCAAATCAAAAACAAACGATTGGCAGAAACAGCTCGCCGACTGGGAAGCGAAGCTCAAGTCCGTCCAGCCCCCATGGCAAATTCTGGCCCCATCCTTCTATGAATGGATGGGTGGCTTGTCCCATCCTGAGGAACTGCCTGATAAATCTATTCTAACCTTGGGGTTTCGCCCCACAGCCGGCGAGTTGGAAACAACCGTGACCAATTTTCCGTCCACCATCACCGGTTTACGGCTGGAAGCGTTGACCCATGGTGACCTGCCTTTTGGAGGGCCGGGCCGAAGTTACAAAGGCTCCTTCGCCATCAGCGAGTTGGAGGTTCTTGCCTCCGCCCATGATTCCACCAATTGGACCCGGCTGGGCTTAACCAATGCCACGGCTGATTTTTCAGAACCAGAGCACGACATTGAGCAGTTTTTCCGAACAGGTGATAAGGATGCACGCAAACTAGGCCCGGCCTCATTCCTCATTGATGGCAAGGACGACACCGCATGGAGCTCCGATCGCGGTCCGGGGAGGCGCCACCAGTCTTCAGTGTGGATGGCCCAGTTTGCCTCCACCAACAACTGGCCGACTGGGGATGTGCGATTGAAGTTCATTTTGAAATACCGCCACGGCGGCGAGGACGGCCACGGTCGCCAAAACAATTTCCTCGGCAGATTCCGTCTCGCCGCCACCACCTCCACCAACGCGCCGGTAGATCCCTTGCCGGTGGACGTGACATCCGCCTTGAACACGCCGGCAGAAAAACGCTCACCCGCTCAAAGCAGTGCGCTGTTCAATTTGTGGCGCCTCTCGAATTCTGATTTCAAAGCGATCAACGCGGAGATCGACTCGCTTTGGTCCAGGTATCCCGAGGGGGAATCAGTGCTAAATCTGGCGCAGCGCGATCCGGAATTTAAACGCTCAACATTCCTCCTCGATCGCGGGAGCTGGCAGAAGCCCTCTCGAAAAGTCAGCGCCGGCACACCCGCCTTTTTGCACTCGTTACCAAAGGATGCCGATGATAGCCGACTCGCGCTGGCCCGCTGGCTCGTCGATCCCCGCTCCCCCACCACCGCCCGCGTGTTTGTCAACCGGGTGTGGCAGTCGGTCTTCGGCATGGGTCTGGTTGAAACGGCCGAGGATTTTGGCGTGAGAGCCGCCGAGCCATCACACCCCGAACTGCTTGATTGGCTGGCGGTGGAATTTATGGAGCCATCCATCCCCGCAGATGGCGGCCCGCCCAAACCGTGGAGTCTGAAACAGCTGCTTTTCACGATCGTGACGTCCGACACTTACAAACAAAGTTCGCGATCAACCTCCGGTCTCCTGGAAAAAGATCCACGCAACCGCCTTCTCGCACGCGGTCCGCGATTCCGCGCGGAGGCCGAGGTGGTTCGTGACATTGCTTTGAGCGCTTCAGGGTTGCTCAACGAAAACATTGGAGGCCCCAGCGTGTTTCCGCCTGTGCCGGAGAGCCTTTTTTCACAGAGCTACCTAAAAGTTGATTTTTGGAAGACCGCCATTGGAGCAGACCGTTATCGGAGGTCTATCTATACCTTCCGACGCCGGTCCATGCCCGATCCCGCGCTGTCCAGCTTTGATGCTCCGAACGCCGATTTCGCGTGCGTCCGCCGGGTTCGTTCAAACACCCCTCTGGCGGCGCTGACTTCGCTTAACGAAACCGTGTTCATAGAGGCATCCCAGGCGCTGGCCCTTAGGATTCTGCGCGAAGGCGGGTCCACTGACCGCGAGCGCGCACAGTACGGTTTCCGTCTGTGTACAGGGCGTACTGCCAAGTCCTCAGAAATCAATGAAGTCCTCGCCCTACTCCAATCCCGCAAGGACAAGCTGGCCGAGGGCTGGCTCCCCGCAAGAGAGATTGCTTTTGGATCACCCGATAAAATCCCGGAACTGCCGCGAGGCGCCAGCCCAAAAGACGTGGCCGCTTGGACGATTGCCGGACGCGTGCTCCTGAACTTGGATGAAACCGTCACCAAAAACTGACTATGAATCTGAAAAGGGAATACGCCGCTGAAGCGCGGAAACTGATCACCCGCCGCTGGTTTTTTCGAGATTGCGGCGTGGGGCTCGGATCAGTGGCACTTGCCTCCTTGCTGGGAGTTCCGACCTCGCACGCCGCACAACCTGCACCCACTCGGCCTCTGGCGCCACGCCTCCCGCATTTCCCTGCCAAGGCCAAGCGGGTCATCTATCTTTTCATGGCCGGCGCGCCCAGTCATCTTGACCTCTTTGATTACAAGCCCGAACTGGTAAAGCGGGACGGCCAACTCCCGCCTGCGGAGTTGCTCAAGGATTATCGCGCGGCGTTCATCAATCCCAATTCGGCGCTGCTCGGCTCCAAGTTTAAGTTTTCCAAATATGGCAAATCCGGAGCCGAGCTCTCGGAAATTCTTCCCAAATTGGGAGAAGTCGCCGATGACCTTTGCATCATCCGTTCCATGACCACCGACGCGGTGAACCACGCGCCGGGTCAGATCATGATGAACACCGGTTCGCAACAGTTCGGCCGGCCCACTCTGGGTGCATGGAGTCTTTACGGACTGGGCAGCCAGGCCGAAGAACTGCCCGGTTACGTGGTTCTAAGCTCGGCGAACGGCACCAGTGGCGGCGCCAGCAACTGGGGCTGCGGCTTTCTGCCCACCATTTACGGAGGCATTCCCTTTCGCGGCACGGGCGATCCGGTGCTCTATCTCTCCAATCCCAAAGGGTTCGATAAGGAAACGCAGCGGGCTTCTCTTGATACGCTCAAGAAGCTGAACCAAATGGAATTTGCGGCGAAGGGCGATCCTGAAATAGATGCGCGCGTGCAATCCTTCGAAATGGCCTACAAGCTGCAAAGCAGCGCGCCTGAACTCATGGATCTGGCCAAGGAATCGAAAGCCACCCTTGACGATTACGGCGTCGATCCGGCCAAGCCGGGCTTCGCAAGAAATTGTCTCCTCGCTCGCAGACTCATCGAACGGGGCGTCCGTTTTGTGCAGCTTTTTCACGAGGCATGGGATCAACACGGCAATCTGAAACAGAGCCTCACCGATAATTGCAAAGCGACCGATCAGGCCTCCGCCGCACTTATCAGGGATCTAAAACAACGCGGCCTTTTAGAGGACACTCTGGTCATTTGGGGCGGCGAGTTCGGCCGTACTCCCATGGTGCAGGGCGGCAACGACGGACGCGATCACCACAACCGTTCGTTCAGTATGTGGATGGCGGGTGGCGGAGTCCGCCCCGGCCTAACTTACGGCAAGACTGACGACCTCGGATTCAACGTGGCCGAAAATCCAGTCCACGTTCACGACCTCCACGCCACGATTCTGCACCTTTTAGGTTTTGACCACACCAAGCTGACCTATCGTTTCCAAGGCCGCGATTTCCGGCTGACCGATGTTCATGGTGAAGTGGTGAAAGGGATTTTGGCGTAGTGCAACCATGCCATAAACTTGACGGATCTCCACGGAGCCGAGCAAACACAATCGGGTATGAGTCAGTTTAGGTCTTTCATTTGGGTGGGTTGCCTGACTTTGGGCTGCATGGGCCTTGGTCTGGGGTGCGCCCGATTTGAGTCAAAACCCCTTAATTCCACTTCATCCCAGCGGGAATGGTTAGGCAGATCGTTGGCTGACCCTCGCTTAAAAGCCTTTCTTGAGACCAACGGCATCATTGGGACCGCGACTTGGCCTCCCGCCGACCTTGATTTTGAAACACTCACATGGGTGGCTGTCTTCTACAATCCCGCCCTTGAAGTGGCTCGCGCGCAATGGGCCGTGGCCACTGCGGGCCGTACTACCGCCTCGGCCCGTCCGAATCCCGTGGTCAGTGTCAGTCCAGGATACAACTTCAGCGCAGCCAGCGGCGTCAGCCCTTGGTTTCCGGCGGTAAATGTGGATTTGCCCATCGAAACCGCCGGCAAACGCGGCTACCGAATGGCGCGGGCCGCCCATCTCGATGAAGTGTCCCGGTTGGCAGTGCTGACCTCTGCATGGCAGATGCGAACTGCTTTAAGAACGGCCATGCTTGAGCACAAACTGTTTACTAAACGATCCACTTTGCTTGGGCTTCAAACCGAATCGACTCGTGAAATCATTCGCTTGCTGGAGGAGCGTTTGCAGGCCGGGGCAGTCTCGGCACCGGAAGTCACCACCTTCAAACTAGCCCTCACCCGCGCGGTGCTGGATCAAGCGGAAGCCCAACGTACGAGCGATGCCGCACGACGCCGGGTGGCCGAAACGGTTGGCATCCCCGGTCCAGCGCTGGATGCCCTGCTTGATCCGCCCATCATTCCCTCCACATTGTATGGTTGGCTGACTCAGCCTGAGGCTCTCAGGGATGCCGCCTTGGGGGTGCGTTCCGAGCTTCTTTCGCTGCTGGCCGAGTATGCCGCTTCGCAATCGGCACTCCAACTGGAGATCGCCCGACAGTATCCTGATATTCACTTGGGGAGCGGTTATCAATGGGATCAGGGTGATCATAAATGGTCCCTGGCCCTAACGGCTGAGCTGCCACTTCTGACGCAAAATCAGGGTCCCATCGCCGAGGCCGAAGCGCGACGCAAGGAGGTGGCCGCGCGATTTCTGGCCCAGCAGGTTCGCGTGTTGAACGAGGTGGACAATGCCATCACACAATGCAAGACGAGCCGCAGCAGTCTGGCCGAAGCCGAATCATTGGTCGCAGCCCAGGCCAGCCGGAGCGCATCCGTCGCGGATATGTTCAAAGCCGGGGGCGCGGACTCCTTGGAGGTGGAGACCTCGCGATTGGAAAGCATCGCGAGCAGCCTCGTTTTAATTGATGCCCGGTCCCGCCTTGATCTGGCGGCTGGCCAACTTGAGGATGCCCTGCAAAAACCGTTTCCAGCACTGGCCACCGCTGGTCTCATTCCCCATCCGCAGCCCGTTTCAGGAAACCGATGAAAAATCTAATCATAGCCTGTCTGATCGGTCTGCTGGCCGGTGCGGTCCTCACATGGGTCTGGGTGCAACGGCATGAATCAAGGCCCGCCGCCTCAGAACCGGAAAAGAAGGCGGAAGAGCCGAAGTCTGCCGAGGCCGGCCTCGCGCTTTCTTCGGAGAAACAGAAAGCGGCCGGGATCAAACTACTTGCCGCCATTACCACAAACACAATGCCGACCGTGAAGGTTTTCGGCCGGGTGGTGGATGGATCAACGCTCTCCGTGCTGCTGGCCGAGACGGCCACCGCCCGCTCCACTCTGGCGGCTTCCTCCAACGAGTTCAATAGGCTGAAATTTTTATACGGGCAAAATCAGAATACCTCCGCCCGCTCTTTTGAAACCGCGCAGGCCACTTTCCATCGTGACACGGCGCTTCTCGAATCGGCCCGCATCAGATTGTGGTCGGCTTGGGGCCGGAAGATTGCCGAGCGCCCGGATGTGCAGGATTTGGCCCTTGCGCTGGCAGGTCAGGAGGCCGCATTGGTCAGGCTTGATTTAACGGTGGGAAACGAGATGGAACATTGGCCGGAAGAACTTAATGTATCAACTCTCGCCGATGATGCTGAGATGCTGACCGCCAGCACGCTTGGAATCGATCCGACGGTGGATCCCGTCACGCAGGGCCGGGGTTTGCTTTGCCTGATCAAGCGTGCTGTGGCCCCGGTGGGAACACCCATGACAGGTTGGATTCCGCAAACCACCGCGCCGGTTAAAGGGATTCTTATTCCACAAGCTGCGCTCCTCCGAAATGAGGGGAGCACGATTGTTTATGTTCGAGTGGGTGAGGATATTTTTAAGCGCGTGGCGGTCGAATTGCTTTCCCGCACAAGCGAAGGATGGCTGGTTGAGGCGGGCGAAGAAATTAAGGCAGGCGCAAATCTTGTCGTGAGCGGGGGTGCTTTTCTCTTATCCGAGGAACTGTCCAAGGCCGGGGGAGGCGAGTAGCCACGTATGATTGAGGGACTCATTCGACTCAGTCTCCGGTTTCGTGGCGTGATCGTCGCATTGGCCTGCCTGTTCGTGGGCTACGGCCTTCTCGTGGCTTCGCGCTCGAAACTCGACGTCTTTCCGGATTTCGTTCCACCCCAAGTTTCAATCCAAACGGAAGCCCCGGGACTAGCCCCAGAGGAGGTGGAGGCATTGGTGACGCGACCAGTGGAAACCGCCATCAACGGACTGGGTGGACAAGCCGCCCTGCGCTCGGAATCCATCCAAGGACTTAGCGTTATCACCGTCATTTTTCAGCAAGGGACCGATCTGTTCCGTTCCCGCCAAATGCTCGCAGAAAAATTATCCGAAATCGGGAGCCAACTGCCCATCGGCGTTAAACAACCCAAGCTCACCCCCCTGACCTCTTCCACCATGGATCTGCTCAAAATCGGTTTGGTCTCCGACAAAATGAACCCCATGGAGTTGCGCACTTTTGCCGATTGGACTCTAAAACCCCGTTTACTGGGAGTGGCAGGTGTCGCCAAGTGCAGCACATTCGGCGGTGACGTAAGACAGCTCCAGATTCAGGTCGACCCTGATCGTCTTCAGGCTCATGGGCTTGCCATTTCCGATGTTCAGGCGGCGGCAAGGCTCGCCACCGGTGTGCGTGGGGCGGGCTATCTCGAAACTGAAAACCAGCGCATCATTTTGCAGACCGAGGGGCAAGCACTCCAGCCCGCTCAATTGGGCGAGGTCATCCTGATTGGAGGAACCAATGGTGCAGTCATTCGACTGAGGGATGTGGCGAAAGTGGTGGAAGCAGCGGAACCCAAATTTGGCGATGCGCTCGTCATGGGCCGGGCTGGGGTTCTAATGACGATGAGCAGTCAGTACGGCGCCAACACTCTTGAAGTGACTCGGGCGCTGGAAAAGGAGCTCGACGGCATGAAACCGCTTTTTGCACAGCAAGGCATTGTGGTTTATCCACGCATGCACCGACCTGCTTCCTTTATAGAGGCCGCCCTGCATAACATGGGACACTCGCTTCTGCTGGGAGCCATTTTCGTCGCAGTGGTGCTCTTCATTTTCCTGGGCCACTTCCGCACTGCATTCATTTCGCTGACGGCGATCCCTCTATCGCTCTTAACCGCCGTTGTGGTTCTCGAAAAACTTGGGATCACGCTAAACACCATGACCTTGGGCGGGTTGGCCATTGCCATTGGTGAGGTGGTGGACGATGCCATCATTGATGTGGAAAACATCTTCCGCCGTCTTCAGGAGAACAATCGACTGGCCACTCCGCGTTCAGTATTCAATGTGGTGTTTGATGCCTCGGTGGAAGTGCGCAGCGCGGTGGTCTTTGCCACGTTCATTGTCGCGCTGGTCTTTCTGCCCGTGCTCATGCTCACGGGATTGCAAGGCAGCTTTTTTGCCCCGCTGGCCCTTAGCTATCTCATCGCCATCATGGCCTCACTGCTCGTGGCTTTGACCGTGACTCCCGCACTGTGCCTCCTACTCTTTGCAAGTGGAGCCAAAGCCGCCCGGGAACCGCTTCTGCAGCGCATGGTAAAACGGGTGTATTCACCAGTTCTCTATCGATTGCTCGAAAATTCAGGTTGGGTGGCGTTGGCCTTGGTGGTGCTCTGCGTTGGCTCACTCTATTTTTTGCCGCAGTTGAGTGGGGAGTTCCTCCCCGAATTCCGCGAAGGCCACTTTGTCCTCCAAGTCAGCGCCGCGCCCGGAACTTCCTTGGGTCAGATGAAACTGATGGGCCGCTCCATTTCCGAAGCGCTCCTGCAACACCCAGCCGTGGCCACAGTGGAGGAACAAATTGGGCGCGCAGAACAGGGTGAGGACACATGGGGGCCGCATCGTTCAGAGTTCCATGTGGAGCTCAAACCCGTGGCCAGTGATGTGGAGGAAAAAATCGCGGATCAGTTTCGCGCCATCCTCGGCGGATTTCCCGGCATTAGATTTGAAGTAATGACCTTCCTCGGTGATCGCATCAGTGAAACACTCACAGGCGAAACAGCTCCGGTGGTTGTAAATATATTCGGCGACGATCTGGATGTCCTCGATGCCAAGGCCAAGGAGATTGAGTCAGTGCTCAAGAGCGTCCCCGGCGCAGCCGACATCCAGGTAAAATCACCGCCCGGCTCACCTCGCGTGGCCATCCGCCTCCGATCTGACCGGGTCGCCCAACTGGGCTTTCGTCCGGTGGATATTCTCGAAACCATCCAGACAAGCTTCCAAGGCAGTGTGGTGGCTCAGACCTATCACGGAAATCAAGTGACGGATGTTGCGGTGGTCTTAAAGGATGCCGTGCAACGCGACCCTGAAAACCTGGGTGAGTTGATCCTGCGCAATCCGCTTGGCGCGCGCGTGCCGCTTCGCGAATTGGCTGATGTTTACCAAACTACCGGTCGCTCCACCATTCTCCACGAAGGCGCCCGCCGCCGCCAAACCGTGACCGGCAATGTGAGCAACCGGGATCTGGCCGCGTATCTCGCCGAGGCCGAGACGCGGCTGAGAGAAACCATCAAACTACCCGCTGGCTATTACTTGGTGACCGGCGGTTCCGTGGAGGCCACCAAGGCCGCTCGAAAGGAATTACTTGCTCACACCGGCATTGCGGCGGTGGGAATTCTCCTTCTGTTGGCCGTTGCTCTCGGTAACGCTAGGCAGGTATTGCTTGTGTTGCTAAACGTGCCATTCGCACTGGTCGGTGGCATCATGGCGGTGTGGATCAGCCAACATTGGGGGCATGGCGGCAATGGACTGACGATTGGTTCACTGGTGGGTTTCGTAACGCTGTTCGGCATCACCATGCGCAACTCCATCATGCTAATCTCGCATTACGAACACCTCGTTCGCGTCGATAAACTTCCATGGAATGCCAACACCGCACTACTAGGGGCAAGCGAACGTGTCATCCCGATTCTCATGACTGCGCTGGTTACCGCTCTGGGCCTTCTTCCTCTGGCCATTAACAGCGGCGAGGCTGGCCGCGAGATCGAAGGCCCCATGGCTCTCGTTATCCTCGGAGGGCTGGTGACATCAACGCTCCTCAACATCCTGGTTCTCCCGGTCCTCTCGCTGAAAATCGCAAAACTCGAGCCCGGCTCGTGACTAATTCAAATGCGCTTGACGTGCCTACAGTGAGAAATGGAGTAATGGTCAAAGACAGCTAAGGCAGCTCAACTATACGATAGTAACCGGATGAATCTCCGACCTCAAACTCGTGAAAGAATTTTTCGGATGTTGCAGTCGTTAGTGGGTCAACCGCGCTCCACTCCGAAAGTTCTCCCGATTTCTGAAATTGATACTTCCGACCAATGATGGCGTTGAATTCAACAATAACTCTACTAACCCGGATGTTGACGTCGCGAACCCCCATCAAAGGGGAGACAAGAGCCAACGCGTGATCATAAGCGGCTGCTACTGCCAGAACGCCGTTTAAAGTTGAGGGGATGACCAATTGACCTTTAGAATTGTCCCCCCAAGCGATCACTGTGCGATTAGCTTTCAATACCACGGAAAATGCCGCACCGGCTGCTGCCGCAATGGCGTTGGTCGCATTCTTAATAGCTGCGCTCTGCCCCCAAGCCACAACCGTGCCATCCGATTTAATTGCGATCGTTTGCTGGCGCCCTGCGGCAATAGTAACGACCTTTGAAAGTCCAACGGGAACATTTGTCTGACTGGATTTTCCACCCCACACGACAATGGATCCATCCCCCTTCAAGGCCACCGAATGTTGCTCACCAGCACACACTGCAACAACATTGGTTAGGCCATCTGGGACTCTAGTCTGGCCAAAATCCCAAGTACGCCCCCACGCAACTACTGATCCATCCTGCCGAATAGCAAGGCTGTGTTCATAGCCCGCCGCTATAGCAACTACAGATCCGAGTCCTTCAGGAACTGTGCATTGCCCGTATCCATTTAGACCCCAAGCGACCACGGTTCCATCCTCTCTCAGCGCCAGACTGTGAGCCAAGCCCGCCGCGATGGCTACAACATTGGTGAGGCCTTCGGGAATAGATAACTGGCCATCTCCATTGCTACCCCAGACTAAAACAGTGCCATCTGCCCGAAGGGCTACCGAGTGTGCTCTGTCGAAATAGCCCCCGGCTGCAATCGCCACGATGTCTGCAGGTAGTCCTGAAACCGTCGTCTGTCCGTACTGATTATTTCCCCAAGCTACCACACGCCCAACTGCCTGTGGGCGAGCCAAGGGAAAGGTAGCAGGCCTTTCTGGTGGCATCAAGCTACCCAAACAACACACAGCTCCGAGCAGCACCTGCAGCAGCATTGAAAGAAACTGTATCTTCTTCATAAACCACTACAATATCCCTCCTATTAAGGACCAACAAGTCGGATTCTTACTGAGGCTCTCCAAGTTCGCGCACCCACATGAATATGCAACTTTTCTCAACAATGAAGGGGACTAAGCACAACTCATTAGGGCTGGCGACGATGAAATCATGAGACTTGCGCTAAATCGCTAACAATAGAATAGCTCTCACCAATTCCTTTAGCTCTTGTACGCTGGCTGAGCAAATTTCCCACAATCCATATCTCAAACCCTATTGCCCCCTTATCCGGTAAAACTGCTGAGCCTGACCTGCAGCCAATGGGATCGAAATTGAAAGCTTTTCTCCAAGCGCCGTATTCGTGGTGACAGGCAGCCAAACCACAGGCGGCACCATCTGCCCGGTTTGCTCCAGCACGTATGCAACCCCCGGTTTTGATTGGAGGGACATTTCCAATTTTGAGCCGTTGAGCGCAATCGGCTGGATGACTAGAGTGCTGCCTGATCGCACCGACAAAACGCCGGCCGTTGATAAAGAGCTGGTGTCCCACGAAAAGCCATCGACTAGGGCATTGAGAGTTATTGTGTTGAAGCCTCCTGAAAAAAAGGCAGCATCAAACAAGCGGAACGAATCTCCGGCCACCAATGCAGGGCCGAGATTGGTCACGATCAATTGGCCGCCAAGTTTGAGTGTTCCAATAACCAACACTTGGTCATTGGTATTGAGACCTGCTGACTTATCGATCTCCATGAAGGTTGTGCCAGCCAGTTCAAGATCATTACCGAAATTCAGTGCGCCTACTGATGCACCCGGCGACAGCGCTCCCACAATTTTGAGATTGCCGCGGACAGTGCCGTTTCCTTCCAGCATCTGCGAGGGCGCGATTTCAAACATCGTTCCGGTTTGCGAAACATCAATCACCGCGCCGCTCTCAACGCGAATCCCGCTGCTCGATCCCAAAGCTTGCGCTTGATTTAGCCCCAATATTCCACCAGATACGGTGGTTGGGCCGGTGAAAGAGTTCGCCGACGACAAAACCAATTTGCCAGAGCCCGTCTTGCTTAAACCGCCTCCTTGTGAAATTGCCCCGCTCACGACGGTTTCCTCCTCGATTCCGAACACAAGAAGATTGCCCCCGTTATCAATCGAGCCGACCCAGACGAGACGTCCCGATTGATTGCTAATGGTCTGAGAATTCACGAGCCGCGTATCAAGATTCCAGCGGTTGTCTCCCTGATTTACCACCCCGGCGCGGAGACTCAACATATTGCCCCCCAGATTGAACCCTCCATTCTGGAGCGTTATCGGCCCGGCCATTGCCAGAATATTGTTGAAATTCGCGGTAAGCTGCGTGCCCGCGAAAACCAAGGCTGCACCATCGACTGGAGCCGTGCCAGCCCAGCTTGTTCCATCGCTCCAATTCTCAACGCCGTTACCGCTCCAGACGTAACTGGGCGCCTCGGACACTTGAATGTTTAAGGTGACGTTCGTTGATTTGCGCGGGTAAAGGTCGCCGTAGCCCGAATCCTGCACTTGGATCGTGAGACTAAAAACGGGAGGCGATTGAGTTGCTACGGCGCTTCGATCTACCAGCCGCACCACCCCCGTGTCCTGATCAATCACGAAAGCTCCATTGGGATCGCCCGAAACAATTTTGTAAATCAACGGGTCCACGGGACTGTCCTTGGCCGTCATGCTCGTGACGGCGTAACCGTTGGTCGCGGTGTAAAACATTGTTACCGTTTTACCTGCCAGCTCAGGGGCAAAATTAATATCCACCGGCTTGAGAAATGAACGCTCGATGGCATTGGTGGGCAGTGTGGATCCAGTGCTCCAACCGACGGATACGAAGTCCCCTCCTCCACCTTCCTTTTGAAGTGCTTCGAGATAAACTGCCACTCCGGCCGTCAGGGATTTTGCCGCAGATTTTTGAGACGCGAATCGATCCCATTGCAGATAGTCGGTGGCGGAGGCAGTCGAGGCGATCTGGGCCGCGCCAGCCGGGTTTGCTGCCGTGCCGAACTTCAATGAACCCCCATCGTCAGTGGCAATGTAAAAGGTGTAGGCCTTGGTGGCTGTCGGGGTAAACAGGCCACGAATTCGCGATCCGTAATTTTCGCCCACATCCTTGCCCGAGTCGAACGACGTGATCTCCCTTAGCATATCCGGACGTTTTGGGTACTTCGCATTGCTGGTCAAATCTGACACGTTCTGTCCGCCTCCAATATTCGTCCAGACTTCCTGCCGTAGGTTCGTGGCGGTGATGGCGTCATCTGCAACCAGCCGGATAATGTTGGTTGTTGTGCGTGAGCGGGTTGGTTGACCATCGCCTGTAACCCGGACTAGCAGTGAAAAAGAGGTGGTCACGGCTGCTTTCAACCCTCCTTCGTCAGCAACCCGTGTGACTCCGTTGGTCGGGTTCACACTAAATAATGTGCCAGAGGGACCAGGCAGAAGAGCAAATGAAAGCGTGTCATCTTGATTAACATCAGTGCCCTTAACAGTTCCGATTTTACTGCCCGCCAGCGCGTTGCGGTGCAATGAATTTGTGAACCCCACCGCACGGGGGGTGTAATTGTAAGAGAACGGCGCAAGGTAACGTCCAGGGATGACATCCTGCACAATTCCGGCCGTTTTGCATTCCCAAGCCACCGCTAAATGATCATTGCCGCCGCCTTCTTTTACACGGGCCTCGATGAAATAGGGCTTGCCCGCCACCAAACTCTGCACCACTGATTTTTGGCTGGCGAAATTGCTCCAACTGCGGATTCCCACAGCACCGCTCAGTGAAGCTATTTTTTTAGGTCCAATGTTGTTGGTTCCATTGCCGATTGACAAATCCCCCGCGTCGTCCGAGGCGATCCAAAAAGTGTAATTTCCTGTTGCCGGGGGCATCAGATAGGCCCGCATGGCTGCCCCGTAATCATCCCCTCGATCAGTATCCCCCTCAAATAGCGTTTCAGCTTTTTCGAAATCCGGGTCGTAAGGGTATCGCGACGAACCGGTCAGATTTGCCACCGAACCGCCACTGATGCTTCCATAAACCGCATAATTAATACTGCCCGGGTGGAAAGGCGTGTCGTTGGCCATCACTGTGACATTGACCACTCCGGTGGCCATCAGTGGTGTGGGCAATACGTTGTCTGAAACCTGAACGCTAAGCTGGTAATTATTTTGCGCAGCAGCATCCAAGTCGACAGCCACCCTGATCGTTCCTGTTTGATCGTCAATGGTGAATAGATTGTTGGTATTGCCATCGATGATCGAATACAGCAACAGGTTGTGAAAATCCGGATCGGTGCCCGCCACCTGTCCTATCACCATCCCTAATTGCGAATGGGCAAAAACAGAGACATTAAACCCCGTTACTGAAGGAGGTTCGTTCACATCGATGATGGAAATCACCACCCGCCGATCCGCTTCTAGAACCGTGCCGTTAGAGGCATCCGAGACAGTCACAAACAATTCGAATCGTGAAGGGAATTGAGCGGATGTCTGTGTGTCGAGGTATTGCAAAGGAACGGGATTAGCCACCGTGATTTCGCCATCACCATTGATTCCAAAAGCACCGCCAATGTTGCCGGAGGTAATGCTAAAAACCACCGGTGATCCCGTCGGATTGGTGGCCAACAACACTCCCACCATGGTGCCAAGGGCGCTATTCTCAGGAATGCTGAATCGCGTCTCTGGCACTCCACCTGCCAATGAGCCGGATATCTTGTAGTATCCAAGGCTCGCATAGTCTGAAAATCCGTCCGTTAGCGGATTCTTCCTTCCGGCCCCGGAAACGCGAAAAGTGTAAGTGCCCGCGACGAGAGTGCGGGTGACGGAGGCCGCAAGTACGGTTTGAGAAGTATTGGAGGCAAGTAATTGACCAGCTTCGTCGTAAATTCCAGCGTTGATGGCAAGGTCCGACCAATCGCCCACCGGGTCGGCACGAAGAGTTGCAGCTCCTCCGGTCGTGGTAAAGCGGAAGGCATCTGTATCACCCGTGCGTTCGATCACTCCTTCAGCTTTCACAGTGCGGTTGGTCAGGACATCAAGATACCTCGCGGTGCCAAGGTCATCACCCGTGTCATCCGCGCGATAGTCCACCTCATTGTTCTGTCCTGAGATAATGGCCAGATCATCCTGCAAATTGTTGGCGTCGGCGTACTCACCCTTGCTCCATTGGCTCACATTTTTGCCGTATCCCACGCCCATGATTGGCGCCCATCCAATGGGGTCTGTCCCTTGGCCATCGTAATACTCCGTGTGAACTCCACCCACGTCTTTTCCATCATGGCCCAAGCCCAAAGTGTGTCCCACTTCATGCGCAATAGCCTCAGCCGCATTCTTGCCCGTGGCGTAAAAGGACCAGCAGGGTGTGTCACCGCTCCAATTGAACGAGCCTATAAACGCCACGCCGCCCGCCCCCGGAGCCGCCGTGGTGGTTGGAGTCACCACCACACGCTGCCGGTTTTCTTCTTTCGAATTTTGATAGACCCTCGAATCCGTTGTCACGTTTATGTTGAACGGCATGTAATCCTCCGATACCCGCTTCCATACATCGCGGATCTGAGCATTGCTGGCCACAGGTTTGGCGTAAGTGATTCCACCCCACGTCTCGGTTCTTCCGCCTCTATAATCGAGATATACCACAGCCTTCGCCCCAGGGAGGCTTTCCAGTGGGATGATTCCCTCCTGATACTTTGGAATCGGCACAGTGGGATAGGCACTGGGATCAAGCGGCGCACCCTCCTCTACAACATTGCCGGCGACATCAACGGGAGCTTGCGGGAGCTTCAAACAGACCACATCTTCCAACGGATGCTCCACTAGTTGAGAGACTCCCCCGGGGCCAGTGGGTTCAACCCGATAACCCTTTTTGCTTTGAGGAAACTCCACCACGCCCACAAAATCACCTGCTTTTCCAACGCGTGTCTGTTTCTGAAAGAAAAACCGGCCATCTTCCGGCGCAGTCAGTACGCCATCCACTCGGACCACTTCGCCCTCCCGATGCTCCAGACGCTGGATCGTGCCTTCGGCCCATTCACCTCCCACCAATTCAAAGCGAATCGACTGCCCGGCTCGAGACTCCTTGAGTCCGATTAGATACTCCGGATCCCAGGGTCTGCGTCGTTCGGGCTTTGGTTGAGGCACGTTGCCTGTCGCACCGATTGCGCTTGTAGCAGTACCTGACGTTGAGACAGGGCTGACTTTAGGCTTAACTTCGACCTTTTGAAGAGATTGCGAAAGCGCATTTGCCTGCGAGACGCCCACCTGCGACTCTGGTTCATTGCGGTTAAGGCGCAAAAAAACAAAAATCACCGCCGCCGTTGCCAAAATAAGACCCAAAAATCGTTTCATGAAGGAACAATAATTACCACAACACACCACCACTCCCTCCCTGGCTGAGAAGGTTTCAAATCAAGATTTCGACTTCTAAATAGCACTCGGCGAGGGATTTCAATCCCTATCAATCGCTCGGCATCAAATATTTAAGCGATTTCGCCTTTGTGCCTGAATTCTTCACCACTTAGATCACTAAAAGTTAGCAACATCCATACCATGCGCCCCCGTTCTCTCCACCCATAGTCAACAAATGCATGCTCCCAGCCAATAATTCATTCAGAATGGTGAATAGACAAGGGTACCGCCAGCGTCTTATTCTGTTGGTCCCCCCAGTTTTAACGACTGTTCAGCGAAAAGAGACGCCATGCTCACGATTTACGGACAAAAAAATCGGTTCTGCGACGGAGTTAGCCGTCGCAACTTCCTAAAGGTAGGCACTTTGGGAATGGCTGGCTTGTCACTCCCGCAGTTGTTTCGCGCAGAGGCCGCCAAGGGCAAAGGCTTGGACCACAAGGCCGTGATCATGATTTTCCTGCCAGGGGGTCCGTCCCATCAGGACATGTTCGATCTGAAAATGGACGCCCCGTCCGAAATTCGCGGCGAATTCAAGCCCATCTCCACCAACGTTCCCGGCATCCAAATTTGCGAGCATCTGCCTAAGATGGCCAAATTGATGGATAAAATGGCTCTCATCCGCTCCATTGTCGGTGCCACCGGCGATCACTACGCCTTTCAATGCCTCACCGGCAGACCCCATCAAAACCAGCCCGCTGGTGGATGGCCCAGCATTGGCTCGGTGGTTTCCAAGTTGCAAGGGCCTGTCACCAAGGAGATTCCACCATTTATTGGATTATCCCCAAAGATGGGACATATGGAATGGGCCGATTCTGGCACTCCCGGATTCTTGGGCGTGGGGCACGCCCCATTCAAACCCGATGGAGCAGGCAAGTCGGACATGGTGCTGAACGGTGTCACCTTGGATCGATTGGCCGACCGCAAGAACCTCTTGAAAAGTTTTGACCGCTTCCGTCGCGATGTCGATTCCAGCGGAATCATGCAGGGCATGGACGCATTCAATGAACAGGCCTTTAACATGCTGACATCCAGCAAATTACTTGAGGCTTTGGATGTTGAAAAAGAGGATCAATCCATGCGCGATATGTATGGGAAGGGCGACCCCCGCAATCGCGACGATGGCGGTCCCAAACTCATGGAGCAGTTCTTGGTGGCTCGTCGTTTGGTCGAAGCGGGTGCCCGTTGCGTTACGTTGGCTTTCAGCCGCTGGGATCATCATGGCGACAATTTCGGTGCCTTGCGGCAGGACCTGCCGCTTTTGGATCAAGGCGTCAGCGCATTGATTACCGATCTGCATCAGCGTGGTTTGGACAAGGATGTGTCCGTCGTAGTTTGGGGCGAATTCGGGCGCACCCCCACCATCAACAAAGATGGTGGACGCGATCATTGGCCTCGTGTTTCCTGCGCCATGCTTGCCGGAGGTGGAATGAAAATGGGCCAAGTCATTGGCGCCACGGACCGTTTGGGCGGAGAAGCCGTGGAAAGACCCGTCCAATTTGGCGAGGTTTTCTCAACTCTCTATCACAATTTGGGTATCGACCCCGGCGTGGCCTCACTTACCGATCTCACGGGACGCCCACAATATCTTACCGATGGGCATGCACCCATGCGTGAGTTGGTCTAATCTTTCGCATGCTCACGATTTACGGACAAAAAAATCGGTTTTGCGACGGTGTCAGTCGGCGTAATTTCCTGAAGATTGGGGCATTGGGGATGGGCGGGCTGGCTTTGCCCGGCCTTTTCAAAGCAGAGGCCGCTCAAGGAATTCGCAATTCCCACAAGGCTGTCATCATGATTTACCTGCCCGGCGGCCCGCCGCACCAGGATATGTACGACATCAAGGTGGATGCGCCTTCTGAAATTCGCGGTGAATTCCGCGCCATCTCCACCAACGTTCCCGGCATCCGCATTTGCGAACATCTTCCCCGTTTGGCGGGAATGATGGACAAACTCATCCCCATTCGGAGCGTGGTCGGAGCCACCGACAACCACACCGATTTTCAGTGCATGACCGGTCGTCGTGCCGTGCCGGGGCCTCCCGGCGGATGGCCGAGCTTTGGCTCTGTCATCTCCAAAATTCAAGGCCCTCTTGAGCCCTCCGTCCCGCCTTTCATAGGTCTGGAGCCCACCATGAAGCACCATCCCTATAATGCTGCGACACCTGGCTTTCTCGGTGTGGGCCACCGCAGCTTCAGACCGGAAGGCGACAGCCGCAGCGATATGGTGCTCAACGGTATCACTTTGGACCGCCTCAACGATCGACGCACCTTGCTCACCGGCTTTGACAAATTCCGCCGCGATGTGGATGCCAGCGGAATGATGGAGGGCATGGACGCCTTCAACCAGCAGGCCTTTGGCATGCTGACCTCCAGCAAGCTGGTCGAAGCTCTGGATATCAGCCGTGAAAATCAGAAAACCCGCGATCTCTATGGGGGCGGGGACACCGCAGTCCGGGGCGATGCAGCCCCCCGTATCATCGAACAATTTCTCACCGCGCGTCGATTGGTCGAAGCGGGTGCGCGCGTCGTCACAGTCGCCTTTGGTTTCTGGGATTATCACGGCGACAACTTCAAAAATGCGAGGGAGGATTTTCCTTTGTTAGACCGCGGGGTCGCCGCTCTCGTAAATGACCTCCATCAACGCGGCCTGCACAAGGATGTTTCAGTCGTGGTATGGGGTGAGTTTGGCCGCACACCTGTAATTAACAAGACCGGCGGACGGGATCACTGGCCCAACCTTTCCTGCGCGTTGCTCGCTGGCGGCGGCATGAAGACCGGCCAGGTCATCGGCGCCACGGATCGTCTCGGCGGCGAAGCCACTGAGCGACCGGTGAATTTTGGTGAAGTGTTCGCCACTCTCTACCACAACATGGGCATAGATGTTTCCAACACCACCGTAACTGATCTCAACGGACGTCCAACCTACCTTGTGGATGGATTTGAACCCATGAAAGAACTGGTCTGACCGAGCATGCTCCGCATTTTTCTAACACTTTCGCTGGCACTGAGCCTAAGTCCGAGCCAGTCGCGCGCTGAAGCCACCGCAGCCAAGCCCGCGCCAGCCAAGCCTACTCCGGCCAAAGTAGTTTCGCTCGAGCTCAGTGGTCAGCCTGGTGTCAGCGGCCCATTGCTTCTCAGCGGGCATGACGCACGGCAGCAACTGCTCGTAACCGCCAAGACAGAAACAGGCCTGACCCTCGATCTGACTCGCGGAGTGCAGTATAAGATTGAACCCAAAGGCATTGCCGAAGTGGACACCAACGGCATGGTAGTCATCAAGGGTGATGGCAAAGCCGTCATCATTGCGTCCCTACCCAAAGGGCCGAAAACACAATTGCCTTTGGAAGTGATCAACACCAAAGAGGTGCTCCCGGTTAACTTCGCCAACCAGATCGTGCCGATTTTCACCAAGGCGGGCTGCAACGGTGGCGGATGTCACGGCAAGTCAGGCGGTCAGAACGGATTTAAACTGTCCCTGCTCGGTTTTGAGCCGACCGAAGATTACGAGTACTTGGTGAAGGAAGCCAAAGCCCGCCGTATTTTCCCCGCCGCACCGGATCGCAGCCTGCTTTTGCTCAAAGCCACAGGAATCCTCCCGCACGGCGGCGGCAAGAAATTGGAGCCCGACAGCCAGGATTACCGCCTGCTGATTCGCTGGATCAATCAAGGCATGCCCTTTGGCAAAACCAATGATCCAATCCTAACCAAAATCGAGGTTCACCCGCGAGAGTGCACGCTGCCCCTCGGCGCGTCTCAACAATTGGTGGTCATGGCCACTTATAGCGACGGCCGCAAGGAGGACGTCACGCGTAGCGCATTGTTCGAGCCGAACGATAAAAACATGGCCAAGAGCGACGCCAATGGTCTGGTCCAATTGTTTGAGCAACCCGGTGATGTCGCTGTCATGGTGCGCTACCAAAGCCGCGTCAGTGTGTCCCGTTTGACCATCCCGCTCGGTGCAATCGTGGATCATCTTCCCCAAACCAACAATTTCATTGATGACCTGGTTTTTGCGAAACTCAAGAAGCTGGGTCTTCCCCCGTCGAAAATGTGTGACGACGCCACCTTTATCCGGCGTGTGACGCTCGATGTGGCGGGCCGCCTTCCCACCATCCCCGAGACCGAGGCCTTTCTTTCCGACAAAGACGCAGCCAAACGAGCCATCTTGGTGGATCGCCTGTTGCAGAGCGGTGATTATGCGGACTTCTTTGCTAATAAATGGAGTGCCCTGCTGCGCAATAAACGCGCCGAGGCCAATCAATCCCGTGGAACGGCTGCTTTCTATTCCTGGATTCGTGACAGTCTCTTCGACAACAAACCGTTCGATCAATTCGTCCGCGAAATCGTCGCAGCCTCAGGCGACATCGGCGAAAATCCGCCGGTGGCTTGGTACCGCCAGGTCAAGAGCATGAATTCCCAGGTTGAGGATACGGCGCAATTATTTTTAGGGCAGCGGTTGCAGTGTGCCCAGTGCCACCATCACCCCTACGAAAAATGGAGTCAGGAGGATTACTACAGCCTCTCCGCTTTCTTCAGCCAGGTTGATCGCCGTCGCGGCGACCAACCGGGCGAGGAAGTCATCTTCCACCGCCGTGGGGAGGCCGGCGCTGAGAACAAGAAAACCAAGAAGCAGGTTCGCCCCGCGGCCTTGGGCACCAAAATGGACCAACTAACCAGGGATGACGATCCTCGTCAATCATTGGCCGATTGGATGGGATCGAAGGATAATCCATTCTTCGCCAAAGCTTTGGCCAACCGCTATTGGAAGCATTTCCTCGGACGTGGACTGGTGGATCCCGAAGACGACATGCGCGAAACGAATCCCCCCAGCAACCCCGAGTTGCTCGAAGTACTGGGCGCAAGCTTCAAGGCCAGCGGGTTCGATCTAAAGCAAATGGTGCGTACCATCGTGGGATCAACCACCTATCAGCTCAGCTCGATTCCCAATGCCTACAACGCCAAGGATAAACAAAACTTCTCGCGTTACTTCCCGAAACGATTGCCCGCCGAAGTGCTTTACGATGCGGTGAACGTCGCGCTGAAAACTGAGAGCCATTTCGAGGGCATGCCCGTCGGACTCCACGCCTTGCAGTTGCCCGATAACAGCTTCAACACCTCATCCTATTTTCTAACCGTTTTCGGGCGTCCCGATTCAAGCAGCTCCTGCGAATGTGAACGCTCACAGGACGCCAGCCTCGCTCAGTGTTTGCACCTGCTTAATGCCAAGGAAATACAGGAAAAGCTCGCCGCTGACACAGGAAGACCCGCAGCAATGGCCAAGGATGACAAACGATCCGACGAAGAGAAGCTGAAGGAAATGTACCGGCTGCTTTTTGCCCGGGACCCGGTGTCCGAGGAATCCAACCTCGCCAAGTCGCACCTTGAAAAGCTCGGGCCCGAAAAACATCGTGCCGCTTACGAAGACGTGGTTTGGGCTTTGCTCAATACCAAGGAATTTCTGTTCAACCACTAAAAGCTCGTGGGTAGCAGATTTCTCTGGGTTCTTGGTTTGTGGGCGGGGGTGGCTTCATCGTTGCTTGCCCAGCTCCCCAACCCGGCTGTGTCCGCGCTGAGCCCCATGGGTGGGCAACGGGGCACGTCGCTTCGCATTCAAGCTTTTGGCGATCATCTGGACGAACCCCGCGAATTAATTTTGTCAGGCAACGGACTACCTCCGCGAGCGATTGGCGTGGCCACCAACCTCCCCAATCTCCCCGTCGCCGGAGAGGCGTTCTTCCATGTTAACCTGCCTTCTGACTTGGCCTTGGGCACATACGAGGCCCGTTTTCTGGGTCGTTTCGGCCTGAGCAATCCCCGCGCCTTTGTAGTCGACGAGTTGGCTGAACGAGCTTCCGACATGGGCGGCGACAAACCGGAGAACGCTCCTGAACTGACACTGCCAGCCCTCATGAACGGGCGGACTGATCCTTCGCGCATCAATCATTACCGGTTCAAACTCGACGCAGGCCAGCGCATCGCCATTGACATCAGCGCAAGGGATTTGGATTCACGGCTGGAACCGAGGATGATCATTTTCGGCCCCGATGGAAATGAGGTTACTCACGGCGCACGCGGCGAGGGTATGGATTTTAAAGCCGCCCGTGCTGGCTCATATCTGCTCCAAGTTTCCGATACCACCTACCGTGGCGGGGTCGATTACGGCTACCGCATCGAAATCAGCACCCGGCCGCGCATTGATGCTGCCTGGCGGACCAGTGCAACCGGAATGGAAATGATCGGACGTTTCCTTCCCAATGCCACACCTTGGAACGGACCCAAACTACGCGGGGTCACTTTGGATCTGTTGCGCCGGGACGGCTTCACTTTGACCGCCCGTTCCACATCCTTCCGCCGCGTGGTCGAAGCTGATGCTCAGACCCGAAAGGTTGATCCCGGTTTTGCTGTGGCCTTGGCTGATTACCCCCAATTGCCCGACTGGCCTCTGACTAATTGGCTGGGCTCGGTGAGCTTAACCAATGCCCCTTCGCTGGCCATTCAACCACCGGTCATCATCCCCGGCCTGCTTCCTCCGTCGCGAGTCACCTCGGCATGGGAGTTCACTGCCCATAAAGGCGAGGTTTGGTTGATCGATGTTCTGGGTCATCGTCTCGGCTTGACCGCGTCCTCCATGGTGCTGGTTCAACGTGTGAGCACCAACAATACCGGTAAGATTGAGTTGGCCGACATCCGTGATGCGCGGGAGCGCGATGGCAACATCGGCTCGAATGAGTATCCTTTTGCCAGCCGCGATTCGATGCTTCGCTGGGAAGTGGCTGACGACGGTTTTTACCGTGTGTCTCTTCGTGATCTTTTTGCGTCGACTGCCCCGGACCCACGGCGGGCCTGCTACCTTTCCATCCGCCACAGCTCGCCTCGTTTTGTCGCCGTCGCCGCGCCGCTCATGCCGCTCAACGTCAACCGCGAGCTTCGCGACAGTCTTCGTTGGTCCGCCAACATTGCACCGGGCGCAGTCTTGCCCGTTCGCATCTACGTCCAGCGCTTGGACGGTTTCGATGATCCTGTGCAAATCGCGCTTCAGAATCCTCCAGCAGGATTGCACGCTTTGCCCTGTGCCATCGAGCGCGGTAAATCAGTCGGTTATCTTTGGCTCACTGCCGATACCAATGCTTTGACCTCCTCAACTCTCCTCGATTTGGTGGCCACCAGTGGCAGTCAGTCCGTGAAAGTCGAGGGGGCCACCGTCATTACCCCTGCCGCTGATTACAATTTGGAGCCCACCTCCTCCCGCTTGACCCGCGATTCGCTGGCGCTGGCCATTCCCCCTGCTGGCCTTAGTCTCGTCTCAGCCGCCCTCGCCACCAACATGGTTTTGGAAACCTCACGCGGCGGCAAACTGAGCATCCCCTACTCCCTCGCTCGAAACGCCGAACTCAGCGGGACCATGAAAGTCCGCACCCTGCTGGACAACTCGAAGGAATTCGACGTCGATACCAAGTCCACCAATTTCACCGTGGAACTCGAAATGACCCAGGCCAAACTTCCCCCCGGCAAACACACTCTCGGCCTGCTTCTGCAACCCAAGGTCAAATTCAATCGCTACAGCCCGGAGGCACGAATCAAGATTGAAGCACTTCAAAAAGAATCTCAGCAGACCATCGACGCCAACTCCAAAGAAGGCGGCGATAAAGCCAAGAAGGAACAAGCCGAAAAAGATCTCAACAACTACAAGAACCTTCTAAACACCTCGGAAATCACCGGAAGTTTTTACTCCGCTCCCGTGGAAATCACCGTCCGCGAAATGCCAACTATTGTGACTCTTGAGCCAGCCACAGTCCAAGTCGCTCTAGGAAAAAAGGCCGAGATCAAATGCACCGTTGTCCGCCAATTTGGCTTCGACGAAGCCGTCGAACTCGCTCTCTCAGGCCCTGATCAGTTGAAGGAAGTCATCTACGGAAAAATCACCGTAGCCAAAGGCTCCAACGATGGCGTGCTAACCCTTGAAACAAAACCAGCAACCCCTGCCGGTTCCTATTCCCTCAAGCTCACCACCGCACTCAAGTTCAACGGCGAAGACCTCAAAAGCGATCAAACCGCGCCCCTCCAAGTCGGCCCTTAAGACAAGAAACGGACACGTTTTTTTGTATCGTGCGCTTGACGATTCCGGAGAATGAGGTTCTCCTGAAGCAGTTATCCGTGAGGCATCTCCTGTTATTGAGCCCCACAAAGCGAGATGCTGTTTAACTCGAACACGTTCCTGATTTTTTTCGCAATCATCCTTGGCTTATACCATGGTGTTTGTAGAACGCTGTTCGCCCGGAATCTCCTAATCCTGCTAGCCAGTTATGTATTCTATGGTTGGTGGGACTACCATTTTCTCGCCCTGCTTATCTGTTCAAGCCTGGTGGACTTTGGTGTCGGCCTTGCACTCGGCGCAACGAATACTGTTCGCTTCAGAAAGGCAATCCTCTTCATTAGCGTCCTCGTCAATCTGAGTTTTCTCGGATTCTTCAAATATTACGATTTTTTCGCCAAATCGTTTGCTTCCATGGTTGAGCAACTGGGTTGGCATGTGGATTTGCCTGTTCTGCAACTTGTGCTGCCAATCGGTATTTCTTTCTATACTTTCCAATCCCTGAGTTACGCCATCGATGTCTATCGTGAGACGATCAAGCCGACGCGCAATCTCGTAAATTTTCTCGCGCACATTGCCTTTTTCCCCCAACTAGTCGCCGGACCCATTGAACGCGCAACCAACCTTCTTCCTCAGTTCGAACGAACACTGACTGTCACCTGGCAAATGTTTGAGGAAGGTTTTTGGCTGATTTTGTGGGGTTTGTTCAAAAAGGTCGTAATTGCCGACAGTCTTTATGCGCTTGTGAGCCTGATCTTCGGCAACGCTGCTGATTTGGATTCGGGCCCACTAACAATTCTCGGATCTCTTGCTTTCGGCGTTCAAATTTATTGCGATTTTTCTGGGTATTCCGACATCGCACGCGGAACCGCCAAATGGCTTGGCTTCGAGCTGATGATGAATTTTAACCTGCCGTATTTGTCTCGTAGCCTAATTGAATTCTGGCGTCGCTGGCACATCAGCCTTTCCACTTGGATTCGCGACTATCTTTACTATCCGCTGGGAGGAAATCGTTTGGGCCCCTCACGATCCGCTGCGAATCTGGTTCTCACTATGCTACTTGCCGGCCTGTGGCACGGAGCGGGTCTGAACTTTGTCAGTTGGGGCCTCTGGCACGGGTTTGCCCTACTTGTTGCAAGAGGGATAGCCCGCTTCACTGAGACCAGCCGTGGTTGGCGAGTCGTGCAATGGATGTGGATGATCATCGCTGTTTTTTATGGCTGGCTCCTTTTTCGTGCCCAGTCAGTTGATCAAATCTACAAGATGACGGTAAGCCTAACCCAAATTCAAACTCCGATCTGGTTCATTCAGGCGGCAGTCTATGCCGGAATTTTCATCCTGCCGCTCGCCATAGTCGAGCTGGTTCAATCGTTTTACCCTAAGTCGACACTGGTAAGCACGTGGCCAGTTGCAATTCGCGGTTGCGCGCAAGCCGCATTGATTTTAGGTATCCTTTTTTATTGGGAACGGCGCGAAGTGCCCTTCATCTATTTTCAATTTTGAAAACGATGCGAAGCCACCACTGCCAGTTCACTGCCGTTCAGGCAATCCGGTATTTGCTGGCACCGTTTCTTTGGATTGTCCTCTTCGCGTCGGTCGTTCACCTTGTTGCTCGACTTGGTTCCGCCAGCCACGGATATCCGTCTGCAAGTGTGGCCAACGTCGTGTTATTGCACCAGTGGGAGTCCAGCGCCAGAATCTCACCTGTTGATCTCATTTGCCTTGGTGACTCTTCCTGCTTGATGGATGTAAACCCGAGACAGATGTCGCGCGCTCTCAGCAAAACGGCTGATTGTTCCGTCTTGAACCTCGGCACCCTAAGCCTCGTGACCATGGATTCATTTGCAGAAATGGTTCAGCGTTCGGCTGCCGCCAATCCGGACCGTCTACAGAATGTACTTTTGCTTGTTCACCCTGAAATGCTTAGGAATGCCGGAAAGAAAAGCACCATGTTCCTCAATGAAGACTTGGTTTACGACTCATTGGCATGCCGCACTGAGACTGTTCGCGAAAGCCTTGTGTGTCTGGCTGGTCTGGACAAACTGGATAAATTGATGGTGCGTAAAATAGTGCCGCAGCCTCTGCCCAATAATTTTGGCACGTATTTTGGTTTTGTCTCGGTGATGCACCGCCACATGGATTTCACGGGTGGCAGTGCGGTCGATCCCAGCACATTTAAAAATGATCAGAAGACCGGTGTCTCCTATTCCGCGGATTCAGACGTGCTCGAAGCAAGCCGTCGCTTTCGTCTGAAAATGCCAGCAAACATAAGGCTTACTTTAGGTTTGACCCCCATCCCGGCGGTATACGTCAAATCCGGTTATAGGGAAGAATACCGCGCTATGCTGGAGGCTTGGTCAGAGGCAATCAAGCCTGACGCCGTTCTGCGCGATTTACCACCTACCCTGCCTGGGACATACTTTGCCACTCACACCCATCTTAATCCCATCGGAGCAAGAGTTTTTACAAAATTGCTTGCCAACTCTTTTGCGAAAACCAAACGGACTCCATAGACCCAAAACCAACCATTGTTGTCTGGACTTTCACCGCATAATTTCCGTCAGCTCCCCAAACAATCCAACCCAACATGAGTTCAAAACAACTCTCTGAGGAAATCGCATGCTATAGGTTGGCCACAGGTGAAGCCGCCATCAATCCCGTCGAGTTCATTTATTACCCGACTCGATTACGACATCATATACATGATTGACAGCAAAGTATTCCCCATTGATGAGACATGTATAATTGTCAAATTCATCGACCTCATTGGCTTGGTCGCAGAAAATTAGTAATGTCATGCCGTTCTCAAAGGTCAATCCGAGATCATGTGCTGGCAGTGAGAGTTGCACATCGGAAATATGCTGACCAATTAATTGATTCAAACCGTCCACCATCCTGCCACCTTCGTGATTACTGCTTGTGGAGGAGCAGATCACCGACACATCTGTTTGAAGTCGCCACGCCCCATGCAGGATGTGAATGACAAATTCGGTGTCGAAGAGCCTCGCTTCTTCATTAACATAAAGATTTGTCAACGGTGGTTTTCTTTCAATAAGAGCTCCGAACCCCAACAGAACCATGGAACCTGTTCCCTTACCGGCTACTACTTTTTGGCAACGCTGACCATTTAACGCCCGCATGCATTGATGGAAGTATTTAGCTTTCATTTTTCGAAAATGGTTTCCACGCTGAGGTTTCTTCTACTCCCTAATCGAGCATCTGGAGCTGATTTCCCGTCAGCGCGATCTTCTTCAATGATTGGACGGAATCGACATAGGCAGAGGATGATTGGTGTCTGGATTTTCACTGCATCACTGCATAATTTCCGTCAACGCCCGAAACAATTCAAACCAATATGAGTTCAAAGCCGCTCTCTGAGGAAATCGCACGTTATACGCTGGCTACAGGTGAGGCTGCCGCACACCGCCTCGAAGTGCTGCACGAAATTTGGGGTTCAGGAACGAGGGACACCGCCCTCACCGCTGGATTGTCCAAAGGAATGAAAGTCGTTGATTTCGGATGCGGTATCGGCACGGTCAGCGTTATGTTCGCGGAAATGGTCGGCAAGGAAGGCGCGGGCGACCAGACACGGCCACCAATCTTTCCGGTCATTCCTTCGATTTTGTCGACTGCCGTTTTCCTCTCCGCGCCTCCGCGCCTCCGCGCGAGTTTCTCCCACCCTCCCTTCATGCGAGTAAGATTTCGCGCGGAGACACGGAGGCGCGAAGAGGACCGGAAACCCTTTCCCCAAAGTTCCTCGCGTAAGCGCCCAAAATTCCATCCCCCTCAGAGAAACGATTTGTCAACTCGGTCTGGTCTTCGCATGATGAGACATGCCCACAGTTGCTGAGTTGCTTCGTCAGGGGCGGGAGGCGCAGAACCTCTCCGTGCACCAACTTGCGGACCTCACCAAAATGCGGACCGACCATATCCGCGCTTTGGAGGAGGGAAATTATGCCGTTTTTTCCGCACCCGTCTATATCCGCGGCTTCGTCCGCACCTGCGCTTCCATGCTCAAGCTTGATCCCGCTGCGGTGATGACAGCCCTCAATGAGGAGCTTTCGCAGAGCAAAAAGTTCCGGGAACACCCGCCTCTCACCGTCAAAACAGGGGGAATCATTGACTGGTTCACGCTACAGCTGTCGAAGGTCAACTGGAAGGTGGCACTTCCCGCCATGGGGGTTGTTCTGGTTCTTTTCGCCATCATTTGGATTGTGGCCATGGTACGTGCACAGGGTGCGCGTGATCCGCTGCGAAACCTCGGGCCAGGCATGTATCAGCCGAGCAAGAGTCAGGGTGGAGAAGTTCTTCCGCTGCCACCAGCCCCCAAGAAATAACACTTTATCCCTCGCGACTGCCGCGTGGGTCGAGTGCATCACGTAATCCATCCCCTATAAAATTCAGCGCCAGCAGCAGCACGACGAGCAATGACGCGGGGAAAAGCACCATCCACCAATAGATGCGAATGGGATTGATCTGCGACGCCCCTTCCGCAATGAGCGAGCCCAGACTGGCTTGGGGCGGTTGAATTCCGAGGCCAAGGTAACTCAGGAATGATTCGTACAGGATCACCGCAGGAATCGTAAGCATAAGGTAAACCACCACCACGCCCGCGATATTGGGCAGGATGTGGTGGAACAAAATACGGGCATGGCCTGCTCCAAGCAGGCGGCTGGCCTCCACAAAACTGCGCGACCTCAGCGCCAAAACTTCACCCCTCACGATGCGAGCCATGGTCAACCATGAGACTGCACCCAAGCCCACGAAGAGGAAAAGCATGCGAACCAGGCCGGCGGCGTCCGGCGAAATGGTCTTGGTGAGAAACTCCTTGGCCATTCCTTCCAAGGTCGTGATTAGAACAATCACGAACACGATGGAAGGCAATGAGTAAAGGACATCCACCACGCGCATCATGACGTTGTCCCATTTCCCACCAAGGTAACCCGCAATCGCTCCCCACAGCACACCAATGACCAAGCTAACCCCCGCCCCCACCATCCCAACCAGCAACGAGATGCGGCTGCCATAAACGACGCGCGAAAGCAAATCTCGGCCAAGGGTATCGGTCCCGAACCAGTGGGAGGAGGAAGGCCCTTGGGATAGGGAGTCAGTCAGGCGAGTGGGCGATTGCGAAGAAATGAATGGCAGCAGAAGAATAACACCCAACAGGATGACGAGTACCCAGAGACATGCGTAAGCCGGTCGATTGGCGCGGAAGCGAGACCATGCGCGGGCACCGGGTGATTGATGTTCGGCAGGTTTACTCATAACGCACACGCGGATCGAGCCATGCGTATAAGGCATCAACGATTAAGTTGAGCACGATTAGGAGGAAGGCATAAAGCAATACGAGACCCGTGATGAGCGGGTAATCACGATTAAGCGCGCTGTTGACGATGAAGCTGCCGATGCCGGGAATTTGAAACAACGCTTCAACCACAAAGGAGCCGGTGAGAAGGTCAGCCAACATCGGTCCCGCATAGCTTACGACGGGCAGAATCGCCAACCGAAAACCATGCCGCCACCATGCTTTAAAATCGCTGAGGCCCTTAGCTCGGGCGGTGACCATGAACTCGGCAGGAAGCACATTAAGCATGCCCTCGCGCATGAGACGGGCGATTTTGCCGCTGAAATAAAACCCCAGCGTGATGACCGGAAGAACCATGTGCAGGGGGCTGGTCCATAGGGCAACCGGGAACCATCCAAGTTTGACCGCAAAAACAATCACCAGCAAAGGTCCGACCACAAGCGCGGGAACACACACGGCGAGCAGAGTGTAAAAAGTGCCGATCATTTCAGTCCAGTGCCCCCGACGCACAGCCGTGTAAAAACCGAGCGGGACGCCCACGCCCACGGCAAAGCAAAAGGAGGCCAGACCCAAAGTGGCTGAAACCGGCAGTGCCTGGGCGATGATGTCGTTGACGCTGTGGTTGCGCTGTTTAAGAGACGGGCCTAAATCACCCTGCACAAGCCCGCCCAAGTAGCGGAGGTATTGTTTCCATACCGACTCGTCGAGGTGGTATTTGGCGCGAAGCGCGCGTTCAATCTCGGGTGTGGCGGGTTTGCGTTCGCGGTCGAAAGGCCCGCCGGGCGCGACGCGAACGAGCATGAACGCCAGCAGGCTGATCAGGAGGAGCAGCGGAGGAAGAGCGATGAGGCGTTTGACGAAATACATGGCGTCAATCCTTTCGCGGCGGCCGCACCTTGCGCACCGTCCTCAATGGGTGCATGTCGCGCAGGTTGTTGTAAATGCCCTCGACATTGTTGGTGTCGAACATATTGAACCCGGCCATGATGAAGAGCGGCGTGATGGCGTTATCCGTTTTGATCAGCAAAGTCTCAGCCTGCTGGAGGAGACGCTCGCGGACGGCGGAGTCGGCGCTGCCATTGGCCTTCCGCATGAGCGCGTCGTACTCCGGGTTGCGCCAACCGCAACGATTATTCGGGTTGTCGCTCATGAACATGTCGAGAAAGGTGTTGGGATCGGTGTAATCACCCACCCACGCGCTCCGGCTCAGATCGTAATCGAGATCGGACTGGGCGCGGAGATAGGTTTTCCACTCCATGGAGCGCAGCTCGACATCTATGTTCAATTCCTGCTTCCACATCGCCTGCATTTCAACACCAATACGCTCGTGTTCGCGCGTGGAATTGAAGAGGTAGCTAATTCTGGGAAAACCACTGCCGTTGGGAAAACCGGCCTCGGCAAGGAGTTTGCGCGCGCCCGGCGGATCGTAGGGAGTGCCCTCGGGTGGAGTGTAATTGGGAATGCCTATCGGGGTGATGTGGGAGGAGGGACTCTCGCCCCCCTTGGTGACACGGGTCACCAAGCGTTGACGGTCAATCACCATAGACAGAGCCTGGCGGACGCGGACGTCATTAAGAGGTTTGCGCGTCACGTTGTGCCTTATGAAGTAAGACGCCAGAAAGTCGAAGAAATGAAAATCCGGCCGCAGCCGAAGCACGTCAATCAGGTCTGAAGGAATAAGATTTTTATCCCAAATAATATCAACCTGCTTGGTGAGAAACAGGTTCAAGGCAGCTGTGGCGTTGTTGCCCGGCAGAATGTCCACCGTTTCAGCCCCTGTGTTGGCGGCATCCCAGTAGCGGGGATTCCGGCGAAGTCGTATCCGGTCTTCAAGCCGCCATTCCACCAGCTCGAAAGCGCCGCTTACAGGCAGCGGCCGAACTTTCAACCAACGGTCGCCGTATTTTTCCACGACCTGCCGCTGCACGACCAACTGGGGATGGAACGCGCAAAGTTCGAGAAAGAAGGGCGTCGGATTGGTCAATTCAACCACGACAGTAAATGGATCAGGCGCATGCACACCGACTTGTGCGGGGTCCTTGATTTTGCCGAGGTTGAAGGCCTCGGCGTTGCGGATGTAGTAAAGGTTACCAGAGTAATCGGAGGCCACCTCCGGAGTGAGAATGCGTATCCACGAGTAAACTACGTCATCCGCGCGAAGAGGCTCGCCAGTCGACCAGACCAGATTGGTGCGGAGATGGAAAGTGTAGGTAAGAAGGTTGGAGGAGATATCCCAAGCGCAAGCCAAGCCGGGCTCAGCCGCACCGGTGACGGCGTTGAAGCGGGTCAAGCCCTCGAACATGGCGAAAGCCACCCGCCCGTCGGGTTGTCCGGTGAGCATGGCGGGGTCCAGCGACTCCGGTTCCGCGCCGTTGGCAATGGTGAGGTCTGCGCGGGGAGCGGCCGGGCGGCAGCCCAAGGCGGGCAAAAGCAAGGCAGTCAGACATGCGGCCAGTAACACGCGAAACGCCCCCGGAAGATTTCCGGAGGCGTTTGGCAAAAACCACATGGAGGCGAAAGTTACTTTCGGGCCGCGTTGGTGGCGGCGGGCAAGTTCGTCGCCGTGAGAGGCAACGCCGTAAACTGGTTGGTGGAGGGGGCCGCAATCGCGGGGATTACCAGGGGCGCGATGGACTGCTTGCCAATCAATTGGCCCACGCCTTCACGGCGGGCTTTGTTGGATTTGGTGTTGAGCAAACCCAGAAGCAGACACAGGACAAGGAAAGAGCCCGCCACATATTTGGTGGCCTGGCTCAGCACATTGCCGGAGCCGGCGCCGAAGAGCGTGTCCGACGCGCCTCCACCGAAAGCAAGGCCCGCGCCCGCCTCCTTTTTGGGGAGTTGCATGAGCACCAGCAGACCGAGCAGGGCGCAGTTGAGAACCAGAACCAGCGTAAGGAGACCAATCAGCAAAGACATAAATACAAGGACTGTTACTAGGACTTAAATTGAATTTTTGATGATATCCGAGAATGAACGGATTTCAAGTGCGGCGCCGCCAACCAGCGCGCCGTCGACATCAGGTTGCTGCATCAGCTCACGGGCATTGGATGCCTTGACGCTGCCACCGTATTGAATGCGGACCCGGCGGGAAATTGCCTCGTCGTAAAGCGCGGTGAGACGGCTGCGAATGAACGCGTGAACATCCTGGGCCTGCTGCGGGCTGGCGACTTTGCCTGTGCCGATGGCCCAGACGGGCTCATAAGCAATAATGGTCTCTTCCACCTGAGCGCGGGTCAGGCCTTTGAGGCTGCCTTCGAGCTGGCTGGCAATGACGGCCTCGGTGCGGCCGGATTCGCGTTCCTCAAGCAATTCGCCCACGCAAACAATCGGCTTCAAGGCGGCGGCATGAGCGGCAACGGCTTTGGCCGCGATAAGGGCATCGCTTTCCTTCTGGTACTGACGACGCTCGGAATGGCCAAGAATCACGTAACGGACGGAAAATTCCTTGAGCATGCCCGCTGCGATTTCGCCGGTGTAGGCACCGTTTTGGTGCTCGCTCATGGTCTGGGCACCCAGACGGATGTTGGAATCGAGAATGGCTTTGGAAACCTCGGAAAGCGCGGTGTACGGAGGGCAAACAATGATGTCCACCTCTTTCACTGCGGCCAGCTCGCGCTTCAGGCCATTCACAAGATCAAGGCCTTCGGCTACGGTCTTGTTCATCTTCCAGTTGCCCGCGATGATTAATTTACGCTCTTTGTCCATGTTCGGCAAAATTAGGTTGTCCGTGGTTCAACTATTGGAGAGAGCGGCCACACCGGGAAGCTCTTTGCCTTCGAGATACTCGAGGCTGGCGCCACCACCCGTGCTCATGAAAGTCACTTTGTCACCAAACCCAGCCATGTTCATGGCTTTAACACTGTCGCCACCACCGATGATGGTCTTGGCTCCATTCTGGGTGGTCGCATCGACCACGGCCTGAGCCACAGCATTGGTGCCAGCGGCAAAACGGGGATCTTCAAAGATACCCATGGGCCCGTTCCAAAGAACTGTTTTGGCCTTGAGAACGTGTTCGCGAAAGGTGGCGGCGGTGGCCGGCCCGATATCCACGCCCTCAGAATTGGCGGGGATGTCCTTCTCGGCGTTGACGCGAGGGTTGGTCAGGTCAAAAATTTTGCGGCCCTTTTTATTGACCTTGCCGGTGTCAACCGGATCAACGATCAGATTGTCGCTCGGGATGAGGAACGTGACCTTCTTGGCTTTGGCCTTGATGACGGCGGCTTTAGCGACTTCGGTTTTATCGGGTTCAACGAGTGATTTTCCGACGCTCAAGCCTTCGGCCAGCTTAAAAGTGTAAGCCATGGCGCCACCGATTAGGATGGTGTCGGCTTTTTCCAACAGCCGGTCGATGACCTTGATTTTGTCGGAAACTTTGGCTCCGCCGAGGATGACAACAAAGGGACGAGCTGGCTGATTGAGTTCGTCGCCGAGGAATTTCAATTCGCGTTCCATCAACAAACCGCCAGCAGCAACGCCGCCATTGCGGACAATGGCCTGAGCCACGCCAGCGGTGGAGGAGTGGGCGCGATGGGCGGCACCAAAAGCGTCGTTGACGTAAACATCACCCAAACGGGCCAGTTTCTCAGAAAATGCGGGGTCGTTGGCCTCTTCTTCGGCATGGTAGCGCACGTTTTCCAGAAGCAGGATGTCGCCTTCCTTAAGTTTCGCAACCTGCTGTTCCGCAACCTCGCCCACGGTTTCGTCGGAGAATTGAACAGGACGTCCCAGCATCTCAGCCAGCTTCACCGAAACCGGTCGCAACGACATGGTCGGCTCGCGCTTTCCATCAGGCCGGCCAAGATGCGCCATAAGAATGACTTTGGCCCCCTTTTCGACAAGCAGTCGAAGGGTCGGCAGGGTCTCTTTGATGCGCGTGGAATCATTGATGACCATCTGTCCCCCCTTTTCTTCCATGGGAACATTATAGTCAACCCGCATCAGCACGCGTTTCCCGCGCACATTCACATCTTTAACAATCAGCTTGGCCATAGTCGCAAAACAACAAGATAGGCATCATAAAGGAACGCGGGGCTGAGTCAAAAGCTATTTGGCGGGCGTTTTGGTCGTAAGAGGGATAGGAGGTCACCACCGAAATCACAGAAATCACAGAAATCACGGAAAGCTGAAGAAAACCTAGGAACGCTTTTGCTACCAAGGGGATGGCTGCACAGCCTCTAACATGGAGGAGAACGCGGACGCCGGCAAGGATGCCAGCGCTCCCAAGGGCTGCGGCGTATGGGGACAAAAAAAGACATGCGGGCGCGCGTTAGCGTGCACCGCATGTCGATGGGATCAGGGGACTATTACAGGGAATCCAGGAGCGATTTGAGCTGGTTTGAAGCTAAGAACAGGTTTTGAGCTTTTTTGAAGGTAGAAGAGGACAGAGGGCGCTCCTGGGAGGCCGGTAAAATTTTAAGGGAGAAGAGGTTGTAGAGTTAACCGAGGAGGAGGGAGCGTTAACCGCAGATTTCTCGGATCTCACGGATCGGGAAAGGAGAGATGTGGCATCCAAAGGTTGGCGGGCCGGTCGATTGGCGGGGAGCTTTAACTGCGGATTTACTTAGTACAAAGGCTTTGATGACCGCGCAGCGGCCTACTGTTTTCAAGGATGGGATGGAGAAAAAGGGAAGGAAAGTATCGCGCGGAGTTTTGGAGGCGCGGAGAAGAGATAGGGCTTGGAGGGCGGGGATTTGGGAGAGCAAGGGGATGGGTTGCTGTTTGGATATGTTGTCTATTGTGTTGCTTTTATCGAGCGACGTTTGGAGCGGAGAGAAGTTCGCTATGGGAGGATCGAATGGGTGGAGAAAACCAGATAAGGCCATTCGAATGAGGTGGTTGAGGGTTTCGCAGGTTTTAAAGATGGTGCGGCTCACGGTCAAAGTTGTGTTCATGTTTTACGTGTAGCGTGAATGGCTTTTAAAAGCAACACTAAAGTGTTTGTTTGAAAAAAGTTTAAAATCGAGAAGAGAGGCTGCGACTTGAGGAAAATCGGGGAGCTTGCCACGGAAAGGGATGGAAGATTACCGGCGGCGAGGCTCGGTTGCCCGCTTGGTGGTCGCCTTCTCTAAATTGTTTTGCTGATCGCCAACCAACCCCAAAGAGCGGGCATTGTGGGTGCTTGCGATCATAAGCTGCGGCGAATCAGCACTAGCCCTGACTAATTCATTGGTGATGATTGAAAATGAGGACGTTCGGTTCGTGCAAGGCAGACAGAAACTCAATTAGAGGCGGAAGCACCCTCAGCCACGCGGGCGGCGGGGGACGGCGAGGTTTCCGTCGCGGCCGAAACGAGTCGGTCCATGGACGGACCTCGGGGGGATTCTGCATGAACTGGTTGATTTCGATCAATAATCGACGCGACGCATTTAACATGTTCTCCAGCTTGCCTATCACCTCAAAGCCGATCTCGAACTCCATGGCGACAGTCCTCCTCTCGCTCCCGCTACCCGTAAACCCAAAGGCGTTCAGCCACTCCCGACCCGTTGGGACGGTGCGCTCGCGCGACAGAAACTTCCAATCCCGGGAGGCAAAGACCACTAGATGGGATTTATCGCCAGAAATGACGCGAAGCCAGTTAGTGCCGTCGGGACGTGGAAAACGGGACTCGACGGATTCAGCCAACCGTCTCGCAGCATCCTCTTTCCTCTGACGCTGTTCCTGTCGCACCATCTGAAGCAATCCACCACCCCAATCCTCCAAGGATTGGTCGGCCGGCGGCATGTCAGGATAAGCGGAACGAGCTCTTTCGTAGGTGCGCCGACTGACCATGCGGCGCTTAGCAAAATATGTTTCTGACACCTTGACCCCATCTTCGAAATCGTACTGAATACGAATCTCCAATCCTCCGTGGCCATGGGATTCTCCGGCAAGCGATCCATCTTCTTTGAAGCGACGCATGATCACCTTGCCGGACTGAAGCTGTTCGTGCTTTAAATCATTTGTCATAAACTGCATGCCATTCAACGGAGGTTCTCGCATTCCAATCCTCCATCTGGAACTGAGTCACCTCTCCTACCAACCTATGAAGGGACCGCACTTTCTTTCTATTTTGACGAAGGCGCGACCAAAAAAAAATTCAACCACCCAGCCTAATACGAAGCGAGGGATCCGTTTCACACAAAGCGACAATCTCGTTGTACCGCTCCAAGAGGTTTGAGAGCGTAACCCTGCAATCGGCAGCTTTGAAGAAGCTCCTCTCGTAAATATTGGCGGTCAAAAACTGTCCAATATCGAGAACGTCAACCCTGTCGCCCACGTTCGAGTTCTTCAGTAGGAAGGCCGCACCCGAAACGCCATCCCCGACCGTAATAATCAAAGGCTTCAAACCAGCCTGTAGGTTCGCCTTGCATTTCCGCACCAATGCCTCGCTCGGATGAGTAGTAACGTGAATAGCGACAGCTTCAATTTGAAAATCCGCCATCCGATCCGTCGAGTGGTCCGCCACTGACGAGCCATGATGCACCGCCTGACCCTTGCCGAGCACAACATCCAATTTCGCGCCAACCAAGTGCTGAAGCATCGCCCCAACGTAGTTGGCACCGCCCGCGTCGGCCTGCAACTCTTGCGCCTGCATGAGCAGATCCTCAATATTCGCGCGGAGAGATTTACCCGTGTCAAAATGAAACTTTGGCCCCTCGGAGGCAAAGTGCATTCGAACTTTTTCAATCCACCAAGCCAAAGCCTCATCAAGCCGCACGCCGACGTGCTCATGCAATTCATTGAGACATCCAACGTAGTCGCGCATGAGTCCCAGGCTTCCACGACTCGTCCGACCGCCTTCTTCGGCGAGCACCTTCGTAATGCCGTGCGCCTGAAGGATATTTTGCACGGCCGCCTTTCCAAGTCCAGCAACCTGGCCCCCTTCATCGGTACGCAAGGCCTCTGGCTTCAAGGGCAAGCCCTTCGTATTTGCAGTTTCGGTCACCACCAGCGCAACACAAAGCCCCCCTTTCTTGAGAAACTTGGGATGCTTTTTGCAGAGGGCTTCGAGTGCGTTAATTGTCACACTCATTTTGCCACCTTCCTGCGTGAGGCTTTGGCGTAAGAGACCTTTGACTCGGATGGAGCTGGGGAGGTCAGAATGCTGAATTTTTCCTCAAGCACCGGGTTTAGGTAGTTCCGCGCAATCCATTCGATCACCGGAACGCAGACAGCATCACCGAACCCAAAGAGAGCCTGGTTTGGCGGCACTTTTATTGCGAAGTCATCGGCACCCATCAATCGGGCGCATTCGCGCGGCGTCAGCAAGCGAACAGCAAATTTACCTAGGCCAGCGGCTACAAGGATTTGCCTGCCACTGCCACCCCTCGGTGTACGGAGACATCCAGCGATTCCGTCCGTGCGCAACTCCGCCATCGATTTCCCGTTCCTCACGCGGCGAAATACAGTCCCGTATTTGGTTTCTTTTCCGCGAATCATTCCCTGCGCCAGAGTCCAGTGCTTCGGACTCATCTGGTTCAGCAGATAATCACACCGTTCACGACTCCACCAAGTAGTAGAATTGAGCGGCAAATCCTCCAGAATGGCTTCGAGGCGCGGGTGGAAATTTGGTAAAGGGGGCAGCCGTCGAATGGACCAGTTGATCTCCGGATTCCAAAGAATAAAATCAGCCAGCGCGTGGGGTCGGGTATCACTCTCAAAAAAAGTGGGGGTATCGTTGACGGTAGAGACATCAGGCGTCTTAGTGCCGACAACGAAAAGCCGTTGGCGGCTCTGCGGCACGAAGCACACCGCATCAACAATAAATGCATCAACGGCATAACCGAGTCTGTTCAAAGCCAGCAGTGCGTCCCGAAAATCGTCTCCATCGTTGGAAGTCAGAAAACCGGTGACATTTTCCAGAAGAACAAGCGGCGGACGGCGCGCCCCCAGCGTAGTGAGCGTTTGAATAAACCCCCAGAACGCGGACGACTGCGCACCGGACAGCCCTTTTCGCGCCCCTGCAAGCGAAAGATCATTGCATGGGAACGAAGCCGTTGCTAGAGCGACGCTCGGCACTTTTGCGGCGTCGAGGTCGTGGACGTCGCCTACGATGAACTCTCCTGTGTCACCGAAATGTTCTCGATACATCCGCCATTTGTCTTCGTCGATGTCGTTGGCGAAGGCGATGCGCCAGCCAGCCCGCTCCAGCCCAATCCGCATCAGGCCGATGCCAGCAAAAAACTCGGCAAAATCCATCGTTCGTCCGTCGCTCATATAATGTCGTCGTCACTATGATGCTTTGGGTCACCAAGCTCAACTCCACACTGATTCGAGACACTGAAATCTTTAGGAGTTTTGCCGTCTTTGGTTTTCCAGTCCACGCACCCATTGGCGACGGCATAGCGGATGCGCTCGGTTTTTTCTCTGGTCTCAATTCCGGTGGTGTCGTCGCTGCGCTCCTTACGCACCGGCTAATAGCTGGCATCCCGCTGGGATGGCACGGATGGGACGAGCAAGGGGGATGGCTTCCGAGAATGCGTCGGCATTGATATCGGCGTCTCTAAACTTATCGTTCGCGTGTTCTCTCCCCATCGGTCAAACGCTATCAATCCCGCAATTTTTCCTTCTCTTTCGCCCTTGCAGGGCTGGGGAAATCTGGGGGAGGTGGCCGAGGACCCGGGCCTTTAGCCCGGGCTATCACATTGCGAGCTTTCAGCCCTAAAAATCTTGCACGTCCAAAACACCCAAACACGTCGCCGCCCTACCTCACCTGGAATCCCGCAGCCAACACCTCGTGAAATCCCTTCCTCCCCGCCCTGAAAGGGCACAATGTGACAGCCCGGGCTGAAGGCCCGGGTTAGCCGTCTCTATAAAATTTCGACGCCCTGTAAGGGAGGCACATCTTCTCACCCCCAAATCATGGGTTTTCTCGCCACCCTCAATCCCACCCATTCCTTCTCTTTCGCCCTTTCAGGGCTTGGAAATGTGGGAGATGGCCAATACCCGGGCCTTTAGCCCGGGCTATCACATTACGGGCTTTCAGCCCTAAAAATTCTGTACCGTCCCCCTGTACCTAGCGGCGGAGCACCGCTGCCCTACCTAAGTGGGTTGAGCAACTGTCCCCTACTTGATTTTATCCATGGGGACGGGAGGCAGATTGCGGTAGGCGGGGGTGGATGACCACAGGTTGATTGGGGTGATCGATTTTCCGAACCCGAGGGATCGGACGCTTCCGTCGAGGAAGGCGAAGTTGGACTTTCCAGACCTCCCTCCCGAGCCATGCCGGCCGTGCTCCACCTCATTGATGTCATCACCGCCGGCCTGACCCTGAAGGAAATCCATATAAGCCTGGGGCGAGGCAGACTTTTTTTCCCCGAATAACACGGTCTCCGAGGGTTGGGGGATATCGCCGAGTTTAACAGAGTAGGACCAGGAGAACTGCGGGGGCGTCATATCGAGAATTGCCTGAAAAGTCTTCATGGCATCAGGGGGCAGGGTGATCTTGAAGTAATCGTTCCAACCATTCATCAGGTAACTTCGGTGGGAGCCATCGACATCGTAGGGAAGAAGGCCCGAAGCGGGTTGGGTGACGTTGGGAGGCCATGCCTGCTTTGTGCGCCATCGGCGATCCGAAGGGCATTTCAGCAGGGCGACCGTGTCATAGTATGGGTAGAGAGGAAGAGTCCAGTAGGGGACGCCATAGCGGGGCGGGTCATTGTCATTGTGGTCCTGCGCGTAGGTCATCACGGCCAGATCCAGTTGGCGGAGATTTGACACGCACTTGATGCCGTTGGCCCTTTCCTTGGCCTTGGAGAGGGACGGCAAGAGCAACGAGGCGAGGATGGCAATGATGGCAATCACCACCAGCAGCTCGATGAGCGTAAAGGCGGTTGAAGGGCCGGGCCGTCGCGCAGTGGGGTTCATACCTTGAACTCAAAACTTATTTTGGCTGTAATTCAGCGCCTTCGGATTGCGTTCCGGCAACGCGGTTTTGCTCGTCCAGGGTAAAGATTTGTTGAACGGTGGCATTGGAGAAAAGCATGCGATAACGATAGGTTCGAGAGGGATCTTCCGGACGGCTCTGCACGCGGGTCAGTTTGCGGAATTTACCCAATTTATTGAGTTCGCCCTGCATGGCTTTTTGGTGAGAGCCTATCTTGCTCCAAACTTTTTCGCTGTAATCGGTGGCCCGCATCCTACCCGCAGCCGCTTCGCGCATGACACGGGTAAGAAAAAGACTGGTTTTAGGGTCTGGATCAGGAATGGGTGGGAATTCATCCAGAGCAAAGCGCTTCATGCTGGTTGGCAACGGGGCAGGCGCTTCGGTTAGTTGTTTTTCAAGCTGCGGTATGTCGTAAAAATGAGGGCCCTTTTGCAATTCCGCCTGAAGGTTGAGCTTGGTGGGGCTTTTTTCCCCGCCCAAGGAGAGGAAGAAAATATCGCCCATGCGGAGATCAAAAGCGTTGGAATATTTGGTGGCGAACTGCCCCTCCTGGCGAGCGGCGGCCAGAATCTTGGTGCCGTTGGCAAGGGTGGGCTCAGGAGGTTGGGCCAAGCCGTTGGCAAGGGCTTCGCGTCCATAACCAAAACCCCGGCACTCGGCTCTGCGCTCGACGACCAATTTGCCGTTATGTGCTCCAATGATAACCGAAGCCCCTGTTTTATCGGCGACCAAGATTCTGGCGCGGGCAAATTCGGCTTCGCGATGAGTTTGATAGAACGCGATGGCTTCATCCACGGTTGAGCAGGATTCAAGCATGCGCTGGCTGGAATTGCCGCGGACTGATTGCATTTTGGCCGAGGGTTTCCAGGCATCAGCAAAACCGGCCACCCAATCGTAGGCCAGCCCTTCGGTGTTTACGCCTCCCTGGGCCCAACCGTCATCAAAGCCGACATAGGCGCCACCGTGATAATCCGAGCCGGCGGGCACAAACCAAAGTCGAGTGTGTGGGTTGGAGAAATCCTCGTTGTTGAAGAAAATGGTTTTCGAGCCATCGGTCAGAACAAAAATCGTGCAGGCGAAGGTTGTGGCATTGAAGCAGGCCATTCCAACAAGGAATAGAGCCCAAAAACCTGTGCGCTTTTTCAACAATTCCGGTCTGTCCATAGTCAATAGACCCAGCCAACCTGGAAAATGTTTCAAAAACTGGGCCTATTTCCAGTCAACCCTTGGTGACGTTAGCGGTTTTAAGGCGCGCTTACGGCTTCGCTGGAGGAGGACCGGGGGGTGTGTTGGTACCATCGGGTTTGGGACCACGCCCCTGACGATCACGCTCATGTTCTTTGCGCAGTTCGTCAAGTTTCTTGAGCTGGGGTTCGGTGAGCAGCGGGGAGATTTTGGCATCGAAATCCTTCATTATCCGGCCAAAACGCTGGTGATTTTCCTCATGCACGGCCTGCATGGCTTTGGACATATCCTTCACAAGGGGAAGGAGTTTATCGGACTGTTCTGGGGTCAATTCTAGGCGGTCGCGCAGGAAATGATGCATGCTTTCAGCCATCTGGTCGGGCTTGGGTGGCCGGCGGTAGAAGGAGGAACGTCCGTAATAGTAGCCAGCGAAGCCGCCGGAAACACCCCCAAGGGCGAAAATCGCGATCAGGAAAAGAATGGGTGCTGCTTTCTTCATGGGGTGCCTAGCGAAGGGCCAAATTGATGACGGCACTTGAGATGGCCGCGTCAGAAACTTCAACTGGATCGCGTCCCCCATCGACTTTTTGGTAGGTCACCCCAACGAACACCACGGCGGCGGTCATGACGGCCAAGGCGAGGGCGCGTCGAAGCATGGGCAGGGGCAAAAGGTTGGTTTCCTCGGGATGAGCGAGGGCAGCGCGCCATGAGGCCAGAGCGCGAGCTTCGGAGCCCCAACCCGGGGCGTCGATCTCCCGCGCCGGAGCGGAAGCGGCCGAGCGGAGGAGGCGGTCCAAAGGGTTATTGTTCGGATTCATAATTGTAAATCAGGGGCCAGTTTTTTCAATCTGGCCTTCATTTTGAGGCGGGCGCGAAAGGCTCTGATCTTGATCAGTGCGGCGCTCCAGCCGGTTAATTGTCTCACTTCCTCGACGGATTTTCCCTCCATGTGAAGCAGTGTGACCACCAAACGGAAGTCGGGGGACAAATCCTGAAGGAGGCGTTCCACCAAATCCCGGGCGGCCAATCCTTGCTCGGACCCCAGCTCGGCGGGTGTGTGAGCCAGATCCATGACGACCGTCTCCTCCTCCTCGCTTAGATCGGCAAAACGGAGCTCGGGCCTTATTTTTTCCTTCTGCAACTGGTTGAGGCAAGTATTGACGGCCACGCGAGAAACCCAGTGTTCCAAGGGGACATTGCCCTGAAATTGGTCCAATTTGCTGAAAATCTTGGCGAAAACCTGTTGAATGAGATCCTCTTCGGCTGTTCTTCTGGGCAGGTGGGAACGGACGATCTTGCAAACCAAGGGGTGCAAGTGGCGGAAGAGATCGCGAGCCGCATCCTCGTCGCCGTGGCGCACTTGCGCGACGCAAGCAGCGACGTCCAGCGAGATCGGTTCCGGTTCCATCAATATATCGGTCATGTGTCATCCAACACAGCTAGTGACCGATGAGGGTTGTCGCGGGTTACAGCGAATGTGTCAAGTTGCAGCTGTCTCGGAATGGGGGTCCGGAGCCAGGGCAGCTTCGACAGCATGGATCAGCGCGGTAACCTGATAGGGTTTTGCCAAGAAATAATCAGGCCGAGTGTCAGCAGAGGAGGAGGCAAGGCACTCAGATATGGTGCCACTGACCAGAACAATTCGAATGGAGGGGCAGGTTTGACGCAGCCGCCTGATCAATTCCAATCCATTCATGCCGTTCATTAGAAAATCAGTGACAACGATCTGGGGAATGAAAGCACCGGGCTCAATGGCGTCAAGAAGATCGAATGGGCTGAGAAAACGACGGGTAAGATAACCCTCACTATTCAGGATTACCTCAGCAATTTCTCCGAGAAGCGGTTCATCATCAACGATAAACACGGTTTTTGGTGAAAGGATATTTTTTTCTTTAACTGAACCCCGCATGGACCCCTCCGGTTTTTTTAATTAATCAAAAGTAACAGGCCCGGCACAAATTAGACAAGCGAAAAGATTCAAACGCTCAATCCATTCTGATAATAATGGGATAGGAAATGTTTGAAGAGGACGAGTGATGGGAGGAGTTCTCCTAGGTTGAGAAGGTAAAGCGCGAGGGTGATTGGGCTTGATTCAGCGGGGGCAGGTAGGATTCTTGGGGAGAAATATGTCCGCGCATACAATGATTGTGGTAGTTCAGGTAAAACCGGGAATGGAACCGGCGTTTGAAAAGGCCACGATGGAGAATGTAATGGCGAGCCGTGAAGAGGATGGGATCGCGCGTTTTGATTTCTTTAAACAGAGCGAGGAAGCAGGAGCCTATCTGCTGGTGGAGACTTATCGCACAGCCGAGGCTCCCGCAGCCCACAAAGAGTCGGCGCATTACCTGAAATGGCGTGAAGCAGTGGCCCCGATGATGGCTCAACCGCGGGCCAGCAAGAAATACACAGAGTTCAGACTCACAGAATAGATGATCGGTTCTTTTGATTTTGCGACGGCGGGAAGGATTCTCTTTGGCCAGGGACGGGTTAAGGAGCTGGTGAGGGTGACCCGTGAATTTGGGACACGGGTTTTTTTGGTGACAGGCGGGGCGCCTGAGCGTCATGCCGGAATCATCGAATCCCTTAAAGGCGGCCGCTTGGAATTAGAGCAATGGTCGGTCCCAGGTGAGCCCTTGGTGGCAGACATGGAGGCGGCGGCCAGGAAAGCGCGCCAAATGCAAGCCATGGTGGTGATCGGATTAGGGGGTGGGAGTGTCATTGACGCGGCCAAGGCAATCGCCGCGCTGGCAGCCAATGAAGGCCCGGCTCTGGATTATCTGGAGGTGGTAGGGCGCGGTTTGACGTTGACCCGCCCTGCTCTGCCGATCATTGCCGTGCCGACCACAGCGGGCACCGGGTCGGAGGCCACCCGTAATGCAGTGCTGTGTGTTCCAGAGAAACGGGTGAAGGTGAGCCTCCGCCATATCTCGATGCTGCCTTCAGTTGCATTGGTTGATCCGGAGCTTACGCTTTCGCTACCACCGGATATCACGGCCCAGACCGGGCTCGACGCGCTGACTCAATTGATTGAGCCGTATCTTTCGTGCAAGGCCACGCCAACGACTGATGTTCTGTGCCGGATGGGGATTATGAAGGTAAGTCTGGCCCTAAAGACCGCCTTCAGCGATGGATCGCGCCTTGCAGCACGAGCGGAAATGTCGCTAGCCAGTTTATGGGGCGGCATGGCTTTGGCGAACTCGGGATTGGGAGTGATTCATGCCTTGGCGGGGCCACTAGGCGGAATGTTTCAGGCCCCGCATGGTGCAATCTGCGCCTGCCTTCTCGGTCACGGTCTTGAAACCAATTTAGAAATGGCCCGATCCCCTTTATTGAGAGAATCGGCTTCAGGCAGGGGCTACATGCAGCGCATTGAGGCGCTGGCTTCGGATTTGACCCAAGGCACCCAACACTCTGCTGACGCCGCTATTGGCGCCGTCAGGGAACTAGTGCAAAGCCTGGAAATTCCACCGTTGTCATTGTGGGGCGTCGCCGAGGCTGATATTCCCGAGATCGCAGCCAAAGCATTACAAACCAGCAGCATGAAAGGGAATCCCTTCGCCCTGAGTGCTCCGGACATCGAGGGGCTTCTCCATCGTTCCCTTTTATCGACATGAGCGCGACCGCCCCAACTTCCCACACATGCCCCATCACAGCGGAGCAGGCAGAAACTCTTCGAGCCATTTTAGTGGAGCAGGATTGGGTGTTCCGGGATGTGCCTTATGCGCGATTTGCGGCGGCGAAAGGAAAGGTGAACGTGGTGGCGTACGAAAGCGGCAAGCTGGTCGTGCAGGGTAAGGATACGGCCGACTTTATCACGTTCACGCTGGAACCACTGGTGCTGAAGGAAGCCAAGCTGGGTTATGAAACGGTGCTCAAACCCGAACTGCTCGACCCCCGTCTAGGTGTGGACGAAAGCGGCAAGGGTGATTTTTTTGGGCCGCTGTGCGTGGCGGGGGTGTATGTCAATGCGAAGGTGTTGCATAGCTGGGAAGGGGCCGGTGTACGCGATTCCAAACACATCACAAGCGACCGCAAGATGCTGGAGTTGGCGGATTTGATCACAAGCACGCCGGGGTGCGTGACGAGTGTGGTGCCCATTGGGAATGAGTCGTACAACAGATTGTATTCGAAGTTCAAAAGCGTGAATCGCCTGCTGGCTTGGGGGCACGCGCGGATCATCGAGAATTTAATGGAACAACGGCACCGCATGAATCCGCCGCCGATACGCGCCATCAGCGATCAATTTGCGAGAGACAAAGACACCGTGGCCAAGGCTTTGATGGCGCTGGGACGGGAGATCGAATTGGTGCAAAGGCATCGAGCGGAAGAGGACATTGCGGTGGCGGCAGCCTCGATTCTGGCGAGGGCGGAGTTTGTTAGACGGATGCAACGGCTTTCCAAGGACGTTGGCGTGGAACTTCCGAAAGGAGCTTCAGCCAAGGTGGATGAAGTTGCGGCTTTCCTCTTCGCCAAAGGCGGCAAAGACCTTTTGCAACGCGTGGCAAAGATGCATTTTCGGACAGCCTTGCGGGCGCAAGGTTTGCCTGAGCCGGAGAAGGTTTCTTGGGAGCAGATCAAGCAGCGAACAAAATCCAAGGACGAACCCAATGTCTGAGCACACCCGATAACAAAATCTCAAATGAAACTGCGCACCTGGAAAATCGCTGGCATTAATTTTGACCACTTTCACATGGGGGATCTGCTTCGCATGGCGAAGAGCCATCCGCAGATGGAATTGGTTGGCGTCTCGGATGAGCAACCGGCGCGGATGGAGGAGGTGATCCGCAAGCAACTCATAACGCGGGATCAAGCTTTCACCAACTACAGGGAGTGCCTTGAGAAGACCAAACCGGATGTGGTGATCCTCTGCCCGGCGGCTTCAAATCACGGCGAGTGGGTGAGGAAAGTTGCGCCTTACGGTGTCCACATCATGGTGGAGAAACCTTTTGCCGCGTCGCTCAAAGAGGCTGATGTGATGATCAAAGCCATGCCGAAGGACAAAACGCTGATGATCAATTGGCCGTTGCAATGGGTGCCATCTCACTGCAAAGCACATCAACTGGTTGAGGAGGGGCGCATCGGCGAGGTGATCAATGTCTGGCATTTTGGAGGGAACCGAGGACCACTTTTCCATGGTGCGGACAAGGTGGAGAAAACCCGGGAGCAGGTCGCGTTGGAAAAACCAAGTTCGTGGTTCTATAAGAAATCTCAGGGCGGAGGGTCCATGCTGGATTACCTAGGTTATGGCACCACTCTGGGAACTTGGTATCAAGGGGGAAAACGGCCTGTGGAAGTGACGGCGGTGGTGGATGAACCGGCCGGGCTGGAAGTGGATGAGCATAGCATTGTGGTGGCCCGTTACGCGCATGGCCTTTCAAAGTTTGAAACGCGCTGGGGCACTTTTAGCGATCCATGGACTCTCCAACCGCTGCCCAAATGCGGGTTCATCATCGCGGGGACGGAAGGCACCATCAGTTCGTATGATTATGAACCCCACGTGACGGTCCAAACCCACAAGAAACCCAAGCCCCAATTAGTGGCCGCACCCGCGCTCAAGGCTCCGAAACAAAACTCGGTACAATATCTTTTGCATGCGCTGGATCACGACAAGCCTTTAGAGGGGCCGGTCAGTCTGCCCATCAGCCGCATCGGCCAGGAAATCGTGGACGCGGCGGTGCGAAGCGCGCGGCTGAAACGCGCCATGAAGCTGGGTTGACCAGCGCCATTTGACAAGAGAGTTATGATGGCAGCATGAAATCCGCCATCGCGTGGCCATCTTTTTTGCCCGGATGGCTGCGCTATGTCGGGGTTTGGATTGCCCTCATGATCATGTGTGGGCCTCAGACTTACTGGTCGGGAGCGCCCAAAACATGGTCTGAAGTCTTTTGGATTCAAGTCTTGTACTGGTCGTCATGGGCCATTCTTTCGCTGGGCATTTTTTGGTTGTGCGGCCGGTTGTACGAGGGGCCTCACACGTGGAGAAGGTATGTGCCCGCCATGTTCTTGGGAGTGTTAGCCGTTTCTTTGCTGCATCCGGTGCTGGAGAATTCAATCAAGTTTTTAAAAGAGTGGATTGACTGGCGTTTTCTGTCCGGTGTCAGTGCCCCGGCTGAGTTTATGCCCCAGGTAAAAGCGGCGGTACTCAGAGGGAGCGGTACAAATCCATTCATGTTTGCTGTGATGGCAATTGTCTGGCACGCCACAAGGTATTCGAGCGATCTGCGGGACAAACAGTTGAAGACACTGGCGCTTGAGTCGCGACTGCGCGACGCACAACTCCATGCCCTGCGCAGCCAGTTGAACCCGCACTTTCTTTTCAACACTCTTCATTCGATTGCCGAATTGGTTCATGAGGATCCCGATCTGGCGGAACAGCTGGTGGTTCGTCTGGGTGAGCTGTTGCGGAGGGTGCTGGAATCCTCGGGCCAACAGGAAGTCATGCTCTCCGAGGAAATCGAGTTCATCAAAGCGTATCTCGATATTGAACAAATGCGGCTGGGGGACCGATTGCAAGTGGCATGGAACATTGAGCCGGATGTTTTGGCATTGAAGGTGCCCAGCCTGGTTCTGCAGCCACTGGTGGAGAACGCCGTGCAACACGGTATCGCCTCGTCAGACCAGGGCGGCGAACTACGGATCTCTGCACAGCGTGAGAATGGCTTTTTGCATTTGGAGGTGCGCGACAGCGGGCCTGGCATGCCGCAGCAAGGAGAATCGGTGAACGTAGGCATTGGACTTTCAAACACGAAGGCACGCCTGCGGACCCTGTTCGGTGAACAGCACCGGTTGGAATTAATCAATAACCACGGCCTGTCTGTAAATCTGCGGCTTCCACTATGCCGGCCGGCCTTGTCTGAAAAACCATCCTGATCCCATGCGGCTGCGTGTGATGATTGTTGATGATGAACCGGTGGCCAGAAACCGAATTAGACGTTTTTTGCTCAAGATGGGAGATGTAACCATCGTGGCCGAATGTGCAGATGGGAATTCAGCGGTGGCAGCCATTCAGGCACACACACCCAATCTGGTTTTTCTCGACGTGCAAATGCCCCAAATGAGCGGTTTCGATGTGGTCCGCACCATCGGCGTTGAGCGAATGCCGTCGGTTATTTTCGTGACGGCTTTCGACAAGTTTGCGCTTCAGGCCTTCGAGGCAGAGGCGCTCGATTACCTTCTGAAACCGTTTGGAGAGGAACGTGTGCGGAAAGCGATGGCGCGGGCGCGGACTTTTCTTAGTGGCGGAGCAAAGCAGGCTCAGACGGACGGACTCAACGGCCTGCTGAAGAGCACGGCGAATCCGAAAGGAAACTGCCTCCTGGTTAAAGACCGGGATCGCGTGTTGGTTTTACGGCCCCATGAGATTGATTGGGTCGAGGCTGATGCGGATTATGTGCGGCTGCATGTCGGGCAGGAATCCCACCTGATTCGCTCCACACTGACGAGCATGGAGGAGCGCCTGGCCTCGGAAGGATTCGTACGCATCCATCGCTCGCGCCTGGTGAATCTGGATCGGATCAAAGAGTTACGGTCTCTATTCCAAGGGGAATCTGTAGTGGTGCTAAAATCAGGCTTGAAGATTGGCGCAAGCCAGGACTGTTTCAAGCTGCTCCAGGAAAGTCTTGGCACAATAACCTGAGCGCAACGACCCACCTACCAGGCAGCTCATGGTTTCAGTTATTTTTTACAACTGAGCCAGAGCAACCGCAGGCAAGCCTCAACCGGTCACCAGATTGACGGGACTCCAGAGCCAATTCTGTCCCTGTAATTATTGCCGCAGCAGAGACATGCTGGAAGAAAGCTTTTAAGCACCATTCATCGCACGCAAAGGCCTGTTCGTCTCTCCCATTGGCGGTTTCATCGCATTTCAGTGTTCCACCTCATCAAATCAGTGCAAATCAATTGGCGCTGCCATGAGTCTTTTCCTCCAAATCCGATCACGGACCAATCAAGAAACCCGGCGAGTGGGTTTCACTTTGATCGAACTCTTGGTGGTCGTCGCCATCATCGCGATTCTTGCAAGCATGTTGCTGCCGGTTCTGGCGAAAGCCAAAGCCAAGGCCCAGACCATCCGTTGCGCCAGCAATCTTCGTCAAATCGGACTCGCGGCCAAACTTTACAGCACGGATTTCGACGGGTGTTTTCCGCCCACTTTCTATACGCGGGAGACGCCAGGCAGCGGGGATGCACACAAGGGGCGGATGTGGTTCGATTATCTCAGGAGCTATCTGGCCACAACAAACCTGGTGTTGTGTCCGGCGCGTCCGATCAAACCCAAGGACAAGTTCGGCGGATACTCCTCCAGCGCCACGAATCGATTCGTTTCCAACTACGCCATGAACTTTCGCATCGGCGGCTGCGATTGGGCGGGATTCTGGGACGCATCGGTCTACCAGCAGCTTCGGGACAGCTCGGTGCGCTCCCCAGCCACCACCGTCTATGTCACAGACGGCGGCAGCAAGCCCGCTCCCAGCCTTGATCCCGGCAAGTGCGTGACTGAACTAAGCCCTGAAAAACCGGGCGCGTGGGTGCTGCACGATCCCGTTGACGATTCGCCCTGTGTCGGCTGCGTTGCCGGCGGCGACGACAATTGGGGCGGACCAAATATCCGGCATCAGGCCCGCAGTTCGGTGCTTTTTTCGGATGGCCACACGGAGATCCTAAAACCAGCCAAATGGTATTGGGGTGGATCTCCCTGGTTAAAACCCGATTTCGGCGCGGGAAAATGAGAACCCCTACCAACGAGCTCCAGAGAACTATGAGAAACAGCACAAACCCAAAGGGAATCAAATTTTCCCGCCCGAATCACTTAAGTTTAGGACGAGCCTTCACTCTGATTGAACTGCTGGTGGTCATCTCGATCATTGCCATACTGGCCAGCATGCTGCTGCCGGCTTTGGCCAAGGCCAAGACTAAGGCGCACGGGATCGCGTGCCTTAGTAACATGAAACAACTGGGGCTGGCCTGGACGATGTATACCCATGACTTTGACGACCGTGTGCCGCCCAATCCTGGACTGGCTTCCGCGGACATCCGCTTTAATTGGGTGGTCGGAGTGCTGACTCTGGATGGAGGTGACAACCTGATCTTCCCAGGCAAAAATAATCCAGACAACACCAACACGCTCTTTCTGGTAAACGGGCTTCTCCGCGCCTATGTGCGGTCTCCAGGGGTGTGGCGGTGCCCCGGGGATAAAAGCATGAGCACCATTGGCAACAAGAGATATCCGCGTGTGCGCTCGGTCTCAATGAACAACTGGATAGGGAGCTATGACGCAGTGACCGGGGTAGAGACCTCATTCACTCCCGGTTTTAAAGTCTTCAAGAAAGTCACGGATATGGTTGGCCCAGGCCCGAGCGAAACTTATCTATTGGTGGATGAACGGGAGGACAGCATCAACGACGGAAGTTTTCTGGTGTACATGGACGGGTTCGCTCCGGGCAGCCCATCCATATTCAAAGTGGGTGATTTTCCGGCCAGTTATCACAACGGCGCAGGCGGACTCAATTTTTGCGACGGGCACGCGGAAATTCGGCGCTGGCAGGATGCGCGCACCAAGCCGCCCCTCAAAAAAGACACCCATTTGTCAGCCTTGCCTCCACAGCCATCCCCCAATAATCAAGACATTGGCTGGTTACAGCAAAGATCGACCATCCGGAAATAACAACCCACCGCAACAAACGAGTTTATGGAGAAAATTATCCAATGGGGTTCAAGTTTTGCGCCTTTTCTGATTGCCAGTCCCATGGCGATTTTCGGATTCCAGCACTTTATTTATTTGGGATTCGTTGCTGGATTTATCCCTGAGTGGATTCCTTGGAGGACGTTTTGGGCATGCTTTACCGGGATCGCCCTTATCGCTTCGGCACTCAGCATAACCATCAGGATTTGGGATCGATGGGCTGCGACTTTGTTGGGCTCCATGATTTTCTTGTGGGTGGTGATGCTGCATACTTCGCGGATATGGGTTCAACCCACGGATTTCGACGAATGGCGGGGCATTTTTCAGGCTTTGACCATGAGCGGATGTGCCTTTGCGCTTGCTCAGAGCATTGCCATGCGACGGAGGGGTGCAGGAGAGCTCAAAGCTCAGGAGCATCCATTGATGGGTGTGTACAAGGTTGGCTCCACGCTGGCCCCATACTTCGTTGGGGGTGGGATGGCTGCGCTCGGGGTGGAGCATTTTATTTTCCCCAGCGTCACAGCCCCGCAAGTGCCCGTCTGGCTTCCGGGAACGATATTGGGAAATTATTTGATCGGCTTGGTTCTTTTCGCATTGGGTGTCGCGATTTGTTTGCAGCGCACACGCCGTCAGGCATCCATGATTCTTGGAGTGGTGATATTCCTTTCCATGCTCATTTTTCATCTTCCTGTAGTCTTGCAGAGTGCTCGGTTTGAATCTGATTGGACCAAGACCTTGGTCATGGCTGGCGGCGCGTTTATTGTGGCGAGCTTCTCGCGCAGGTCGCAACCAACAATTCGACAAAACGAATTAGCGGGGGATTCCAGGCGAACAGCATTGGAAACACTCGACAGGGCATAACGAACCACTCAAGAAAGCCGACTTTAAAAAAATCAAGACGGTAATTTTCAACCCCATTCGCGTGTAACCTGATTGGGGGATGGCCGATCACATTGCACGCGAACAATCTGGTCCATCAGAACCTTCTTAATATGGTGGGCATCCCACTAGTGAGCAGATTGGGAATGCCCACCCTTCCTCAAGCCATCGTCACCTCGTTAATCACAGCGCGATCGCCCTTGTCGCGTACGAGTGGGTCATTAGCCCCACGCCATTGACGAACCTGTTCGGTCCGCCATCGCGAAAAAAGAAAGCCCCTGCAGCGGACACGGCTGTGGCGGCAAATCCCGCGTGATCCGAATTTGAACTGCCCGCGGACCAACATTGATAAACTCGATCTTTAAGCCGAGTGCTTGACAAGAAACCGATGCAGGCCGCTGGCAAGACCTTCGACCTGTTTGCGTTTGCCTTCATCCTTCAGGGCGCCTGCATCATCGAAGGCCGAGCTGGCCGCGGAGACGGTGACTTGATCAGGCAGTACTACCACGCCGATGTTTCCCAGGATGGCGCGAAGATGGACCAAGCCGCGCAAGCCCCCCAACTGGCCGGGAGAGGCGGCCATCAGGGCGGCGATTTTGCCTCGGAACACGGCAAGCGGCGGCTCATCGTCAGCTTCAGCGCGTGATGCCCAATCGATGGCATTTTTCAGAACACCCGAAATGGAGCTGTTGTATTCCGGCGACGAAATGAACAGACCTTGATGTTCCATGAGAAGTTTCTTGAATTGCTTGGCCCCGGCGGGAAGTCCCTGACTATCCTCGAAATCCCCATCGTATAGAGGAAGAGCTAAATCTCGGAGGTCGACCACTGTGACCTCGGCCCCGGCGCCCCGAGCGGCACTAGCTCCCAAGGCGATCAATTTTTTGTTATAAGAGCCGGATCGAGTGCTGCCGGCGAAAGCGAGTATTTTTGGTTTCATTCTTACAAGGCTATAGCTCGACATCTGGACCTTGGCAACCGGGCATTGTGTATCACTGCGCCCGATACCGTCGTTGTATCACCGTGCATCCGGCCAATTGCCAACGACCATGCGCTGCCCCAGCACCTCCACCTCGATCCAGATATCGAATTTCCCGACGTTGTGCTCGGCCGGTTCGGCAGCGTAACGCCAGGTGCTAATTCGAAATCCATCGTCGATATCCGTTTCGACTTCTCCTGGAATGCTGTAACCCACCATCATGATGTCCTCGTCCTCGCGGATGGTGAAATCTCCTCGCGAGGTAAAATTCGTCGGCCAAAGAGGATAGGCAAGAAAGTTTGAGAACGACCTCATGTTGAAAAACTTCTCCATCGTATCCCCGCTGATCGTTTCCTTGGCTGTTGACACGCCGAAAGACTTGTACTGCGGATTCCACCGCGTGCCTGCCAGTTCGTAATAGAGAGGATTGATCATGGCGCGCTGGGTTTTGTTCGTGGAGTGGTTGGGGGGGTAAAACCCAAAATGAGCATGGTAGTTCTCAATGGCCTGAATTAATCCATCCCGTTGCGTGCGTAGGTGGGTCAGGTAATTGGGAATACCCGCCTTGATCTGCCTTTGATGCCAGACATGACTGCCGGTCTGATAAATTAAGTAGACCAAACCGGCTAGGGCGCCTACTGCCAAGATCGCAACCAAGGCTTGAAACGGATTCAGCTTTTGGTTCTTAAATGGCATTTCAGATCTTTTCCCTTTTCTCCAGACTCCATCAAGGACAATGCATTGCTCGCAGAACTATGGGTCCGCTGGAAAATACGTTCTGCCACTCCGATACCAGATCCCGATCTCGTCTCGATAATCTTTAGGGCACTTCCAAAAACGGCATGTTTTAAAAGCAGGCTATCCTAAAGGCACATTTGGAACCCACATAGGTTGTTGGCCCGCCCGTTTGAATGGAGCGGTTGCAGGTTGAGTGGTGCATCCAGAACCTCTCGTTGCCAACAG